>JAPPNN010000049.1 GCA_028873815.1 Gemmatimonadota bacterium | reverse complement strand
GGGAGCGGGCGCGCCGCGAGGGGCGGCCCGGGTGGCGGGCGACCGCGCGGCCGCGCCGGGGCCGAGCGCGCCCGCCGCACCGGGCCCCACCCTCACGATGACGGGCCTGTAGGTCGCGCGGAGGTGGGTGAAAGCGTGCGTGACGGGATCGAGGGGCGGGCCGGGCGTGCCTGTGAGGCCCAGGTCGGCGAGCGTGCTGAGGGTGGGGAACTCCCACATGCCGGCGAGCAGTCCCGTCGGCGGGCGTTTGACGAGCAGGGTGCGGAGCGGGGCGCCGCCGTGGCTCAGCGCCGGGCTTGGTGCGTCCGGTGCGTCCGCCGCGTCCGGAGCATCCGCCTCGCTCGCCGCCGCGCCCACCGCGTCCGGCGCTTCCGCCACCACCACCGCGACCGCGTACTCGACCCTCGGCACGCGCTTGCGCACACTCCGTAACGGTCGCTCCGCCACCGTCCCCGCGGCGAGGGCGCCGCACTGGTCCGCCACAGGACAAACACCGCAGCGAGGAGTCCGCGGCGTGCATATGGTCGCGCCCAGTTCCATCAGCGCCTCGTTGAAGTCGCCAGGGCGGTCCGGGTCGATGAGGTGCGTGGCTTCGTCGCGCAGTCGGGCCAGCGTCGGGTCGCCCACATCGAGCAGCCGTGACAGGACGCGGCGCACGTTGCCGTCGACCGCCGGCACCGCCTTACCGAACGCGATGCTCGCCACCGCTCCGGCCGTGTATTCGCCGACGCCCGGCAGGCTGCAGAGCTCGCGCGGGTCCTGGGGCAGGCGTCCTCCGAACCGCTCGCACACCATGGTCGCGGTCCGATGCAGGTTGCGCGCCCGTCCGTAGTACCCGAGTCCCTTCCAGGCGAGCAGGACTTCGTCGTCCGTGGCGCCCGCGAGCGACCGCCAGTCCGGGAAACGCGCCAGCCAGCGGCGATAGTAGGGGATCACGGTCTCGACGCGGGTCTGCTGGAGCATGAACTCGGACACCACGACGCTGTACGGCGTCCGGTCGCGCCGCCACGGGAGGTCGCGGCGATACCGGTCGAAGTGAGCCAGCAGACCGCGGCGGAAGGCGGCCGGAGCAATCCGGTTTGCAGGCTCGGCTGTCTGTGGTCTACTCTTCGTCATGCGCTTCACGACCTATACCAAATACCGCAAGAGCTGGCTGGACGCGCTCAACCTGGAGGGCCTCATGGAGATGCTCTCCGACTTCCTCCTGGACGGGGGCTTCGCCGGCGGCCCCCACTTCCACCCCTACTGGGGCTGGTCCGGTCTGGAGGATACGACTTCGCTCGACGCGCTGAAACAGGCGCTGCTGCGGGCGCTGGTCGAGAGCGGCCAGCTGACGCCGGAGATGATCGAGGAACTTCGCGGCGAGGGCCCCGGCAACCCGGACGTTCAGCAGGAGATCGCGGACCTGCTCGACGAGCTCGTTCAGAAGATGATCGAAGAGGGCTATATCACGCTGACGGGCGAGCCGACCGGTTCGGCGGGAGCCACCGGAGACGCCACCGGCACGGGCCACGTCGACGACGCCCGTGAGGCCGCGCGCACGGTCAACTTCAACTTGACCAGCCGCGGACTCGACTTCCTCGGCTACCGGGCGCTGCGCAACCTGCTGGGCTCGATGGGCAAGTCGAGCATCGGATCCCACGAGACCCGCGAGTACGCCACGGGCGTCGAGTCGGACGCCGGGAGCAAGCCCTACGAGTTCGGCGACACGTTGAACCTGGACATCCCCGAGACGCTGAAGAAGACGATCGCCCGCGAGGGGCTGCCGCCGCCGGGGAGCGAGGTGGCGCTGGCCCTGGACTACAAGGACCTGATGGTCCATCAGACCGATTATCGGTCGTCGTGCGCCACGGTCATCATGCTGGACGTCTCGCACTCGATGATCCTCTACGGAGAGGACCGGTTTTCGCCGGCGAAGAAGGTGGCGCTGGCTCTGTCGCACCTGATCCGCACCGAGTTTCCGGGCGATTCGCTGCGGGTAGTGACTTTTGGGGACCGCGCGCAGGAGATCCCGCTGGGCGAGTTGCCGAAGGCCCAGGTCGGCCCCTTCCACACGAACACGGCCGAGGGACTCGAGGTGGCGCGCAGGATCCTGACGACGCAGAAGAAGGACATGCGCCAGATCATCATGATCACCGACGGCAAGCCGACCGCGATCACCCTCAAGCGGGGCCGGGTCTACAAGAATTCGGGCGGACTGGACCGCACAATTCTGCGCGCGACGTATCGCGAAGTCGCCGCCTGTCGGCGCTCGGGGATCCCGATCAACACCTTCATGCTGGCGGACGACCCCTACCTGGTCCGCTTCGTCCGGGAAGTGGCGAAGATCGCGCGCGGCAAGGCCTATTTCACGTCCACGATGACGCTGGGCCAGCACATCGTGATGGACTTTCTGCGAAAGCGGCGGGCGGCGTAGGGCTAGCCACCAGGCGTATGGACTAGCCACCACTGAGGTCCCCATAGCTGTCGTGCTCTTAGTTTAGTTTAGCTCGCAAACTGTACTAACAGCAGCACGGCGACGGCGGCACTTGTCCCCTACCCGCCCTCGGTCTTCCCTACCCGCCCTCCGTCACGCCCTCGAACGCCTCCAGATTGATCGCGGCGGCGCGCCTGGCACGCAGCTCGGGCATGACGTCCTTGCGCGAGAAGCGTTCCAGGAACAGTCCTTCGATCGTCAGGCCGAAGACCGCCAGCCCCACGCCCAGCACCGCCCCGGTCACCCCCGCGTCCGCCACGAAGAATGCGGCCGCGACGATGCTGCCGACGCGCAGAACGGCGCCGGCCCCCACGACGCCGGTTCGGCCGGAGCGCACGAACAGCCCCTGGTAGTACTGGCGCAGCCCGTACAGGAACGGATACGCCGCGGCGATCGGCAGCGCGGCGCCGGCCAGCGCCACCAGGTCCGAATCCAGCGCGAACACGTACCGCAGCAACGGCTCGCGAATCGCGGGCAGCGCCAGGATCAGGAGGATCGCCACCATCGCGAAAGCGACCGCCGCACCCCACGTCCGCACGCGCCTGTGGGTCTCTGAACACTCGACCAGCGCGATGCTGGCGTGCTGCAGCTGACCCACCGGCGCCGCAATGAACCACGCGAAGGCTTCGACCACGCCGAACGCGGCCAGTGCCAGGTCGGGGTTGGCCGTGCGCGCGAGCACCGCATTGATGATCAGGGGAGTCGCCCACCAGAGCAGCACGTTCAACATGAGCGGCGCCGAAAAGGCGGCGACGTTCTCGCGATCGGCCTCGCAGTCCTGCCGCTCGAGCTGGATGTCGGGCGTGGGTGACCACAGGACGATGAGCGTTTCCACGATCAGGCCGCCGGTGAACGCCGCGGCACCGAGCCACGCGCCACCGCCGGTGGCTAGCAGGGCGAAGGCGACGACCGCCAGGATTCCGGTGCGGCTCCCGGTGGCCAGCGCGATGGGCATCGTGCGGTGACCCGCGACCAGGCGTCCCTGGTGCGCCGCGCGGACGGCGGTCAGGAACGGCACCGGCCACAGGAACTGCATGGCCCGCACGGCTTCGGCCAGCACCTCGGGGCCCACGCCCACGGCGCCCGCGAAGACCACGTCCCCGACGGACGTGTACGCGATGAGCGCACCGATCAGGGACATGAGCCCGCCGGTCAGGTAGGCGAAGCGCTTGACCGGCGAGAAGGAGGCTTCGGCCAGCAGGCGCGCGGCGGCAACCTGCTGCACGACCAGCAGCGGAGCGTACAGGACGCCGCAGACCGCGAAGGCGACGCTGTATCCGGCAAGCGCGATAACCGGGTCGGCGGAACGCGCCAACGCCGCCGCCAGAATCGGATTGGTCGCCGTCAGCAGAAGGCTGGTCGCCGCCAGGGGCGTGTAGAAGCGGGCGAAACCGCCCGCGGTGACGAGTGTTTCGCCTTCCTTCACCCGAGATCAGCCGGGCAGGGGCCTACCGCAACGGCGCAGAATGTGGACTTTACCATGTGTCTTGTCACCCCGGAAAAGGGCCCCTGAAAAATGACCGGTCGAGGGATTCCATACTATACCGTGGATGCTTTCACCGACACCCCGTTTGGCGGCAACCCCGCCGCGGTGTGTCTCGAGATCGACGATCTGCCCGATTCAGCCATGGCGCGGATCGCCGCCGAGATGAACCTGTCGGAAACTGCGTTCGTGTACGCGCCGGACGGCGGCGGCAATCGGCGGCTGCGCTGGTTCACTCCCGTCGCCGAAGTTCCGCTCTGCGGCCACGCCACTCTGGCCAGCGCTCACGTGCTGCTGCGCGAAGCCGGCCTGCCGCAGCCGGTGCGCTTCCAGTCCCTGTCGGGTCCGCTGGTGGTGACCGAGGAGGACGGGCGGCTGCGCATGGACTTCCCCGCGAACCCTCCCCACGAAGTGCCCATGCCGGCCGGGCTGGCAGAGGCTCTGGGTATCGGCGCCGGGGATGGGGATGGGCGCCCGGCCACCTTCACCACGTCAGGCAAGGTCGCGCTGGTCGTACTCGGCACGGAGGCCGAGGTCCTCGCCGTCCGCCCTGATTTCGGCGCGCTCGGCAGGGTGCGCCTGCCCGGTGGCGTCATGGGTGTCGCGGTCACCGCCCCGGGCGCCGGCGCCGAAGTCGACTTCGTGTCGCGGTTCTTCGCGCCATGGCTCGGCGTGGACGAGGACCCCGTCACGGGCGTGGCCCACACCACCCTCACGCCCTACTGGTCGGCCGTGCTGGGGAAGGCGGAAATGGCGGCCCGGCAACGGTCGGCACGGGGCGGCGAGCTCACCGTGCGCGCCCGGGGTGATCGCGTCGAGCTCGTGGGTCAGGCCGTCACGGTGGCCACGGGCAGCATGGTGCGCCCGGGCTAGAGCTTCGACAGGTCGATCGACTCGTCGATGAGCATCACGGGGATCCCCTCGCGGATGGCGTAGAGGATCCTCCCGTCTTCGCGCACGAGGGCCTCGGTGACGGGCTCGGTCACCGCGTCGCCTCCAAGGTTCTCGACCGCGCGGCTCTCGATCGCGGCGTTCAGGCGGTCGAGCACACCCGCGTCCGCCATGCTCACGGGCGTCCGGTTCTCGGGACAAACCAGAATGTCCAGCAACTCCTGATCGATCGGCACGCGTTTTCGTCCTCGGCCTTGGGCAGGTGGGATCGGGCGCAGTAAGTTAGGCTGCGCGACGGGCTGACGGAATGCCGGCAGGCAGGGACAGGAGGGCGAAGGACATGGACGGGAACAGGAGAGGGGTCGCCGTGGACAACGCGGCGGGCCTCCAGGCGGGCCTCGCGGCGATCATCATGCTGGCGGTCACGGTGGCGTCGGGGTGCGGGGCGGGGAACGGGGGCGGAGCCCAGGCGGCCGCGGCGTCCGCGGGCTCGGCCGCGCAGGAACCGGACTCGCGCCAGCTGGTGCTGCCGGCCCCCGGGAGGGCCTGGGTCATCTTCGGCGCGGACACCGTGGTCGCCGAGATCGCGAGCACCCCCGAACAGCGCGAACAGGGCCTGATGGACCGCAGCGCCGTACCGGACGGAACCGGCATGCTCTTCGTCTTCAACCAGAGCGAAGAGCGCTCGTTCTGGATGAAGGACACCCACGTCGCGCTCGACATCGCCTTCTTCGACGACGCGAACACGATTGTGGGCATCAAGCAGATGGAGCCGCTCGACGAGACCCTGACCGACTCGGATGTCGCCACGGCGCTGGTGCTGGAGGTGCGGAAGGGGTGGTTCGCGGAACAGGGAATCGGCGAGGGCGCGACGGCCGAAGTCGTTTTCGGCCCCGGGCTCACCGTGCGCTGAGGACGGACGAGTTGATCAGCGTTTGATCAGCGTTTCATCATCAACGCATCAGCGCCCCTTTCGCGGGTCACTTCCCCAGCGTCGCCTCGAAGGCCCGGACCAGAGCCTCCGCGTCCTCTTCCGTGTTGTAGACGTTGGGCGACACGCGGACGCTCGTCCCGCGAAATGAAACACCGACCCGGTGGCGCTCCAGGCTCGCCTTGAGCCGGTCCAGTTCCGCGCCGGGCGGGAGGCCCAGTCCGAACAGGTGGGGGGAGCGCCACGGCTTGTCCTCGACCCGAACACCCAGGTTCCGCAGGCGTGGGAACGCGCCCTGCATGAGCGCTTCCGTGTACGCGGCCACCCGCTCGGGACGCCACTCCAGCAACAGGTTCAGCGAGGCCGACAGTGCCGGGATCAGCGCGAAGTTGCTGCGCTGGCCCACGTCGAAGCGCACCGCCCCGGGCTGGTACTCGTCCTCGTATTCGACCAGGCCGGCGAAGTTCTCCGAATCGCGGCGGCCGTGCCACGTCTCTTCGAGGGGGATTCCGTCGAGATACCGCTCTCCGAACCAGGCCACTGACAGAGAATACGGGCCCAGCAGCCACTTGTAAGCGGCAACCACGAGGGCGTCGGGCTCGAGTGCGGCCACGTCGATCGGCACGGCTCCGACGGTCTGTGTCCCGTCCAGGATGAACGCGGCGCCGACCTCGCGCGTCCTGGCACGCACGGCGGCCACGTCGAACCGCGTTCCATCGGTCCAGTGCACGGTTCCCATCGAGACCGCCACGGTGTCGCGATCGATCCGGTCGAGGATCCGGTCCGTCCATCCCTCGCCGCGCCCCCCGTCCGTCGGCGGCTTCACCACGCGCAGTTCGCCGCCCTTTTCGGCCACCAGGCGCCGCCACGGGTAGACGTTGCCGGGGAACTGCTGGTGCACGATCACGACATTGGCGCCCGGCCCGGTCTCGGTGTTGCGCGTGATCGTCGACACCGCGTACGACACCGACGGCACGGTCGCGACCTGATTCGGCTCGGGCGCCCCGATCAGCCTGGCAAAGCGCTTGCGGAGCTCATCGGCGGGATCGAAGAAGTCCTCGGGCGAGATCGCCTGCGGAAAGCGCTTGGCCCGCAGGCCCTCGATCCCGGCCCGCTCCGCCACCCGCGGGAGCGGCCCCATATAGGCGCAGTTCAGGTAGTGGAAGTCGTCCGGCAGCGAGAAGTGCGCCCGCTGGCACGTCAGGGGCCGACTCACAGGCCCTCCCCGCCCCTCAGATTGCCGTCCACCCACGCCTGCGTGACGTCGTGCAGCGCGATCGGCGCATCGAGCAGCGCGGGCATGGCGATCTGCTCGACCATCTCGTGGACCTGGGCCAGTTCGGCCCGGTCGTCCGAGAGCAGCCGCACCACGTACTGGACCACGTCGGCGGGGATGTCCGCCATGCCGATCACCCAGTTCATGATCCCCGCAGTGGGAACGGCTTCTTCCGTGCCGGGATAGCTCCCCGCCGGGATTTCGCCGTGGACGTAGTACGGATAGCGCTCGCGCAGGTAGTCGATCTGCTCCGCGCCCATCGGCAGCAGGCGCGCGCCGCCGGTGGTGGTTGCTTCCAGCACGGCCGCGGCCGGATACCCCACCGAGATGATCGCGGCGTCCAGCGCGCCGTCCTTGAGCGCGGTGGCCGACTCGTTGAAGCTCAGGTAGCGCACCGTCACGTCGTCGTAGGTCAGTCCGTAGGCCTCGAGGATCTGGCGCGACATCTGCTCGGTGCCGCTTCCCGCCGCGCCCACCGACACCGTGCCCCCCGCGAGCTCGGCCAGCGAGGTCGCCGTGGTGCCGCGCGACACGACGATGTGCGTCATGTTCGGGTAGAGCGGCGCCAGGATCCGGAGGTCCGCGACGGCCTCATCGTAGTCCAGGCCGCCGGTCGCCGCCTCGTAGACGGTGTTGCCGGTGGCAAACGCCAGGTCGATCTGGCGCTCGCGGAGGCGGTTGACGTTCTCGACGGAGCCGCCGCTGACCTCGGCGGTGTACTGCCGCAGCGTGTCCATGACCGAAAGGCGCGCGGCTATGGCGCCGCCCAGGGGATAGTAGATCCCGCCGGTGCCGGCGGTGCCGAGGCTGAGGAATTGCTGGGGACCGGAGCCCGAACAGGCGGCCAGGCCGGCGACGGCCAGCAGGACGGCCGCGCGCATCCGGGCCAGTCGCTTGATCGCAAGGGACTTCGTCTCTTGTGACTTCATGTCGGTTCACTTCCGCGAGAGGGGATCGATTCGTCGCTTCCGGGCGGAACCCCCGCGAGGCCCGCGCCCAGGAAGAGAATCAAACCTATCCCGTCCCAGAGGAATCCGGGTGCGATCAGCAAGAGGGCCGCCGCCATCATCAGCAAACGCCGCCCTCTCCCCAAAGACCCTCGCACATGTCCGATCACCGCACCGGCAAGCGCGATGACCCCGATCAGCGCCGTCACCGTTGTCGTGATGATCTCGGCCGCGGTGCCGTCCAGGATCAGCGCGGGCGCGTAGACGAACATGAACGGCACCAGGAATCCGGCCGAGGCGAGTCCCATGGCGGTCCAAGCCGTCTTCAGCGGCGGCGAGCCCGAGATTCCCGCGGCGGCGTAGGCGGCGAGCGAGACCGGGGGCGTCACGTTGGAGATGCAGCCGAAGTAGAAGATGAAGAGGTGCGCGGCGAGAAGGGGCACGCCGAGTTCGACCAGAGCGGGTGCGCCGAGGGCGGCGAGGACGACGTAGGCGGCGGTGGTCGGCAGGCCCATGCCCAGAACGATCGAGCCGAGGGCTGTGAGAATGAGGGCGACGAGAAGATTGCCCTGCGAGATGACCACGATCAGCTCGGACATGCGCAGCCCGATGCCGGTCAATGATGCGACTCCGACCACGATGCCGGCGGCCGCGCACGCCGCCGCGACCTGCACCGCCCCCGAAGCCGCCCGCCGCAGCGCACGCGCGATCTTCGCGAGCCCCGGACGGGTGTGCGGGAAGGCGTACGCGGCCAGCACCGAGGTGACTACGCCCCAGAAGGCCGCGCGCATGGGAGAGCGTCCGAGCGCGAGCATCAGCACGATGATGAGCACGGGAACAAGCAGGTGTATGCGCCTTGCGATCTCTTCGGACCGGCCGGTTGCGCTGCCCTCGAGGCCGACCTTGGTGGCGCGGAAGTGGATGGCCCACAGGAGGGCCGCGTAGTAGAGGATCGCGGGGATCGCGGCCGAAAGCGCCACCGTCGCGTACGGGATGTTGGTCCACGTCGCGAGGATGAAGGCCCCGGCACCCATGACGGGGGGCATCAGCTGGCCGCCGGTGCTGGCCGCCGCCTCGATCGCGCCGGCGAAGAAGCGGCGGAATCCGGAGCGGCGCATGAGCGGGATGGTGAAGGTCCCGGTGGTGACGACGTTGGCCACCGCGCTGCCGGACAGCGAGCCCATGAAGGCGCTCGCCACCGCGGCGGTCTTGGCGGGGCCTCCCCGGGTGCGGCCGGCCACGCGGTCGGCGAGTGCGATCAGCAGGCCGCCGCCGCCCGCGATGTCGAGGAACGCGCCGAAGAGCACGAAGAGGTAGACGAAGTCGGCGGATACGCCCAGGGGGACGCCCCAGATCCCCTCCGTGGACAGGTAGAGCTGCTCGATCAGGCGGCCGGGCCCGTATCCCCGGTGCGCGAGAACCCCCGGCAGCCAGGGTCCGGCCAGGGCGTACAGCAGGGCGCCGCTTGCCACCACGACCAGGCCCCACCCGGTCGCGCGCCGCGCCAGGAGCAGCACCCCGGCGACCAGCACCGCCCCCGTCGCCAGGTCGAGGGTCGTGGGGCTGCCCGAACGTGCCACCAGCGCCTCGTTCTGTGAGACGAGGTAGAGTGCGCACGTAACCAGAACCGTGCCGAAGGCGGCGTTGAAGGCCCATCCCCACTTCGACTTCGGCAGGGCTCGGACCCCGACGCCCAGGAACGCGAGGGACGCCATGAGGGCGAGGTGGACCGGGCGCTGGACGAGGGCGGTGAAGGGCGAGAAGCCGGCGCCGAAGAGGTGGAAGGCGGCCGCCAGCGCGGCGACGGCCAGGATGGCGCGCGTACGGAGCGAGCCGTTCGTAGGCGGCGAGCCGTTCGGGCTCTGCTCTTTGGCGGAAGGTGGGGCCAACGTGACTGTGGGGGCGATGGCCGGCTAGAAGAACAGCGCTCGAATCACCGCGAACAGCACCAGCACTCCCACAAGGATCGTCGCGGTGGACTTTGCGCTGCGCCTCTCGTCGATCGCGGCCAGACCGATGCCGGCGACAATGCAGCTCCACAGGCCGAACAGGTCGAGCCCGGCGAGCAGGTCGGCCGCGAACCCCTCCGGCAGGAAGGGGAAGAAGGACCCGATCGACAGCGACTGTTGGAAGTCCAGGCTGCGCATGCGGAGCGGAAACAGGAACAGGGCCCCCAGCGCCATAATCAAGCCGGTGTGCGCGTTGACGCACAGGTGTTGCCTGAAGGTGGCGCGGTCGCCGCGGATGAAGACGAAGATCACGTAGGTGCCGAGGCTGATGGCCACCGGGAAGATGAGGGTGACCACCAGGGTGCCCGCGGTGGTCATCGCACGCATGAATCCGGGCGGGAATTCCGGCATCTGTTCGCGCTGCTCCGCCGGGACGTTGTCCCACATGCTCTCGAATGCCTCGGCCGGGAGCAGGAATATCGACGCGCCCGCGACGAGGGCTACGAAAGCGGCCACGGGGAACCAGGCGGGGTTCTGCGCGAGCGCCCGGAACAGTTCTCCCGGCTGGACGAACACCATCCAGAGGCGGCGGACGAATGCCGGCCGGGGGGGTCGTTCGGCCGCGGCGGACGGGCCGGCGTGTGTTCCGGGAGCCGTGGGCGCTTCGGTCATGTGGGTTCTCCATCGGTGTGTGCGACGGGACCCAACCTATCCCGCCGATTCTGGCCGGGCAATTGGATAACGGTTATCGTTCTTGGCTGTAAAACGAGTAGGGTACGACAAATTCGGCGAGGTGTGATGAGCTACAGGACAAACCCGGACCGCATCCTTGAGAGCATAGATCGTGCGCGCAGCAGGGACATGGAGCGGGCCCTGTCATTGAATGACCGCCAGGCCCGGGGCAGGGACATGGACACCGAGATCCCGGACGGGGATTCGACCACGCCTGAGCGCATGAGGCGGTTGTTCTCCCTGATCGAGGCCGGGTACAGGAAGGCGGCGCACAGTTCGGAAATGAGGCCCCTGGCCGACCGTTTCCGCGCCATCGGGGACATCTCCCACCACATGGCCCGCGGCGATGTCAGCGTTTCGATTCACTACATCGACTCGGAGCGCCACGACGATGTCGGCGTGGTCCCCTTCGAAATCATCCCGAAGAACCTCGAGGACGCGAAGAAGGAAACGCGCACGTCGAGACCGGACGTCAACGCGATCAAGGTCCTGCGGCTGAGGCTCCGGGACGGCGTGCTGGCCGCGTATCGCAAGATCGACCCGCGTCTTCGCGATGCGCTGAAGGATCGCGCCGACATCGGTCACGTCGAGGCCGAGGTCACCATGGACCTGCGGCCGAGCGTCCCGGTCTCGTAGCCGTTCCGGGCCACGCCGCGCGCCGCCCCGACACGCGCCGCCGGCCGATTCCGGCCCATCCAACCATGTAGGCGCCCCGTGGGCCGTGCCACCTTCGGGGCACGATGCCCGCACGCGACACCTTACTCGGCCGAATCCTCCTGGACAGGGGTGTACTGAGCGCCTCCGCGCTGCGCGAAGCGGAACAGGACTGCGACCGTTCCGGCCGACGACTGGACGAAGTCCTGCTGCGCCGGGGTCTGGTGGACGAGACGCAGGTGGCGCAGGCGCTGGCGGCCATGCTCAACCTCGACTTCGTGGCGCCGCCGCTCCGCCCCGATCCCGATGCTCTGGCCCGGGTACAGCCCGCCTGGGCGCGCCGAAAGGGCATCCTTCCCCTGGCCGTCGAGGGCCGCAGGCTCACCGTGGCAATGGCAAACCCTCTCGACACCGATGCCGTCGACGACCTCCGCTTTCAGTCCGGGTGCCACGTAGTGGCGTTGGCGGCGCCGCGTTCGGCCGTCGTCCAGGGCGTGCTCGACGCATACGGCGGAGAGCTCACCGAGCTTCTCGACAGCCTCGAGCGGTCGGGATGGCGCGATGAAGGGAGCAGTCTGCAGGATCTGGAAAACGAGGCCGGAGCGGCCCCGATCGTGAAGATCGTGGACCACCTCCTGTCGAACGCGATCGACAGGCGCGCGAGCGACATTCACATCGAAACGCACGGTGCGGGTTCCCGGGTCCGCTTTCGGATCGACGGACTGCTTCACACGGCGACGGAGCTGCCGCCCGGAAGTCATCGGGCCGCGATCTCTCGCGTCAAGGTCATGGCCGGACTGGACATCTCGGTGCGGCGGCGCCCCCAGGACGGCGGTTTCACGGTCAGGAAACGGGACACCAAGCTTACGGTCCGCGTGTCCACCATCCCGACACTGGGCGGCGAGAAGGCCGTGCTGCGCGTCCTCGACCCGGGCGACGCCCCGCGTGACCTGTCGTTCCTCGGGATGTCCGCGCACGATCTGGACCGCCTTCGCCACCTTCTCCAGCGCCGCCAGGGAGTGCTGCTGGCGTCGGGGCCCACGGGAAGCGGCAAGACCACCACGCTTTCCGCAGCGGTGGCGGAACTCGCCGCCGGGAAGATCAACATCGTGACGCTGGAGGATCCGGTCGAATATCGGTTCCCGGGCGTCGCCCAGATGGAAATCGACCAGAAGGCGGGAGTCGACTTCCCGTCCGGATTGCGCGCCATACTGCGCCAGGACCCCGACGTGATTCTCGTGGGCGAGGTGCGTGACCGGGAAACCGCCGAAATCGCCATGTCGGCAGCAGTGACGGGCCACCTGGTGCTCACCACGATCCACACGGTGGACGCCCCGAGCGCCATCACGCGGCTGCTCGAGATGGGCGTGCCGCCCTTCCTAGTGGCGGGGGGTCTCGCCGGGGTTGTCGCCCAGCGCCTGATCCGCAGGGTGTGCTCGCGCTGCGAGGGTCGCGGGGACGAATGCACCATGTGCAACCGCGGCTACCGGGGCCGCAGCGGGGTCTTCGAGGTGCTGGTCGTGGACGACGAAATCCGCACCGCGATCAACGCCGGGGCCGCCATTGCCTCGCTACGCCACCGCGCCCGGCAAAACGGCATGGTGTCGATGGCCCGCGACGCCATGCGCCAGGTCGCGGAAGGCGTCACCACACCGCACGAAGCGGGTCAGATCATCGCCCTCACACAGGGGGCCGCGGTCCATTGCGCAAACTGTGACGCGCCACTGCCGCCGGCCGCCGCCGGATGCACGATGTGTGGGCGTCCTCGCGGCAACGTCTGCACGTGCGGGGAACCGATCGACGCCCGCTGGAGGTACTGCCCCGCCTGCCAGCGTGCGGTTGCGCCGGTGCGCGATTAGCAGCCGGGGTGTCCGCGGACTTCTAGGCCTCGAATACGTGCTTGCGCGTCGTCAGCGATTCGATGCGAGACATGCGCGGACGCACACCGATGCCCGGCCCCTCGGGCACGGGCATCATGCCGTCGACCATCTTGAACTCCGGCGTGACGATGTCCTCGGCCCAATACCGCCTCGAGTCGGAAATGTCCCCGGGAATCGTGAAGCCCGGCAGTGTTGCGAGCGCGACGTTGTGGGCCCGCCCAATCCCCGACTCGAGCATTCCGCCGCACCAGACGGGCCATCCGGCCGCTTTGCACGCGTCGTGTATCGCAGTTGACGACTTGAGCCCACCCACGCGACCGGGTTTGATATTGATGATGCGACCGGATCCCAGATGAAGAGCAAGGCGGGCATCACCTACCGAGCGAATCGACTCGTCCAGACAAACCGGCGTAGTAATGCTCTTTTGCAAAGCCGCATGTTCAAGCAGGTCCTCGTGCGAGAGAGGTTGTTCGATCATCATTAGATCATAATTGTCCATCGCGGCCAGGCGTTCGAGGTCCGCTTCGAGCGTGTATGCGGAGTTGGCATCGGCCATGACAGGCACTTCGGGAAAGTGGTCGCGGACCACCTGCAGCATTTCAACATCGCGACCCGGCTTGATCTTTATCTTGATCTTTCGATAGCCCTCGCGGTCGTATGCCTCAATCTTGTCCAACAACGCCTGATCACTTTTCTGGATGCCGATCGAAACACCGACCGGCACCGCGTCGACGGCTCCGCCCAACAGTTCCCTGAGCGACACGTTCCGGCGCTTCGCCTCCAGGTCCCACCCCGCCATCTCCACGGCGGCCCTTGCCATGGGATGGCCGCGGAGCCATGGCACAACCTCCAGGTGCCGGGCGTCGTCGAATTCGGTGCCCACGAGCGCCGGCAGCAGCCACCGCGTCAGTACATGCCAAGCCGTGTCCGTGGTCTCGTAGGAATACCCGGGTGTTTCTCCCGCCACACACTCGGACCATGCACTGATTCCACCGGACTCCAGCGTCAGCAAAAGGATGCGGCGTGCTTGCGTGCCTCCACTGCTGATCTCAAAGAACTCGCGCAGTTCCAGAGGCAGTTCGCGCAAGACCGCTCGGTCGATTCTCATGCGCGTGCCGAACGTTGCGTTGCCGACCGCTTTGCAGCGATCAGCAAGTGGCCGGGAGTCAGGCCTGGTCGCTCCCGCCGGCCGACTCGGCGCTCGCTTCGCCAGCCGCCTGGGCAGCCGCCTCCGCCTTCAGGCGATCGCGGCGGCGCACGGAATGAAGGCCGGTCAGCAGGGAAGTCCTCGACTTGGACTTCACACCGCCCTGCACCAGCGCGTCACGGATCTGCGGCACCGTGTATCCTTCGCCGTAGATCTTAACGAACTTGCGATAGGCAAACGTTGGGCCCATGCCCCTGAACGTGCCGGCCGGCACATCCGGATGACCCGCGCCCGCACTCTTGCGCCGCCTTCTCTTCTTGCGGACTGGCGCGCGTTTTGGCGCCGCCTTGGGCGCCGGTTTCCGATCCACTCCGAGAAGGGTCTTGAGTCCGGCGATGGTGTTGCGGAGGGCGTCGCCTCGCTTCTCATGGTTCGCCAGCTCCGCTTCGGCCTGCTTGAGCGCCGTGCGGTAGTCACTCCGTGTCCTCGCATTCATTAACCTGCGTTCTCCTCTGCGTTGTGTGTGGTCGGCAACGGATACCTGTCGGGGCACTTCATTCTTGCGAAGCACATTATAGGAAGCTGTCCCTGTGAGCACAATGCCGCCTCTTTCGGCTTCAACGCCGTTTCAGTTCATATGAATTCAAAAAGTCCGGCCATCAGGCCGATTCTGCGTGGCACGTCATCGAGCAGGATGTGCTCCTGAAGCGTGTGGGCGCCGCCGCCGTCGGGCCCCAGGCCGTCCAGCGTCGGGCAGCCCACCGCCGCGGCGATGTTGCCGTCACTGCCGCCACCGGTGGCGCCTTCCTCGATCACGAAGCCCAGTTGCGCAGCCAGTCGGCGGGCTGTTGCGAACATCCTGCCCGATGCCTCCGTTCTTTCCAGCGGTCCTCTGTTCACGCCGCCCTCCAGGTGCAACTCGCACACCGGGTCGACCGGTTCGAGCGCGTGCATGGCCTCATCGATGCGCTCGGCTTCAGACCTTGTCCAGAAACGAACATCGAGCGTGCACCGCGCCTCCGCCGCCACCACGTTTTCGGCGGTGCCGCCTTCCACAACACCGACACTGATCGTGGTCCCCTGATCCGGGGCCGCAAACTCATAAATGCGGCAAATCTGTCGGGCGATCTCGTGAATCGCGCTGGCCCCGGCCTCGGGTTCGATCCCGGCATGGGCCGGCCTGCCCCTGACGGTGAGTTCGTAGGCGCTAACGCCCTTGCGCCGACTCTTCACCGCGCCTCCCGGTGCCGACGGTTCCAGGACAAGCGCGGCGCGCGACGCCCTGGCCTCCGCTTCGATCGTCTCCCACGAGTCGGGAGACCCCCTCTCTTCATCGCAGGTGATGAGCAGCGAGATGTCCGACGCGGGCCTGCGGCCGTTCGCCGCCAGCAGCCGGAGCGCGACAATCGCTACAGCGAGCCCGCTCTTCATGTCGTAGATGCCCGGGCCGGTCACCTTCGCCCCGCTGACCGCGAAGGGGTTCCGCTCCAGCGTGCCCACCGGATGCACGGTGTCCATGTGTCCCAGGACCAGCAGCGGAGGGCCGTGCCGCTCCAATCCGGCGATGCGCGCGAGCAGATGCTCGCCGAGTCCGGGAGCGGGTATCCGCTCAACGTGACCGCCGACGGCGACAAGCGCGTCGGACAGCAAGTCGGCAACTGCAACATTCGCTGTTGCGTGGCCGGTCGGCGACTCGATTTCCACCAGACTGCGCAGGAACTCGAGGCACTCTCCGGTCCGTGCCTCGGCCTCCGCGATGGACAGGAGGTTCGCTTTTGTCATCGGTCCACTTCCCCGTACAGACCGCCGCGGCGATAGCTCTCATCCAGGAGTTCGACGAGGTGCAGCACGGGGATTCCCGCTCCGGTCAGCGCGAGGCCGGCTCCGATCTGCATCATGCATCCCGGATTCCCGGTGATCAGCGCCGCGGCACCCGTACCCAGCACGCTTTGCACCTTGTCGGACCCGATCCAGCCGCCGAGCCGCGGATTGGTGAGCCCGTAGATCCCGGCGCCGCCACAACACTCGGCCGCGCCGGGCAGGGGAACGACTTCGAGGCCCGGGATCGAATCGAGCACGCGCGCAGGCGGCTCCGCGACCCCCTGTGCATGCAGAAGGTGGCACGGCGCGTCATACGTGACTTTCAGGGGCACGGTGCCGCCCGGGACCGGACCCCGCTCGGCCAGCAGCTGTGAGATGTCGCGTATCTTGCCCGCCAGGGCCCTTGCACGCGGGGCCAGCTCCTCGTCGTCGGCCAGCAGCGAACCATAGTCGGCCATCGCGGCTCCGCACCCGGACGCATTCATCGCGACGAAGTCCACACCCGCCGCCTCAAAGGCCTCCAGATTGCGTCGCGCCAGGGAGCGCGCGGTTTCGAGATCGCCGCCGTGGGCGTGCAGCGCGCCGCAGCACCCCTGGTTCGGCACACTGACCACGCGGTAGCCATTGGCTTGCAACACCCGCACCGTGGCCTGGTTCACACGGCCGAACAACCCGGCCTGGACGCATCCCGCGAGCACTCCGACGGTCGGCTTGTCGCCGGTCTCTCGCTGCGGCACGGTCGCCGGCCGGCCTTCCGTGCGGCCCGGCAAGGGCGGCGGCGGGGCCGAGGCCGCGAGCATCGCCACGGCCAGCCGGGCCCCCTTCGGAGGACGGCGGCCCGCCAGGATACGGGTCAGCAGCGTGGGCAGCCCCGTGGCTCGCATGGCGCGTCCGGCGAACATGGCCGGCCGCGCCAACCATGCCGTGCCGAATACCCGAAGGAGCATCCGGGCGAGAAACGGCGGCCGCCGGGCATTGCCACCCACCTGCCGCGCGAGTTCGAGGAGGTGGCCGTATTCGACCCCCGAAGGACATACGGGCTCACAGGCGCGGCAGCCCAGACACCGCCCGATATGCGTCTGAAAGGCCTCCGCGCCGGGGTCCAGTCTGCCCTCGACCACCGCCTGCATCAGGTACAGCCGGCCACGCGGCGAATCGGCTTCGTCCCCCAGGCGACGATAGGTCGGGCAGGCCGGCAGACAGAAACCGCAGTGAACGCAGTTGAGCAGTCCCTGCTCCTGTTTCCTGACCGCGCTGGCCAGAGCGTGGGCCGGCGTGCTCACGGGCACCGTGCCGCCAGAATCGATGCCGGATCGAAGAGTTCCTTGATCCTGGTCCCGAGACCCCCGTCACTTCCCCGCCCCCCCGTCCACCCCACCCGCGCGGCGACCTCCCCACGCGCCTGGCTCAGCGTCATCGTCCCGCCCGCCGCTTCCATCTCCTCACGCGCCCGCGACAGCTCGCGTACGACGTCCCCGTCCCGGCCCGCGTCCGGCGACGCCTTCACGCGCACGACCCCGCTCATCGCATCGGCGGCGATCTCGCCGCCCAGCGCGCCCGCCAGCGCCGCCCCGCGGCCGAACGTGTCGGCCAGCCGATCCGGGAGCGCCGCCAGACGCACGACCAGGGCGCTCCCCTCCTCCCACGCGCCGCGATCCCTGTGCAGCGCCGCGCTCTCGTCTCCACGCACGATGGCCCGGGGCTTCGGCCCGACGCTGTCGACCAGGCGCGACAGGACCTCTTCCACCTCGCCCACGCTTCCCAGCAACCGCACCATGACCGTCTCCCCGTTCTCCCCGCCGGCCTCCACTTCGACCGCCGCAATCGGCAGCGGACTCGTGCACATGGTGCGCGCCAGCGCCACGATCTCCGTCGTCCCACCACCGTAGCACAGGGTCACGTCGGCCTCCGGACGCGGGAACAGGCGCACGGAAACGCTCGTGATGATCCCGAGGCTGCCCCGGCTTCCCGTGAAGAGCCGGACCAGGTCGTACCCGGCCACGTTCTTGACCACCCGGCCGCCGATCCGCAGCACGCGGCCGGCTCCAGTCACCACATCGACGCCCAGCACGTTGTCGCGAACCGCCCCGTAGCGGCCCTGCAGCGCCCCCGAAACACCGCACGCCACCATCCCCCCCACCGTTCCCGCCCCCACGCCGGGCGCGTCCACAGGCAGCCACTGCCCGTTGGGCCGCAACACGTCATCCAGCTCGGCCATGCCGAGCCCGGCACCCGCCGTCATCGTGAGGTCGGCGGGTTCGTAGTGCTGCACCGCGTTGAGGCGCTCGCACGACACGATGACGTCGGCGGGCCCCGTCCACCCTCCGGCCCCCAGCCAGCTCCCCAGCCCGGCGGGGATCAGACGCGTACCCGTCCTGTTCGCCGCACGGATTACCTCCGCCGCCTCTTCCACGCTGGCCGGATAGACGACCGCTGGCCCCTCCGCATCGCCCGCCCGTGCCACGCCGGCGTCAATCACCGCCGATGCCCTCGGGCAGACCGGCGCCCTCCGCTGGACCGGTGTCCTCCGGAAGAACCTTGCCGGGATTCATCACGCCGCCGGGATCGAACACTCTCCGCACCTGCCACATCGCGTCGAGCTCGTCCGGGCCGTAGATGAGGTCCATGTGATGCTTCTTGTCGAGCCCGACACCGTGTTCGCCCGTGATCGTGCCGCCGGAATCGACGCAGAGCTGCATGATCTCCTTCGAGGCGCGCTCGACGCGCTCCAGCTCGTGCTCGTCGCGGCGGTCGAAGAGAATGTTCGGATGAAGGTTGCCGTCGCCGGCGTGGAATACGTTCGCGACGACGAGGTCGTAGCGCTGGCCGATGTCCGAAATGCCGCGCAGGATCGACGGCAGGGTCGTCCTAGGCACGGTGGCGTCCTGCACCAGGAGATCCGGCGCGATCCGCCCCATGGCGCCGAACGCCTTCTTCCGTCCCTTCCACAGCGCCATGCGCTCGTCCTCGTCGCGGGCGGTACGCACTTCACGCGCACCGGCAAGCGCACACAGCGCCGCCGCCCTCTCCGCGTCGTGTTCCAGCCCCGCCTCCATTCCGTCGAACTCGATCACCAGGGCGGCCTCGGCGTCGATCGGGTACCCCGCCGCGAAGACGCTGTCCTCGACGGCGCGGATCGTGGGCCCGTCGATGATCTCGAGCGCGGCGGGCAGCAGTCCCGCGCCCACGATGTCGGACACGGCCTGCCCCGCGTCATCGATGCGGTCGAAGATGCCGAGCAGCGTGCACACGCCCTCCGGCACGGGGAGAAGCCCCACCTCGATCTCGGTCGCGATCCCGAAACACCCCTCCGAGCCCACGAAGAGGCCCACCAGGTCATACCCCGGCGATTCACGTCCCTGTCCGCCCAGCCGGACCATCGACCCATCCGCCAGGACGACCGCAAGACCCGTCACGTAGCGCGACGTCACCCCGTACTTGAGGCAGTGCGGCCCGCCCGAGTTCTCCGCCACGTTCCCGCCGATCGTGCACGCCGTCTGCGAGGACGGGTCGGGCGCGTAATACAGCCCGTGCGCCCCCGCCGCGACCGAGAGTTCCGCGTTGATCACGCCCGGCTGGAGCACGGCCCGCCGGTTCGGCGCGTCGATGTCCAGGATCCGGTTCATCCGCGCGGTGCCGATCACGACCGCTCCGTCGAGCGCCACCGCACCCCCCGACAGTCCGGTGCCCGCGCCCCGCGGCACGATCGGCAAGCCGTGCTCCGCGATCGCGCGCACGGCGCCTTGCACCTGATCGGTGGAACGCGGCAGCACAACCGCGCCGGGACGGTGGCGGTAGGCGGTAAGCGCGTCCGATTCGTAGACGAGAAGCCGCTCCTCGTCCAGGATCACGCCGTCGCGACCGCAGATCTCGACGAGCGATTTCGCGAGGGTGACGGGTACCATTCGGGCAAGCTATCCGGCGCTGGCGAGGTAGTCCAGAATCGCGCCCACGCCCGATGCGGCCATGTCGTGCACCTCGGATGGAAGCTCGCCATAGACACGCTCGGTGAGCAGATCGAGGTCGGCGCTGCCTGTCTCCGCGAGCGCATGGCGGACCTGATCGATCCGGGCGAGGCGGTGGTTCCGGAAGCGCGCGATGGCGTCCGCGGGGTCGAGGAGCGGGTCGCCGTGACCCGGGTAGAGCACGCGGGCGTCCAGCGCGTCGACACGATCCAGCGAGGCCAGGTAGTCGGCGACGCCTCCCGGGTATTCACCGACCCAGGTCGTGTCGCCCTCTCCCAGGATGAGGTCGCCGGTAAAGACGGCGCCCTCGTCCGGCAGATGGAAGCAGAAGTGGCGGCGCGCGTGCCCGGGAGTCCAGACGGCGAACAGATCGCCGCCGTCGGTTGCAATGGCCTCGCCGTCACGCAGGTCGTGGCCGCTCCCGGGCCCCCGCACCACGGCTCCGGTCAGGCGCGCCAGCTCCTCCGCGCCGGCCGCATGGTCCGCGTGGGCGTGGGTGACGAGGACGACGATGTCACGGGCGTCGCCCACCGCCTCCGCGAGCACCCCAAGGTGACTTTCGAGAACAGGGCCGGGATCGATCACGGCCGCCCTGCGTTCACCGACTACATGGCTTCGAGTGCCGTCGAGGGTGAAGCGTCCGGGATTGTCGGCCCGGAAGGACCGCACCACCGCCGGCACGACGTCCTAGCGGCGCTCGTGGGCGATCTGCTCCGCCAGCTTGTCGGCGATCATCTGCACCGCCACCTCGTCCTGCGGAGTGAAGGCGGCCTCCTGGTGCGAGTCGATGTCGAACTGTCCGTAGATCTCCGTTCCGGCACGGATCAGGACCACCAACTCCGACTTCACGTCAGGGCTGCAGGCCAGATAGCCCTCGAACTTCGTCACGTCGGGGACGTTCTGGTTGGCCCCGTGCGCGATCGCGGTGCCGCACACGCCCTCGCCCACGGGGATCCGCGCGTGCTCGGTGGGCGCGCCCACATAGTTGTGGAGCCACAACTCGAGACCTTCGTCGTTGAGCAGATAGGCTCCGACCCAGTCGGCACGATCGTCCCGGTGGAGGGTCTTTACGGCGTGTCGGAGAATGGCGTCCGAAAGGTACCCCTCCTCCCTCATCTCCTGGATTTCCCTTATTACGATCCGCGCGTCGACCATCTCCTCGCTTCTTGATCAGGATTCGCTGATTTCACGGGCCCTCAATATAGCGCCGCGTCAACCGCGCCCGAAATCGATGCCTTCATCCAGCCTGGCGACGAACGCCGCCAGCAGGCGCGCCGTCAGAAACAGGTCGGAGACCGACACCATCTCGCTGGGCGAGTGCATATACCGGTTCGGCACGGAAACGAGGCCGGTCGGAATGCCGCCGCGCGCCAGGTGAATCGCGTCGGCGTCGGTGCTCGTGCGCAGCGGCGCGGCCTGGATCGAGTAGGGGATGTCGTTGGCCTCCGCGGTCTCGGCCAGCACTTCGAACACCCGGGGATGCGTGGCCGACCCGCGCGTCAGGACCGGACCGCCGCCCAGCGAATGCTCGCCCACCTCGGACTTTTCCACCTCCGGCACGTCGGTGGCGTGCGTCACGTCCACCACCAGCGCCACGTCGGGCGCCAGACCGAACGCGCTGGCGCGCGCGCCGCCCCCCGAGTAGCCGATCTCCTCCTGCGCGGTCGCGACGGCCACCGCTCCCGACCCACCCCCCTGCCCGGCGACCATGCGCAGCGCCTCGAGCACGATGAACGCGCCGACGCGGTTGTCGATCGCCCTGCTGGCCACCCGGTCTCCCGCGAGGCGCACCATCCCCGCATCGATCACTGCGGGGTCGCCCACCCGCACGCCCAGTTCCGCGAGCTGCTCCCGCGATTCGGCGCCCACATCGATCCAGAGCTTCTTCACCTTCACGGCCTTTTCCCGCTCCTTCGGGTCGATCAGGTGGATGGCCTTGCGGCCGATCACGCCCGGAACGTCGCCCTTCGACCCCAGCACGCGCACGCGCTGCCCCACCAGCACCTGCGGATCCCAGCCGCCGATGCCTCCGAAGTAGAGCAGCCCCGACTTGTCCGCGTGCGTGACCTGGAGGCCGATCTCGTCGATATGACCCGCCAGCAGCGCCAGGGGCCGCGCCTCGCGACGCACCGCCGCGTAGCTGTTGCCGACCACGTCGGACCAGGCCTCGGCAAAGGAGGCCGCCTCGTCGCGCCACACCCGCGCGGGCCGCGCCTCGAACCCCGACGGGCCGGGAGCATCCAGCAGCCGCTCCAGGAAGGCGATGTCCCCGCTCACTGCGAGTCCCCCCAGTCGGATCGCCGACCATGCACCTCGGTTCGCCCATGCACCTCGGTTCGCCGCGACGTGAACCCGCCGCCGGGGCCCCAGACCCGAAACTCGACCGTCCCCTCGCTCATGCGCCGCTCGAGCCTACGGCGGACCAGCCGCTGTAGCCACCGCCGGGATGTTGGAACGAGCAGGCTGAAACCGGCGATATCGGTGAGAATCCCGGGCGTCAGCAGAAACGCTCCGCCCACCAGGATCGCGAGACCGTCCAGCAGCGACCGTCCCGGCAGCCGGCCCTCTGCGAGTTCACGCTGCACCGCCATGAACGCGCGCAGCCCCTGCCGCCGAGCCAGGGCCGCGCCCGCCACCCCGGTCACCACGACCAGCGCGAAGGTCGGGCCGATGCCGATCCACTGTCCGACCTGCAGCAGGATCGCCAGCTCCACAAGCGGAACGGCGACAAAGAGAAAGATCAGTCTGCTCAGCACTGCCTCGGCTCCAGTTCGCGGGTCTGAAGTCCCCGGAGAATACCCCCGGTCCACATTGCAATGTATATTCTTCGGACCATGCAGCAGACCTACTTCCGCAAAGGCTTCGGGCTCAAGGCCGAGGTCAGGCCGCTCATCGATTCCGAGTACCACTCGGCCATCGTCGAGCGCATCCGGTCACGCGCCTACACCGACAAGTTCGGCGATATCAAGGTACGGCTGGCCAAGGATTTCGGTTTCTGCTACGGCGTCGACCGCGCGATCGACTACGCCTACGAGGCGCGCCACAAGTTCCCGGACAAGCGCATCTACCTGGTCGGCGAGATCATTCACAACCCGCACGTGAACCGGCGGCTCGCCGAGATGGGCATCGAAATGCTCCTCCCGGGCGAGGACGGCGAGTTCGATTACAGCCACATCGCCGCCGAGGACGTCGTGATCATCCCCGCCTTCGGGGTCACGATCGGCGACATGAAGAAGCTCCAGAACATCGGCTGCATCCTTGTCGACACCACCTGCGGCTCCGTGCTGCTGGTCTGGAAGCGCGTCAACGGCTACGCCCGCGACGGCTACACCGCGGTCATCCACGGCAAGTACAGGCACGAGGAATCGCGGGCGACCGCCAGCCAGGTGCACAAGCACGAGGGCGGCAAGTACATCATCGTCCGGGACATGGCCGAGGCCGAGAGTGTGGGCGCCTACATGACGGGCCGCCCCGATGCGCCGACCCGCGACCAGTTCCTCCGCCGCTTCGCCGACCGCACCTCCGAGGGCTTCGACCCCGACGCCGACCTGGTGAAGATCGGCGTGGCCAACCAGACGACGATGCTGGCCACCGAGTCGCTCGCCATCGGCGCCCGCCTGCGCGAGATGATGGTCGACGCACAGGGCGAGGACCACGCGAGCGAGCACTTCCGATCATTCGGGACCATCTGTTCGGCGACGCAGGAGCGCCAGGACGCCGTGCTCGAAATGATGCGCGAACCGCCCGACATCATGATCGTGGTGGGTGGCTACAACTCGTCCAACACGAACCACCTGGCCCACCTGTGCCGCGAGTACACCGAGACCTACCACATCAAGGACGCGTCGTGCATCGACATGGACACCGGCGCGATCCACCACAAGCCCGGGCTGGATCCGCAGTCGCCCGAAGTCACCGAGCTGGACTGGCTGCCGGCGGGCCCCTTCGAACTGGGGATCACCGCCGGCGCCTCGACGCCGAACAACAAGATCGGCGAGGCGGTTTTCCGGGTGCTGACGATCAAGGGGATCGAGCCCGACGTTTAGCAGCCCGTTTGCGGCCCCCGCGCGTACGGGGGAATCGGGTCCGGTGCGCCTGCGGAAGGACGACGGAATGCCCCCCGGCGGCCGGCGGCCCCCGGTCACATCCCCGGTGGCGTGAACCTCCCGTCGATCGCCGTCCAGCCACCGTCGGCGAAGAGCACCGCCCCGGTCACGTAGCTGGCCGCGTCCGAGGCGAGGAAGACCGTCGGGCCGGCCATCTCGCGCGCACTCCCCCAGCGTTCGAGAATGTTGCCCGCCGCGTAGGCGCCGTACCACTCGGGCTGCTCCTTGATCGGCGCCGTCAGCGGCGTGTCGATCACACCGGGCGCGACCGCGTTGACGCGCACCCCGTGCGGCCCCAGTTCGGCGGCCGCCGCGCGGACCATCTGCACGATGCCCGCCTTCGTGGCCGCGTACATGCTCTGGCCCGGCTCGACGACGACCGACCGGACCGAACTGAACAGGATGATCGACCCGCTCCCCTGCTCCCGCATGATCCGTCCGGCGGCCTGGATGACGTGCGCGCCGCCCTTGAGGTTGAGCCCGAGCACCCGGTCGATCTCGTCGTCGGTGTAGTCGAGGATGGGCTTGCGCACGTTCACGCCGGGCGTACAGACGACGATGTCCAGCGATCCATGATCGGCTGCAATTGCCTCGAACGCGGCCGTGACCGCGGGTCCGTCCAGGATGTCGAGCTGGGCGCTGGTTGCGTGGGGCACGCGCGCCCCCGCCTCGCCTCCGCGGGGGCTGGCCCCCTGGATCGCGGCCGCCGTCGTCGCGGCGCCCTCCGCGTCGATGTCCAGGCAATGCACCCGCGCGCCGGCCTCCGCACACCCGATCGCGACCGCCTCGCCGATGCCGGAGCCCGCGCCCACCACGGCGGCGCTGCGCCCCGCCAGACTGAATACGGAGTTCATTTTCCTCTCTCTCGTTGCCAGGTGGCGCGCACGGTCCCGTATGCAACGCGCCGCTCTTGTAAACCAAAGATGACATTAAGTAAACTGGAGTTTACCATGGGGAACCTGTCCATCCAACCGGGAGGGTTCAGGGGTGCGCTCGGCGCCTAGGCAACGACCGCGCCGGGCCGCCCTCATCGACCGCGTCCTGGCCGAGGCGGAGGCCGCCCGGGACGAAATCGTCGCGTTCACCGCGGACCTGATTCGCATCCCCACCGTCAACCCCCCGGGCGACTTCTACCGCGAGTGCGCGGAATTGATCCACGGACGACTGCAGGAGGCCGGGATGGCCGTGCAGTACGTGGCGGCGGAGGGCCGGCCGGAGCACACACCGGATCACCCGCGAATCAACGTGATCGGGCGAAGCGGCGATGCCGGCGCGCGCCCGCGGCTCCACCTGAACGGTCACTTCGACGTGGTTCCGCCGGGGGACGACTGGACGGTCGATCCGTTTGCCGGGCTGGTGCGCGACGGTCGCATCTACGGGCGCGGCGCCTCCGATATGAAGTCGGGGATCGCGGCGGCGGTGTTCGCCGTCGAGGCCATCCGCCGGGCGGGTGTCCGGCTCCACGGCGCGGTCGACGTCAGCGGGACGGTCGACGAGGAAAGCGGGGGCTTCGCGGGCGTGGCCCACCTGTGCGAAGCCGGACTGATCTCGGCGGAGAATACGGACTTCGCGATCATCCCGGAACCCTTCGGGCCGGCGCGGGTCTGTGTGGGGCACCGCGGCGTCTACTGGTTCGACGTCGTCGCGCACGGGCACACCGCCCATGGCAGCATGAGCCACCTGGGGCACAGCGCGATCGACGACATGGGTGCGCTGCTGGAGACACTGCGCACCGAGCTCGGTCCCGATCTCGCCGCCCGCCTTTCGGAACTGCCCGTCGTGCCGGAGCCGTCGCGTCGGCCGTCGCTCAACGTCAACGCCATCATCGGCGGCCAGGCGGGCGAAACGAGCCAGTCGCCCTGCGTCGCGGATCGCTGCACGGCGACCTTCGACCGGCGCTTCATCCCCGAGGAGCCGTTCGCGGACGTGCGGGACGAGATCGTCGGTCTCGTGAAGGCCGTCGAGGCGGCCGAGCGGGGACGCCGCTTCACCATCGAGGACCGCATGACCGTGCACCCCACCTGGGCGCCGCGAGGGTCCCCGGTGGTGACGGCGCTGTCACGGGCGGTCCAGAGCGTGACCGGCGCGGATGCCGAGCAGGTGGCCAGCCCCGGCACCTACGACCAGAAACACTTCGCGCGCATCGCGGGCGTGGAGCATTGCGTCGCCTACGGCCCCGGTCCGCTGGAGGAGGCGCACCAGCCGGACGAGTCGTGCGCGGTCGACGATATCGTGGCGAGCACGCAGGTGATGGCGCTGGCGGCAATGGAGCTGGTGGGGCCTCCATGACCGCGCCCCGGCGCATCCGGGGGCATTGCCGTCAGAATGCTCCTGCTGCGGTAGTCGTCATCAGGTCCCGGATTGGGTCGCCGCTCTCTCGTCATCGTGGGTGCCCCAGCGCTCGAACCACTTCCGCAGGTAGAGTTGAGTACGCAGGAAGTTCGAAGGGAGTCGCGACGTGCCGTGCCACTCGCCCTGGAAGCGCAGCATCGCCGTGGGCTTCTTCTGCGCCTTGAGCGCCTGGTAGAACTGCTCGGTCTGCGACATCGGCGTGCGCAGGTCGAGCTCGCCGGTCATCAGCATGGTCGGCGTGGTCACGTTGCCGACGTACATGATCGGAGAGCGCCGGATGTGCTCGCTCGGGTCTTCCCAGGGAAAGTGCTCGAAGTCCGCGTACCAGCGCAGCGGGTTCCCGTCGACCTCGCCGGGAAAGGCCAGCCAGTTGGTCACCGGGCAGTTCGACGAGGCCGCGCGGAAGCGGTCGGTGTGTCCCACCACCCAGGCGGTGAGCACGCCGCCGCCCGAGCAGCCGTAGACGAACATGTTGTCCTCGTCCACGTAGCCGCGGGACAGCAGTTCGTCGACGCTCGACATGAGGTCGTGGAAGTCGTTGTTCGGGTAGTCGTACTGGATCATGTTGCCGAACTCGGTGCCGTACCCGGAACTCCCCCGCGGGTTCGTGTACAGCACGACGTAGCCGTTCGCCGCGTGTTCCTGCCAGCCGAAGTTGAAGCCCCCGTTGTACATGCCGTGCGGCCCGCCGTGAATCACGAGCATCATCGGGTAGCGGATCCCCGGGCGGAAGCCGGGCGGCTTGATGACCCAGCCGTGGATCGGCAGGCCGTCGTGCGACGACTCCGCCCAGATCTGCTCCACTTCTCCCAGGGTCACCCCGGCCAGCACGTCCCCGTTGACGTCCGTGAGGCGGGTGCGCTGCTGCGGCCGGTCCACGGGGAAGGCGTAGACATCGCCCGGCTCATGGGCATCGCCCCACGTCCCCACCGCCATGCCACCCGCGCTGACGTCGTTCAGCGAGAACATCTGCGGGCCTTCGCTCGCGGCGCGCACATCGCCGTCGATCGACGCGTACATGATGTTTGCGTAGCCATCGGCCTGGACGTTGAAGTAGACGCCCCGGCCATCCGGCGCCCACTGCAGGCCGCGCGGCGTGCGGTCGAGCTCGGTGGTGAGCGCCCTCGGGTTCGAGCCGTCGGCGTTCATCACGTAGAGCGTGGACTCGATGTAGTCGAAGGTGGTCGTGTCGTGACCGACGTAGGCGATCATGCTTCCGTCGGGCGAGGGTGCCGGCGCTCCGTCAGGCCCCTTGCGCTCGGTCACCTGGTGAAGCTCGCCGGAATCGACGCCGAGCCTGTAGACTTCGCTCTCTTGCCACCTGTAAAGCGCGTCGTCTTCGATCAGGCCGCTGAAGAGCACGGTCTCGCCGCTGGGCTCCCAGACGGGCGTCCCGTAGTTGTGGTCCCCGCGGGTGAGCTGTCGCGGCGTGCCCCCGTCTGCCGGCACGACGAAGATGTGGCGGAAGCTCTCGTCGAGGAATCCGACGCGGTCCTGGCGGTAGACCAGGCTCTCGATGATGCGGGGGCCGGGGGTCCAGTCGGCGCCCTCGGGCCTCGGCAGCGAGACCTGCCAGTGGCGCGAGCTCGGGTTTTCGGCAGGCACGCTCATGGTGAACGCCAGCTGCGTTCCGTCGGGTGACCACTCGGGGGCCGAGGGGCTCTCATCGACGCGGGTTACCTGCGATACCGCGCCTCCGGCGTCCATCCAGCGCACGAAGATCTGCGTGTTGCCCCCGTCGTCGGGGGCGAGGAAGGCGATCCGGTCCCCGTTGGGCGACCAGCGCGGCGAGGCACCCGCGATCAGGTTGCGGGGGCGCGACCCGTCCGAGTCGACGATGTGGATCGACGACTCCCAGCGGTCGTGGATCCTGTCGACCCAGCCGAGCGTGTAGACGACGGCGGATCCGTCGGGCGAGATCCTGGGGTCCGAGACGCGCTCCCAGTCGAGCCAGGTCTCGAGGGCGAGGGGGGCGGGGGCCTGAGCACGGACGGATTCGGGAGCGACCGCGGCGAGCACGGCGATGAATGTGACGGCGGGGACCACGGCCTTCATGGAAGACCTCCTGCGATGCGGGAGAATGCGGGAACCGGCCTCAAGATGGGGCGACAGCCGGCAATTGGACAGCAGAGCGCCGCCCGTCGGCAACGGGACTGGCCGGTTGTCGGGGCGCCTAGATGTGCAGCGCCCTGCCCAGCGCGCCGAGCGCGCCCTCCGCCACCGCCTCCGACAGTGTTGGGTGCGGGTGCATGGCCAGGTCGATCTCCTCGACGGTCGATTCCAGATGCCTCGCCATCACGAACTCCGCGATGAGCTCGGTGGCGTGTGGCCCGACGATGTGCGCCCCGACGACCTCGGAGTAGCGCTTGTCGCGGATCACCTTGACGAATCCGGTGGAGTCGCCGCCCGCCAGGGCCCGGCCGTTGCCCGCCCAGGGGAACTTCCCGACGTCGATGTCGAGGCCCTTCTCGCGCGCCTGTTCCTCGGTGAGCCCGACGGACGCGACCTCCGGGTGGCAGTAGGTGCAGTTGGGGACGTTGCCGTAGTCGACCGTGTGGTGTCCGACGCCCGCGATGTGCTCCGCCGCGACAACGCCCTCGTGCATTCCCTTGTGGGCCAGCAACTGCTCGCCGGCGCAGTCCCCCACCGCCCATACGCCCGGAACGTTGGTCCGCATGGTCTCGTCCACCGCGACGAATCCGCCGCGCTCGGTCAGCTTCACGCCGGCCGCCTCGGCGCCGATATCCTCCGTATTCGGAATCCGCCCGACCGCCGACAGGACGTAGTCCACATCGAGCGTATGCGCCTTCCCACGCTTGTCCGTGAAGGAGATGGTGACCCGGTCCTCACGGGCCACGGTGCTTTCCACGCGGGCACTCGTGAAGATGTCCATCTTCCGCTTCTTGAACGACTGCGCCACCGTGCGCGACGAGTCCTTGTCCTCCAGCGGCAGGATGCGATCGAGGGCCTCGATGAGGGTCACCTTCGTCCCGTAGGCGTTGTAGATGTCCGCAAACTCCACGCCCACCGCGCCCGCGCCGACGACGACGAGCGATGCGGGCGCCTTGTCCTGAAAGAGCGCGCCCGTCGAGGACCAGATCCGCTCCTCGTCGATTTCGAGGAAGGGAAGGCTCCGCGGCCGCGATCCCGTCGCGATGATGATGTCCTTCGCAGTGATGGTGCGCTTTTCCCCGTCGTTCTCGACCTCGACCGCTCCACCACCCAGCAATCGGCCGTAGCCCTCGATGTGCTCGACCTTGTTCTTCTTCAGCAGGAAACCCACGCCGTTGGAAAGGCGGCTCGCCACTTTCCGGCTCCGGGCCTGCGCCGGCCCCAGGTCGACCTTGACTCCGTCGAACGAGATCCCGTGTCCTTCCGCCTTCTTCAACTCGTTGACCAGCAGCGCGCTGCTCAAGAGCGCCTTGGTCGGGATGCATCCGACGTTGAGACACACGCCGCCCAGCTTGTCGGCTTCCACGCAGGCGGTCCTGAGGCCCAGTTGGCCCGCGCGGATGGCCGCGACGTAGCCGCCTGGCCCGCCGCCGATCACGATGACGTCGAAATCGGTCTTGTCCTGTGAATTGCCTGCCAAGGGAAACCTCTCTTCAGGGTGTGATTCCGGGACCGCGGTCGGCAGCCCGTGGAAAGCTAACCTAGGAGTCCGTGGATAAAGCCGCCCGAGCACCGAGAGCGGCGAGGCGCCGGGCGGGCAAGGCGCGACGAAGGGCCAGTAGCAGCGCTACGGGCGCGAGGAGCAACGCAGAGCGCGGCCCCGACACCCCAATCGTAAAGTAAACATGACATTGTGTAAACTTTGATGGTGATTGTGTACTTGACTCACACAAGATAGCTGGTTTTCGGGGGATTCGGTAGCCTCTCATTCGGGTTCCTGTTCCTCTTGGTAGCGCCGTAGAAGGTTGTCGGGGTCCCATGCTTCGCGGTGCTGTTCGAGCGCCTCCCGCACGTCCTGATGGAGGGTGGGTAGCGTGGTGGCTTCGCTCGCGTTCACGCGCTGGACGAAGCCCCACAGAAACGTTTCCCACTCCTTGGTCTCGCCATGCTGGGGCCACAGATCGGGGCGCGGGATCTCCCGCTCGTCCAACCGCTTCGCGATCCCCGCCAGCTTCAATCGGTTCCGGTTCAGCAGAACCGTATCCTCGCCGGTCCTGTCCAAGCGTTCGGCCTGAAGCCTCTCCGCAAGCCGCTCCATGTCCGGCAGGATGTCGCCCCAACCGTCGAGGCTGTGGGTCTCCAAGTCCCGCGTTGTCGTGGTCCGCTTCTGCCACCATGCGTCAAAGCCGAACCACAGCGCGCACGCCGCCCACACCCACAGGACGACGAATATCACCACCTCCCACCACGCCCAGCTACCCATGACGGCCACCACGAACGTGAAGAATGCTGCTACGGGGGCGACCAACAAGCCTATCGCCCCAGAGAACAGCTTCTCGCGGACAGCGGCCACGATGTCCTTCCAGTCCTTGATCGTGCCGGGAATGCTGGCAGCCCAGTTGGTCACCTTCGCCCCAACCAACAGCTTTCGTTTTTTGGTCATGCTGCATGATACTGCCTCCTTTCTGTGAGTCAAAGAGACTCGGTTGGTGTGCGCCAAGTAGCTCGGGGCGTGGTGCGCGGCCCTCTTTCCCTTGCGGTGTTCGCCGCAGGTGCGTACCGTCTCCGGGTCATCAATCAGTGCGAGGCCCTTATGTCGGGTCGCTCGCTGAACACAACAGCTCCGTTACGGGGCCGGAACACGCGGGTAGCTCCCGCGCCGCGCTCCAGGGGTGAATAGGCGGGGCCGTCGGAGCATTTCCTCCACTGATTGGTGACAACGGCCCGGCTCCACGTCTGGAAGCCGGGGAATCGTCCCAAGTGTGGAGGAGGTCCCCCCATGAGCATCACACCCCGTATCGTCCCCGTGTCCCTGCTCGCCGCGCTCCTCATCGCCCTTTGCCTCGTCCTCGCGGCTTGCGAGCCCGAGATCATGACCGAAACCCATCCCGCGATCGAGTATGCCGCCGTGCCGGCGATCGCGCTGTCGCCCGATTCCTTCGCCGTGAGGCGGGGCGACTGGCTCCACAACGAGAGCGGCCTGTCGCGGCCGTCCCAATACGCAGGAACGCCCGGCGTGCACGTCACCTACACCCGGTCGGAAAACGAGCCTTGGATCATCAGGTGCGACCGGGAACCCGGGGCGGGCTTTCCCGACTGCGCCGAAATGGAGCGCGCCGGGTTCATCGTCATCGGCCAGGCCGCAGTGGACGCGGTGACCGCGAACCTCTCCGGTTGCACCACCGGCGACACCAACGCGGTCGGCGGCCGACTCGTCCTCACGGTGAGCAGTTGCTTCGGGCTCGTCCGCTGGCAGCACTTCTGGGACACCACCAAGGTCGAGTTCATCCCCGCCCCGTGGCGCAACATCGAGCGATCGCACGCCCCGCGCGTCATCGGCTGCGGCACGTCGTGGTACGGCTACCGGCTACTGCACAGGAGCGGAAGCGGATCCTTTCCGCTCGACGCGATGTTCAGCGATACCGTGTGGATGACCACCACCGATTGCTGAGAGACAGCCCCCCGGTCCCTGTTGCTGTTCAGGGACGGGGGCGAGTAGTCTAACGGCCACCCCCAAAGGGACCGTGAGCCTCTGACAGCCCACGATCCCACCTACAAGCGGCGGGCGCCCGGCTCTGACCCCGGGCCACCCGCCTACGCCCGACATTCCAAACAGGAGCAAGAAATGTCGAACGACGATCATCCCACCGCTGAAATGCTGGCCGGGTTTGTTTCCGGCCCGATCCCGATGGAACACTTCAGCAACCCGACGGAACGCTTTCTGGACAAGGACGAAGCACTGGGCGCGTACTACGCTGAATCTCGTACCCGGTGTTTCGTGCTGGAAACCGCCTGTAGCCATTTGAGTGAATCCGCCAAGGCGGAACTCGTGAGTTGGCTTTGGACGCTGGTTCGGGGGTTGGAGGAAATATTGCCCCCGACGTCCCGCTACACGCGCTTGGATGCGGCGATGGACGAGACTCGCAGGTGCGCCGAATGGCTAGTTGATCTGGACTAGGCCAGATGTTTCCCGAAATCGTGGCCGTGCATTTCGGGGGGGGCGCTGGCGTCGTCAGATGGCCTGAACAACTCCTTGAGTTCCTCCTTGAACGCCCTGTCCGATTCCTTCATCTCGGTCTTGGTCCTCGGGACAGGACCGCTGATGCCGCGCAATAGGACGGCAAGGGCCTTTTCGGGGGGTGGCAAGCGCTTGGACATGGGTCTGCCTCCTTTGGGCAGCATGGGGATACCCGTAGGCCGGATGCCATGGGAAAGGCCGGGAGCGCTTCGACACGCCCCCGGCCTCGGGGTGCTGATGGTGGACGCGGGATCAGTTCGCGATCAGCGTCCGGTACTCAAGCGGGCTGGTCCGCATGATGCGCCGGAGCGCGTCGCGAAAGATGTAGGGGTTGTCGCGGTTGTTGAACCGCCACTCGAGTTCCTCCAGGTAACGGTCCATGTGCTTGACCGACATCTTGTGGAAGCTACCCACGATGGACCGCTTGAACAGGCTCCAGACGCCTTCCACGCTGTTCGTGTGGACATCGCCGACCACCCACTCCTCGGCGCTGTGGTTGACGCTCTCGTGACGCCTCGTGTCTGTCTCAAGCCCGACGTGGGACCGCAACTCGTCGGTGTAGATCGCCTCGGCCTCGTCGCTGATGGTGCGCTTCACGAAGTCGTGGATCGTGCCCTTCCTGATGTCGGGGATCCGTTCCAGCCGAACCCTCCCGCCCCGCTCGATAGCACCGGCGACCCAATGCTTGTTGTCCCGCCAGTCCTTCCCCTTGGCCTTCCCGCCGATCAGCGTCTGGTCCATTTCGACGATGCCGACGAGGGTAGGGCCGGTAAACGGGTCGTTGCCCATCGCCTCGCGGATCCGGTGGCAGAGGTGCCACGCCGTCTTGTACTGGACCCCGAGACTACGCTTGAGCTGGTTGGCGCTCATGCCCTTCTTGGACTCGCACATCAGGTAGATCGCGAGGAACCACTTGCGTAGCGGCAGGTGGCTGCGGTGCATGATCGTTCCGACCGTCACGCTGAAGCGGTAGTCGCACGACGCGCACGCCCACACGTTGCGCGTGGTGATCTCGGATACGTCCATGTCGCCGCACCGCGGACAAGCCACGCCGGACGGCCACCGAATTGCCTCCAAGGCGTCCCGGCACCTATCATCCGTGTTGTAACGGTCCAACAGCGAAACGAGGTTGATGTTCTTCATGGCTGACTCCCTTTCCTCACCCGCTCCGACCGGCGGCGCGGAATCCATTGATGATCTCGTCCATCGTTTCCGCGAACGAGTGATAGCGCGCTACGGTCCAAGAGGGCTGGATCTCGCCGCCAGCGGCGATCCATTCATGCTTGAAGCGGGCCTTACATTCGCGGAGGGCCTCAGATACCTGTTCAGCATTCCGTCCGGCGACGGTCCCGCTCCGCAGAAGGAGTTGGAGGGCGATTCGTAATGCGATCGCGTCTCCCAACGCCCGGTTGTACTTCTCCAGCATGTCAGTGTCGCCGGGATCGCCCAGCAGGGCGTCAAGCCCGTTCCCGAAACCGTTGGTAGCCATGGCTCACACTCCCAAGCGAAAGAAGTCCGTGCGGCGGCGTAAGGTGCCCCGAAACATCGGGGACAAGACCGACCGCGAAATCATGGAATCCGTGCTCGGCAAGCGTGTACTCAAAGAAGCCGACCGTGTTTTGGCCGAGTACAACGGAACTGCCGATAACGCATCCACTTAGGGAAGTTAGCGGCTCATTCCGTGTGAGTCAAGTACACAATCACCACTTTGATTTACAGCGCGACGAGGTGAGGCCGAGCGTCCGGCCCGGATGCATCGACGCTCGAATGCCGGGGGGATTTTGTCCACGGGCTCCTAGCGCCCCTCCGCCGGGTCGGACCGGTAGACTTCGCCGCCCTTCATCACCCACGTCACCCGCTCGAGCGCGGTGATGTCGTCGAGCGGGTTGCCAGGCACCGCGATGATGTCGGCATACTTCCCCGCCTCCAGCGAACCCACGTCCGCCTCCCAGCCCATGATCATCGCCGACACGCTGGTCGCCGAGGTGATCGCGTCCATTTCGCTCTCGCCGATCTCGACCCGGATCTGGAACTCGCGGGCGTTGTGACCGTGTTCGAAGACACCCGCGTCGGTGGCGAAGCCGATCGTCAGCCCGGCCTCGAGGGCGCGCCGGAAGGTGGCGTTGCGGTAGCGCATCATCTCAATGGAGCGCTGGATGAGCGGTTCGGGAATGCCGAGAGCCGCCCCGTCGCGCGGCACGATCACGCCCACGTACAGCGTGGGGACGTAGTAGGTGTGGTCGCTCTGCTGCAGCATCGCGATCGCCTCGTCGTCGAGCATCGAGCCGTGGTCGACGGTGCGGACGCCGGCGCGGATCGCCGCCTTGATCCCCTCGGTGCCGTGCGCGTGCGCGGCGGTGAAGCGGCCCCAGCGGTTCGTCTCCTCGACCGCGACCGCCAGCTCCTCGTCCGAGTACTGCTGCGCCCCGGGCGGCAGCCCCTGCGACAGCACCGCACCGGTGGCCAGGATCTTGGTGAAGTCGGCGCCGTTCTTGTGGTTGGTGCGCACGGCCGCCCTCACCGCGTCCACTCCGTCGGCGAGGTTCCGCACGGTGGGCACATCCACGTAGATCGAGAACTGGCGAGCGTCGCCGGCACCACCCGTGGCCGAGACGTAGTTGCCGGCCACCTGCATGCGCGGCCCGGGAATCACGCCCGCGTCGATGGCGTCCCGCAGGTCCACGTCGGTGTAGGACCAGGTGGGGCCCATGTCGCGGACGGTGGTGAAGCCGGCGCGCAGGGTGGTGAGCGCGTTCGCCGCACCGTAGAGCGCGGCCTGGGCCGGAGTGGTCGTGATCAGGACCTCCTCCCAGTGCGTGCCGACCTTGTCGGTGAGGTGCGTGTGCAGGTCGATCAGGCCGGGAAGGAGGGTGGCATCGCCGAGGTCGACGAGGATGTCGCCCGACATGTTGGCCGCCTCGGAGCCCACCGCGACAATCCGGTCGTCCAGAACGACGACCGCCCCGGGTTCGATCAGGTTCCCCTTGCCGTCGATCATGCGGTCCGCGCGGATCAGGATGTGTTCCTGGGCGGACAGGGCGGCCGGCATCGCTACGTTCGACATCCCCATGAGGACGGCCACGCCGAAGCCGCGGGACGCCTGCGTGAGCGAACGGTGGCTGGCTCGGGACCGATGAGGACTCATGGGTGCGTCTTCAGATCAGGATCGCCGCGGGCTCCTCGAGGAACGACTTCAGCGTGGCCAGGAAGCGCGCTCCCTGGGCACCGTCGATCACCCGGTGGTCGCAACTCATGGTGATCCGCATCCGCGCCTGCACGACCACGTGCCCGTCAGCCACCACGGGCCGGTCCTCGATCGCCCCCACCGCGATGATCCCCGCTTCCGGCGGATTGATCACGGCGGTGAATTCCTCGATCCCGAACATGCCCAGATTCGAGATGGAGAAGGTCGACCCGGTGTATTCGTGCGGCTGCAGCTTCTTCTCCCGTGCGCGCCCCGCCAGTTCCCGGATCTCCGTGCTGATCTGGCCGAGGCCCTTGGCGTGGGCATCCCGCACGACGGGGGTGATCAGCCCGTCCGGCACGGCCACTGCGACACCCATGTGCACGCGGTTGAAACGGCGGATGGAATCACCCTGCCACCAGGCGTTGCACTCCGGGTGGTGGGTCAGCGCGACGGCGGCCGCCTTGATGACCATGTCGTTCAGCGACGCCTTCGCGCCCTGGGCGGCCAGGAGCTCGTTGACGCGCACGCGGGCTTGCAGCGCCCGCGTCATGTCCACGTCCACCGTGAGGAAGAAGTGAGGCACGGGCCCAAGCGACTCGGCGAGGCGGCGGGCGACCGTCTTTCTCATCTGCGTCAGCGGAACGTCCTCGAATTCGGTGTCCGGGAGGGCCGGCGTGAGCACGGGCGCTGCGGGGGCCGCAGCCGCAGCCGCTTCAACGTCCCGCTTGATCACCCGGCCGTTGGGTCCCGACCCGTGCACCGTCGCAAGATCAACGCCGAGTTCGCCCGCGAGCCGCCGGGCGACAGGGGAGGCCTTGATCCGTCCCGCGGTGGCGGCCGGGGCGGCGGTGGTGGCGACCGTCATGGGCGCCGTCGAAGGCGGCGTTGCGGATTCGGCCGTGGCCACCCCGGTCTCGGGCGCCGCCGGCGCTGCGGGTGTCACGGCGGAGGCCGTCGCCGCGGCGGGGTCCGGCGCGGCCGGCTCGGTCTCATCAGCACCCGGTGCGCCTCCGGCCGGCCCGGCCGAGCGCGCCGCCCCACCCCCGACCGACGCCACCAGCGCGGCGATGTCCTCATCCTCCGCTCCGATGACCGCAATCACGTCGCCGACAGGCGCGGTCGCGCCCTCTTCCACGAGGATTCTCCTCAGCACGCCCTCACCGCGCGCCACCAACTCCATCGTCGCCTTGTCGGTCTCGATCTCGGCGAGGATGTCACCCTGCGCGACCGCGTCGCCTTCAGCCTTCAGCCACGTGACGACCTGGCCCTCTTCCATCGTGGGCGAGAGCGCCTCCATGTGGACCCTGGTTGCCATTGCTTCGCTTCTCTCAGAGGTAGAGCACGCGCTTGCACGCGTCCACGACGGCGTTGACGCCCGGCTTGGCGAGCTGCTCGAGGTTCTTGGCGTACGGCATCGGCACGTCCGCCTGGGTCACACGCACCACGGGCGCGTCCAGGTCGTCGAAGGCCTCGTCCTGGATCAGGGCCACGATCTGCGCGCCCACGCCCGCGAAGGGCCATCCCTCTTCCAGGTAGACCACCCGGTTGGTGCGCGCCACGCTCTCCAGGATCGCATCCACGTCGAGCGGCCGGATCGAGCGCAGATCCAGCACGTCGGCCTCGATCTCCTCTCGCGCCAGCGCGGTGGCCGCCTGCAGCGCCACGTGCACCATCTTGCCGTGCGTCACGATGCTCACGTCGTCGCCCGAGCGCTTGCGGTCGGCCACGCCAAGGGGGATCACGTATTCGCCGTCGGGCACCTCGCCCCGGACGTTGTACAGCAGTTCGCCCTCCATCACCGCGACCGGATCGTCGTCACGGATCGCGGCCGCGAGCAGCCCCTTGGCGTCGGCGGGCGTGGCCGGGGTCACCAGCTTCACCCCGGGCGCGTGCACATAGTAGGTCTCGCACGCCTGGGAGTGCTGCGCCGACAGCTGCAGCGCCGCCCCGGTCGGGCCGCGAAAGACGATCGGCACGGGAACCTGGCCGTTCGTCATGTACAGCATCTTGGCCGCGCTGTTGATCACCTGGTCCAACGCGAGGATCGAGAAGTTGAAGGTCATGAATTCGCAGATTGGGCGCAGGCCCGCCATCGCCGCGCCCACGCAAAGGCCGGTGAACCCCAGCTCGCTGATCGGGGAATCCACGACCCGCCGGTCGCCGTAGCGCTCCAGCATTCCACGGGAGACCTTGTACGCGCCGTCGTACTCCGCGACCTCCTCGCCCATCAGGAAGACCGAGTCGTCCCGGTCCATCTCCTGGCACATGGCCGCATTCAGGGCCTCGCGGTAGGTGAGCTCAGCCATGGGCGCCTCCAGCAGGACTGCCGCTCGCGCCCCGGCCGCCGTCCCGCGCCCCGCCGGACCCGTGCTCTCGCCCGTCCAGGAACAGCCGGCCGTGCGGATTGATCTCGGCGTACACGTGGTCGTAGAGCGTCGACGGATCCGGCAGGGGCGACGCATCCGCGAATTCGGCGGCCTCGTCGCTCAAGGCCCGCGCCTCGGCGTCCAGCGCCTCGAGTTCCTCTTGCGTCAGCAGCCCCGCGTCCATCAGACGATCCCTCAGGATCTTGATCGGATCCTGCGCTTCGACGTGGGAATCCACCTCTTCCTTCGACCGGTACGTGCCGGACACCGGATCGGACATGGAGTGGCCCCGGAAACGGTAGGTCACGGCATTCACGAACTGCGGGCCGGCCCCTGCGCGCACCCGCTCCGCCAGCTCCTCGAAGAACCGGTGCGTCTCCACGACGTCCTGCCCGTTCACGGTGTGCGCCGGGATCCCACAGGCGCCCGACCGGGCTTCCATCTCGGTGGCCGAGACGCGCGAAAACGCCGTGCCCATCCCGTAGCCGTTGTTTTCGACGACGTATATGACCGGCAGGTGCCAGATCGCGGACATGTTCAGCGCTTCCAGAAACGCGCCCTGATTAACCGCGGCGTCACCCATGAAGCACAGGCAGATCTGGTCGCCGCCACGGTACTTGACCGCCCACGCCAGCCCCGCGCCCAGCGGAATCTGTCCACCGACGATCCCGTGGCCGCCCCAGAACCCGAGCGTGGTGTCGAAGAGGTGCATGGAGCCGCCCCGGCCACCCGAACACCCGCCCACCCGCCCATACAGCTCGGCCATCACCGCACCCGGGCTGATGCCCTTGGCGATGGCCTGCGTGTGTTCGCGGTAGGCGGTGATCACCAGATCGTCGTCACGGAGCGGCTTGATCGACCCCGCCGCCAGTCCCTCCTGGCCGATGTGCAGGTGACAGAACCCCCCGATCTTGCCGATCGCGTACGCCTCTTCAGCCTTCTCCTCGAACCGGCGGTACAGGAGCATGTCGGCGAGGAGCGCGTGCAGTTCCTCTCGCGTGAACCCGCCAGGTCCCGTGGACGCGGCAGGCTCGCTCCCGTCCGCCATCGTGTTCTCGCCCGGCCCGGCACCGTCGGTCATCGTGGCTGTCCGTGCCCCTTGCGCCATTCGCCTCAGCCCCCCGTCCCCACGGCCCGATTCGTGCGGAGCTGGATCAGGGGGCGTCGCTGCTGGCCGTTCACGGGCATCGCAACCACCTCCGCCGGCGCCGGAACATCGGCCTCCATCACGTCGCGGATGTTGCCCGGCCCGCCTGCCTCCACCTCGCGCGCCTGTTCCTTGGCGTGATAGCTGGAACGCACCAGCGGGCCCGATTCAACATGGCGGAAACCGAACTCGCCCTCGCCGATCCGCTTCCAATCGCGGAATTCCTCCGGCGTGACCCAGCGGGCCACGGGGATGTGCTGACGGGACGGTCTCAGGTACTGTCCGAGCGTCAGGATATCGACCGCGGCCTCGCGCAGATCCGCCATGGCCTGCCGGATTTCAGCCTCCTCTTCGCCCATGCCCAGGATGATCCCCGTCTTGGTCAGCATCGAGGCGTCGATCCGCTTGGCGAGTCCGAGGTAGGAGATCGAGCGCCAGTAGCGGCCCCCGGGGCGCACTTCCGGATGCAGCCGCTCGACCGTTTCCAGGTTGTGCCCGAGAATCGCGGGCCGCGCGTCCATCACGGCCCGCAGCGCGGCCTCGTCACCCTTGAAGTCGGGGATCAGCACCTCGACCGAACAGTCCGGCAGCCGGTCCCGCACCTCGCGGATCGTCGCCGCGTAGATGCTCGCCCCGCCGTCGGCGAGTTCGTCCCGGTTGACCGAGGTGATGACAACGTGGTCGAGGTCCATCGCGACGATCGTGTCGGCAACGCGGCGTGGTTCGTCCAGGTCGAGTTCCGTGGGCATCCCGTGCGCGACCGCGCAGTACTTGCAGGCCCGGGTACAGACGTCTCCGAGGATCATGAACGTCGCCGTGCCCGCCTCCCAGCACTCTCCGATGTTCGGGCAGCCCGCCTCTTCGCAGACCGTGTGCAACGACTGGCTGCGCATGAGCTGCTTGAGGCGCAGATAGTTCGGCCCGCCGGGAGAGCTCACCTTCAGCCACGACGGCTTTCGCGACGTGATCGGGATGGTGTCGATCCCGCAATGGGCCCGGATCCGGGACGTGCCTTTCGGCTTGACCGTCCCGGTGTCCTTCCCCGCGGGCGCGTACCCGCCCCGTGCTTTTGCCTGCGAAAAAGTCACCTGTCCGTGATCTCCGATGTCTCAAAGGGCCGTAAATCATAAGAAAGTCGCACTTTTCGCACCATGACCCGCCCGGGCCCCGGCGCCTCGCCGCTCTCGCCGCCGGGGCGTCCTGTCCGCGACCGCTCAGCGAAGCAGATATGCCACGCCCAGCCCCAGATAGGTGCCGACGGCATAGCCGAACAGACCCATCACCACCCCGGGCAGGATGAGGTGCCGCCACTCTCGCGATATGGCGACCGCAAGCGCGCTCGACGGACCGCCCACGGCGGCCTGTGACGCGACCGAGATGGTCCCGATGTCCAGGCGCAGGAGCTTCCCCGCGCCGAACACGACGACACCGTGCACGGCAACGACGATCAGGGTGAATACGAAGACCTCGGCACCCACCGCGACGATCTCCGAGACCCGGGACAGAATGCCGATCAGCACGAAGAAGAAATGGAGGCCGACAGACCCGAGCTGCATCGCGCCGCGCGCATCCCGGCAGAGCGGAGAATGCCCGAGCGCCAGGGCCAGGGTGGTCAGCCAGAGGATCGACGGGACCCCGGGAACCGCGCGGCCGAGCCATTCCGCGAGGAAGACGAGGATGATCCCGGCGGCGAAGAGGTTCGCGAGGCTCAGCGCGGACAATCCCTCACGGACGAAATAGGGATGATGCCGGCGGCGGTCCGAAGCCGCATCGTCCTCTTCCTCGCCGGCATTGCCGGTTCGCGCCCGGACCGTAGCCCCATCATCGCTCCCCTCGGTCACGGGCGCGTAGAAGCGGCCAAGCCACACCGGCAGCATGAGGGTGGCCGCCAGCCACAGTGCCGTCATGACCGCGTCGGCCGCGTTCAGCCCCGCGAAGAGCGTCCCTGTCAGCCCGACCTCGCGGCCCACCGACACGAAGTTCACCGAGCCGCCCGAATAGGTGCCGGTCAGCGCGCCGGCGATCCGCCAGGTGTCGTCACCGAATTGCGACCCGTACACTGCGGCGGCCACCAGCGCCCCCAGGACCGTCCCGGTTACCGCGATCGCGAACGCGCCCGTCATGCGCGGACCCGCCTTCGCCAGGTCGCGCAGGTCGACCGACAGCAGCAGCCACGCGATCGACACCGATGTGACCGGCCCGAGCACGATGTCGTAGACCACCGAACTCACCGGCACGAGCCCGGTGTTGGACAGGATCGCGCCGAAGATGATCGCCAGCATGGACGCGCCGATCTTCCCCAGCGCCGGAAAGCGGTAGTCGAGCCAGAAGGCGAGCGCAGTGGCCGCGGCAATGACGGCGGCGAGCGCCAGGGGCGACTGGATCATCCCTGATCCGAACCCGCGAGGAAGGCCATCGCCTCGGCCCGCAACTGCGGCAGCAGGCTGGCGTGGCCGGTTGCGCCCGTACCGTACTCTTCCAGCCCCGCACCGATCTCGTCGTCGTAGACATCCACGAGGGTCTGGTAGTAGCCCGCTGCCCGTTCGTCGTCGCCCATCAGCAGCGCGGCCTCGGCGGCCGCGGCGAGGCACAGCAGGTGGGTGGGCCGAAACGCGAGTCCCGCCTCGGCGACGGCCAGCGCCGACGGGCCGTCTTCGGCCACCGCGTGGAGGAGAGAGAGATGGAAGCGGTCGTCGAGACTCAGGGCGTCAATCAGGTCATACGAGGCGATGGCCATCGGGAGAAAGAGGTTCGCCTCGGCCTGATCGCCGGCTTCGACCGCGCCCATGACCCGCCGGAAGAGGCGGTCGGCGGCCTGTCGGGGAGTCATTGAGTTCAGATCGATGGCCGACGTGGGCCCAAGCGTCCCCGCCGGAGCCGCCGGAGGAGGAGACATGGTGATTTCGCGGCCGCCGTCGCGCACAACTAATACAACGATAACAACCAACGCAAGGGTCCCCGTGGCCGCCCAGGGAAGCCAGGCCGTACGTGGCCCGGCGTCCGTTTCCGCGGCACCTGCCGCCGTTGTGCCACCCGCCGCGGGACCTGTCCCCGCTGCGCCCGCTCCCACAGCCCGCCGCCGCGCGCCCCGTTTTCCCAGAGGCACTCCGCACTGGGTGCAAAAGCGGTTCCCGGGCTCCGAGCCGGCTCCGCAGTCGGGGCACGGCGGGCCCCGCAGGGCACCGCCGCACTGCGAGCAGAAATTGGCTCCCGCCGAACGCTCCCGGTAGTTGCAGGTCGGGCACGCAACGCCTGGTTCGTTCATCCGACGAGCCTCGCGCCGGCGATGGCGTTAAAGAGCAGCGGCCACGTCACGATGCTCTGCCCCCGGTAGTTCGGCTGGAACCCGAAGAGGATGACTTCACCCTGGCCAACGCGTGCGCGCAGGAGCGCCGCCTGCCCGGCCAGCCTCTCGGGCCCCAGGATCCACCCGGCGATCACGGGATCGGCCCCGCCGTACCGTCCCAGCACGTCCACGCGCTCGTCGTCGACCACAAAGGCCCGGCTGCTCCGCCAGTACCACGCCGCCGTCGAACCGTCGTAGCCGGACGACACCGGGTCCGGTTCGAGGTCCACGCGCACGATCGATCCGGGCACGTAGAATTCCGTGTTGGACAGCCCCTCCACGGGATCGCCCACGTCCAGCCCGAAAAGCCCGATCGCAAACTCGGCCGCTTCCTCCATCACCACCAGCCGTCCGCCGGACTCCACGAATTCGCGCACGGCGGCCCGGCCTTCCTCGCCGATGCCCCCCGTGTACTGCTCCGGCAGCGACCCCGGCAGGCGCCCCCGGCTGATCGACCGGTCCGACTGGCTCTGGAAGATCAGCACGTCGTAGTCGTCGCCCAGCGACCCCGCCCGGACGCGCGCGTCGTGCAGCGAGTCGTACACCATCTCGTGCCGGTCGAACATCCACCGCGTCCACCCGGCGATCATGGGCTCCTGGTGCCCCTTGTACAGCGCGATCCGCGGGGCATCCGCGCCGGCTAGCGACGCAGGCAGCTCGTAGTCGACGCCCTGCACCGGGATCGGATCGCTCAGCACTACGTCGGGCTCGGCGTCCAGCGCGGCCGCCTCGATTTCCATCAACAGCGGCAGCGTGTGCGCGGTCACGTCGTAGGGGCGCTTCGGCGGGCCGCCGGGGTATTCGCGCATGTCCGGGTATTCCTGCTCCGTCAGGAGCGTCTGCGCGAAGGCCGCGTACGGCTGCCGCATCACCACCACGTGCGACCCGGCGGGATAGGACGCGCCCCCGGCCGTGAAGTCCGACTCGGCGCGGCGCACCTCGACATCGCCCATCGTCAGGATGCGCAGTACGCTTTCGACCCCGACCCGGTTCTCCTGACCCGCCGGGATCACCCAGGCGGCGGGCCACTCGTCCCATCCCGCGACGGCCCGCTCGCCCACGCGGTAGAAGTTCTCCAGCCAGAAGCGGCGGTTCTTCGCGGCGTTGACCAGCAGCGCCATCGCGCCCGAGAACTGGTACTCGACGATGTCGGGAAGCCCCCACTCGCCTCCTTCCCAGGGCCAGGGGAACTTCCAGTTCGCCCGGCCGGCATCGTACTCGCGGCCGCCCTGCACCACTTCGCGCGGCACGTTCACGGTGGTGGCCAGTTGTGCGGACGCGGTCTCGCTGAGGATTCGAGCCCCTCCGTGGTAGTGCATGTACGCGCGCCCGGGATGAAAGCCGTCGTAGATCGCGTTGATGACGACGCCCTTCTTTCCCTGAGAAGTCAGTTCCGCAGCCATGTAGGCACCGAGCTGGTTCACTGCCGAGATCAGGCCGGGATCGACGTTGGGTTCCATCGGGTCGATGTAGGGCGGGAAGAAGATGCGCGCGCCGCTCCCGCCCATCTGGTGGATGTCGTGCACGATCTGCGGGTGCCAGTCGTTCTGGGCCCGGACGGTGTGCTGCGTTTCGTTCTGATAGAAGGTGTACCAGTCGCGGTTGTTGTCGTGGCCGGTGTAGAAGTGGTAGAGCCAGGGGGGCGCCTGCCCTTCGAACTCGGTGCCGGCGTGCTCGTTGTAGAAGTCGTTCACCCACTGGGTGCCGTCGGGGTTGAGCGACGGGATCTGCAGGAGGATCACGTTGTCGAGGATCTCGCTGACGCGCTCGTCGGCGGACGAGGCCAGGTGGTGTGCGAGCTTGGCGGCGGACTGCGCGCTGCCGACCTCGGTGGAGTGGATGGCATGGGTGATCATGACGACCGTGCGGCCCGCGTCCAGCAGGCGCTCGAGTTCGTCGCCGCCGACCGTGCGGGGGTCGGCAAGGCTGCGCTGGATGCGGTGCAGCTCCGCCAGGCGGGCGTGGTTCGCTGGGCTCGTGATGGTCAGCATGACGAACGGCCGTCCCCGCGTGGTGGGGCCGAGAGTGTCCACGGCGACGCGGTCGCTCGTCCGCGCGAGAGCCTCGTAGTACGACGTCAGGTCGTCCCAGTTGGCGAGTCTGCCCTCGGCACCCAGACGGAAGCCGAAATGCTCGGCCGGGGTCGGCACCTGGGCGGTCAGGGCCGCCGGCAGCAGGGCCGCGAGAAGGGCGATCGCGAATGGGGCGCCGTGCCGTGCCCGGGTCGGGGTCAGTGGTGAAGGGCGCATGCCAACTCCTGGTTCGTGTGCCTGTTACAGTCCCGTAGGCGAGTCTACGAAACGGCCCTCGATTCCGAAACGTTGCTCGAGGAGGCTGGCGAGGGCCTTGACGCCCCAGGTCTCGGTCGCGTAGTGGCCGCCGAGCGCAACCGAGACGCCGAGTTCGGCGGCCTCGATGGCATGATGGTGCTGGGCCTCTCCGGTAACCAGCAGATCCAGCCCCGCGGCAGCCGCCTCCGACAACGTCGAGGCTCCCGCACCGGTGACCACGGCCGCCGTCCTCACGTGCCCGGGTCCTCCCGGGAGGATCTGCGGGCGTGTGCCCGTAGCCTCCTCGAGACTGCGTGCCAGTGCCTCCAGCGGTGCATCGACGACCCCCTTCCAGCCCACCGCGGTTCCCTGGAAGTCGCCGAACGGCTCCAGGCTCGCGACCCCCAGCTTCCGGGCCAGTACCGCCGAGTTCCCCACCTCGGCGTGGGCGTCCAGCGGCAGATGGGCGCTGTAGAGGGCGGTGTTCGTCTCGACCAGGGCCTTCACGCGACCGAAGCGGGGTCCGGTCAGCGGCTGCAGGCCGGCCCAGAACAGGCCGTGATGAACAATGAGAAGGTCGGCCCAGTCCTTCGCCGCGTCGATCACCGCCTGGCTGGCGTCGACCGCGGCGGCGACCCTTCGTATCGGCCCGGAATTCTCGACCTGAACGCCGTTGAGGGCGTTCGGATAGTCGGGAAAACCCGGGACCGCAAGGTAGTCGTCGAGGAACCCGGCGATCTCCGCCAGCGCCAGGGAAGGCATGACCGCCGATCTCCGCGTCGTGGCTGTCCCGCGGTGCTAGACCTTCACCTTACCGCCGACGCCCAGCACCTTCCCCGCCTGCCCGGTCCCCGCGCCCTTGGGCCGGTCGGCACCTGCCGCCCCCGGGTCGATCGCCACCCCTGCGTCCTTGCGACCGACACTGATGGTGCCGTTTACGACCCCGCCTTCCTCGAGCTGGAGGCGCGCGGCGCTGATTTCACCGTCGATGTGACAGGTCGCCTGCAGCTCCAGACGGGACTCCACGATCAGCGAACCCTTCACGGTGCCCGCGATCACGGCGTCCTGAGTGTGAATGTCGCCGTTGACCCGTCCCGCCTTTCCGATCACGACCGCCTTGTGGGCGCGGACCGACCCTTCGATATGCCCTTCGATACGGATCGTGTCGGTCGTGTCGCAATCACCGACGACGCGCAGTCCGGGCCCGACGATGGAGATGACCTGTTCGGGCGATGACGCTGGGGTGGGTCCTTTTCGTGCCATGGCTTCCAAACGTCTTCCTTCCTTGGGATACGGGTGATCTTCCGGAGAACCGCCCCACTATGGCGGTGTCACCATCGACAATGGATCGATTGGCCTGCCGTTTCTCAATATCTCGAAATGAAGATGGGGCGCGGTAGACCGACCCGTCGAACCCGACAGGGCGACCACCTCTCCCTGCCGAACCTGCCGGCCCCGTTCCGCGACCAGATAGGAGGCATGGCCGTACCTGGTGCGCCAGCCATTGCCGTGATCGATGAGAACGAAGAGACCGTAGACGGGATCGTTCGCCGCGTCAACAACAACGCCTCCGCCCGCCGCTCTGACGTACGAGCCGCTCGCTACCGCGATGTCGATTCCCGGATGGTCGCTGGCCCCGCCATCGGACCGCGTGACGAACCCCTGTGTCGTAAGCGGCCAGGCGGTCGGCTCGGTCGCGGCTCCTTCGCCCAATCCGCCGGCGCTCCCGCCCGCCACCCCGCGATTCGTGAGCCAGAGGGCGGAATCGCGGGAGCTGTCGATCCCGATCAACTGGCGCAAGTTGTCCTGTCGCGCCTCGGAGGCCGCCAATCGACTGGCCAGCGAATCCATCCGCAGGTGCCGGGCCATCAGCGAGTCGTTCTGTTGCTGGAGAACAGCGGTTCTTGCCGCGCGGCTGGCCAGGGCCGACCAGCTCGCCGCCATCGCCACGATCAGGACTCCCAGCGCCACCGCGGCAACCTTGACGGCCACCACACGACGCGGGGACAGTGTGATGGTGCGCGGTTGTTCCGTGTCGCCACGCACCACGATGATCGATATGCCGTCCTTGCCGTCCACCTATGCTCCCGACTCCGTGCCCGGTCCGCTGTGATACACCCCTACATATTGTCGGGCCGGACGCGGTTCAGCCAACTATCTCGGCCGCTTCCTTTCCGGTCACGGCGGCGAAAACCCTTTCCAGCTCTCGCGCTCCACGAAACGATATGCGGATGGCACCGTTGCCGCGGCCCCGCCACTGGATGCCGACGCGCGCGTCCAAGTGATCGCTGAGCGCCTCCTCCAGGACGCCGATCGCGGGATCCCGTTCCGGCGCCTCGTCCGAAGGCTCCCGGGCAGGTGACTCCCCGCCGGCGGCCAGTTCCCGAACCCGGCGTTCCGTTTCGCGCACCGACCAGGATTCGGCGACCGCTTGCCGCGCCAGATCCGCGGCCTTCACCGGATCGTCCACCCCCAGGATCGCCCTGGCGTGCCCCATGGTCAGAGCCCCTTCCTCAAGCAGGCGCCGAACGGAGGGAGGGAGTGTCAGCAGACGCAGCACGTTCGCCACGGTGGACCGGCTCTTGCCTACGGCCTCAGCCACTTCGCGCTGCCCGTACCCGAACGTATCCCGAAGTATCCCGTAGGCATTGGCTTCCTCCAGCGGCCCGAGATCTTCGCGCTGGATGTTCTCGACGAGCGCGAGAACGAGCAGTGTGCGATCGTCGACCTCGCGCACCTGTGCCGGTATCTCGGTCCAGCCCAACAGCTTGACGGCGCGAAGCCTCCGCTCGCCCGCCACCAGCTGGTAGGTTCGGCCGGAAGGCGACCTTCGCACAAGCACCGGCTGAAGCAGTCCGTTGACCCGTATGGAGGCGGCGAGTTCGCTCAGCTCGGCGGTGCGGAACTGCCTCCGCGGCTGGTACGGGTTGGCGGCCACGGAGCGGACCGGAACCGTGGTCGGCGCATCCGGTTCGGATCCCGCCGCAACCGGCTCCTGCATATAGTCGCCCAGGAGGGCGCCGAGCCCTCTTCCAAGTCGGTCGCCTCGGTTCATGAACACTCAGCTCCTGTGATTGTGTGCAAGCCCCGTCCTGCCCCGAATCTCCCTGGCGAGCGACGCGTAACGGCGTGCGCCCACCGACGAGGGCTCGTAGTCCGTCACCGGCTGTCCGAACCCCGGCGCCTCGGCGATGCTGACATTCCGCGTGATCACCGTGTCAAATACCTTCTCGCCGAAGTAGCGTTTCGCCTCGGTAGCGACCTGGCGCGAAAGACTGAGGCGCTGGTCGTACATGGTGAGGAGCACGCCCTCGACTTCCAGGCCCGGATTCAGGCCTCTCTGTACCAGACCGATCGTGTTCAGCAGTTGGGTAAGCCCTTCGAGGGCGTAGAATTCGCACTGAATCGGGATCAGGACCGAGTCGGCCGCCGCGAGCGTATTCAGCGTCAGTAGGCCCAGCGACGGGGGGCAGTCGATGAAGACGAAGTCGTAGTCGGCCGCGAGCGGCGCCAGGGTGTCGCGAAGGATCGTCTCACGATCCCGAACGCCGACCAGCTCGACCTCGGCCCCCACGAGATCGCGGTTGGCCGGAATCACGTCGAGATTCGCGCGCCCGTCGGATCGAAGGACCGCTCGAAATGCGGGAAGCCCCCGGACCAGCACGTCATACACGGTAGGGATGTTGTCGCGCTGGATGATGCCCAGGCCGCTGGACGCGTTCCCCTGTGGATCCATGTCCACGAGCAGCACCCGGGCACCGTCACGAGCCAGGCTTGCACCGAGGTTGACCGCAGTCGTGGTCTTGCCAACGCCGCCCTTCTGGTTGGCGAGAGCGATGATTCGGTTCAAGGCGCGGCGTTTTCCTTGGGATCCCGGGAACGACGAAACGGCTATCGACTCCGGAATCTAACCGTCCCGTGTTCCACGTGGAACAAAAGGGCGGTCAACGGGTCGCCCCGGCGAATGTTCCACGTGGAACAACCCGGCCCCACCCGAGGGTCAGGCAGGAGGAGGCCGGTTCGGCGGCGGCCCGGCATCCTTTGCCGGTTGGCGAGACCGACCATCCGCTGCCATTGCCGGACTTCCGGCTGCCGTACGGCGGTTCGGCATTCTGCGGATCTCCATCACGAGGTTCTGCAGGTCGGCGGGCGAGACGCCGGGGATCCTGCCTGCCTGGGCCAGGCTCCGCGGCCGTATCTTCTCGAGCTTCTGGCGCGCTTCGATCGACAGCGTGGCGAAGCTCCTGAAGGGCGCGTCTTCCGGGATGGCGAATTCGGCCTGCGTCCGCAGTTTGGCCGCCCGTTCCAGCTCTCGGCGCACGTATCCCTCGTACTTGGTATCGATCTCGACGGTTGCCAGCACGTCGGGGTCAAAGCTTGGGGCTGCATCCCCGGCCGCACGCAGGAGGTCTTCCGCGGTCACCCGCGGCCGACGCAGGATGTCCCTGGCCCGGCGCGGACGGTCGATAGGATGGCTTCCAGCCCGTTCCAGCGTGGGATTCACCGTCGCCGGCTGCATGGCCTCGCCTCGGAACCATGCCATCGCACGCGATTCCTCGCCCAGACGGGCCTCCAGCGCCGATTCCTGTTCGGGCGTCAGAAGCCCCACCTCCCGGGCAAGGGTCCCCAGGCGGCTCGGACCGTTGTCCTGGCGGAGCAACAGGCGGAATTCGGCCCTGGAGGTGAAGAGCCGGTAGGGCTCGTCCACCCCCTTTGTGACCAGATCGTCGATCAGGACCCCGATGTAGCCCTGGTCCCTCTCGACCACGAACGGATCCCTGCGCAGCACGTCGAGCGCCGCGTTGGTGCCCGCCACAAGCCCCTGCCCGGCGGCTTCCTCATAGCCCGTTGTTCCGTTGATCTGTCCGGCGAAGTACAGTCCGGGAATGCAACGCACCTCCAGGGTGTGCCGCAGTTGATACGGGGGGAAGTAGTCGTATTCGATCGCGTACCCGGGTTTGGTCATCCTTGCTTCCTCCAGGCCGGGAATCGACCGGAGGAATGCGAGCTGCACCTCGGGCGGGAGTGAGGTCGAGAGGCCGTTGACGTACAGTTCGGTCGTATCCAGCCCTTCCGGTTCCAGGAAGACCTGGTGACGTGCGACGTCCGGGAACCGCACCACCTTGTCCTCGATGGACGGACAATACCGCGGGCCCCGTCCCGATATCTCACCGCCGTAAAGTGCACTGCGAGAAAGGTTTGCGGTAACGATGCGCTTCAGTCCCGCTCCGCACCAGGTGATCCAGCAGGGCCGCTGCGCGGGTATGGGTTCGCGGCTGTAGAAGCAGAAGCGGAATGCGCTGTCCTCCCCGTCCTGCCGCTCGCAGCGCGACAAATCCACCGAGCGCCCGTCAACCCGTGGTGGCGTCCCCGTCTTGAAGCGTGCCACTTCCAGGCCGCGCTCCTCAAGCGCTTCGGCGAGGTCGATCGAGGGGCCTTCGCCCGCCCGCCCCGCCCCGTGCGCGCTGCTGCCCCCCACGTGGATCCTGCCCCGGAGAAACGTCCCGGCCGTGACAACGACGGTCGGGCCCTCGAAAACCACGCCTCCGCGCGTGACAACACCCTGGACGCGGTCGTCGTCCACCAACAGGCCCGTGACCATCTCCTGGAAGAGATCGAGGTCCTCAAGTCCGTCGAGAATGCGCCGGACGGCCACCGGATACCGGGCCCGGTCGCACTGGGCGCGTGGTCCCCAGACCGCCGGACCCTTGGAGCGGTTCAGCATACGAAAGTGTATACGAGTAGCGTCCGTGGCCCGCGCCATGACCCCGCCGAGGGCGCCGACCTCGCGGGCTACGGTCCCCTTTGCGACGCCGCCGATCGCGGGATTGCAGCTCATCTGCGCAATCCGGGTCAGGTCCGGGGTCACGAGGACCGTCCTGGCGCCCAGGCGCGCGGCCGCGGCGGCGGCCTCGGTCCCCGCGTGGCCCCCGCCGACCACGATCACGTCATAGCGAAGCCGCACCGCTCACTTTCCTATGCAGAAGTCCCTGAACACCCGATCGAGCACGTCGTCCGGCGCGATCACGCCGAGGATCTCCTCGAGCGCGCTCTCGGCGGACTTGAGGTGGGCAGACGCGACCTCGGGCGGAATCTCCGCCGAGAGCGCTTCGGCGAAGGCCTCCACCTCGGCTCGCGCCACCCGCAACAACTCGGCCTGCCGTCGATTGGTGACCACCGGTACCTCGTCGCGATTCTCCACGATACCCTGGAACACGAGTGCGCGCAGCATGCCCCTCAGTTTGGCGAGCCCCTCGCCCGACTCCACCGAGACCGCCACCTCCCCGTCCCACGGCGCCTTTCCTGGCCCGGCAAGGTCCCACTTCGTCCTCACCACGATCACCGGCGACCCGACCGACGCCAGAAACTCCTCTTCCCCCTTTCCCGCGGCAGCACGCCCCGCTTCCCTGCAGTACAGCACGACATCGGCCCCGGCCAGGTAGCGGCGTGCGACCTCGATACCCAGTCGCTCCACCGTACCCGCATCGCCGCGCAACCCGGCCGTATCGACCAGGCGGAATGGAAACCCGTCGACCTCCACAACGGCTTCGATCGCGTCGCGCGTTGTACCCGGAACGTCCGTGACAATTGCACGCTCCTGTCCCACTAAAGCATTGAACAGACTGGACTTACCGGAATTGGGACGACCGGCCAGCACCGTCACCGCCCCCTCCCTCAGCAGCTCGCCGGACGGAGCCGTGGCCAGGATCACGCCCATGTCGCGCGCGACGTTGGCGGCCCTCTCCGCGATGGCGTCCAGGGGCGTCGGGGCGTCGTCCTCCTCGGGGAAATCGATGTGCTGCACCAGCAGGGCGGCGAGCCCAACCACGTCCTCTCGCAGGGCGGCGATCCTCGCGCCGAGTCCCCGTTCCAGCTGGTGCAGGGCCACGGTCCGGCCCTTCTCGGAGCGCGCCGCAACCAGATCCGCGACCGCTTCCGCCTGGGTCAGATCCAGCTTGCCGTTCAGGTACGCGCGCTCGGTGAATTCGCCCCGTCTCGCCTTGCGGGCTCCCAGCGCGATGCACGCGGCGACCACATTCCCGGGGATCGAGTGGCCGCCGTGCGTCGAGATCTCCACCATGTCTTCGCCGGTGTAGCTCGCCGGCGCCCGGTACACGGTCACCAGCGCCCGGTCGAGGGTCTCGCCGGAGCCCGGGCGGCTCAGGGTGCGGAGACGGCTGGTTCGTTCCGCCCACGCGGCGGTGGCGACCTGGGGGTCCCCGGTCAGTTCCCCCGCGATCCGTAGCGCGTCGGATCCGGAGAGGCGCACCAGCGCGATGGCGCCGAACCCGGGAGCCGTCGCCAGGGCCACGATCGTGTCGGGCACCACGCCGGAATCCACGGGAGCACCACCCTGCCAGCCGTCAGCGTGCGCGCTTCACCGGACCCGCCGCCTGCATCTTCCTTCTCTCCTTGGCGATCAGGACCTGCTGCGGAATCGTCGCGAGGTTGACGGTCACGTAGTAGAGATTGAGTCCCGACGCCCACCGCCAGAAGAGCACGGTCATGAAGACCGGCATGATGTACATCATCATCTTCATCTGCTGGTTCGCCATCCCCTGGGCCGGACTGGTCTTGTACATGATGAACTGCAGCAGGAACATGCTCGCCCCGAGCGAGAGCGGCAGGATGTAGAAGGGGTCCGCAGCGGACAGGTCCGGAAGCCACATGAACGACTCGCCACGGAGCTCGATCGTGGTCCGGAAGACCAGGAACAGCGCAATCAGCATGGGCATGGGAATGAGCATCGGTACACACCCCGCCAACGGGTTGACGCCGTGCTCCTTGTACAGCTTCATCGTCTCCTGCTGCATCCGCTGCGGGTCGTTGGGGTATTTCTCCTTGATCTCCTGCGCCAGCGGCTGAACGCTCATCATGTTGACCTGCGCGAGCATCGCCTTGCGCTGCAGCGGCCACAGGAGAACGCGCATCAGCACGCCGATCACGATCAGCACCCAGCCGTACCCCAGCAGCAGGTTCTCGTGCAGTACCCGGACGAGCCACAGGATCACGGCCACCAGGGGCCGGATGATGGGGCGGAAGATGCGCCACCCGTAGGGGTTGACCTCCTCGAGGTCGTTTCCGATCGCGACCAGGCGCTCGCGCTCGATCGGCCCCAGGTACGCCCGGTACGCATAGCTGCCGTCGTCACCAACCGGGCTGGCGACATGCACGTGGGCCCGGCCTTCCACCGGCAGCGGTTCCGCCCACATGGCGGTGAGATAGTCACCAACGGAGATGCCGTCCCCCGGCAGAATCACCTGGACGAAATACTTGCTCTTGACGGCCGCCCACCGGAGCGGGCCCTCCACCACCTCCGGCTCGTCCACGCGGGACAGCGGGCGCGACCTCGTGCCGTCCTCCGCGTGGTTTCCGAGGTACGCCATCGCCCTCCAGTCCTCGGACTCCTGGAGTTCATTGATCGCGAGGCCAGGCCCGAGATCCACGAACAGCGCGGATCGCTCCACCTCCGGCAATTCGCCCTCGACTTCGACCAGGTACGACTCCGCCGTGAACGTGTACCGGATTTCGCTGAAGAACTGCCCCTCGGGATAATCGTAGCGGAACGTCAGCGTACGGGGTCCGCTCCCCTCGCTGAGCCGGATCCCGCCCGCCGGACTGACCGTGTAGGAATACCGGTCCAGGGCGACCGAGTCCGCGCCTCCGCCATACAGCCACGTCGCGCCGAGGACGCCGTCCACGCCCTCGGGGACCAGTTCCACCGCGCCCTCGCGCTGAAAGGACTCGTAACCGGGGAGGCGGACCGAGCGCACCAGGGCGCCGCGGTTCGAAAAGGTCAGGTGGAACAGTGGCGTCTCCACGGTGACCAGCTCCTCCGGATCGTCGCCCCGCGGTGCTTCGAAGGGCCTGTCGACGCCGATTTCGTCGCGTACGCCCGGCTCTCCCGCCTGCGGTGCGGCCGGCTCGCCCGGGGGCTCGGAAACCGGATCGGGGGTGACCGGTGGAAAGAGCAGGTTCGTGAGCACGAAGACGCCGAGCATCAGGAACATCGCCAGGAGGAACCTCAGTCCGGTCTTCATCGCTCGCCCGTCTCCACACCGGGGACCGGATCAAATCCGTGCCCGCCCCACGGGTGACACCGCGCCAGGCGCCGGACGCCGAGCCATCCGCCCCTCCAGGGCCCGTATGCCTCGATCGCCACGCGGGCGTACTCCGAACAGGTCGGCAGGTACCGGCAGGGAGAGGTCCTGAATGCCGAAATCGTCACCTGGTACGCCCGGATCGCCCCGACCATGAAGCGCACGGTGAGGCTGTTCAGCCCCGCGCTGCGCTGTGGCTGGCCCTCTACCATTTTCCGTCCACGACGCTCATCAGCTCCTCCTCGAGTTGATGATACGTCGCCCGGTAGGCGCTTGTTCTAACCCGCACCAGCAGATCCACCCCGACTGCCCTGGCCCTGAGCGCGCCCAGCACGCGCGTCCGCGCGATCTCCCGCAACCTGCGCTTGAGACGGTTCCGCGCGACGCTCCCGTTCCCCAGCTTGGGGACCACCCATCCGACGCGCGGCTGCGGTCGTGACGGCACACGGAGGATGTAGACATCCAGCGTTGGTGTTCGCGCGCGGACCCCCCTTCGCAATACGGCCCGGATTTCGCCGCCCCGCCGGATCCGCGCCGTCCTGGGGAGCCGCTGGCCCTCCGGCTCCACCTTGCACCGCTACCTGGGATTCTTGGACCCGATGCGCACCACCAGCGACCGTCGTCCCCGGCGGCGGCGGCGATTGAGTGTCGCCCGGCCCGCCTTCGTGCTCATGCGCGCCCGAAAGCCATGCTTGTTCAAGCGCTTGCGGTTACGGGGCCTGTAAGTCGGTTTCATCTGATCCGCTCGCGGTGGCGGTCTCGGTAACGGTCGCCCCCAATCCGCGAGGAAGGGCGCGCGACCAATAACGGGCTAGCCTTTAAAGGTATCCGAACGACTCACTCCCGGTCAACCGCAGCCGCCGGCACGGAGCCCCGGAGACCGGAAGCGGGCCCCCCGGGAGGGATCCGGCGCGGCTTGGGTGGGCGTTTGACTTCGGGTGTGTGCGTCCGTAACGTTGGCGCCCCTGTTGAACACCGTGAGGGTATGGAACTAGGCGCAACCGAACTCTGGGACCGCATACTCGGGCAGGTCAGGCGCGGCCTCCCCGAACAGGCTTTCCGCACCTGGCTTGCCAGCGCGGAGGCGGTCTCCTGGTCGGACGGAATCCTGCGCATCGCGGCGCCGAGCCGCTTCCACGCGGAGTGGCTGGAAGACAAGTACGGCGACACGGTGCACGAGATCGCCCGCGCGATCGTGGGGGCGCCGGTTGAACTGCGGGTCTCCACGGAACCCGGGGCCCAGGAGCGTTCGACGCCGGAGATCTCGGTCGCGCAGGTCGAAGAACCGCCCCCGTCACCGCCCTACGGCGAGCGGCACGCGGCGGCAGACACGCCCCCGGCACCAGCCCGGCCGGTACCGGGGCTCAACGTCCGCTACACCTTCGACCGCTTCATCGTAGGCGAGAACAACCGTCTGGCACAGGCCGCGAGCATGGCCGTTGCGGAGCGTCCGGCGCGCAGCTACAACCCGCTGTTCCTCTACGGAGGCACCGGCCTGGGGAAGACCCATCTGATGCAGGCCATCGCGAATCGGCTGCGCGAGGCCGGCAGCACCCGCATCTGCTACATCCCGGCCGAACAGTTCGTGAACGAGATGGTCTCCGCGATCGGCAGCCATACCACCGACGCCTTCCGGGGCCGCTACCGGTCCTACGACCTGCTGCTGGTGGACGATGTCCAGTTTCTGCGCGGCAAGGAGCGTACCCAGGAGGAGTTCTTCCATACCTTCAACGTGCTGTACAACAGCGGCCGCCAGATCGTTCTGACCAGCGACCGTCACCCGCGGGAACTCGAGGGCCTCGAGGACCGGCTTGTCTCGCGCTTCGAGTGGGGGCTCGTGGCCGGGGTCGACCGTCCCGAATACGAGACCCGCGTGGCCATCCTGCAGCGCAAGGCCGAGGAAGGCGAGCTGGCGATCGGGCCGAATGTCGTCGACCTGATCGCGCGCTGCTGCCATTCGTCCGTTCGGGAACTGGAGGGCGCGCTCATCAAGCTGTTGGCGGTGGCCTCCGTGATGAAGCGGGAGCCCAGCCTCGACCTCGCGCGCATCGCGCTGGCCGGAATGGCGGAGCCGCAGGAGCGCCGCCCGCTCGACGCCGAGAGTATCCGGGACAAGGTGGCCGATGTCTGGGGCGTGACCGGCAAGGCCCTCGCCTCGAGGAGCAGAACGCGCAACCTGGTCGTCCCGAGGCAGGTCGCGATGTTTCTGACGCGGGAGCTGCTGGATCTTCCACTGGCGCGGATCGGGGGTGCCTTCGGGGGCCGTGACCATGCCACGGTCATCCACTCCATCCGCAAGGTCGAGTCGCGCCTGCAGGCCGACGGTGTCTTCCAGGCTAAAGTCGACGAGCTTCGGGAAACCCTGGCGAAATCGGCGTGAGCCGGAAGGCATCGCGTGGGATCATCACCCCATGTGGTGGCAGCGCTACCACAATGTGGAAAACCCCGTGGAAAAGCGTCCTGATTTCCCCCTTTTTCCACAGCGGGCCGGATCCGAGGTGGGAGAACTCCGTTTTCTCCACGACTTTCCACACCGGCCGGATTCCGCTCTCCAGCCCACTGGATCCACCCTCCCGGACACCGCCGCACGAACGATTTCCACAGTGTTCACAGCCCCTATGATGATGAGTTTATCTATCTTTAATACCATATTTCACAGGCGAGGACCGGCCTTGTCCGTGCATTTCCCCACCACGCTCTCCAACAGGCTTCCATGAAATTCACGATCACTCGGCAGAACCTCCACAAAGGGCTCGCCGCAGTCTCGGCCAGCATCCCCGCCAAGACCACGCTGCCCGTGCTCTCCAACGTCCTGCTGGAAGCCGAGGACAACGCTGTCTGGCTGAGCGGCACGGATCTGGATGTTTCCATCCGGATGAGGGTTCCGGCCGAAGTGGCGCAGGGCGGCGCGATCACGGCTCCGGGGCGCAAGCTCCAGGAACTGACCCGGGAGCTCCCGGATGAGCCCGTGGACATGCAGGCTCGCGGGGACCAGCTCGAGATCGCCTGCGGCCACAGCCGATTCAAGCTCAACGGTCTCCCGAGCGAGGAGTTCCCGAACCTGCCCGCGATCGACTTCGAGGATGGCTGGAGGGTCTCGGAAGAGTCGCTGCGCCTGCTGATCAAGACCACGTCGTTCGCGGTGTCGACGGAAGAGAGTCGGCCCATCCTCAACGGCGTGCTGTGGGAGCTCGAGGACACGCAGATGTGCATGGTGGCGACCAACGGGCATCGCCTGGCGAAGATGGTCGTGAAGTCGGATTCGACGGAAGCCGGAAGTGCTGACCTCATCGTTCCGCCGATTGCTCTCGGGCAGGTGGAGCGGCTGTTCGATGAGGACGGAACCCTCACTGTCGCGAGAGGCGGCAACCACTTGGCGTTCCGCTCGGACGAAAAGGAGGTCTACACGCGGCTGATCGAGGGCAAGTACCCGAACTACGAACAGGTCATTCCCAAGGACAACGACAGGATCGCCACGGTGGACCGACAGATCCTGGAGGGGGCCCTGCGCCGGATGGCGGTCCTCGCCAGCGACCAGACACGCCGCGTGAAGCTGTCGTTCCAGACCGACCGGGTACACTTCGACGTCATGACGCCCGATCTGGGCGAGGCGCACGACGAACTGGAGCTGGACTACGAGGGTGACGGGCTGGAAATCGGCTTCAACGCGAACTACCTGCTGGAGGTTCTGCGGAACATGCCGCCCGGCGAAGTCAGACTCGCTTTCAAGAGCGCGGAGCGCGCGGCCACCGTGACGCCCGCCAGCGACGACCTGGACTACCTGTGTCTGGTCATGCCGTTGCGACTGGTCGACTGACCCGCGGTTGTGAACGCGGCGTCACGTTGCGGGCCGCAGGCCGGACCGCCTGCGGAACCCGTGCGCGGCTCCTAAAGCAGTTCCCTGGCCGAAAAGACCGCGCGAAAGTCGTACCCGGCCGCCGCCAAGCGCGCCGCACCGCCCTCCTGACGATCGACCAGGGCCAGCACTCCAAGGATGACGGCTCCATGGGCCGCCACCACGTCGAGCGCCCTGAGCAGGCTTCCTCCGGTCGTAACCGAATCCTCGACCACGACGACGCGCCCCCCGGGGGCGAGGCCGCCCTCGATCTGACGGCCGGTCCCGTGCCCCTTGGCCTCCTTGCGGACCGTGAAGGCGTCGAGGGCGGTGCCGGTGCGGGTCGCGTGGTGCGCGATCGCGTAGGCGACGGGGTCCGCGCCCAGCGTCATGCCGCCCACGAATTCGGGGGTCCAGCCGGCCTCCTGAATGGCCCCGAAGCAAACTTCGCCGACGAGAATCTGGCCTTCGCCGGTCATCGTCGTGAGGCGGGCGTCGATGTAGTACCGCGAACGACGGCCGCTGGCCAGTGTAAAATCACCTGTCCTCACGCTGCGGTCGCAGAGTAGATTGCGGAGACGGGAGATGGCGGACATGGCGATGCAAAGATACACTGAAAGGATGCGGAAAGGAAGCCTGCGCCGATTTCGCCGTGTAGGCATAACTCTAGGTCTGACCATGTTTTACGGTCTCGTGGCGGGCTGCGAGAGCACTGGTCCCCCCAACGGGTTGCTGCGGTTCGGGTCGGAAGGCGAGGTGCGCATCACGGTCGAGGTGCCGCTCCAGGGGGATATCGGCTGGCTCCAGCAGGTGGTGACATGGAGCTCGGACGGGGCCTGGAAGCTGTTCGAGCAGATCGGCTATCGCGGCGCGACCGGAGACGAGAATCTGAGCCGGAACCCGGGATTGCCGGTCCACTACGCCGCCCAGTACCCGAGCCTGATCCAGCTGCTCAACGACGGTGGCGCGAAGGTGTTCGGTGTGGACTCGATCCTGGAGCCGGACCTGGAGCCGGACTGCGGCGTCGGGAAGACGAAGGTGACGTTGCAGATCTATGACTCCCGGCGCGAGGAGCGCAGGGAATGGACCCGTTGCGCGGGGGATGCCAGCACCTTGCGGAACGTGAAGACCGAGGGGGCCGGGCCGGACACGGGCGCGAGTCGGATCATTCAGGCGGCGATCAAGATCAGGGACTGGACGGTGGGCCAGGATTTCCTGTCGGTGTACTCGGGGAGCCTGCCGTACGGGACGCTGGACAAGGGGACCGAGACGGGATCCGGGGTGGACAGCCCGATATGGTTCCGCGCTCCCGACGACTCCGACGGTGCCGAGACGCAGGATCGGTTCATGGCCTTCTGGGATTCGCACACGGCGGGCTCCGGCCGGGCGGCGCCGGAGATCGACTGGGCCGAGGAGATGGTCCTGGTCGGGGCGGTGGGGGTGCGCGAGGAGGTAGGGGACTCGGTCGAGGTGCGGCGTCTTCTGCTGATTGGCAACGACGAGCGTGTCACCGGGACCAGGATCGAGATCGTAGAGAGGAACCCGGGCGACTTCTGCGCGCCGGCAAGGCGGATCGTCCGGCCGTATCACATCGTCGTCGCACCGAAGACGCCGGAGCCGTTCTATCCCGAGGTGCGGGCCGAGCGGGTCCCCTGCGGCACGTAGCCGGAGTTCCGGGCAATGACTCTGCGAAACCGGTTCACCGCCTTCTTCGTGGCGTTCGCGGTGCTGATCAGCGCTTTGGGCGGCGTGCTGACCTGGAATGGCGCGCGTCGGGCGCTCGAGGAGCAGCTCGACCGTGAGCTGCTGTCGGCCGGGGAGTTGGCGAAGGAAACGCTGTTTCGGCAGGACGAGGTACTCCTGTTGCTGGAGGAAGGGCAGGATCCGCCGCCCGGCTGGTTCGAGTTTCAGAACCACCTCAGGCGGATGATGAACTCCGGCGTCGTGGACCGAGCGGACATCTTCCGGTGGAGTCCCGGCGACCTGGAGGTCAGGGCCCTGGTGACGCCTTATCCGCCCGACTCCATCGCGATCCTGCAGCGCCTGAGCTGGGTCGAACCGTACGTCGTCTCGGGACTGGTGCAGCGGGCGTATGAAACCGGAGCCGCGACGACACCCTACTTTCCCGGCCTGGACGGACGCGACTACCGGCACGGAATTCTGCGTCTGGACGCGGGGGAGACGTTCCTCATACTGCGGATTCCGGAAGATCACCTGGCACCGCTGGACGCGCTGGCATGGACGATCGTCGTGCTCTCGCTGGCCGCGGCCGCCCTGGGGGCCCTGATCGGCTGGAGGCTCGCGACCGGCATCGTGTCTCGTCTGGAGGTGCTCAGCAGGGGCGCCCTGCGCATTCAGCGCGGCATGATGGACCGGCCCTTCGACCTCGAGGGGGAAGACGAGGTGGGGCGGCTCGCCCGGGCGATGGAGCGCATGAGGACCGGGATTCGGCGCAGGGACGAGCAGTTGCGACTAATGCTCTCTCGCGTCGCGCACGAGATCCGGAACCCGTTGGCGGGCCTCGAGCTCTTCGCTGCTGCTGCGCAGGACACCGACGACCGGGAGGAACGGCGGCGGATTCTGGGGCGGGTGCGGCGAGAGGTCGTGGGCCTCAACAGCATTATCAACGAATTCCTCGGCTTCGCTCGGCCGGGACGCACGGAGCTCGAGTTGCACGATGTCCGGGATCCCGTTGGCGATGCCGTCTCACTGGCCAAGGCGGAGGTCAGGGAAAAGGGCGGGGAATTGCATGTCGAATTCCCCACCGAGCCGCTTCTCGCGAACGCCGACCCGCGTCAGGTCAAGCGCCTGGTCCTGAACCTGCTCCGCAACGCAGCCCACGCCGGCGAGACGGTCTGGGTCGAAGGCGCCATGGTCAACGGCCAGGTGCGGATCGCGGTGCGCGACGACGGCCCGGGGGTCCCGGCGGAGATCAGGGACCGCATCTTCGAGCCCTTTGTGGGCGACAAGGCGCAGGGAGCCGGGCTCGGGCTGGCGATCGTCAAGGAGATGGCGGAAGCGAACCAGGGGCGGGTGGAGCTTGTGGGGCAGGACGGCGGGAGTGAAGGAGACGGTGGGAACGACCGAATTGGGGGCGGCGCCGAGTTCCACGTATACTTCAGTGGCCCCGAGGACCTCCCGACCGAAGGGGCGCGACGGCAGGCGGCGCAGGAGGAGGACGTGGCGAAATGAGCGGCCACAGGCAGGTACTGATCATCGACGATCACGACGCCATTCGCGAAGGGCTGGAGTTGCTCATGCGCCGACGCGGACACAAGACGTTCTCCGCGGGGGGCAGGGACGAAGGTCTGCGGATCCTCGAGGAGGCGGGGGCCGACCTGGTCATCACGGATCTCAAGATGGCCAGGGCGGACGACGGGATCAGGGTTCTGAAGGAAGTGAAGACCAGCTCGCCGAACACCGATGTCCTGGTGATCACCGCGCACGGCACGGTCGAGCGGGCGGTCGAGGCGATGAAGCTCGGCGCCTGCGACTTCATCTCCAAGCCGTTCTCGTCGGAGGAGTTCGGGATCAAGGTGGACCGGATTCTGCGCGAACGTGACGAGCGGTTGCGCCTGCAGCAGGAGAATCTCGCGCTCAGGGTCGAGAACACCTACCTGCGGAGCGAGGCGGGAGACGACAGCACCCAGTACGGCGAGATGGTGGGCAACTCCGAGAGCATCAGCCGTGTCAAGCGCTTCGTCGAGCGCGTGGCGCGTTCCGACTCCACGGTCATGGTGTACGGCGAGTCGGGCACAGGGAAGGAACTGGTCGCGCGCGCGATCCACGCACGCTCCGCGCGCCACAAGGGTCCGTTCGTGCGCGTCAACTGCGGCGCGCTGCCAGAGGGCCTGCTCGACTCGGAACTCTTCGGCCATGAGCGCGGCGCTTTCACCGGCGCGGCGAAGCGGAGGCGCGGCCGCTTCGAGCTGGCGGATGGCGGAACCCTCTTCCTCGACGAGATCTCGACCATCAGTCCGGCTACGCAGGTGCGACTGTTGCGCGTGCTTCAGGAGCGGGAGCTGGAGCGAGTGGGCGGCGAAGACACCATCGCGGTCGACGTGCGCATCGTGGCGGCGACAAACACGCCCGCCGAGGATCTTCTGGCGGGCGACGGCTTCCGCGAAGACCTGTACTACCGCCTCCACGTCGTGCCCGTGACGGTGCCTCCCCTGAGGGATCGCAAGGACGACATCGAGCTCCTCGCCGGTCACTTCATCGGCAAGCTCCGGGCCAGGACGCGTTCCGGCGTCACGGAGATCAGTCAGGACGCGCTGAGTCGGTTGAAGGAGTACGACTGGCCGGGGAACGTGCGCGAACTGGAAAACGTCATCGAGCGGGCCCTTGTGCTTGCGGACGGTGAAAAGCTGGAGGAGGGCGACCTGCCTCTGCTGGCAAACGGCGCTGGCGCTGGCGTGTCTGTGGTAAACCTGGGTGAAGAGGGCGTCGACCTCGGCCGAGCCGTGGAGGGCATGGAGGAGAGGCTGATACGGCAGGCACTGGCACGCACGGGGGGCGCCAAGGCGGAGGCCGCCCGGCTGCTGAGCATTCCGAAGAGCCGGCTGTACTACAAGATCGAGAAATACGGCATCGACTGATGAGGTACTTGCGCTGGTCCGTCTCGCTGCTGATCGGAGCACTGGCCGCCGCAGGCGCGCCGGCCGCTCTCGACGCGCAGGGAAACCTGTCCCAGGTCGTCGACGACTGGGAGGGCAGGTACGAGGTGGCCAGGGAGAACTACCAGGCCGCGTACCAGGAGTGGGAATACTACGAAAGCCGCTGGCAACAGCTCATGGAGGAATACGGCCGGGCGCAAGCCGCGGACGACGAGAGGCGCACCACCGAAATCCTCGCACAGCTCCAGGATCTTTCGCAGGAAAGGGACCGGGCCGAGAGCGCCCTGCGGATACGCAAGGACGAATGGCACGATGCCAGCGAGGGTCTCATCAGCGCGCTGGAGGCGCGGATCGAACTCCAAGTGCAGCAGATGGAGCGCTCCCCCGTAGGCTCCAATCCCGATTTGCTCGCGGAGTACAATCTGTACAGTGCCCGCCTCGCTGAGGTCGAGAGCGAGACGGAGACGGAGTTGGGCCCCTGGCGGGAGCTGGAGCTGCCGCCGATGCCCGACCTGCAGGTCCAGCCGGACGACACCCGTGGAGAGATCAATTTCAAGATCCGCAATCTCCAGAACAGGATCACCGTCCTCGAAGACCTGTCGGGCGAGCTGGACGCGAAGATCGCGCAGCTGGAGAACAGGCAGCGCTGGGAGCGGACGCGCGCCGACTTCGACGCGAGCCTGACAGGATTCGACGACGTCGTGGTTCCGGTAATGCCGCGCTCGGGCGCGACCACCGCGGTCGGCGATACAACGGCGGTGGACCTGGCGCTACAGCCCCTGGAGACGCGGATAGCCAGGCTGACCGGGCTCCGGGACAGGGTGCTCGAGCGGATCGAGCGATTTCAGGAGAAGGTCGAGGACTTCCAGAGAGAAGCGGAGCGCAGGCCATGAGGACCGGATGTCTTCTGCCGTTCGCCGTGATCTGCGTCGGCCTCGTCATACCGGCTGAGGCCGACGGTCAGATTCGTCTCCGTGACTTCGTGATCACGGAGGGGGCTTCGCTCGAAGGCTACCTGGGGAACTTCGCCGCGATAACGGTCCCCCAGATCGACTCGACCGAGAGGGCGGTGGCCGGCGTGGGAGAGGTAAGTGTCCGCGGCATCCTGCGGCTCATGGGCCGCGAGAACCAGACCCTGGACATGGCCTTTGACGGTGGGATCCGCCAGTTCGCGACAGGCGGCTTCCAGCTGCGCAACTACGCGCCCCGCGAGCACAGCGGAAGCGTGGAAACGATGTATCAGCGCCTGATCCGGGGCGGGACCCTGACGGCCGATGCGGGGGCACGGTTCAGGAGCATTGCCGACCGGCCCCCGTTGCCGCTGTACCTCGCTCCGGGATACGATCGCTACACCAGCGGGGTGTCCTACCGGTACCGGGACTTCCTCGATGTCGGCGTCGAGGGAGAGATCGCCGACTACGCGGCCCCGAAGGTGCTGCCCGCGCTGGACCTGCTGGACCGGTCCTCGCTGGTGGTGAATGCGGGCGTCAGGAAGATCTACCGCAGTCCGGCGGAGCTTGATCGAAACGACTCCTGGGGCCTGCGGCTATTCAGCAGCTACAGCTATCACAGCTATCCGCAACAGGGGCAGGGTTCGACCCGAATCGACCATGCCCTGGGTGCGGGCGCCGCCTTCCAGGGAAGGTGGGAGCGGCTGTCGCTCGAGTTCACGCTGGAAGGAACGCGCAGCCGCTCGACGTCGCTGCGGGTGGAATACAACGCCGCGCGCCTGAGCGGCCGGGCCGACTGGATTCTGGGAGAGAAGACGCAGGTCGGCCTCTATGGCACTCTGGCGCGCAAGCGCTTCATTCAGCCCGGTCAGGACGCCCTGGTCCCGGGGGAAGAGGCGGACAACGCCTCGATGCTGTACGCCGATTTGACCAGGCACTTGGGTGAGCGGGTTTCGGGCGCGTTCCAGTTCGGCTGGCAGAAGGTGGAGACGAACATCAGCGGGGCGTACTATACGCGGTTCGGCGGGTCCTTCTTCCTGCGCGTGAGACCCTGGAACTAGCGTCGCACCGAGGACCCGGCGCCTCGGCACTCTCGGCGGCTTGGGAAGTCCTGGGGCGCGATGCTAGAGCGTTCCGCCGGTCCTGAGGACGATCCCCAGTTCGGCGGGCAACCCCGCCGCTTCGATCGCCGCGACGGCGCGATCCAGGTCGTAGGAGACGCGGGGGCAACGGACCTCGATCTCGTCGTTGGCGAAGTGCACGAGCGCGTAGGAACCGCGCGGGTCACCGTCCTTGGGCCTGCCCGCCGAGCCGGTGTTCACCAAGGTCCGGCCGTTGAATGTGCTGGTCCACGGCTTGTGGGTGTGACCGAAGAAGATCGCGTCGCCTTCGCGGGCGCGGAGCAGGGCGATCATCTCGTCGCAGAAGCGGTCGGACCGGTCCTCGCGCCAGTAGACGGTGTTCAGCGTGGCGGCGCCATGCACGAGGATCAGGGTGCGCCCGGGCGCATGGCCGCCGAACGGTCGCAGATCGAGGCGAAACGGGAGGCTGGCCAGGTAGCGCCGGTTGCTGGCCGTGATGTTGTCGCGGGTCCAGCGGTAGCTCAAGGCCGAGAGCTCCCGGTGACGGGGATCGTCGTGCTGGCAGCCGCAGCTCGGGTGGCCGAGCGCGACCGTCGTGTCGTAGTTGCCCGCCACCCCCGCGATGCTGTCCGAGCGGATCCGTTCGATGACCTCGTTGGGCCAAGGGCCGTAGCCGACTAGATCTCCGAGGTGATACGTGGCGTTGACGTCCCGGGACGCGATGTCGGCGAGAACCGCCTCCAGGGCGGGCAGGTTGCCGTGGATGTCGGAGATGATGGCAATGCGCACTGCGTGTCGGGTCCGGTTGGGCGGTGGCGCGATCAGGGGGCTTGGCGGGCTCCTTCAAGCGCGGCCAGGACGTAGTCGATCCCGGCCTCGGTGTGGTCGGCGTTGATCTGGAAGCGGATCGACTCGTCGCCGCGCGGAACGACGGGGAACGCGAGACCCGTGGCCAGGACGCCGGCGTCGAAGAGGGCGGCGACCAGGCGGCGGGTCTCGGTCGTGTCGCGCACCATGATGGGGACGATGGGGTGATCGCCCGGGATGATCTCGAAGCCCCGCGAGACGAGCCCGGATTCGAAGCGCTTCGTGAGGTTGCGCAGGTGCCTCAGCCGGGCCCCGCCTTCCGGTCCCTGCAGGATCTCCAGCGACTTCCGCGCGGCTGCGGCTTCGCCGGCGGTGATGGGATTCGAGTAGATGTACAACGGCGAAGACTCGCGCAGAAAGCGGATCACCGGGGCACTCGACACGACGTAGCCGCCGTTGACGCCGAACGCCTTGCCCAGGGTGCCCACGAGCAGGTCGCAGGGCGGGCTGCCCGTGTATTCCTCCGTGCCCCTGCCGGTGGCCCCGAACGAGCCGACACCGTGGGAGTCGTCAACCACCACCACCACGTTCTCGGGATAGTCGGGGTCGTGCTTCCTCGCGATGTCCAAGATCTCGTCCACCGGGGCGTGGTCCCCCCGCATCGAGAAGATGCCGTCGGTGACGACGATCGCCCGGCGCGCGACACCCTTCGCTTCGTCCAGTTGGCGATCCAGCGTGGCCAGATCCAGGTGCGGGTAGATCGCCTTCCCAGCCGGACGCGACATCCGGATCGCGTTGATGATGCAGTTGTGATTGAGTTCGTCGGACAGCAGGAAGGTAGTCTTGTCGGTCAGCGACACGAGCGCGCTCACGACCGCCGCGTAGGCCGAGGAGAAGATCATCCCCTCTTCGCGGCCGTGAAACGCCGCCAGCGCGCGCTCCAACTCGATGTGCGGGGTGTGGGTTCCGGCGATGAAGCGGACCGCGCCCGGCCCGGCGCCCATCGCACGCGCCGTGACCTCTTCGGCCTCGATTACCTCGGGGTGCAGGCTGAGACCCAGGTATGAGTTGGCATTCATGCGGATGAACGGCTTGTCGCCCTGCCCTTCCAGGAGGAACCGGGGTCCGTGTCCGTCCCGCGGCGGGACCACCTCACGGACGACGACTTCGGCTCCCTTTGCCGTACCCGCCTCTTCCATTCCGGCGACCAGGCCATTCACCACGTCGGTCAGGCGATCCATCGGCATGTTGTCGCTTACCTCCGTGCTGAGCCCGATCCCTCGCGGGCGAGTTGGCCTCTCAGTCCCCTGAACATGTCCGCGACCATCTCCGGAAGCCCGAATTCGGCGCGCCAGCCCCACTGTTCGAACGCCTCCGAGTCGTCGAGACGGGCGGGCCACGAATCCGCGATGGCCTGGCGCAAGGGATCCGGCTCGTAGGCGATTTCGAAATCGGGCAGGTGCACGCGTATCGCTTCCGCGAGCTCGGCCGGGGTGAAGTGCATGCCCGTGACGTTGAATGCGTTGCGGTGGACCAGCGCCTCGGACGGTGCCTCCATCAGCTCGACGATCGCGCGCATCGCGTCGGGCATGTACAACATGTCCATGCGCGTGTCCGGCTTCAGGAAGCAGGTGTAGCGGCCCTCGGTTAGCGCGCAGCGGAAGATGTCGACGGCGTAGTCGGTTGTGCCGCCGCCCGGAGGAGCCGTGTAGGAAACGAGTCCCGGGAAGCGGAGTCCGCGGGCGTCGACTCCGAAACGGGTGTGGTAGTAGTCGCACAGAAGTTCGCCGGCGACCTTGGTCACGCCGTACATGGTCGTGGGCCGCTGCAGGGTGGACTGCGGTGCCGGATCACGCGGCGTCTCCGGACCGAAGACCGCAATCGAACTGGGCGTGAAGACCCGGCAGCCCGTCTCGGCCGCGACCTGCAACACGTTCAGGAGCGAGCCCATGTTGACTCGGTAGGCGCGCGCCGGATCCTGCTCGGCGGCCGCGGAGAGGACCGCTGCGAGGTGAAAGATCTCGGTGGCTGCGAAACGCCCCACGGCGTCACGCAACGCTCGCATGTCCAGGGAGTCGAGCTCTTCGGCCGGGTTCGCTCCGGCCCACTCCGCGGGATTGCGGATGTCCGTGGCCAACACCGCGTCGGGTCCGTAGCGCGTCCGGAAGGTTGCGGATAGCTCGGTCCCGATCTGCCCGGCGGCTCCGGTTATGAGGATACGCTTCATGTGAGAGAGATGGCCGGCTCTCCGGAGTCTGCGGGCAAACGGTCCTGCGATGGACCGGCCGGTCGATTGACCGGCCATGAAAAAATGCGGGTAAACGCACCGGGGGCAAGGCTGGCGCCCCCGGCGTCACCTCCGGCCGCCCGACCGTCCCCGCCTGCTGGTCCATCGGCGAAAGCGTTCCCGATCCTGCCTCTGGAACTCACGAAAGGCCGCGCGCTGATCCTCGGTCAGAATGCCGTCGATCTCGATCCGGAGGGAATCCATCTGGCTGCGAAGACGCGGCAGCACCCCTTCCATGACCTGCTGGGCGGCCACGCGGGAGCGTTCCATGGCCGCGTCGATCTGCTCCCGCTGCTCATCGGACAGCTGCAGGGACCGGGCCATCCGTTCGGTGACCTGCATGCGGGCCAACTGGTCGAACTCAGCCGGTCCACGGAGAGTTCCCGGACGCCTCGCCACCTCGGGGCGCCGGTCGGAATCGCGAGAGCGCGTGTCTGCTCCGGCGTAGGCCTCGGCCCGGTTGTCCATGATCCGCAGGACACCCAGGGTTACGGTGGCTCCGGCGAAGAATACTGCGGCGAGCAGTGCGGCGGCGGTCGCTCTCCTGTTCATGGGGCGTACTCCTCCACGGCTACGACAAGCTCTTCCACGGTTGGCGCATAGCTTCCCTCGATCCAGGCGGCAACGGACCACGGGACCATCACTTCGGCCATCGCGACTTCCTCCGCTCCGCCATCGCTCGGCAGAAGCATCAACGTGGCAACGGCCGCCGCGGCAAGGCCACTGGCAGCTGCAATGACGGGACGGCGCCAACCGGCAAGTATGCCGGCAAGCGTTGCCTGACGCCGGCGGGCGTCCAGCATTGGCCGGGCCTCTGCCAGGATCCGGGCGACAAGGGCCTCCCAGCGGTTCGGGTCGGCCTCCGGGTCGAGATCGGCCGCGGCGGCATGGCGGGCACCCGCAGGTGCGGAGTCCCGCGCCTTGTTCTGGTGGTCGTTCATCTCAAATGACTCCGTTGACTGTCCTTGGCCAAAAGCCGCTCGAATCGGCGAGCCGCTTTCTCATCGTCTTTCGTGCCATATGCAGGTGGACCCGGGACGAGCCGGCCGAGATGCCGAGTTCGGCGGCGATCTCTCCATGTCGCCAGCCCTCCAGATCGTAGAGGACGAGCACCTTGCGCTGCAGTTCCGTGAGGTGCGTCATGGCCTCGCGGAGCCGGCCGCGCAGCTCCGACCTGGCCGTGTCGGCAAGCGGGTCGTGGCCCGACGCGGCAGACGTCGCCTTCTCCAACGGTATCGCGGTCCGCACGCGGTTGTAGTCGCGGCGATTGTGCGCGGTGTTGCGAACGATGACCATGAGCCATGCACCGAATCGGTCGGGGTTGCGGCATGCGTCGATCTGCTGCAACGCCTTTATGAAAGCATCCTGGCACACTCCGTCCGCGTCGCTGGGGTTGTCCAGATTGGCCCTGGCCACCGCGTGCGCGGTTCTCAGGTGCCGCCGGACCAACTGATCGAACGCGCTGCTGTCGCCGCGGCGAACACGCTCGACGAGGATTCCGTCTGTCTCCCCGTTGTCCATGGATGTCAGGCTGGCTGGAGTTGATTCGGACGAAGTGTGCCCTCGCTTCTGCGGACAGCCAGCCAGCGAGCTTTGTTACGAAGCGGTCCCCGCCGGGCCGGGCCCGACCTTGGGCGTCCATCGTCCGCGGTCCCGGCGCTCGTACTTTTCCATGACCCGCTCGAACGCATCGCCCAGGTCGATTCCCTGCTGGTTCGCCAGCGAGACCAGTACGAAGAGAACGTCGGCGATCTCCAGTTCGAGTTCCGCCTCCCCCTCGTCGGCGCGCTTGGGCTTCGAGCCGAAACGATGATTGATCTCGCGCGACAGTTCCCCGACCTCCTCAACAAGACGGGCGAGGATCGCGAGCGGTGGCCAGTATCCCTCCTCGAAACGGCCGATCCACTCGTCCACGCGATCCTGGGCTTCGCGGAAGTCCACCCGGCTCAGTCCTCCGAACTCGGCGTCGCCGAGCCCGCCGCCCCTTCGCCGCCCGGGCGCAGCCTCGGGTCCAGCACGAGCTTGCCGAAGACATCGCCCGCCTCGAGCAGCTCGTGTGCCCGCCGCGCCTCTGAAAGCGGCAGCACCGCGTGGATGGGCGGCGTCGCCACCCCGCTGAAGACAAGCTCCATCGTTTTCCGGAACTCCTCGGGCGTGCCCATGGTGGAGCCGAGGATCGAGAGCTGGCGCCAGAAGAGGAGCCGGATATCGATCTTTCCGCCGGGACCGGTCGTCGCTCCGAAGGACACGAGCCGGCCCCCGACGGCCAGGCTTCTCACCAGTTGAGGCCAGATCGCTTCGCCGACCGAGTCGAGGCAGACGTCGATCCCCCGCTTGCCGGTCGCCTTGAAGACCTCCCTGCTCCAGTCGGCCGTGGTGCGGTCAAGGACGTGGTCGGCGCCCAATGTGCGGACTTGCCGGACCCGCTCCTCCGACGAGGTGATCGCGTAGACCTCCGCGCCGAGGTGCTTGGCGAACTGCACAGCCATGCAGGACACGCCACCGCTCGCACCCGTGATCAGCACCCTTTCGTTCCCGCGAACACCGCCCCGCGATGTGAGTCCGTGCCATGCGGTCACGCCTACCAGCGCGGCAGCGGCGGCGGTGGCCGACGACACGTGATCGGGGATCTCGACGACATTCTCCGCGGGAACGACCGCGTACTCCGCGAAGCCGCCCTGCGTATGCTCCCCGATGATCTGAAAGGGCTCCGCACGGCTGCCGAGGCTGGAGGCAAGCCGATACCAGTCGTAATGGAGAGAAGGGTCCACGACCACGCGCTTGCCGAGTAGGGTGCGCATGACGCCGGGACCGGTCTTGTCCACGACACCCGCGATGTCCGCACCGCCGATGTGGGGCATGGGGATCTCGATCGGAAGTCCGCGGCGCATCCACAGATCCAGGTGGTTCATGGACGCGGCCTCAACCCGGATTCGGACTTCGCCGGGTGCGGGCCGGGGGATGTCGAGATCCTCGACGGTGACGACCTCGGGGCCGCCGTTCTCGTGAAACACTGCAGCCAGCACCTTCGGACCTCCGCGGATTTGGGCGATGTCGGGCTGTAGTCACTAACATAAGGGGACGATGTGGGGGGGCGGGACCACGGAGACGACGGAGGTGGGTTCGTGACAGAGCCGGCAGCGGGGCCGGGAGCGGGAGAGGACGACCGCACCCTGGGGGGCTATTTCGATGTCCATAGCCGTCCGCCCGCGTTCGAGGCGGTCGACGGTCAGCCGTACACGGTTTCCATCGAGACCGAACGCACCGGCGACCTGAAGGCGCCGGTGGCGGGATACCTCGTCTTTCCGCGCTGGGCCGAGACCGGATTGGGGGTCGTGGGACACGTGGAGAGCCCTTTGCAGTGGTGGGGCCCCACGCGCGGTGCCGTGCTGGACGCTGCCCGGGCCGTGACGCTGAACGATGTGCAACGAATGCTGAACGAAGCCGTGGTGGCCAGGGCGGAGAGAGAGGGGAGATCGGGGTGACGCCGCAGTCCGTGCGCGTGACGGAGATCTTCCATTCGATCCAGGGGGAGTCCACCTGGGCGGGCCTGCCGTGCACCTTCGTGCGCCTGACGGGCTGCCCGCTGCGCTGCGTGTGGTGCGATACCGCGTACGCCTTCCACGGGGGCACGCGCATGTCGATCGTCGAAGTCGTGGAGACGGTGGCCGCGAAGCGCTGCCGGCTGGTCGAGATCACCGGCGGCGAGCCGCTGGTTCAGCCGGGTGCCGCGACGTTGGCCTCACGCCTTCTGGACGACGGATTCACCGTTCTGGTCGAGACCTCGGGCGCGGTCGACGTGAGCGTCCTGGACGACCGCGTCCACACGATCATGGACCTCAAGTGCCCGGGCTCGGGCGAAGCCGACCGCAACCTCTGGACCAATCTGGATCACCTGACGGAACGCGACGAGGTCAAGTTCGTGGTCTCCGGCCGGGACGACTTCGAATGGGCCGCGGACGTGATCCGCCGTCACGGACTTGACGAGCGCGTGCGCGCCGGCACGCTGGGGGCGCTGCTCGTCTCGCCGGTCTGGGGACTGGAGGAGATGGAGGAACTGGCCACAGCGATCCTGGCGAGCGGACTGCCGGTCCGGTTCCAGACCCAGCTCCACAAGCACATCTGGGGACCCGACCGCGCCGGCGTATAGGCCGGACGCCACGACGGTCAGCGACGAGACCCGGTATGCGCCTCTCGCAGCTTCCGGACGCGCTGGCCGACCGATTCGGACCGACCAGCTCGGCGTTTCCGGATCGTCACCGCAAGAACGCCGCGGTTGCGCTCGTGCTGCGTCCGCCGCCCGGCGTTACGGACCCTCGGGTCGACCGTTGCGAGGTGCTGGCGATCAGAAGGGCGGACTCCTCTCGCGATCCGTGGTCGGGGCAGATGGCGTTGCCGGGAGGAAGCCTGGACGCGGCGGATCCCGGGTTGATGGCCGCCGCCGTGCGCGAGGCGCGTGAGGAAACGGGGCTACGCCTGGATGTGGATGGCCACCCGTTGGGCAGGATCGAGCCGATGCGGCCCCTGGGGGTTCGCCTGCCGGTCATCACGATCTGGCCTTTCGTCTTCCAGTCGGATCCCGCCGCCCACGCCCGGATCGCCAGCCCCGAAGTGGCCTCGGTGCATTGGTTCCAGGTGCGCGCGCTCGCTGATCGGTCGAACCGCAGCTCGTACGCATACCGCGATCCGGCCCTGGGGGAGAGGAAGTTCCCGTGCATCCGGCTGGACGGCCAGGTGATCTGGGGGCTGACCTACCGGATCCTCACGCAGTTTCTGGAAGTGCTTCGAAGCCCCGTCTGAGCGCCCGCGGGCCAGGCACAAGTTCAACTATAGTTTACCCGGCAGCCCGTGAGGCAAATCCCCCTTAGCCTGTCGGGGCCGCGCTCTGCGTTGCTCCTTGCCCTACCGCGAATCCCGCCACTCCACCAGGAACAGGTTCGTGTTGCCTTCGTGCGACATGTTGCGGTTGGAGCCGAATACGAGCCTGTTGCCGTCGGGGTGGAACACGGGGAACCCGTCGAAGCCCTCCGACCAGGTGATCCGCTCGAGGCCGGTCCCGTCCACGTTGATCAGGTAGAGCTCGAAGTTGCGTCCCCTCGGGTCGTCCATGTTCGACGAGAAGATGATCTGCTCTCCGGAGGGGTGCCAGTAGGGGGCGAAGTTGGCCGCGCCGTTGTCGGTCAGCTGTCTGACGTTGGAGCCGTCCGCATCGGCGATGTAGATGTCGAGGGCGGACGGACGGATCAGGCCGTCGGCCAGGAGGGCCAGGTAGTCCTCCCGCTCCTCGGCGGTCTCCGGGTAATGGGCCCGCCATACGATCTTCGTGCCGTCGGGACTGTAGAATGCGCCGCCGTCGTAGCCGAGGCGGTCGGTGATGCGTGTCACGTCGGAGCCGTCGGGCCGCATGGAATACAGGTCCAGGTCGCCGTCCCGGATGGACGTGAAAATGATCCGGTCTCCCGTGGGCGAGAACGTGGCCTCGGCGTCGTAGCCGAATTCGTTCGTCAGCTGCCGCAGGTTCGATCCGTCCACGTCCGCCGCGAAAATGTCGAAGCTAGGGTACACCGCCCATACGTATCCTCGCGAAAAATCGGGCGGGGTGGGGCAGGCGCGGCTGTAGTGATGTGTCGACGAGTAGAGGATCCGGTTGCCGCCCGGGTAGAAGTACGAGCAGGTGGTGCGGCCGTCACCCGTGCTGACGAGCTGCTGCTCGCCCGTAGCCGGATCGTATGTGTAGATCTGGTCGCACCCCTCTCCGGGCGACCGGGTCGACTGGAAGACCAGCATGGAACCGTCGAACGACCAGTAGGCTTCGGCGTTCTCTCCCGCGAAAGTGAGTTGCTGCATTTCGCCGAAGCGGCTCTCGCCGGACTTGACGAGCTCCAGCGGCGCGACGCCCTGCTGCGCGTTCGCGTCGGTGGGCGAGGCAATGGCCGCAAGGGCGACCAGGAGTGTGGCACGATGTATCGTCATTGGACCGGGTCCGCCTTGGTTGCATGTTGTGGCAAGCGGTCAAAAGTAACACGAATTCCGCGCTCTCCCAGTTCATCGATGTAGGTCTGCGCAGGGATGATCTCGTCGGGTGTGCCCACGCCCGCGGCAACCTCGCCACGCGCCTGCATCAGCGCCACGATCGCCAGCGTGAACCCGGTGGTCCTGGCCATGGCGGTGATCCTCGTTGACGGGTCGTAGTGGTCGATGACTTCATAGCGGACCCGGGACCGTGCGCCGCCCTTCTCTCCCGTCACCTCCACGCGCGCCACGACCAGGTCGTCCCCGTCCTCGTTTCTGAGGAAGGGCGTCACCTGCTGGATGAAGAACTTGCGGGGATTGACCACCGCCCCGTTGTAGTCGACGTCCCGGTCGCTCAGGAGCCCCAGCTCGCGGATGGCGCGCATCACTTGGGCGTGGCCCGGGTAGCGCAGCGTCTTGTACTCGAAGCTGCTGATGCGGTTCTCGTACCGCGCGGGCATCGTCGATGTCCCGCCCCCGGTGTGGAAGGCCTCGAGGCGCCCGATGGGTGACGCGAACTCGACGGTTTCGAGTTCCGACAGCGCATCCACGCGGATCCGCTTTCCGTCCCTCAGGATCTCGGCCTGCGTCACGTAGTAGTCGAACATGCCTTCGAGCGCGTAGACGATCTGGTAGTTGAGCGGTGGGCGGGGGCGGCGAGGCAGGCCCCCCACCCACAGCCGTACCGAGTGGACAGCGTCGAAGCGCTCGATACCCGCCTGGGCCAGGATGTTGACCATGCCCGGGGCCAGCCCGATGTCGGGCGCCACCGACACGCCCTTCTGCCGGGCTGCCGTGTCCAGCCCGCGCTGGCGCGTGACGATTTCGGTGTTGCCGCCCAGGTCCGTGAAGTGGGCGCCGGCCTCGACCGCCATCCGCGCCATCTCGTGGTTGAAGTGGTACGGGAGCGCGCACAGCACGCCGCTGGCTCCCTCCATCGCCCCCATGATGCCGTCGTTGGAGGAGGCGTCGACCTGCAGCGTCGCCAGGCGTCGCCCGCGATGAGGCCGGAGCGCCGGGTGCAGCCGGTCCGGATGCAGGTCGGCGATGACGACCTTCTCGACCGTGTCCTGGCGGAGGAGGTCGAAAGCGGCCGCGGATCCCTGGGCGCCGCCGCCCAGCACGAGGAACCTCACTCGGGCCCCATGAGGTCGAACTGCGTCTCGTCCGCGGGCTCGTCGCCGTTGAGCCGTGTGACCTCCACGATTCTGTCCCCGGCGCCGGGCGACGCGATGCTCTGCGCTGGTGCGGTGCGCCGCTTAAGCGCGACCGAGCCGACGTTCGCGGCGGTCGGGACACCGCCGGCCGACAGCAGGATGACCCGGTCGTCGTCCAGACCCTCCAGCGCCCCGACGATCCCGTGGGCGCAGTCACCGGTGGCCATCGCCGCTACGCCGAGCCCGCTCCGCTTGCGGATCGGGAAGTCGGTGAGGGGTGTCCGCTTGGCGGCGCCCCTCTCGGTGACAAGAAGGACCGGCGCTTCGCGCAAGGCGGCGATGAACGAAACGACCTCGTCGTCGCCGCGCAGGCTGATTCCCTTCACGCCCAGTGCCACACGGCCCATGACCGGGACCTCCCGTTCCGGGAAGCGCAGCGCGCGGCCCTGCCGGGTGACGAGGAGGAACTCCGTGTCTCCCGACGTATCGTGCACGTCCCGGACGGTGTCTCCCGGCCGGAGCCGCATCGCGATGATGCCGGCGGGCATCGGGTTGGAGTACTCGTGCAGGCGCGTCCTCTTCGCCAGCCCGGCGCGCGTGACGAACGCCAGGTAGCGGTCGTCGGTGAGATCGTCGACCGGGCGGATCGCGACGATCGGGTCGCGGCGGTCGATTCCGAGCAGGGCCCAGATCGACTTGCCACGCGCGGCGCGGGAGCCCTCGGGGACCTCTTCGACCCGCAGGAAGTACACCTTCCCCTTGCTGGTGAAGGCGAGCAGCCAGCCCCGGGTACGAGCGACGACCACGGTCTCCAGGTAGTCGCCGCGGTAGCGCTCCATGGCGGCCATGGCGAGGCCCGCGGCCGTGCGCCGCCTGTACAGGTGCATCGGGATCCTCTTCAGATAGCCCTGGTGGGAAATGGTGACGACCACGTCCTCGTCTGCCACACTCGACTTCACATACGCGAAGTCGGCCTTGTCCTTCCCTTCCAGAATCACCGTGCGCCGGGCGTCGCCGTAGCGCTCGACGACCTCGTCCAGCTCCCTGAGCATGACCGTGAGCTGGAGCGACTCGTTCGCCAGGAGTCCGCGCAGCTTCTTGATCGTGGCGAGCAGGTCCGCCTCGCGGGCGCGCAACTGATCGGCTTCCAGCGCTGTCAGCCGGGCGAGCCGCATCCGCAGAATCGCGTCCGCCTGGATTTCGCTGAGGGTGAAGCGCTCCTGCAGCCGGACCGCGGCCTGGGCACGGTCGGTCGAGCGCCGGATCACGGCGATCACCTCGTCGATGTGGGCCAGCGCAGTGAGGAGTCCCCGCGTGACGTGCAGGTTCGCCTCGGCCTTGTCCAGGTCGAACCGCGACCTGCGCCGGATCACGTCCAGGCGATGGTCGCGAAAGCGTTCCAGCAGTTCCTTGAGGGTGAATTCCTCGGGCTGCTTGCCGCCGTCGAGGGCCAGGAGAATCGCGCCGAACGTGGACTGCAGCGCGGTCTTCTTGAAGAGCAGCGCCATGATGCTGCCGACATCGGCCCCGCGCTTCAGCTCGATCACGAGGCGAATGCCCTCGCGGTCCGACTCGTCACGCAGGTCGGCCACGTCCGGCAAGCTACCCTTGCGCGACAGGCCGGCGATCTGCGCGATAATGCGGGATTTCGACACCGCGTACGGCAACTCGGTCACCACGAGCTGCTTGCGTCCCCCACGCAGCGCCTCGGTCACCACGCGGGCCCGCATCGTCATCCGACCCCGCCCGTTTTCGTACATGCGGCGAATGCCGGTGCGCCCCACGATGTAGCCGCCCGTCGGGAAGTCGGGCCCGGGAAGCTGCTCCATCAGTTCCGCCGTGTCGCAGTCCGGGTTGGCCACCAGCGTGCGCAGCGCGTCCGCCACCTCACGCAGGTTGTGCGGCGGCACGTTCGTGCTCATGCCCACGGCGATCCCAGAACAGCCGTTGGCGAGCAGGTTCGGGACCGTGGACGGCAGCACCGCCGGCTCCTTGAGACGGTCGTCGAAGTTGTTCTCCCAGTCGACCGTGTCCTTCTCGATCTCGGCGAGCAGCTCGGTGGCGACGCTTGCGAGACGCACCTCCGTGTACCGGTACGCGGCGGCCGAGTCACCATCGATCGAGCCGAAGTTGCCCTGGCCGTCGACGAGCGGATACCGCAGCGAGAACTCCTGCACCATGCGGACGAGCGCGTCGTATACCGCCGCGTCTCCGTGCGGGTGGTACTTCCCCAGCACCTCGCCCACCACGGTGGCGCTCTTCTTGTAGTCGCGGTCCGGGCGCAGGCCGAGCCCGTGCATCGCCACGAGAATCCGCCGGTGCACCGGCTTGAGCCCGTCCCTGACGTCCGGAAGCGCGCGCCGCACGATCACGCTCATCGAGTAGTCGAGGAAGGCGTGCTGCATCTCTTCCTCGATGTGCCGCTCCAGGACGCGGTCACGCACTCGGGCTACGCTCATGCGGCCTCCTGCCGCTGCTCACTGAGGTTCCTGCTCACTGCCGTCCCGGTATGTACCCCCGCTCCAGCACGTCAACCGTGTCGCCCACGGCGATTCGGCCACGTCCCCTGTGCACCACGTTGACCCCGAAGTAGACGTGCGACTCGATGCGGCGGTAGAACGCCAGCGTCCTGAGCGGCTCGGAGGTGGGGTCCCGGACGCCCGAATCCTGGTCGACGGTCGTGACCTTGCAGCGCGCGCACAGCTTCACGCCCTCGAAGGCCAGCCCGCCGATGGTGAAGCGCTGCCAGCGATCCTCGTCGTGCGGCGAGTCGCTGGTCACGACGATATTTGGCCGGAAGCGCTCCACCGGGAGCGGCCGTCCGACCCGCCGGCTCAACTCGTCCACGGAGCTTTCGCTGACGAGCAGCACCGGAAAGCCGTCGGCGAAGCCCACCTGGTGCCCCGCCGCGTATTCGGGGTCCGTGGCGCGCGCATCCTGATTCCGCATGAAGACCAGCCGGAACGCGCCGCCCAGAACCGAGGACAGCCAGGCGTCGGCCTCCGTCCCGACGGTGCGGGCGTCCGCGCCGGTGTTGTGGATGCGCACGCGGACGCTGCTGCCGCCCGGGTCGACGGGCAGGGTCAGGGTCTCCGCCCCGGGGGCCGCGAGCGCCAGCGAGCCGTTTTCGAGCCGGGGACGGATGGTCGCCAGCTGGGGCGTGCCGCGCTGGCTCACGAACTCGCCGTCGGGCGTCACAATCATCCAGCGGCGATCGCAACGGGGACCGAGTTGGTCGAATTCCATCGCCTCGAGGTCGATTCCCCGGGTCCCCTTCACGGGATAGACCCGGAGGCGGGTCACGCGGAGCGGCCCGCCGCCGGGCCGGGCCGGTTCCGGGCGCGTGGCAGTCAAGTCACCACCGCGTCGAGGTTGCGGCTGACGATCGTCAGCGGAAGCGTGGCCTGGTGACGTCCGTTCACCAGGACGTGGAAAGTGTGGACCCCGGCCTCCTGAAAGACGATTCCGTCGAGATTGATCACGTGCGGAACCCGGATTCCCGTCTGGAGACTCCCCGGGCTGGGGGCCACCTTGAGCTCGCCGCTGAGGGAGACGATCTCCTTCCCGGACGGCGAGGCGAGCTTGATGGTGAGCTTGTGGGTGCCGGCATCGTTGGCGCCGCCGAGGAAGCGCAGAACGAGTGAAAGACGGCCGTGCCGAGCCGGGAACCGTGCCACGCTGATCTGATCGAAGACGCCGAGCAGGTTGAGCTTGCCCGACCCGTCGATGGTCGCGGCGTCGGCGATGAGTACGAGGTCTACGTCCACGAAGCTCCTTCCCCGGCCGCGCCGGCGCGCGGCTCTCCCATGAGTGACCTGGCCAGCACCAGGCCGAACAGCAGGTCCAGGGCCGCATGTGCGAAAACCGCCGGCCACACGCTGCCGGTCCACGCCACGCCGCCGGCCATGACAACCCCGATCACCGTGGTCCGCACGATCCCCAGACGGCCCTGATACGCATGAAGGAAGCCAAAAACACCCGCGGCAGGCAAGGCGCCAGCGAGGTACGACCCGGTCCAGGGCAGCAGAAACGCAGGAAGGAAGGCGCGGAAGACGATCTCTTCCGAGAATCCGGCGGCGAGTGACAGAGCCGCAAAGGCCCCCTTCTCGCGTCTCGTCTCGGGCATGATTGCCCGCACCATTTCGGTTTCCTGCCAGCCGAACCGGCGCGAGAGAGTGCGGAATCCATAGGCCACCAGGACGCCTGCCGCGGTAATGAGAATGGCTGGACCCAGGAGCGCGCCAATCCCCGGGGGCCATGCCAGCAGCCGGGACGCGGCGAGATGTGGAAGCCGAGCCAGCGCCCAGATGGCCAACAGGCCGGCAACCGCTAGCAGGACGGCGGAACCCTTGTAGACCGCTGTCCGGTCAGCGCGAATCTCCTCTGCGTGAGGGGGCTCCCCGATCACCGCCAGCACCGGAATCGCGACAAGCCACGCGGCGGCCAACAGGGACGGGATCACCCCGCCCAGGCCCGATGCCGTGAAGATCGCCGCCAGCGCCGCCGTGCCTCCCGCGCCCGCCAGCGCGTAGCCCGGTCTCATGCGTGCAGTTCCCTCCCGGTTTGCAGGATCGCGTCGAGCGCGAGGTCGACGTCGGCGGCGGTCGTGCGTGTATTCAGAATGCAGAACCGCAACGAAAACGTGTGTCCCAGGCGGGTGGAGGAGAGCATGGCCAGGCCCGATTGTGTGATTCGGTCCTGAATCTCCCGGTTCAGTTCGTCGAGGCTGTGCGGGGCGGCGGCTGGGTGACCGACGTAACGGAAGCAGACGACGCCGAGACTTTGCGGCGACAGGAGCTCCAGCTCGGCTTCGTCCCGGATCCGCGCCTCGGTGCGTTTGGCCAGTTCGATGGCGCGCGCAATCTCCCTGCGATGTGCGTCAAGACCGTAGCGCTGAACCGCAAGCCAGACGCGCAACGCACGAAAGGTCCGCGTGAGCTGCAGGCCACGGTCACAGAAATTGACATGCTCCGGTCCCCAGTCGGCGTCCTGCAGGTACTCTGGCAGCATCCGGAAAGCCGCTTCCAGTCTGGTCACGTCCCGTACCATAAGGCAGCCGGTCTCGTAGGGTTGAAAGAACCACTTGTGCGGATCCAGGCTCACACTGTCGGCCTGTTCCAGCCCGGTGAGCAGCGGTCTGGTATTCGGGTCCAGCACCGCAAACCCTCCGTAGGCCGCGTCGATGTGGTACCAGAGCCCCTCCTCCTTCGCGACGTGCGCGATTTCGGCCAGGGGGTCGATGGCTCCCGTATTGGTGGTTCCCGCGTTCGCGATCACGCAAAACGGTACAAGGCCGCCCTCACGATCCCGGAGGACGGCTTCGCGAAAGCCCGAAGGCACGATCCGGAAGTCGGCGTCGACGGGCAGGTGGCGGACCCGAGTGCCGTCGATCCCGGCGATGCGGGCGGCACGGACGGCGGAGGCATGCGTCTGCTCCGAGACGTAGACCGTACCCGAGGGCGGATTGCCGGCGGCTTCCCTCGCGGCGACGAGGGCGATCAGATTGGCGGCGGATCCGCCGCTGGTGAACAGGCCCCCGGCCCCTGATGGATACCCCAGCCACTCGCGGAACCATTCCGTGACGGTGACTTCGATCTGGGACGGGCCGGAAGACTCGAGCCACGTGCCCTGAAACACGTTGAATCCGTTGACCAGGAAGCTGGCGAGGACCGAGGCCCATGACGGGCTGGACGGGATGAAGGCGAGGAAGCGGGGATGGTCGATGCGTCCGGCGAGCGGCATCACGTCCTGCAGCACCGTCTGGAGAATCGGCTCGAGGGGCTGGCCGGATTCCGGTGGCGGGCCATGAAGCAGGGGCTCCGTGACCTTCCGGGAGGCCCCCCGCCAGGCCGGTCCGTCTGCGAGGTTCGCCCAGCGGTCCACGATCGCATCGACCACCCGATATCCGGAACGCCGCATCTCCTCGGGGTCCTCCAGCAGTGACAGACCGGGCGGGACGGCGCCAGCCGTCTCCGCGCCGGGTCCCGCCGCTGCCGGGGTGCGGCCCGTGGCTTCGGCGGCCGTTCCCGTCGTCTCTGTTGTCATCCGTTGACGCCTTCGGTTGGAGGGGTTCTAGTGTAGGTCCGGGTACGCAACGGCTCCATGTCTACGGAGGGACGATAGTGACCACCTCGGCTCCGCCCAAAGCAACGTATCGCGTGATCGACGCGTACGATCATCCCCACGGGGGCCGTATTCTGCGATTGCGGCTCGGGAAGGGCGAGGCCCTGCGCGTCAAGGAACTGAAGAGTTGCGTGATGGCCGCCACGGCGCCGGACGGCAGGGAGGAGCGTTTTTCCGTAGACGGCTTCGCGCTTTTCGGCGGCAGGCCCTCGGACTCCCGGCTGGCGAGAACGGGGCGCGTGGACGTCCACGCGACGGACGAAGCCGCGCGGCTTGTGGAAGTCGGGTGGACGCTCGCAGGACCGGCCTGAGGGAAAGACCGCCTTCGCGTCAACGCGGCGGTGGGCAGCCCGTGGACAAAATCCCCCCGGCATTCGAGCGGCGATGCATCCGGGCCGGACCGCTTCGCTCTGCGTTGCTCCTCGGGCCCGTAGCGCTGCTACTGGCCCTTCGTCGCGCCTTGCCGGCCCGGCGCCTCGCCGCTCTCGGTGC
>JAPPNN010000001.1 GCA_028873815.1 Gemmatimonadota bacterium | reverse complement strand
ACCTCTCGCGCCTCTCCTGGTTCAGGCTCATCTCCGTATTGGAAAAGACTGCCCCGGTCTTTTTCGACGGGAGAGAACCCTCGTCGGGATCCCGGGTTCCAGAGGAAGGCGAGCCTGAGGTCCGGAGGTCGAGAGCCTTTCCGGCACGATCCCAGATCGCGCCTCCGGTCAGGATGCGCGGGTCTTCGTCCGTAATCGCGACCGTGTGTTCGTAGTGGGCGGACAGCGTGCCGTCGAGGGTCGTAACCGTCCACTTGTCGTCGAGAGTCCTGATCTCGTCGGTGCCGACCGCGAGCATCGGTTCGATGGCGAGCACCATTCCGGACCTGAGCGGCACGCCGTACCCGGCGCGGCCAATGTTCGACACCTGCGGCTCCTCGTGGATCTCACGCCCCACCCCGTGCCCCACGAGGTCGCGAATGATCCGGTAGCCGCTCTCGCCCACGGTTTCCACGACCGCAGCTCCGATGTCACCGACGTGGCCACCGGGCCGGGCGGCGTCCACGGCCGCCACCAGAGACGCGTAGGTCACCGCCGCCAGGTCGGCCGCCTCGGGTCCGATCTCTCCCACGGCAAACGTGTATGCCGAGTCGGCGCACCATCCCTTCCGCCTCACACCCACGTCGATCGAGACGATATCGCCGTCCCGCAGCGAGCGCTTCGAGGGTATCCCGTGCACCACCTGCTCGTTGATGCTGATGCAAGCGCTCCCGGGAAAGCCGTATAGCCCCTTGAACGCCGGGACCGCGCCTTCGTGAGAGCGCACGAAATCGTCCACGAAGCGGTCGAGAGCCGCCGTGGCCACGCCGGGGCGCACGAGCGGCTCGATCTCGTCGAAAAGACCGGCGATGATGTCGCCACAATGCGACATCGCCTGGATCTCCGCGGGAGACTTCAGGTGGATCGCCTTGCCGGAACGCCTAGCCATCACGCCCCCGTTGCGGCGGAGCCGTGCACAACGCCCACCGCTTCCCGCAGTGCTGCCTGTACCTCGCCGATGTCGCCTTGCCCGTCGACCCTCACGAGGACTCCCCTCGCGTCGTAGTAGCCGACGAGCGGGGCCGTGGCTTCGCGATAGACCGAGAGCCGGGTTCGCACCGTCTCCGGCTGATCGTCGGCGCGGTGAATGAGGGGCTCGCCGGTATCGTCACACAAGCCCGTCCGGCGGGGGGGATCGAAATGGACGTTGTACACGCGTCCGCTCGGAGACGACCGGCGCCCCGAGATGCGCTTCACCAGCACTTCCTCGTCGGCCTCCAGAAGCACGACCTGGTCGACGCGGCGCCCTTCCTCGGCCAGGACGGTCCCCAGTGCCTCCGCTTGCGGCACCGTCCGCGGGAATCCGTCGAAGACGACGCCCTGGTCGGAACCCATCGCCACAAGGTGTTCGCGCACCAGGTCCACCATCACCTCGTCCGGCACGAGCTCGCCGGCATCCATGAACCTGCGGGCTTCGAGGCCGAGCGCCGTGCCGGCCTTCAGCGCCGCGCGCAACAGGTCGCCCGTCGACACGTGAGCCCAGCCCATTGCCCGGCTCAGTCGGATCCCCTGGGTACCCTTCCCGACCCCTGGCGACCCCAGGAGGACAATGACCCGGCCCGCGGATTGCGCTCCACTCATGTGGTGAAGACCGCTACACGTACCGCTGGCGGCCACGCATCTTAACGCGCCCCTTCTTCATGAAGCCGTCGTAGTGCCGGAGCAACAGGTGCTGCTGCGCCTGCTGGACGGTGTCGAGGCCGACGCCCACAACGATGAGCAGACTGGTGCCGCCGAAGAAGAAGTTCTGGATCGCGAAGATGTCGAAAATCCAGAACGGGACCAGAGCGATCAGTGCGAGGTAGATCGATCCGGGCAGGGTGACACGGGTGAGGATCCGGTCGATGTACTCGGCCGTGCGCGTGCCCGGTTTCACGCCCGGGATGAAGGCACCCTGCTTCTTGAGGTTCTCCGCCAGGTCGACCGGGTTGAAGATGATGGCCGTGTAGAAGTAGGTGAAGAAGATGATGAGCGCGGCATAGGTGAGGTAGTACGCCCAGTTCCCCGGCTGGAAGATGTCCGCCAGGTCCGCGATGAACGGAACGGAGCTGAAGGCGGCGAGCGTGCCCGGAACCACGATGAAGGACTGGGCGAAGATGATGGGCATCACCCCGGCCGAGTTGATGCGCAGGGGAATGAAGCTCTTCTGGCCCTCGCGGATGCGTCCGCGTCCGACGACCTTCCGTGGGATTTGCACGGGTATTTTTCGAGCCGCCATGGTCATCGCCACGACGCCCGCCGTGATGCCCACGACCACCGCGAGCAGCGCCACGATTTCGAACAGGCCGATCTCGCCGATCATCAGCGATTCCCAGGTGCGTACGATCGCCTGGGGGAAGCCCTGAATGATCGAGAAGAAGATCATCAGCGACATCCCGTTGCCGATGCCCCGCTCCGTGATCTGCTCACCCATCCACATGATGAAGATGCCGCCGACGGTGAGCGTGATCACCGTCGAAAAGGCGAACCCCATGCCGGGCACGCGAACGGCTTCGCCCAGGCTCTGCAGGAACGAGGCGTACGCATACGACTGGATGAGGCAGAGCAGAACCGTGGTGTAACGGGTCCACTGGGTCAGCTTCTTCCGCCCCTGTTCGCCCTCCTTCTGCAGCTTTTCCACGGTCGGGAAGACCGCAGCGAGCAACTGGAACATGATGCTCGCCGAGATGTAGGGCATGATCCCCAGCGCGAAGATCGTGGCCCGGCTCAGGCCTCCGCCGACAAACATGTCGTACACGCCGAGGAAGGTGCCGGAAAACTGGCCGGAAAGCGCCTGGAGCGCACCGACATCCACGCCGGGCACCGTGATGTGCGATCCGATCCGATACACGAACATGATCAGGAGCGTGAAGAGGATCTTCTTCTTCAGCTCCGGGGCACGGAAGAGATTCGGAATCGGATTAGCCATTGTCGGGACCCCTCCCCATGTCCTCGGCGGGACGCACTATTGGTCTTCCCCGTGGTCTTCCCCGCCGCGCAGGGAGATCGTCGTCACCGAGCCACCGGCAGCCTCGATCTTCTTGCGGGCACTGGCGGACACTGCGTGCACCGAGCAGTTGACCGCAACGTCGATTTCACCACTCCCGAGAATCTTCACCGGACGGCGAAGGGAGCGGACCAGTCCCGCCGCCTTCAACCCCTCGGGCGTCGCGTCTCCATCCACGATGTGCAGGTCCCCTACGTTGACGACCTGGTATTCGATTCGGTTGCGGTTCTTGAATCCCCGCTTCGGGATTCGCCGCTGCAGGGGCATCTGGCCGCCCTCGAACCAGGCCGGCACGCCGCCGCCCGAGCGCGAGTTCTGTCCCTTTTCCCCTCTGCCCGACGTCTTGCCCTTGCCGGAGCCGGGGCCGCGCCCCACGCGCTTGCGAGATCGGTGGGATCCCTTCGGGGACCGCAGGTTGTGAAGCTCGATCATCGGTCAGTCCACCTCCGTCACCTCTACCAGATAGTCCACTTTCGCGATCATTCCGCGGATCGCAGGGGTGTCGTCGTGGACCACCGCCTGCTGGTGGCGCCGGATTCCGAGCGCCTCGAGGGTGCGCCGCTGCACCTTCTGACGCCCCACGGCGCTGCGCACCTGCGTGATCCTGATGCGCCTAGCCACGATTCACCACCCCGAGTTCTTCAACCGAAATGCCCCGCTCGGCGGCGACATCGTACGCGGTGACCAGGTTCTCGAGCCCGTGGACCGTCGCGCGCACCACGTTGATCGGGTTGTTCGTGCCCAGGCTCTTGGTCAGCACGTCGGTGATGCCCGCCGCCTCGAGCACGGCGCGCACCGGACCGCCGGCGATCACTCCCGTCCCCGGCGCTGCGGGACGCATCAGCACACGGCCCGCGCCCCAGCGTCCGATGATCTCGTGGGGAATGGTCCCCTGCGTGACCGGGACATCGACCATGGCTCGGCGGGCCTGCTCGAAGGCCTTGCGGATCGCCTCCGCCACCTCGTTGGCCTTGGCGTGGGCGATCCCCACGCGACCGGCCTGGTTGCCGACTGCGACCAGTGCCGTAAAGGAGAAGCGGCGCCCCCCCTTCACGACCTTTGCCACGCGGTTGATATGGATCAGGTTCTCGACCTGCTCGGCCCCTTCGCGGGGTGGACGCTTGTCTCTGGCCATCAGAACGACAGACCTCCTGCGCGCGCGCCTTCCGCGAACGCCCTCACACGGCCGTGATACCGGAAGCCGCCCCGGTCGAACACGACCCGGGTAACCCCTTGCTCGCTTGCCCGCTCGGCCAGCAGCCTGCCCGCGGCGCGGGCCGCCTCCACCTTGCGGCTGCCCTCGTCCGGGGCCGCATCCCTCAGTTCGGGAGCGAGCGTGGAGAGACCCATCAGGGTCCGCCCCGAGTCGTCGTCGATCAGCTGGCCCTGGATGTTGCGGATCGACCGGTGCACGGCCAGCCGGGGCCGATCCCCCGTCCCGTGCACGCGTTTCCGGATACGCGAGTGGCGCCGCTGACGCTGCAGCCGGCGACTCTTCCTCAACTTGCTGGGTTTGATCATCGTCATGCTCCGGCCGTCTTGCCGGCCTTACGCCGGACGTGTTCGTCCTTGTATCTCACACCCTTCCCCTTGTACGGCTCCGGGGGACGGAAGGCCCTGATCACGGCAGCCGTGTGTCCCACCTGCTGTTTGTCCGCACCCTTGACCACGATCGTCGTCTGGTTCGGGGTTTCGAAGCTGATGCCGTCCGGAGCCGGAAAGTCGATCGGATGCGAGAACCCCAGGCTCAGCCGGAGGCCCTTGCCCTGAGGCTGGACCCGGTAGCCCACGCCCACGATCTCGAGGGTCTTGCTGAACCCCCGGCTGACTCCTTCGACGATATTCGCGATCAGGGAACGGGTCAGCCCGTGCAGCGCCCGGTTCTGCTTCTGGTCGTCCGGCCGGGTCACCAGGAGCGTCTTGCCCTCCTGACCATCCCAACCCACGCGGATCGGGGCCCGCACCTGCAGCTCGAGTTCTCCGTTGGGACCTCTGGCGGCAACCCGCTGTCCGTCCAGGGTGACCGTCACGCCGTCGGGGATCGAGACCGGCTTCTTGCCAATTCTTGACATTGAAACCTCCTACCAGATCACCGCGAGAAGCTCGCCGCCCACGCCGGCCTGGCGGGCGGCACGGTCGGAGAGCAGACCCCGGGAGGTGGACAGCATGGCCATTCCCAGTCCGTTGCGGATTCGTGGAATCTCGTCGACACCCACGTAGCGCCGCCGTCCCGGCCTGGATACCCGGGCGATGCGTCGGATGACGTGTTCACCTTCGTAGTACTTCAGGTACACGCGGACGAGACCGTGCCGGCCATCGTTGAGGACCTTGAAGTCGTGGACGAACGCGTTCTCCTTGAGGAGACGCGCCACCTCCACCTTGAGCTTTGACAGCGGCACATCGGCCCAACGGTGCCCGGCCCTGCCGGCGTTCCGGATCCGGGTGAGCATGTCCGCGATGGGATCGGTCATCATGGCTGGTTCCGTCTCTCCTCGTTCAGGCCTGGGCCCCGATGATCACGGGGACTTCGCCCCGGAAGGGGAATCCGAGCTGTCGCAGAAGCGCGTACGCCTGGTCGTCCTTGTCGGTCGAGGTCACCACCGTCACGTCCATTCCGTGGATTCGGTTGACCTTGTCGTAGTCTACCTCGGGGAAGATGATCTGCTCCCTGATCCCGACCGTGTAGTTGCCGCGGCCGTCGAAGGAGCGCGTGTTGAGACCCCTGAAGTCACGGATGCGGGGGACGGCGACCGAGACGAAGCGGTCGATGAATTCCCACATTCCGCGGCGTCTCAGCGTCACGGAAGCGCCGACCGGCATGCCCTCGCGGAGCCGGAAGTTGGAGATCGACCTGCGGGCCCGGGTGATCACGGCCTTCTGTCCCGAGATCACGGCCAGTTCGCCGGCGACCGAGTCCACCAGCTTGCGCTCCCGGCTGCCCTCTCCAACGCCGACGTTGAGGGTCACCTTCACAACCTGAGGGATCTGGTGAGGGTTGGCATAGCCGAACTGCTCCTGCAGCGCCGGCCTGGCAACCTCCTTGTAGTGGGTCAACAGCCGTGGTTCCATCTTCCTCTCGTATCCTCGCTTCGATGCCGCGGGATCAGGCTCCCTTCGGCACGGGGTTTCCGCTCCTGACGGCAATCCGTTCCTTCAGTCCATCGGGCTCCACGCGCATCCGGACGCGGCTGGCGTCGCCGGTCGCCGGTTCGATCAGCATCACGTTGGAGATGTGGATCGGTCCCTCGAAGGTGATGATGCCGCCCTCGGGGTTCTCCTGCGACGGCCGCGTGTGCCGCTTCCGCATGTTCACACCCTGCACGACGACCTGGCGGGTCTTGCGGATCACGCGGAGCACCGTTCCTTCCGCATCCCGGTGGTTGCCCCGAATCACCCTGACCCGGTCGCCCTTGACGATCTTCGTCCAGCCCATGATCTAAAGCACCTCCGGTGCCAGGGAAACGATCCGCATGTACCGCTTTTCGCGCAGTTCGCGCCCGACGGGCCCGAAGATGCGGGTGCCGCGCGGTTCCTGCTGGGCGTTGATCAGCACGGCCGCGTTGTCGTCGAAGCGGATGTAGCTTCCGTCTCGCCTGCGCATTTCCTTGGCGGTCCGCACGACGACCGCCTCCATGACTTCGCCCTTCTTGATCGGTGCGTTGGGCACGGCGTCCTTGATCGTAACGATGACCCTGTCGCCTATCCGGGCATAACGCCGCCCCGATCCGCCGAGCACACGGATGCAAAGCGCCCGCTTCGCGCCCGTGTTGTCGGCGATCTTGAGCATCGATTCCTGTTGGATCATCGGATCTCTCCGGTCCTCTACCCGCGGACGTCAGGCGGGCCGTTCGATGAGTTCAACGACGCGCCACCTCTTGGTCTTCGAGAGCGGGCGCGTTTCCATGATCGAGACCGTGTCACCGACCCGGCACTCGTTGGTTTCGTCATGTGCATGGTACTTCGTGGTGCGCTTCACCTGCTTGCCGTAGAGAGGGTGGGCGAAGCGGCGTTCCACGATCACCGTCACGGTTTTCTCGGCGCGGTCGCTGACCACCACCCCGGTACGCACCTTGCGCCGGCTGCGCTCGTCGTTCGCGTTCATTGCTGTTCCGCCTCCGCCGCCGCGCGGCGCTCGTGCAGAATGGTCCTGATGCGCGCGATGTCACGCCGGATCTCGCGCCGCAGGCTCGGGTTTTCAAGCTGCATGATCGCGCTGCGGAACCGGAGCCGGAACTGCCCCAACCGCAGCTCGCCCAGCCGGTGGTTCAACTCGGCGTCGTCAAGCTCGCGAATCTCTTCCGCCTTCACCTTATCTGCTCCCTGGTCCTAGAGTTGAGATTCCCGAACGACGAACCGGGTCTTCACGGGAAGCTTGAAAGACGCCAGCTGCATCGCTCTGCGCGCCACATCGACGGGCACGCCTTCCAGTTCAAACATGATCCGCCCCGGCTTTACCACGGCGACCCATTCCTCCGGATTCCCCTTCCCCTTCCCCATGCGGGTCTCGGCAGGCTTCCTGGTGATGGGCTTGTCGGGGAAGATGCGGATCCACACCTTCCCGCCCCTCTTGACATGCCTGGTGATCGCCACACGGGCGGACTCGATCTGGCGGTTCGTGATCCAGCTCGCCTCGAGCGCCTGGAGGCCGTATTCCCCGAACGAAACCCTGCTTCCCCGGTAGGCCTTCCCGCGCATCTTCCCCTTGTGGGTCTTCCTGCGCTTTACCCGCTTCGGTGCCAGCATTGCTCTATCTCCTCACGGTCTCCTAGGCGTTCGGTCCGGCCGAATACGTCCGACCGAAGCGGTCTTCGATCATTTCGCCCTTGAAGATCCAGCACTTGACGCCGACGGTCCCGTACGTGGTGCGCGCCTCGACGTGCGCGTAGTCGATCTCCGCGCGCAGCGTGTGCAAGGGAACCCGGCCTTCGTTGTAGCCTTCGGTGCGCGCGATCTCGGCACCGCCCAGCCTGCCGGCGCACTGGATGCGAATCCCTTCGGCGCCGGCGCGCATGGCCGACTGGACCGCCCGCTTCATCGCTCTCCGGAAGGAGATGCGCTGACGGATCTGGTGAGCCACGTTGTCGGCGACCAGGCGCGCGTTCAGCTCCGGACGCTTGATCTCCTCGACGTTGACGGAGACCTCGCTGTTGGTCAGCACCGCCAACTCATCTCGCAGCTTGTCGACCTCGGCCCCCCTCTTGCCGATCACGACGCCCGGCCGTGCCGTGTGCACCGTAACCACAAGCTTGGAGGGCTTGCGCGCGATCTCCACCGTTGCCACCGCGGCGTGATGAAGCCGCCGGTGGAGGTACTCGCGAATCGTCTGATCCTCCTTGAGGAGCGCGGGGAAGTCCCGCTCGGCGTACCAGTGGGAGCGCCAGTCCGAAACGATCCCGAGCCGGAATCCGTGGGGGTGGGTTTTCTGGCCCATCCGCTTAGTTCTCCTTCGCTGTCACGACGACCGTGATGTGGCTCGTCCTGCGGCGACGGGGTGTCGCTCGTCCCATCGCAGCCGCCCTCCATCGCTTGAGTGAGGGGCCCGGGTCGACGAAGGCGCGGCTCACCACGAGATCGTCCACATCGAGGGAGTCCCCGTCCCGATCCGCCTTCTCCCGCGCGTTGGCCACAGCGGACAGCAAGGTCTTTTCCACCGGACCCGCAGCCGCCTTCTTCGAAAAGCGAAGCACCGAAGTCGCCTCGCTGACGGACCGGCCCCGAATCTGATCCACTACGAGCCGCACCTTGCGAGGGCTCATCCTGATGTCCTTGGCGATCGCGTGCGACTCCATGATTTCAAATCCTCGACCGCTTGTCGGCCAGCTTGCCGCCGTGACCCCGGAAGAGGCGCGTGGGGGCGAACTCGCCGAGCTTGTGACCGACCATGTTCTCGGTGATGTACACCGGAATGAACTTGTTGCCGTTGTGAACCGCGACGGTGTGTCCTACGAAGTCGGGAGAGATCGTCGACGCGCGGGACCAGGTCCGGATCACGGACCTTTCGTTTCGCGCGTTCATCTGCTCCACCCTTCGCAGCAGCTTCTCGTCGATGAACGGGCCCTTCTTGACGCTTCGCGGCATGGCTCCTACCCGGTCCTCTTGCAGCCCATGGTCAGCGCGTCGCCTTGCCGCGCTTGCGCCCACGGACAATGAACTTGTTCGACTGCTTGCTCTTCTTGCGGGTCTTCCTGCCCTCGGGCTTGCCCCACGGGGTAACCGGCGGCCGCCCTCCGGACGCCTTGCCCTCACCGCCACCCAGCGGATGGTCCACGGGATTCATGGCGACCCCGCGCACCTTGGGACGGCGGCCCCGCCAGCGGGTGGCGCCCGCCTTGCCCAGCGACCGCAGGTTGTGGTCCGCGTTGCCGACCTGCCCCACGGTGGCCAGGCACCGCTTGTGGATGCGCCGGACCTCCGTGGACGGAAGGCGCAGCGTGACGTAGTCGCCCTCCTTGGCCACCACCTGCACTCCCGACCCGGCCGAACGGGCCATCTGCCCGCCCTTGCCCGGCTTCATTTCGACATTGTGCACCGTGGTGCCCAGCGGAATCCGCTCGAGGGGCAGCGCGTTGCCGGGTCGAATGTCGGCATCGGGGCCGGACACGACCACATCCCCGACGCCCATGCCCCGCACGTACAGGATATAGCGCTTCTCGCCGTCCTCGTAGTGCACCAGCGCGATGAACGCGGACCGGTTCGGATCGTATTCGATCTCGGCAATCCGGCCGGAGACGCCGTGTTTGTTGCGCTTGAAGTCCACCTTGCGGTACCTGCGCTTGTTGCCCCCGCCGCGGCGCCTGATCGTGATGCGGCCGTGGTGGTTGCGTCCGCCCGACCTCTTCAGGGGCTCGGTGAGCGCCTTCTCGGGCTCGTTGCGGGTGACCACATCCTTGGCCGTGACCGAACGGAACCGGGTCCCCGGCGTCACGGGTTTGAATTTCTTCAGCGCCATGGATCAACCCATCTCGTAGAATTCGATCTGATCGCCCTCGACCAGCTGCACCACCGCCTTCTTGTAGGACGGCCGCCGACCGAGATCCCAATTCTTGACCATCCGTCCCAGGAGGGCCCGCTTCGCCTTGCCGGGATATCGCATGGTGCGCACGCCGGTGACCTTGACGTCCCACAACGCCTCGACCGCCCTGGCGATCTCGTGCTTGTTGGAGCGCTCGTTCACGACGAAGGTGTACCGGCTCGATTCCATCTGCTCGGTGGTCTTTTCGGTGACCACCGGCGCAACGATCACGTCGTAGGCTTCCCGCATCATGCCTCCTCTCGCCCGATGGGACGCCGGCGCGGACGCTCGTCGCTGGCCGCCGCGTCACCAACCGTGGCGAGCGCGGCCTCCTCGATGATGACCGTACCGGACCAGACGACGTCGTAGGTCGACTCCAGGCCGAACGGCATGACCCGGACGCCGGGAAGGTTGCGCCCCGAGAGGTACAGCTCGCGGTTCAACCCGTTGGTGAGGAAGAGGATCTTGCCGGGCTGGTCGATCTTGCCGAGGAGCCGAGTCAGTTGGCGGGTCTTCGGCGCCTCGAAGTCGAACCCCTCGATGACCGCCACGCGTCCCGCCTCGGCCCGGCTGTTGTACGCGGAACTGCGGGCGAGGGCGCGCAGCCGTCTCGGAATCTTCTGGTTCCACGAATGAGCCTGGGGCGGAAACGCTCTCCCGCCGCCTCTCCACTGAGGCGCCCGGATCGTGCCCTGGCGCGCTCGCCCCGTGCCCTTCTGCCTCCACGGCTTGCGGCTCCCGCCTCTGACGGCGCTCCGGTTCTTCCTGGATGCCGTGCCCTGGCGACGATTGGCCATATGGGCCTTGATCACCTGGTGGAGCGCCGCTTCGTGGATCACGCCGTCGAAGAGTGCGCTCGGGAGCGTGACCTCCGAACCCCCCGAGCCGTCCGTCTTGAAGTAGGTGGCTTGATACATGTCACTGTTTCCGGATCAGGACGTAGCTGTTCCTGCTGCCCGGAATCCCGCCCTTGACGAACAGCAGGTTGCGCTCGGAATCGACCCGCACGACTTCCATGTTGCGGATCGTCTTTCTGTTCCCGCCCATGCGGCCGGGCAGCTTCTTTCCCTTGATGACCCGCGAGGGGTCGGTACCCGGTCCCATCGAGCCGGGGTTACGGGACATGGGATGTCCGTGGCTGGCCGGCCTGCCGGCGAAGCCGTGACGCTTGACGACTCCCTGAAAGCCACGCCCCTTCGTGGCGCCGGTAACCCTGACGCGCTGGCCCTCGGCGAACAGGTCGACCGTGAGTTCCTGGCCAGGTTCGTAGCTGTCGCCGTCAGCGGGCGGGAATTCGCGGATCAGGCGAGGAGCCGCATCGAGTCCCGCCTTTGCCGCGTGGCCGAGCCGGGGCTTGCTGGTCCTCTTGTGTTTCATTGCGCCAAAACCGACCTGGACCGCCGCGTAGCCGTCGGAGGTGTCGGTCTTCACCTGCAACACCGCACAGGGTCCGGCTTCCAGCACGGTTACGGGCACGGCACGGCCCTCGTCCGTGAAGACGCGAGTCATTCCGATCTTCCTGCCGATAAGTCCTGGCATCTGTCAGTCCACCTTGATCTCGACGTCCACGCCGGCGGGGAGATCCAGCTTGGTCAGCGCGTCGATGGTCTGGGGGCGGCTCTCGACGATGTCGATCAGGCGCTTGTGCGTCCTGAGCTCGAACTGCTCCCTGCTCTTCTTGTCGATGTGGGGCGACCGCAGCACCGTCCACCGCTGGCGGCGCGTCGGAAGGGGGATCGGCCCGCGGATCCTGGCGCCGGTCTTCTGCGCCGTGCGCACGATGTCGGCGGCGGTCTGATCCACCACCCAGTGATCGAACGCCTTCAGGCGAATCCGTATCCTGTTCGTCATCCCTTGCTGCCCTTCCGCCGAACCGGTGTTCACTGCCATGATTCCTACTCGATGATTTCGGTAACGACGCCGGCGCCGACGGTGCGGCCGCCTTCACGG
>JAPPNN010000055.1 GCA_028873815.1 Gemmatimonadota bacterium | reverse complement strand
GCTCGGCTCGGCTCGGCTCGGCTCGGCTCGGCTCGGCTCGGCTCGGCTCGGCTCAACGATGACGCCCTAATGGCGTACCCGCATCGTGTCAACCCCTTGGGGAAAGCTGTGTGGGGAGTTGGTCCACCACACCTGGACCGAAGATAAGCTGGACTCCGCGCCGGAGCCAAACAAGGGCCGCCCATTGTGCAAGACGGGGACCGGTAAGGCTTCGGAGCGGTCCGCGAAGGTAAGGTGCGGGGTGAGGGGTTCTGGAGGCTGCCCGCCGTCTTCCACCGCGCCGACACCGGCGCGCAACGCTTGGGGGGATCTGAAGGGGGGACGCGGTACCCCCTCGCCAGCCGCAGTGTTCAACACTGCGTCGGCTGGCTCCCGGCCACTAACAGGCCGAGAGCCAGCCTTGCGGACGCCTCCTAAATGCCTATCCGGGCACCGCCCGGAACGACCGGCTCGCCGACGTTATCGGCAACCTCCTCGGCCTCTTGGCCGTCAGCCCCATGGACGGGTGGAGCGCCCTGCCGCGCCGCCGATTTCCACCCGACCCGCACCCCGCCGGCCACGGCCCTCAACTCCGACAACTCCGGGTCGCATTCCCGCCCGTGCCGGCACGGGTCCGGGCGCCCGGACGGCTCGGTCACGGCCCCCCTATCACCAGACGCGGAGTGCCCATCCGTTCGCGCGCGGATTCGTGAGCACATCCGGGGAGTCGCGGAGTATCCACGCGGGGAGTTCGTCCCGCTCGAACGTCCAGACCGGACCCGAGCACCGGGCCGAATTGCGTGGAGGATCGTCCGACCACCCGCAACCGTCGAGGGCATACACCTCGACACGCTTCGCGAAGGTATCTGCGTTCGGCCATCCGTCCCATAGCCGGACCATAACCGCAAACGGAAAGCCGTTTTCCCGGTGGACGGAGACAGCCGCACGCATGAGTGCTTCGACCACGCGCTCGGGCTCCGTCTCGGGAGTCGTCACCTCCGCCACCACCCGGTGGTCGCGGGGCGGGAACGATAGCGGCTCCGAGATCACGTGGACCTCGAACCGGGCCGACCCCATCGCCCGTTCCTCCGCGGTGAGCTCGAACGTTGAGGGCTCGGATTCCGGGAGAGCTTCTGATTCCGGGGGTGAGCAGCCGAGTGGGACCCCGACCCCGACCCCGACTGCGAAAACCAGCGACAACCCGGCGAGCAATCGTCCGGACGGCTCCGTCACGGCCCTCCGTCTCACTTCGCGACGTATTCCGGTTGAAGTAGGCATATGGCGCAGTGTTCCGCGCGGATCGCCGTGTCCTTGTCCGGGCACTTCACCCACCGCACCGCCATTCCGTGGATGCGCTTGAAAGCGTTGTTGAGCGCAGTGATGTCCTCCGCATTCTCCCACGGGGGTTTGGGGGCGCGGCCGTAGTCATCAACGAGAACATGGAACAACAGGTTCCGGGCGTCACGCACACCTTTAGGGGGCGGATTCTCCGGTGTCCAAGAGTAGTCTTCGATCCCCTTGGGGCGGACCTGGCGTCTCAGGCGCCCTTCGATACCGGCTTGCCCCGTTGCGCTCCCGACGTACAATTGACGACCGCCCTCGCAGAACATGTAGATGCCGGGTTCCTTGGCAATCTTGAGAGCATCCCAGTCCCGCACCGGGTACTCCTCTGCGTCTTTCAGCGCCTCGGCGATCTCCTTCGCGACGTTCACCGGCGCTTCGACAGACATGCAAGAGGATCAGGGAGGATGTCCGCTATCTCGAATTCGTCAAGCACAGTTTCCAGCTTCCTGCGCCGGTTCCTGCCCGTAAGGTCGAAGCGAATCTTCAAGCGGCAAACGAGCCCTTCGCCTTGTTCTGTCAAGGTGACCCCGTATCGCCCGGCGTGGCGCTCCACGACTCGGAAAACTCCACCGAACAACCAGATATCGTTTCCCTCAGGGTCGCCAGCCCCGGCACCTTCGTAGACCCTCGCAAGCGAGAAGACGAACTTCCGGTTGAATGCGTCCACACCCTCCGGCTTCTCTTTCGTCACGCCCGGCTTGTACTCCTGCCACCCTCTCCACTCGCCGCGCGCCATGGCGTCGAGCGGTTCATCTCCAGCGCCGTTCCTTGTGGCGAAGTGCGCCTTGTAGTCCCGTGGATTCTGGATCGGCAAGATGTCGGTGAGCCTTTTGTCTCGCGGACCCGTCATGGGTTTTCCTCTCTCAAGGATCCCTCCGATCTTCCGCCGCTCCCTCCGCGAGGCAGCCGCCGAACCGGACATCTTCCGTGCCGATCGACACACCCTCATCCTCCGACGCAGTCAAACACCAGACCCTGCCGCTGGTCAAGCCGTTTCGCTCCCCTTACCCCTCGGCAACCGGCGACCGTGCGTCAGAGGCGATCCCACAGCAGTAGATTACGCGAAACCCCCTTGGATCGACCGGAAACGACCGCTGAGCCCGTCGTGGGGTCAGGTCGGGTTTCGGTGTCCGTTTCCCGGCCCGCGAGATACGCCCCAGTCGACCACCAGCCGCCCCGCGAAGGAGGTTCATCTCCTCGGTGGCGGGTTCGGAGGCTGAAGCCCGGCCGCCGCGATCCGCAACACGCCATTGACCCGGCTTCCCGCCGGGCGCTCTCTTGAACGCGGGGTACAGCCGATGAACGAGTTCGATCAGGGCGTCATTCTGCGGGCTCACCGGTTCCGCGCCGAATCGGTCGGGTATCGGCTCGAACGCGGCCATTACATGGAAGGCGAGGACGACCGCGCGGACCGTTGGTACGTGGTGCCCGCCTCCCGGAGGGTCTCGACGGCCGCCGACCGGTCGGGTCCGGGGTTCCGGTCGATCAAGGCTGCGGCGGACGACGCCAAGCGGGTGCTGGTCGAGTTCGCGGACGGTTCGCCATTCGGCGCGGCCGACGTTCGGCTGCTGCTGCGGTGCCGAGCGCTGCGGGCGGGGCGAGCGATCCAGTCTCTCGTCAATGCGGGACTGGCCCGGCCGACGGATCGAGGCGGAAGGCACCTCTACGGAATCAGCCCGCGGGGGCGGGACTTGGCGGCGACCGTCATCAAGTTACGCTCGCGCGCGAAGGAGGACCGCAAGGCGCTCGACACGCGCGGCAAGGGTCACGGGCGCCGACGCTGAGCGGCAATCAGTAGAGATGGAGGGACGACCGAAACGGGCGGTGGTGGCAAGTCCTGCGTGTCCGGTGCGCTTTGGGGGGCGCCGGACACGAAAATCGCCGCCGGCCGGACACGGCCCCGGCCGTGCAGGTCGCTGGCGCGCTTGCGGTTGCACCACGGCCGGCGGAGCGCCGATGCCGATTCGCGCTCCTTGGACGTGGCTGGGAGCGACCCCCGTCGAGGCAAAACCTCGATTGGCGCGGGAGGGGATGGAGCCGGACAGCCCCATCCCCCCGCCGCTACGGGGTCGCTCCCGGATCAGCAATCCCTGGCGGGAAGGCCACCGCGCGCCGCAATGGCGGCGCTTCGGATCGTCGGCCCGGCCTCCATTCACCCGGCCTCTTCCCCGGAACTCGCTTCGGGGAGTGGGGATGGTTCCGCGAGCGGCGCTCAACCGGCGAGATAGGCCGACCAGTCGGCCATGAGCCGCCGCCGACGCTCGAACAGGTCCGTGCGCCGGTACGCCGCCTCGACCTGGTTGCGGACCTTGTGCGCGAGCGCCGCCTCGGCCACCTCGCGCGGATGGTCCGTCTCCTCCGCCGCCCAGTCCCGGAAGCTCGACCGGAACCCGTGCGGCACGGCCTCGACCCGGCAGGTCTTGAGCAGATGCCAGACGGCCGTGCGCCCGAGCGGTCTTCCGCCCACGCCCGGGAACACGAGCGCGTCGCCCCGGCCGATCCGCCGCGCCTCAGCGAGGATCTCAAGCGCGCGGCGGCTGAGCGGAACACGGTGCTCCCGGTTCCCCTTCGTGCGCCGGGCGGGGATGGTCCACACCCCTTCGTCGAGGTCGATCTCCCTCCACACCGCCCCGCGGACCTCGTTCGAGCGCGTCGCCGTCAGCACGAGGAACTCGAAGGCGAGCTTCACGACCGGCCGTCCCTTCGACGCCCGCACCGTCCGGATCGCCGACGCCACGTCGCCGTGCGGCAGCGCCCGAAGGTGTTGTGTCCGGTTCCCCTGCACTCCGAGCACCGGGCCGACGCGGTCGCACGGGTTGTCCGGCCTGAGGCCCATCGCCACGGCCCACTCCATGACCGCTCGCATCCGCTGGCGCAGCTTCCTCGCCAAGGCCGGCTTCTCGTACCAGATCGGAGCCAGTATCCCGATCACGTCGGCGCTCGTCACCTCCGAGACCGGCATTCCCCCGATGCGCGGGAAGACGTGGCGCTCCAGGCTGTTCAGCCAGACCTGCCCGTGCCTCACGGAGCGCCAACCCGGCCGGAGCTGCGTCCAGACCCGGTGGGCCGTCTCCTCGAAAGTGGGCATCGACTCCGCCCGCCGCTTCTCGGAGAGCGGGTCGCCGCCCTCGCGGGCCAGCTTCCGGTTCGCGAACGCCTTCTCGCGGGCTTCCTTCAAGGAAACCAGGGGGTATCCGCCGAGCCCGAGTTCGGCGCGGCGGCCCCGGATCGTGAGGCGCTGGATCCAGCCCCGGCTCCCGGTGGGGCGGACATCGAGGTACAGGCCGTTCCCGTCGCAGTAGCGCCTCTACGGAGATAAGAATCACGGCAGGAAATCGTCTAACTACTTACAGGACAGCACGATCTGCGCTTCCTGCCTTTTCTCTGGACCTTGCTGGACCGTGGCGCTGAAGCGGGAAAACCGCCCCAATTCCCGGGAAGTTGCGGGAGTCGAAAACCGTCCCGGAACCATCCCACCTTAGTACCGAACGCATGTCCGTGCCTAAGCGGAGGCGTTCCCCCCGGTCACCCGGTCACGGAGGAGTGACGAGGGCTGGAAGACCGGCGCGGCGCGGGCGGGAACCTCGACCGGTTCCCCCGTCCTGGGGTTGCGGGCGGTGCGGCGCTTTCGGCGTCGCACCTTGAAAGTCCCGAATCCCCGGATCTCTATGCCCTCTCCCCGCTCAAGCGCGTCCTTCACGGCGTCGAGGAAAGCGTCGACGACGAGCCCGCAGTCCTTCTTGGTGACCCTTGGGCCGACCGCATCGGCGGCCCGTTCGACGAGATCGGCTTTGGTCATGTCGGTTCTCCACGTCCGAGATGTGGAAGAGTCTTGTCATTGCCCACCAACAACTTGCGGTTCCGCACCACCCTTTCGTCAAGTTCGCGTCCGGTTCCGGTCGGGACCGTGCCGCTTCACGCCGCTCGCGGCGTTCGCCGGTTGTCGTCCGGCGGGCGACAGCCTTAGACTTGGATGATGATCGCATCGTTCCGCCACCGGGGGCTGAAGGCGTTCTACGAGGGCAGGACGGAGCGCAGAGTCGCGCCCGAGCACGCGGGCAAGCTGCGGGACATCCTCGCGGCGCTGGACCACAGTTCGGGACCGGAGGGCATGGACCTGCCGGGATTCCGGCTGCACGCGCTCAAGGGACGGCTCAAGGGGCATTACGCGGTTTCGGTGTCCGGCAACTGGCGCGTGACGTTCCGGTTCGAGGACGGCGCTGCTGCCGATGTGGACTACGTGGACTACCACTGAGGAGAAGAGAGGATCATGGCCATGCACGACCCGCCGCATCCGGGCGGCATCGTGAGGCGGCAGTGCCTCGAACCGCTGGGGCTGACGGTGACCCGTGCCGCCGAGGGGCTGGGCGTCACGCGTCAGGCGCTGTCGGAGTTGTTGAACGGGCATACCGGGATCTCGGTTGATATGGCGATCCGGCTGTCGAAGGCGTTCGGTTCGACGCCGGAGACGTGGCTGGGGATGCAGATGGCCTACGATCTCTGGGAGGCGCGGGGCCGCGCGGGCGAGATCGCGGTCGAGCGCTTCGCTTTGGCCTGACGACCACAATGAGTCCGGCAAGAGCCCCATGCCACTGACGCCCGAACAGCAAGCCCGCGAGGAGATCGACGGGCAGCTTGAGGCCTGCGGGTGGACAGTTCAGGACTTCTCGTCCATCGACATCCACGCCGGGCGCGGCGTGGCCGTTCGGGAGTACCCGCTGAAATGGGAGAAGGGCGGGGAGATCAAGTCCGGTTCCGCCGACTACCTGCTCTACGCCGACGGTCGCGCCATCGGCGTCATCGAGGCCAAGCCCGCCGGACACACCCTCGAAGGCGTGTTGCCCCAGTCCGAGAAGTACACGGAGGGACTGGACAAGCGGGTCCCGGCTTGGAGCCGCCCGCTTCCGTTCGCCTACGAGTCCACCGGCAAGGTCACGCAGTTCACGAACGGACTCGACCCGGAACCGCGCAGCCGGGAGATCTTCACGTTCCACCGCCCGGAGGAGCTTCTTCGGCTCCGAGGCTTGGGAGAAGCGCAACTGCGCGCCCAACTCCGCCGAATGCCCGGCCTGCCCAAGGGCCGCCTGTGGGACGTGCAGCACGAGGCGATCCAAGAGCTTGAGCGGTCACTGGCCCACGGCCGTCAACGCGCCCTCATCCAGATGGCGACGGGCAGCGGGAAGACCTTCACGGCGGTCACGGCCTGCCACCGGCTCATCAAGCACGCCGGGGCCGAGCGCATCCTGTTCCTCGTGGACCGCAACAACCTCGGCAAGCAGACCTTGAGGGAGTTCCAGGAGTTCCGGGATCCCGGCTCCGCGTACACGTTCTCCGACGAGTTCCCGGTCCAGCGTCTGGTCGGCAACAGGATCAAGGCGTCCAGCAAGGTGGTCATCACGACCATCCAGCGCCTCTACTCGATGCTGAAGGGCGATCCCGAGTACGACCCGGCCAACGAGGACGAGTCGCTGTTCGAGTCGGGCGGTCCGCTTGGCGGCGAGCCCGTCCCGGTCGAGTACACGCCGGGTCTGCCACCTGAGCACTTCGACTTCATCGTGATCGACGAGTGCCACCGCTCGATCTACAACGTCTGGCGGCAGGTGATCGAGTACTTCGACGCCTTCCTGATCGGGCTGACCGCGACCCCGAGCCCGCAGACCGTCGGGTTCTTCCGCAACAACGTCGTGCAGGACTACTCGCACATGAAGGCCGTGGCGGACGGGATCAACGTCGGCTACGACATCTACCGCATCAAGACCAAGATCACCGAAGAGGGCGGAGCGGTGCTGTCGGAGGCCGGGACGTACGTGCCCAAGCGCGACCGGCGCACCCGCGAGACGACGCACGCGGAGCTTGAGGCCGACCTCACCTACACGGCGAACCAACTCGACCGCGACGTGGTCGCGCCGGACCAGATCCGGCTCGTCGCGCGCACCTTCCGCGACCATCTGTTCACGAAGATCTTTCCCGGCCGCACGGAGGTTCCGAAGACGCTCGTGTTCGCGAAGACCGACAGCCACGCCGACGACATCGTGAAGGTCCTCAAGGAGGAGTTCGGCAAGGGCAACGAGTTCTGCCGGAAGATCACATCGAAGACGACCGGTGCCTCGCCGGAGGACCTGCTGAGCAGCTTCCGCAACTCCTACAACCCGCGCATCGCCGTCACCGTGGACATGATCGCGACCGGCACCGACGTGAAGCCGCTCGAATGCCTGCTGTTCATGCGCAACGTGAACTCGGCGGGCTACTTCGAGCAGATGAAGGGCCGCGGCGTGCGCGTCATCGAGCCGGGCGACCTCCGGAAGGTCACCCCGGACGCGGAGCACAAGACGCATTTCGTGATCGTCGATGCGGTCGGCGTGTGCGAGCGCGACAAGACGGTGTCGCCGCCGCTGGAGCGCCAGCCGTCGGTCAGCATGAAAAGGCTGCTTCAGATGGCGGCGATGGGGATGGCGCACGCGGACCTCGTGTCGAGCCTGGCCTCGCGGTTGGCCCGGCTCGGGCGGCGGGTGGACGAGAGCCAGTCGGCGCGGATCGCGAAGGAGGCGGGCGGAGCGAGCCTCGCGGCGCTCACGGGCGCGCTGCTGACCAGCATCGACGCTCAGGGCACGCGCATGGCCGCCGTCGAGCGGTTCGGTCTCGCCGAGGACGACGAACCGACCCCGGAGCAACTGGACACAGTGGAGCAGGAGCGCATGGCAGAGGCGCTCAAGCCGTTCACCAAGCCGGGGCTGAGGAAGGCGATCGTCGAGATCGCCCAGAGCCTCTACCAGATCATCGACGAGGCGGCCATCGACGTGCTCCTCGACTTCGGGCACAGCGAGGCCGCCGTCGAGAGCGCCCGATCCAAGCTGGACGACTTCAAGCGGTTCATCGAGGAGAACAAGGACGAGATCGAGGCGCTCCGCATACTGTACAGCCGTCCGTACCGCGCGGGGCTCCGGTATCGGCACGTCAAGGAGCTTCGCGACGCGCTTCGGAGTCCGCCAGTTGGGATCCACGACCCCGAGAACGGGTTGTGGCGGCTCTACGAGGCGCTGGAGCCGGACAAGGTGGAAGGCAGGGGCGGAAACGCGCTTGTGGACCTTGTGGCCATCGTGAGGCACGCGATCGAGCCCGGCGGGACGCTCGTCCCGGTCGCCGAGCAGGTGGAAGCCCGCTACCGAGAGTGGCTCGCGGAGAAGGAGCACGTCGGACAGACCTTCACGCCCCGCCAGCGGCAATGGCTGGACGCGATCAAGGACCACATCGCGAGCAGCCTGCGGATCGGCCCGGACGACTTCGAGGACGTGCCGTTCAACCAGTGGGGTGGGCTCGGCGGCGTGTACCGGGCGTTCGGCGACGACCTGAACCCGCTGCTGGCCGAACTCAATGAGAGGCTCGCGGCATGAGGGCACTGCCCAAGGGTTGGGCGGAAGTGGAGTTGGGGGAGGTGTGGCACGAGTCTCGGGCTCGGGCTCGGCCCGACGCGATCACACGGACCGACTACATCGGGCTTGAGCATGTCGAAGGTGGAACCAATCGAATCACGGGCGCGGGGCGGTCGGACGGCGTGAAGAGCGCAGTGGCGGTCTTCTCTGAGGGCGATGTCCTCTATGGACGGCTCCGCCCATATCTCAACAAGGTGATTCGACCATCTTTCGCCGGGGTAGCCTCGACCGAGTTTCTCGTGTTCAAGGAGAGCCAAGCGCTCGTCAACGGCCTCCTGATGCGCCTGCTGTCCTCAAGCGATCTCGTCGCGTACGCGAGCGCCAACTCGGCTGGTGTCAACCTGCCTCGCATCTCCGCCAAGCGTCTTGCCGAGTACCGCTTCGGGTTGGCCCCTCTCCCCGAACAGCACCGCATCGTCGCCAAGATCGAGTCGTTGTTCGCGAGATTGGACGAGGGCGTCTCCGCGCTGAAGCGCGCCGAGACGAATCTGGAGCGCTACCGCGCGTCCGTCCTGAAGGCGGCGGTCGAGGGGAGGCTGACCCAGCAATGGAGGAAGGAGAACCCTCCCGAGGAGACCGGCGAAGACCTGCTTCGGCGTATCCTGGCCAAACGGCGGACGCGGTGGGAGGCCGAACAACTCGCCAAGTTCGAAGCGAAGGGCAGGAAGCCGCCGAAGAACTGGAGGGCGAAGTACAAGGAGCCGGTGGCACCGGACACGAGCGGATTGCCGAAGCCGCCGGAACGATGGTGCTGGGCGACGGTGGATCAACTGGCTCCCGTGATTCAGTATGGGCATACTGCCAGCGCGGACCCTTCCAAGCAGGATGGACCGCGCTTCCTCCGGATAACCGACATCCAAGACGGTCGCGTGCAATGGTCGGGGGTTCCGGGCTGTGTGGTGTCCGAGGCGGAGACGGAGAAGTATCGCTTGAGCGCGGGAAACATCGTCTTCGCTCGCACCGGTGCGACGACCGGCAAGAGTTACCTGATCGAGAATCACCCCGAAGCCATCTTCGCCTCATACCTGATTCGCGTTGGGCTGTCTTACCTCGTTCATCCCCGCTACGTATCGGTCTTCTTCCAGAGTGGCTCCTATTGGTCGCAGGTCGAACGGGGCAAGAGGGGCATCGGACAACCAAACGTCAACGCTCGGGTCTTGGCCAACATCAAGCTCCCGCTGCCCCCAGTTCGCGAGCAGGTCGAGATCGCCGACCGGGTTGCATCCGCAGAGGACGTCGTGTGGCAGGCCTCAAACCGCTTTATGGGGAACTGCCTTGCCGCAGCCTCCGCCCTCCGCCAATCAATCCTGAAGCGTGCCTTCGAGGGCCACTTGGTCCCGCAGGACCCCGACGACGAGCCCGCTTCCGTCCTCTTGGAGCGCATCCGGGCCGAACGGAAGCGGCAGAAGCCCCGTCCCACCCAGCGAAAACGCCAACCCAAGAGCCGAGTCCCCTGATGCCGAACGACACCCGGCAGATCGTCAACAAGGCGTGGAGCTTCGCGCACCTGCTCCGCGACGACGGCCTGTCCTACATGGCCTACACGGAGCAGATCACGTTCCTTCTGTTCCTCAAGATGGCGCATCAGCGGACCCAGCCCCCGTGGAACCGCCCGCCCATCGTGCCGACCGGGCTCGACTGGCCGAGCCTTCTCGCGCGCGACGGGGAGGAGTTGGAAACCCACTACCGGCGCATCCTGACCGAGCTTCCGAGACAGGGAGGGATGCTGGGCGAGATCTTCAAGAAGGCCCGGCAGGAGATCCAGAACCCGGCGACCCTGAAGCGCCTGATAGTGGACCTGATCGAACCCGAGGACTGGATGTCGATGCGCGCGGACGTGAAGGGCGACATCTACGAGGGCCTGCTGGCCAAGTCGGCCCAGGAGTCGCCGAAAGGCGCGGGCCAGTACTTCACGCCCCGCGAACTCATCAGGGCGGTCGTGGACTGCGTGCGGCCGGGGCCGGACGACACCGTATGCGATCCCGCCTGCGGAACGGGCGGATTCCTGCTCGCCGCGCACGACCATGTGGTTCGCGAGTACGGGAACACGCTGGACCCCGACCAGAAGGCCCACCTTCGGACCAGCTTCGTGCAGGGTTGGGAGATCGTGCCCGCAACCGCCCGGCTCTGCATCATGAACCTCTACCTGCACGGGATCGCCCCGGACGAGTCTCCGATCCGGTCGGGCGTGGACAGCTTGGCGAACGATCCCAACGACCGCTTTTCGATGGTGCTCACGAACCCGCCGTTCGGGAAGAAGAGCAGCGTCCGGATCGTGAACGAGGAAGGCGAACTGGAGACGGAGTCCGACACCTACGAGCGTCAGGATTTCTGGACCACCACCAAGAACAAGCAACTCAACTTCCTCCAGCACGTGAAGACGCTGCTCAGGACGCACGGCACCTGCGCCATCGTGGTGCCGGACAACGTCCTGTTCGAGGGCGGCGCGGGCGAAACGGTGCGGCGGAACCTGCTCCAAGCGTTCGACGTGCATACGCTCCTACGCCTCCCGACCGGGATCTTCTATGCTCAGGGAGTGAAGGCGAACGTCCTGTTCTTCGACGCGAAGCCCGCGCGCGAGAAGCCGTGGACCGAGCGGCTGTGGGTCTACGACCTGCGGACGAACAAGCACTTCACGCTCAAGATGAAGCCGCTCCGACGGGCGGACCTTGACGACTTCGTGAGCTGCTACCGACCGGGTGAGCGCCACAAGAGGGAGCCGACATGGACCCCTGAAGAAGAGGGCGGTCGCTGGCGGGCGTTCGAGTACGACGAACTGGCGAAGCGCGACAAGCTGAATCTGGACCTGCTGTGGCTCCGGGACAGCACCTTGGAGGACGGCGAGAACCTGCCCGAACCGGAGGTGCTGGCCGCCGAGATCGTGGAGGACCTGCACGCGGCGTTGGAAGTGTTTCAAGCCATCGCCGGGGAGCTTGACGCTTAGCTTGGCCGGAATGTCCCGACCGAGGCAGCGGTTGGCGGCGGTGTCCGGCGGGATGCATACGGCGTTGGACACCCCGGTACGTTACCGGCGCATGGGATACCGCCCGCTGGGGATACCGCCCGCTGGTTGACTCGACTACAAACGGTTCGTCACCGTTTCAGACATGGATACGCCGGAACAACGATTCGGTCCGGCGGCGACAGGAACGGCCGCCACGGAACGAGCAAGGGCGCTGGAGCCGTTGGGCTGGAAGGGACGGCGCGCCGAATGGATCGCGCTCGCCTGCTGCCACGGCGGCGTGTTCACGCGGGTGCAGTGGACGAGCTTCCTCGGGTGCCACCACGAGAAGGTGGGCCGCGCCGTCCGCAAGCTCGTCGCCCAGGGCGTGGCCATCGAGGAGAAGCCGCCCGGCATCAAGGGCATCGGGC
>JAPPNN010000030.1 GCA_028873815.1 Gemmatimonadota bacterium | reverse complement strand
CCACGAATTCGCGGCCCGCCTTCATCCGCGCCGCTGGAATCGTCCACCGCGCCGCTTCCATGTCGATCTCGTCCCAGCGCGCGCCCCGTGCCTCGCCGGGACGCACGGCGGTCAGCACGATCAGTTCAACGCACAGCACCGCCGCTGGGTGTGTGTCCGTCGTCCGCCGAACCGCGCGCAGCGCCGCCGCGACCTCACCGTGAGGCAGCGCTCGATGGTGGGTCGGCGCGTAGCCGTTCGCCTTCGGCAGTGCCTCGACCGCCCGGTCCACCGGGTTGTCCGTCCGGTAGTTCCGGCCGATACACCACCGGAAGACCGCATTGATCCGGTGGCGGGCCTTGCGCGCGGCTGCGGGCTTCGAGTTCCAGATCGGCGCGAGGCACCGGAGCACGTCCGCGCTCTCGATCCGGTCCACCGGCTTGTCGAGAAGCGGGGAGGCATGGAGACGGAATGTGGATGCCCACTGCTCGGGAAGCGGGCTCCCAGCCTTCCACGCCTCGCGGTGCAGTTCGATGGTCCGTTCGGCGGCCACGGCAAAGGTCGGGACGCCGCGCCCGCGCGGGTCCTGGCCCAAGCGGACGCCCCGGCTGTTGTCCAATGCCTTCCGGCGTGCCTCGGCCAGCGTCACCTCGGGATACGGCCCGAGTCCGATCGAGGTCAGGCGGCCTTCGATCCTCACGCGCTGACGCCACGTCTTGGTGATCCGGCCATCGAGCGTCCGGTGGACCCGGAGGCTCAGCCCGCGCCCGCCGCGGCCATCGCCGTAGACTCCGGGTCTGTTGACCGTCCGCACGAACGCGGCGGAGAGTGTTCTGGGCCGCTTCATCATGGGGTTCTCTCCTTGTGGTGTATCACTTATTGCAGCACTACGCCGAGAAGAATACACCGGATGGCGATGGACTTCAAGGGACGATGAGGGTTCGGAAGTCACCTACAATACGTTGTCTAACAACGTCTTATGGACACCATGCGATACGGCATCGGATCGCTTCGGACGATACGTGTCGAGTTCCCCCTGAACTTGGCAACCTGACCAACCTGACCCACCTCTACCTGGGCCGAAACCAGCTGACCGGGTCGATTCCTCCGGAATTGGGCAACCTGGCCAGCCTGGAATTGCTCGACCTGCTGAGCAACCAGGTCGAGGGCCCGCTTCCGCCCGAACTGGGGCAAATGGCTGCCCTGGAGCACCTTATCCTCTCTCGCAACCGCCGCTTGGAGGGCGAGCTGCCGCGCGAACTCACCGCTCTCGCGCTGGACGAGCTTCAGCTTGGAGCAACGAGGCTGTGCGCGCCCGCAGACGACGAATTCCGAGCCTGGGTGGCTTCGATCGGGACGGGATGGGCGCCCCTGTGCGCCGATGAGCGCACGCATGCCTACCTGACCCAAGCGTCGCAGTCGGCGTCGGTTCCCGTGAAGCTGGTGGCGGGCGAGCAGGCGCTGCTCAGGGTGTTTGTTGTGGCCAACACCGGAGTAAGCGCGAGCTTTCCGGCTGTGCGCGCCAGGTTCTTCGACGACGGCCGGGAGGTCCACTCGGTGTCGCTGCCGGCATCGACGCGGTCCCTGCCGACGGCTGTCGACGAGAGTTCTCTCGACGCCTCGGCCAATGCGCTCATCCCGGGTTCCGTACTCGTACCAGGGCTGGAGATGGTGGTGGAAATCGACCCCGAGGGCGCGCTTCCGGCCGGTACCGGGGTCCCGCGGCGCTGGCCGGAGGAGGGGCGCGCCGCGCTGGATGTCCGGCGAATGAGGCCGCTCGATCTCACGCTGGTGCCGTTCCTCTACAACTCGAACCCCGACCAGGGGCTGGCCAATGACGTCAAGGCGGTCCGGGCGCAGGATGCACTCTTCGACCTGACCCGCGACCTGCTGCCGGTGGAAGAGTTCACGGTCACTGCCCGCGAGCCCGTGTGGACCTCGATCGATCCGGTGTTCGCCAACAGCTCGGCATTGCTGCGCGAAACGTGGGCGACCCGAACGATGGACGGCGCCACGGGCTACTACATGGGGATAATGCGCGGCGGCGGCGGGCGCGGATACGTCGGCTGGCCGGGCAGCGTGTCGGGCCTCCGCGGTCCCACGATCGCCCACGAGCTGGGCCACAACATGTCTCTGCGTCATGCACCGTGCGGAGATCCGTCCAACATCGAGCTGATCTACCCCTACGTGAACGGTTCCATCGGTTCGTGGGGATACGACTTCGTGCAGGGAATCCTGGTCAGCCCGACGCGCCCGGACTTCATGTCGTACTGCGGGCCCGAGTGGGTGAGCGACTACAGCTTCAACAAGGCCCTCCACTTCCGCGAGACCCTGGAGCCTGAGCGGGCGGGCTCGCGTGCCTCCGCGGCCGCAACCGCCCACGGATTGCTCCTGTGGGGCGGCCAGGGGGCGGACAGCGTCCCGATCCTGGAGCCGGCGTTCGTCGTGCGTGCGCCGCCGTCCCTGCCCCGGGAGGAGGGACCGTTCCGGCTGGCCGGGCTGACTACCCGGGAGGACACCCTGTTCTCGTTTTCGTTCGCGATGGCGGAAACGGGGGAAGGCGACGGCGAATCGGCGTTCGCTTTTGTGCTCCCGACGCAGCGTTCGTGGGCGGACTCGCTGGACCGCATCGTGTTGATCGGCCCCGGGGGTTCGGACGCCGTTGGACGGGGGGACCCCTTGGGCCAACCAGACACCGCGGGCGGCGAGAGCGGTGGCGCCGGGCAACAGTCCTCAGGCCGCGCGTCCGTCCTGCTGATCGACGGAGCGAGCGGACGCGCGCGTGGGTTCCTCCGCGACTCCCCCGGTCAGCCCCTCACGTTGCCGACGACGTCTCTCCGTTTGCCGGAACCCGGTCTGGAAGCCGTGGTCAGCAGAGGAGTGCCCGACTCCGCTGCGTGGCGTCGCTAGGGTCAGCGCCTACCGCAGCTCCCTCATCGGCAGCACGATCGCCGACGAGTAGGTCGCGTTCCGCCGCACCGACAGCACCGGGACGCTCCCGTCACGCGGATACCGCAGGAAGGTGTCCGCGTCGGCCCCCGCCACGGCCACCCGGATCCGGTGGCCCTCCCGGATCAGCACCGACGTCGCCCACAGGTCGAAGCTGATCTCGGCGACCTCGCCCGGCACCAGCGGCATCGCGTCGGCACGCAGCTCGGACCGGTGCGGGCCGTACTTGCGGTAGAGCGGCGGGTCGTCGCTGACGGCGCGCATCACGGCCCGCAACTGACCCTCGGTGATGTAGGTCACGGTGCCGTCCGGCGCGACATCCTCCAGGTAGACGATGAACGCGCCGTCGCTCTCGGTCGACGAAAGCCACAGCGTGACCACCGGGTGGCCCGTGACCTCGGTGTCTACCTCCATCGGCGCGCTCGTATAGGTCAGCAGCTTCGCGTCCTCGTCCCGCCGGTCCCCGTACACGACATCGCCGCCGCCCCCGTTGGTGTACCAGCGGTTGCGCGTACCCGTGGTCGCCGAGAGGTCGACGGTGTAGACGTCCGCGCCCTCCGCGTGGGCGGGCGTATCACGGCTCAACACGCCGTCCGCGCCGAAGTACCACGTCACGTCCTTGAAGCCCCCGGGAGGCCAGGTCTCGGTCCTCGTCCACCGGTCCGCACCGAGCGTGTAGTAGTTGATCTCGTTGGGCGTCTCGCCCGACCCGTCCTCCTTGAGATGCTCGTCGAAGAAGGCGACGAGCTCGGCGAACCGCTCGTCGGCATCCGGCGCCACCGGCGTATCATCCGGCCGGAAGGGATCGGCGTCGTTGCGCGCCCCGTGGTCCCAGGGCCCGATGAAGACCTGCTGCGCGTTGGAGATCGTGTTGTAGCGCCCCAGCGTGCCGTTCACCGTCCCGGCGTCCTGCCACCCCGCGCGGATGAACATCGCCACCCCCGACTCGTCGATCTGCGGCAGGTGACCCGAGGGGCTGCGCCGATGGCCCACGTTGGTCTCGCCGTAGGGCCCGAAGGGGTCGTCGCGGTACTCGTACTCCAGGGCGGCCCCGAAGGGCACCGTGTTGGCGTCGTGTTCCGCCACCGCCGCCGCGAGCAGCGCACCGTCCACGTCCGCGTCGACGGGCTTGACGCCGGTGACCCGCCCGCGCAGTTCGTCGCACTCCGCACCCGCGACGCCCGACAGGCCGCAGAAGTCGTTGAGGTCCTGCATGCGCGTCCGGTTCGACCAACTCTCCAGAAAACCCACCGTCAGCACGCCGCCCGGAAACACCAGGTGCCCGAAGTTGTCGAAGTCGTTGAAGAGCGGTGCCACCGCCCTCACCGCCGGGTGCCGGTTGACCGCCAGCATCTCTGCGGTGTTGCCCGCGTACGACACGCCGTATGCCCCGACCCGCCCATTCGACCACGGTTGCGCCACGATCCAGTCCGCGACCTCGCCGTAGTCCCGCACCTCGTCCTCCGCGAGCTCGAATCGCCGGATCCCGAACGAGGCCCCGCTGCCACGCCCATCGACGAGCACCAGCGCGTACCCCGCCGCGTTCCATCGCTCGGCCTCGCCGAAGTTCGAATCGCTCTCGAGCGGCGCGTCGACCAGACCACGGGCCCTCCAGTAGCGCGTCGCCCTGATCATGGTGGGCAGCAGTGCGCCCTCCCCGGTCCCGTCGGGCAGCCACACGTCGACCGCGATCCTCACGCCGTCGCGCGTGGGAATGTGCAGCGCCTGGTTGCGGGTGAGCGTGCTGACCGGACCCTCCGCGCCCGCCCGGCCCGAAATCACCGCCTCGCCCGAACGGCCGTCACCGGCGCCGGGTGCGCCGTCCCCGCCGCAGGACGCGGTGAAGGCCAGGGCCGCCGCCAGCGCTAGGGCACTCGCCGGGCAGAACGTGCCGCGACCCCGCCCGGCCACCAGGCGCCGCGCCCCCGCCGCGCCCCCCAACCCAACCATCACCACGCGATCGCGTGACCGTCGCGGCGAGGATCCGATCCGCCCGCCAGCGCTCCGGTCTCCACGTCTCTGTACACCCCCTGAACCCCTCCCATATTGCCCGGCTCCACCAGATGATGGCCCCGATCCGCCAGTTCCTGGTACACGCCGGGCGGGAATCCCGGCTCGAGATAGGTGGCGGAGTCCTCCGGGATCGGCGTCCGGCCCCCGCCGCGGTTGACCGCCATGCGGGGAGAGGCGATCGCGAGCTGCATGTCCATGCCGCCCACGACCAGCTTTGTGATCGTCTGCCCCACGGTCTGCGGAATCGTGTAGCCGCCCGCGGCGCCCACCGCCGCGACGAGCTGGCCGTCCTTCATCACCACGCACGGCGTCATCACGCCCTTGGCCCGCTGGCCGCCCTCCAGGTGGTTCACGTGACCCTCCTCCAGCACGAAGCCGAACGTGTGCCCGTTGTTGAGGAAGATCCCGGTGTCGCCCGCAATGACGCCGCTCCCGTAGATGCTCACGAGCGACTGCGTGAAGGCCACAGCGTTGCCCCACCGGTCGGCGGTGGACAGGCTGGTCGTTCCGAAGAAGGGCAGCGGCTCGCCGGAGAACGACGCCACGCGCGCGGGATCGATCTTCGCGCGCTGCTCGTCCGCGTACGCCTTCGAGATGATGCGTTCGACGGGGATGTCGACGTCCCTGCCGGTGTTGTACCGGTCGTCGTCCGCCAGCGCCAGCTTGCAAGCCTCCAGCCAGAGGTGCGCGAACTCGCTGCCGGACAGGTCCATGTCCGTCAGGTCGAAGCCGTCCATGATGTTGAGCGCCTGGAACATCGACATCCCACAGGACCCCGGCGGCATCGCGTAGAGATCGTGCCCCTGGAAGGTGGTCGTGATGGGATCCCGCCATTCGACTTCGTATGACTCGAGGTCGGCCCTCGTCAGGTGTCCGCCGTTTTCCGCGAGGAAAGCGACGACCCTGTCGGCGAGTTCACCCTTGTAGAAGTCGTCCGCTCCGGCGCGGGCCAGATGCCGCATGCTCGCCGCCAGGTCGCGCTGCCTGATGACCTCTCCCATGCGGGGCGGGCGGCCATGCGGAAAGAACACCCGCGTGGTCGACGGAAAACGGCCCAGCTTTTCGGCGGCGCCGTTCGTGTGGAGTTCGTCGAACTTCGAGATCACGAAGCCGTCTTCCGCGAGCTGGATCGCAGGCTCGAAGACATCGCCAAGGCTCATCGTGCCGTAACGCTCCAGCACCGCGGCCCATCCCTTGAGCGCGCCCGGGACGATCGGCGCCTTGTAGCCTGCGTCGAAGTCGTCGAGGGTCATGGTGCCGGGGGAAGAGGCCGCGGGCGACTTGCCCATGGCGTCGAGACCGACGACACGGTTCTCCTCGGCCAGGTACACCACCATGAAACCGCCGAATCCGCCGATCCCCGACATGTAGGGCTCGGAGACGTTGAGCGTCGCGGCGGCGGCCACGATCGCGTCGACGGCGTTGCCGCCCTGCATCATGATCGTGGTGCCGGCGAGCGAAGCGTAGTAGTCGGCTGCGGCAGTGACGCCGCGCCGGCCCCAGACGCTTCCGTGAGCGATTCCGAGGTGTCCGGCATCGGGTGGCCTGTAGGCGTCGGTCGCTCCGGCGCCGCCGGTAGTGGTCGACGATGGGTTGCAGGCCAGCAGGCCGGACCCGGCGGCTGCGGCGGAAGCGGCGAGGAAGTCCCGGCGTTTCATGGGAATCGCTCCTTGTGTTGCGAGGCGGACCGCCATCGGCTGGGTGGCGCACCGGAGGCTGCCAACATACCCTACCGCCTGACTTCTCGCACCGAAGCGAGCATCGCCACCCGACCAGCAAATCGAGCCTACCGTGTCCGACTCCCTAGACCCCCGCGTCTTCCTCTTCACGGCCCTGGCGCTCCTGACCGCCTACCTGCTCTTCGCCTGGTACCGGTCGGCCACCGCTGCGACGCGAGCGGGCCGCACCGGCGACGGATGGAGCGGACCGCCCAGCTTCTACGAGAACGCGGTCGGCTTTGTCACGAATTTCTTCGACACTCTGGGCATCGGGTCGTTCGCGCCCACGACGTCGCTGTTCAAGCTCAAGCAGGTGGTGCCCGACGAGAACATCCCGGGGACGATGATGATCGGCCACACGCCGCCGGTCGTGATCCAGGCCTTCATCTTCATCGCGATCATCTCGGTGGATCCGGTCACGCTCGTCACGATGCTGGTTGCGGCAGTGCTCGGGGCGTGGCTGGGCGCGGGAGTGGTGGCGAAGCTCCCCCGCTACAAGATCCAGGTGGGCATGGGGATCGCGCTGCTGATCGCGGCGGTGACCTTCGTGCTCGCCATCTTCGAGATCACCGCGGTCGGGGGCGAGGCGACCGGCCTCTCGGGCGCGAACCTCGCAATCGCCGCAGCGGTGATGTTCGTGCTGGGCGCGCTGATGACCATCGGCATCGGCATGTACGCCCCGACGATGATCGTGGTCAGCCTGATGGGGATGGGGCCGGTCGCGGCCTTCCCGATCATGATGGGGGCGTCCGCCTTCCTGATGCCCGTGGCGGGGCTGCGGTTCCTGAAGGCCGGACGCTATGGGCTGAAAGCGGCCCTCGGCCTGACGATCGGGGGCATTCCGGCCGTGCTGATCGCCGCGTTCATCGTCAGGTCGCTGCCGCTGAACGCCATGCGCTGGCTGGTGGTCGTGGTCGTACTGTACGCAGCGATCCTCATGCTGCGGTCGGCGGTGCAGGAGCGGAGGGCGGCTGCGGGCTGACAGGCCAAGGGGCCGGAGGGGCCACCCTACCGCCCCCTAACGCACCTTCCGCGAGTAGTTCCCGTGCACGGTGAAGCTCTCGATCGCACCCGAGTCGTCCCGCTGGAACACGTACGCCTCACCCAGTTCGCCGTCGTCGCGGACGCGCTGGTAGGTGTCCTCGCCGGTCTGGCGCAGCTTCGTCATCGCCTCCATCGGGTCGTTGTTGGGCACGCGGACCGCCACGATGCCGTCGTCCCAGCGCAGGATCACCGTCTCGCCCCAGTTCGACTCGTACAGTCCCTCGTACTCGGTCAGTGAAGCCGGACGCGCCGTCCCGCCGCCGGGGTCCGCCTGGATCGACTCGAGGGCCGTGCCCACCGTCGACATCATCTTCGACCACACGTCGTCAGGGCTGGCACCCTGCGCGCTGATCATCGCGATTCCGGCCAGCTTCTTCGCGGGTTTCAGCTGAAACGTCGTCCTGAAACCGGGACAGCTTCCCCCGTGCCCAACCGTGCGCTCGCCATCGCGCTCGCCCACCGCGAAGCCGAGTCCCCACATGGTGTCGAAGTCGGGGTCCACCCAGTGCACGCGGTGCATCTCCCGCAGCGTGTTGACGGCCAGGACTTCGTTCCCGCCGTCCTCCAGCAGCCGGAACTGCCAGGAAGCCAGCCGGGCCAGGTCCTCGACCGTGGAAGCGAACCCGGCCGCGGGCGCGATGCCGTGCGATTGGAAGAAGGTCGCCTTGTGCCGCTGACCGTCCCGCCCCAGCCGCGTGTATCCCGTCGCGAAACGATCGCCCTTGTGCTGTTCGGGAATGTCCGTGTAGGTGTCCGACATGCCCAGCGGATCCAGGATGTGGGCCCGGATGTAGTCGTCGTAGGTCATCCCCGAAGCCTGTTCGACGATCTGTCCCGCGAGCGCCATGCCCAGGTTCGAGTACTGGAAATAGCGGTCGCCGGGATAGAGCGTCTCCTGCCCGGAGAGCCCCTCGATGATCTCCTCCCGCGTGGGGAACGGGAAGTCGGGACCGGTCCAATACGGGTGGGCCGATTCGCGTGGGAGTCCGGAGGAATGGGTGAGAATCCCCTCGACGCTCACGGCGGGGCCGTCCGGATAGACCTGCTCAAGATCGTACCAGGGCAGAACCGCCGACACCGGGTCGTCGAGCCGCAACTTGCCCGCGTCACGCTGCTGCATGACGCCGATCGACGTGAACAGCTTGGAGATAGAACAAATGGAGTACATCGTCGACGGCGTCGCCGGCACCTCCGCGTCCGGATGCGCGTATCCGTAGCCCTTTGCCCAGACCAGGTCCTGGTCGTGTACGAGGCCAACCGACACTGCGGGCAGCTTCTCATAGTCCATCTTGGCGTCCAGCCAGGCCTCGAAGAGGTCGACAGCCTGCTCGAAGCGCGGATCCCCGGTCGGATCGGACTGCGCGCAGCCGGCGGACGGGACAAGAGCGAGGAAGACCAGGGTGAGGAGGGAGACGTTTCGGGGTCGTGGGCGGGACGAGCGAGACGTGCGGGACTTGCGATTCATGGGGACCTCTCCTTGGGACGGATCGCGACTGCTTCCCGACGCGCGGGGAAGCCCGTCCATAGTGTTTGGGCGGACAGGCGGGGGCAAGCGGGGTGGTGTCCACGCTTCGCCGGCCGGCCCTGGCGGCGCTACGTTCCTGCCACCGTCGGTTCCCCCGCCCCAGGCTGCATCAGCGAATTGAACCATCGCATCCAGCGAAGCGCCGTCCCGGTTGTCGCGGGGCTCCGTGTGGTCCCGGGACTCTGTGTGGTCCTGGGGCTCTGTGTCGCCCTGGGCCCGTGGGCGGCAACCACCCTGTCGGCCCGGCAACCCACCCCCGTCTCGGGCGAGGTCTCCTGCGCCGAGTGCGTGATCACGCTGGACACGGTCGCAACCCTGGGGACCTGGGACGACTCCGGGATCCCGGTCATCACGCCCTTTTCGCGCGTTGCGGTCGATCATCGTGGCCGGTTCCTGATCACGCACCTGACCTACCCGGCAATCTCGGTCTTCGCGCCGGACGGCGAGTTCCTCGGGATCGTGGGACGCGGCGGGGACCGCACGGGCGGAGCCGGGGACCGAACGGGCGGAGCCGGGGACCGAACGATCGAATTCGAGGCGATCGCCCACGTCAATGTGGGGTCCCGCTTCATCCACGTCTTCGACTTTCGCAGAGGGCGAATGGTCCTCGACCAGGGCTTCGAGTTGGTCCGCACCGACCGGGCGGTGGGGCAGGTGTTGTCGTCGGTTGTCCTTGCAGAGGATCAGATCGCGTTCGCCGTACCCGCCGCCGAACCGGCCACGGTGGGTCACCAGCTCCACATCCTCGACCTAGGTGGCCGCACCGCGCACTTCGGCAGTGATCCACCGCTGGATCAGGGGCCGCAGTCGCAACGGTTCCTCGTTACCGGTGACTACAGGAACGTCTGGGTCGTCAGCCAGCAGGCCAACCGGCTGGTGCGGTGGGACCTGGAGCCCACGCCGGCGGTCGCCCGCATCTTCGACCGCACCGTCGAGCCCTTCGAGAGCCACAACCCGCCCACCGAGACGTGGCCGAGGTCCCTCAACGTCGGCAGCATGCTCGACGAAAACGGGCTATGGATTGCGTGGCAGACACCCGACCCCGAATGGACGGAGCGAATCAGCCCCGGCGGGCAGATCCCCGAAGCGCCGTGGCAGACAGTCCTGGACGGGTGGCTGGACCTGATCGATCGGGCCACGGGACGCACGCTGGCGCGCTACCACGGCGACGACGCGTTGCTCGGATTCGCGAACGGGTCGCGGTACGTCGTCTCATACCACGAGCCCAACTCGGGCGGTTCCTACATCCGGCTGCTCGAGCCGCGGCTGTCGCGGGTCAGTTCGGGATCGGGGCGACACGCTTCACCAACACCGTCGACTCGCCCAGTTCGCCGGTCTCGATGAACGCGACAAGGCCGCCGGGACCGAACGCGTCGGGCATCGTCGTGCCCGCCGGATAGCTCCCCAGGTAGCGGCCTTCAACGGTCAGCACGTCGATCGGGCCATCGCTCACGGGCTCGTCGCCCCGCCGTTGCACCCAGATCAGTCCGTCCCAGGTCGTGCGAAGATCGCGAACGACCGGGACCTCCGAGGCCGCCGGCAATGCTTCGAGAAACGCACGCGTGGAGCTCCGGGCCGCTTCCCGGAGCATGTCTTCCGGTAAGCCCTGGACGAGTTCGCCGGTTCGCGCGTCCATCGCAGGCCTGCCCCCGCCCAGTCTGGCGATCGCCCTGTCCGGCGACGCCTCGACCTGACGCTCGACTTCGGCTTCGAGGATTCGGTCGGTGACCGGCTCGGGATGGAATGGCCGGGTAAGCACCCGGAACACCTCACCGCCGGGGTCGGCAAGCTTGATCGCGTAGGCGGACGAATCCGAGAACGCCACGCCACCACGCGGAAGCGGAACTACGAAGAGGCCCGGATCGAAGGTACGTGGAGGAGGAGTCTGGCCCGCCATGCTGAGTGTCCGATTGCCCATGCGCACCTCGACCGCACCCGCGGATGGGGGAGCCCATGCTTCGACGATCGTCTCGCGGACGACACTGTCACCTTCGAGCGCCAGTCGGCGCACCGGACGCTTGCCCGGCTCGCGAGCCTCGAACCGACCGGCCCTGCGCTCGGCGATGGAAGACTCGCCCAGCGTCTCGAAGAAGCGTGCGGACTCGATGAGCATCAGGTCTCCGGACAGAATCAGCGCGGCGTCCCGTCCCAGGTCCGCGAACACACGTCCGCGCATCGTGAGCAGGTCGTTGCTGAATCGCACGCTCCGGATGAACCCGCCGTCGCTGGCGTACAGCTGGAACCCGCGATGCATCAGGTCGCTCACGACCACGCGCCCGTCCGGCATGACCGCCAGGCTTCGCGGGGAACTGAACTCGCCGGGACCCTGGCCCGCCCGGCCGATCGTCCTCGCAAGGCCACCCTGCCGATCGACGACCACCACCTTCATCGCATAGGAGTCGACCAGGTAGAGGTTCCCGTCTCCGTCGAAAGCCGCTTCGTGGATTGTCCCGAACTGCTGCCATAGCGGGCCATCCAGCGCCCCGACGCGGTAGACCTCTTCGAAGTCCGCGTCCAGCCGGCGGTCCTCGGCCGAGAGATTGATGACTTCCTGGGCGCCGACGGAAGCCGCAGACAAAAGGCTGAGCGGTAGGGAAACTACAGATAACAACAAAGGCATTAATCTGTGAACTTTAGTTTCCATTGTGTAAAATATGTATTTTATGTATTTACGCTGTGGGACCCTCTCCCGCCGTACGAAGGCCACCTAGTTCAAGCCCTCCGGCAAGCGCCTCACGATTACCACCCGGACGTCGAACTCGTCCTCCTCGACGAACGCCGCCAATCCCTCCGGTCCGAAGGCGGCCGGCATTTCCGTCGTGCCGACCGCGAAGCTGCCGAGATACCGCCCGTCAGGCGGAGCACCGGAGATCTGAATCCCGGCAGGAAATCACGTAAGTCT
>JAPPNN010000044.1 GCA_028873815.1 Gemmatimonadota bacterium | reverse complement strand
GTCCCCGTCGGGGTCCGCGAAGCGGGGAGCAACGTCGAGCGTCGCCGTGTCGCCGGCATGCACCGCAAGGTCCGGAATCGAGCCGACCGGCTCCGGCGCGCGGTTGGCGGAGGGGCCGATGGCCCCACCGCCGTCGCATGCGGCGGCGAATATTGCCGCGAGCGCGGCGCCTCGTCTGAATCGGTGCGCGGAGACACCGCGGTCGAGGCGATAGCAACCTGTGCGCATGGCCCCTCAAGTCGTCTCGCAATCGAAGTTGGTGGACCAGGAAAACGCGCCCGGATTCTGACCCGCCTCGCAGCGGCTCAGCGCCTCGCCCGTAAGCCCGAGCCGGGCGCAGGCGGTGGACAGCGCCTCGTCGAGCGCCTCCTGCTGCGTCGAGCCCGACCCGGACCCGGAGGCGGTGCGGTTGTCCATCGTGAGCGTCACGTCGCATTGCCACGCGGACGCGCTTGTGATCTCGGCGCACGCCGCAACCGCGAGAACGAGGGGAATAAGGATGGCAGGGAGTCGGGTACGGATCATGGTTCGTTTTCTTTCCGAAGGTGGATCGTCGCGCCAACTACCAGATCCCGGTTCATGCTTGCTTCGGCAGGCTGGCGGCCCGGCTCGACGCGCAGTACGGAGTTCTCAAGCACCATGGCGCTGTCGGCCGCATTGTTGGTCTTCTGGTTGCTGCTGGAGAGGACGGTTACCCGCGTAGACCCGGAACAGTTGTTGGTTGTATCGGACTCGTCGGCCACAGCGTCAACGCAGAAGCCGAGATAGGCGGACCCGCTGCCGGTCAGCGTAATGGCGTAGGTGATGTTTAGTTCTTCGGAAGCAGCCAGAGATCGTATGTCCTCAGCAGTTCCGACCTCCCGGTCGTTGGTCGAGATCGTCGAGTTGTCCGAAAGGAACACGCGGATCTTGGTCGCGGCCGATCTGGCGCTTCCGGTGTTCCGGAGTGTCGTCCTGACTTGGAAAGCGGTTCCGCTGGTTACAACCACCGTTCTCGGCGTAAGCGGCCCGAACTCCAGATCCGGCGCTCCCGACCCTCCCACGGTCACGCGGACGCCTCGGGAGCAGTTGTTCTGCGTGTTGGATTCGCCCGATACCCGGTCGGCGCAGAGTCCGAAGTAGAAGCTGCCGGAGGCTTGCGGGTTCAGCCTGACCGTTACCGTGATCGTCCTGCTCTGTCCTGCCGAAAGGCTTCCGGTGGCGTCGCTGCCGATCTCCGTGTCGCTGGTCGAGATGGACGAGTTGGTGGACTGATAGATGCGGACTGTGGTGGCGGCCGCCGTCGCGTTGCCGCTGTTGCGAAGCGTGAACCTGGCCTGCACCGTACCGCCCGGAGATCCGGTCACCGAAGTCGGCGTCACGCTTGTGAACTGCAGGTCCGGCGCGCCCGCCGATCCAACCCTTACACTGAACCGCTGCGTGGCGCTGAGGCCCCCGGGATCCCTCGCGGTTACCGTGATGGTCGCGCTCCCCGCTCCCGCTCCCGTGACGGTCACCGTCGAGCCCAAAACGGAGGCCCGGGCAACGCTCACGTTCGACGACGCCGCCGTGTACGTCAGGGCATCGCCGTCCGGGTCGCTGAAGTACGTCGACGCGTTCACCGTGGCCCTGCCGCCCGCGTTGATCGTTTGCGATGGGATGGTTCCGACCGGGCGGGGCGCGCGGTTGGGTTGCGGGACGGTGACGCGGGCCTGTTGCGTCGCCGTGAGACCGTCCGGGTCGCGGGCGGTCACGGTGATGGTGGCGCTCCCCGGGCTCACGGCCGTGATCGTGACCGTCGAGCCCGACACAGAGACACCGGCAACCCCTCCGTTGGACGACGAAGCGGCATACGTCAGCACGTCCCCGTCGGGATCGCTGAAGTAGCGTGAAGCGTTCACCGTGGCGCGCCGGTCCACCTCGACCGTCTGGACGGGGATGGCGCCCTCCGGCCGCGGCGCGCGGTTCGGCTGGGGCACGGTCACGCTCACCTGCTGGGTCGCCGTCGCCCGCTCGTCGTCGCTGGCCGTGATCGTCACGGTGGTCGTACCCGGTCCCTGCGCGGTGATCGTGACCACGCTGCCCGACACGCTCGTGCGGGCAACCGACGGGATCGACGAGGCCGCCGTGTAGGTCAGCGGGTCGCCGTCCGGGTCGCTGAACGAGGCGGCCACGTCGAGGGTGGCCGGCTGGCCCGCCTCGACCGTTAACGGCTGAAGCGTGCCCACCGGCGCCGGCGGCCGGTTGGGCACCGTCAGGCGGAAGGACTGGGTGGCCGAAAGTCCTCCGGGGTCGTTCGCCGTGATGGTGATGGTGGCGCCGCCCTTTGACTCCGCCGTGGCCGTCACCGTCGAACCCGCGACCCTGACGCTCGCGACCGCGCCGTCCGACGCGCTGGCCGCGTAGGTCAGCGCTTCCCCGTCGGGCTCCGAGAAGTACTGGCCCGCGTCGACCGTCGTATTGGCGCCCACCCGCACGGTGACGTTCGGGATCGTGCCGCGCGGCTGCGGCGCCCGGTTCGGAACCATGACCGCGAAGCTCGACTGGCCCTGGAGCCCGTCCGGATCGCTGGCCGTGACCGTGACCGTCGTGTTTCCGGGCGCGATGCCGGTGACGGTGATCGTGGCGCCGGAAATCGAGGCCGTCGCCACGGCCGGGTTCGACGACGAGGCCGTGTAGCCCAGCATGTCGCCGTTCGCGTCGTTGAAGCAGGCGGCAACGCTCGATGTCTCGCCGACGTTGACGGTCACCTGCGGCAGCGGACCGCACGCGGTCGGGGCCACCGGGTTTTCGCAGGCCGCCGCCCACAGCGCGATCAGGAGGGTGGAGACGCGCCACGGAACGCGGCAAGCGCCTGCGCCCGGATTTCGGGGCCGGGAGGGGAACGAACGGATCATGGGTCGGTCACTCCTTTCACTTCATTTGAGTGCTGCGGACATCGGTCGGACGGAATCGCGGAGGCGCGTTCCGATCGCGGGCGGGGCCCGGGCAATGCGCGTCCGAACGTTCATGGGGGGATGACCCCCACCACGCGCCCGTTCCGGTCGCGCACCTCTATGGGGATGCGGAGCACGTCGTCGCCGACGGGGATCGCGCGCCGCCGATGCGCGAGGAGCGCGGCCGGGGACGCGAGGCGGTAGGCGTCGGCGAGATCCATGCGCACCGCGTAGCCGAGATCCGCGAGCGACGCGACCGTCACCGCGCTGAGCGGCATCGAGGGCTCGACGCTCGGATTCATCAGCTCGTTGCCGAAGACGCTCTTGCGCCAGTGCGAGTCGTCGCTCCCGGGACGGGTTCCCTTGTTCTCGACGGGGACCTTGGCGCCACGGGCGTAGGCGCGGCCTCCGACCTCGTCGAACGCCCGGATCGCCTTCGCGCCCGCGAAGTGCGTGTCCACCTCCCTCTCCGCCGCCCCCGAGGGGTTGCGCAGGAGTCCGAAGCGGTCCCAAAGCGAGCCGATCCCGAGCACGTGGCCCATCTCGTGCAGGATCACGGCCTCTAGCGTGCCATTCATCTCCATGCTTTCCAGGTCCGCGGCGTCGAACTCCATGGCGCCCAACCAGGGAAGCTGCGACGTTTCCCGAGTCCCGCACGGCGCGGCTCGACCAAGAGTCCCTCCCGCACCGTCGATTTCGGCGACCGCCGCGATGATCAACAGGTCGTCGATGGCCCGCACGTTCTGTTCGTAGGTCTGACCGGGGAATGGACACCGGACCACGCCCTCGGGCACCGGCATGTCCGCCAACTCCGTGTCCGCCAGTATTGCCATCCAGCGAGCGCGTGCGCTCTCGAAGGCCGCCATTTGGGACCCGCTCATCGCGGTCGCGAAGCGAAGGTCGATATCGAAGGAGGTCGGCGGTTCCTCCTCGCCGCTCACCGTCGCCTGGAACGCCAGCGTGGCCGAGAGCCCGCCCGGATCGGCGGCCGTCACGGCGATCTCCGCCACGCCCTCGCGCCCCCCCGTCAGTTCGATCGTCGCTCCGAAGACCCGCACCGAGGCGATCCCGGCATCCGAGGACAAGGCCGAGTACGTCAACGGATCCCCGTCGGGGTCGGCGAAGTGGGCCGAGACATCCACCGCGGCCGTATCTTCCGTCCGCATCTCTTGGGCCGGAATCGACCCCAACGCGCGCGGAGCGCGATTGGGCGCTTCGGCGCCGAAGCTCTGGGTGGCCGTCAGCCCTTCCGGGTCGCGCGCCGTGACGGTGACTCTCGAGCGGCCGTTCGCACGCGCGGTCAGCCGAAGCCCCGCTCCGGAGGCCGCCGCCGCCACCGCGTCGGGACTCGACGACGATGCCGTGTAGGCCAGCGGGTCCCCGTCGGGATCGTCGAACCAGGGCGCGAGATCGATCACGCGCGTCTCGCCGCGCTCCATGACCTGGCCCTCGATCACGCCCACCGCCACCGGCCCCCGGTTCGGCACCACGAATCCGAACGTCTGCACCGCCGCCAGTCCACCCGGATCCGTGGCCGTCGCCGTGATGTCGGCCACCCCCTTAGTGAGCCCCGCCAAGGTCGCGCGGGCGCCGGAAAGCGCCACCCCGGCGACCGCCGCGTCCGACGCGACGACCCGGAAGGCCAACGTCTCGCCGTCGGGCTCCTCGAACCAGGACGCCAGATCGACGACCACTTCCCCTCCGGCCTCTACCCGCTGCGCCGGAATGCTCCCGCGCGCACGCGGCGGCCGGTTCGGCACCACGACGCGGAAACTCGCCTGGCCCTGGAGTCCGCCGGCGTCCCGTGCGGTAAGGACGATCGTCGCGCTGCCCGGCGCGACCGCCTCCACGTTGACGACGCCGCCGGCCAAGGACGCCGTGGCCACCGAAGGATTGGAGGACGCCAGCGCGTAGCCCAGCGCGTCGCCGTTCGGATCGTTGAAGCACGCCGTGACGCTCGCGGTCTCGCCGGCGTGAACCGTGACCTGCGGGAGCGGCCCGCAGGCGACCGGGGCCATGGGACTTTCGCAGGCGGCCACCAACGCGAGGGACAGAAGCGCTCCCGCCCCCCACTCCGGACCGGAGGCGAACGGCGCACTCCCGTGGAGCCGACGAACCGGGACGTTCCCCATGCCGAAAACCGCAACGCTGTTGGTGCCGATCGACACCGAGCCCACACGGCTCAACGCCTCCGCCGACTCTCTTGCCGCAGCCCTCTCCGAACTTCGCGCGCGAACGCGCCTACTGTTTTGGGCGGCTGGGCGGCTGGGCGGCTCCCTGCCGCGAGCCTACGGAACCCGCCGACCGGACGCAAGGGCTGGTTCACGCTCTTCTTCCTTTCGAACTGCCGCACTCTGCCCTTTCACGAACGCCCCTCCTCCCCCAAAAACTGCGCTCACGATACCTGCCCATCCAGCAAAGCGCAAACAAAACCTCCGAACGACCGTGCGTTCCTCGACCTCCGGGCCAAGACTCCGACACGGGCATGGTCGGCGATACGGCTTTTCAGGGTCCGGTGCGCTGGCGCGCCACGACGAGACATCTCAACTTGCCTGTCGGTGCCGACCCGGTGCAGGAACGCGGCACGCGGGGTTCGGGACTCCAGACCATGGGAGCGGGGCGCGTTGCCGCCCTGCCGGCAGCGTTGCCGCGGGCTGCCCACCAGGAAGGACGACCTAAACTGAGGGGAGCTTGGCGCCATGGACCAGGAAACGAAGATACTCATCGGCCTGATCGTGCTGTTCGCCGCCGGGGCGGCCGGAACGCTGGTGCTCGACGCCGCCCCCGTGCTCACGGCGGTGTGCGTGTGCCTGGTGGTGACGGCCTGCCTGTACCGCTTCCTGGGCGGGGTCGAGGGCAGCCGCTTCGTCGTCGCGTCGTTCAGGGCGGGCGGCAGCGTGGCGGTGTTCGCCGCGGCGATGTGGTACGTCACCGGCCAGCTCAACGACTGGATATCGCACGTCGAGCCCGCTCCCGGAGAATGGATCGCGATGGACGGAACCGGCGCTCCGATGGATCTCCGCATCGGGCGAGACACGATCGCCGGTCCGGACGCGTCGGAGTTCCTCCGGAAAGCGACCTGGGGGATTCGGAGCGACTCCGGCGGGCTCCGGGTTACGACCGGCGCGCGCGACCTGGCCCTGATCCGGTTCCCGTCGCTCGGCTCGCTGGGCCTCTTCGACCGGATCGAGATGGTCGAGGGACGCGGGCTCCGGTATACGGACGACCTCGAGGTCGGCATGGAGGCCGATCTGTATCCGCCGTATCCCTACCGGATCCGCGCCGACGGGTTCGGAGACGGCTACAATGGTTTCTCGGTCATCGACCGGATCGACGGAACGATCGTCAGCGAGGGCTCTCTGCGCACCAAGAGCTTTCAGTTCTTCGAGCACGCGGGCAGCCACTTCCTGGTCTTCGTGTCGCGCGCCGTCCACAACGACCCCGCCAGCGGCCCGCGCGCCGCCTTCGGGTTCGCCCAGGTGAAGCTGACACTCGATGGTCCCGGCTCGTGAAACCGCGTCGGCGGTCTTCCCGGTCCACCGGACGGACGAGGGCGGGGTCCGCATGAGGCCCCGGTCGCGTTCTCGGGCGAACACGGCTACGGCGGAGAACGGGTGAGCGAGGCCGGCCTGAACAGCCGCCCCTCGTCGAGGATCGCCGAGACGTTCCGTAAGGATCCGCACCGCTCCCTCGGCTACGCCGACAAGTTCCAGACCGGCTGCGTCGAGCCGCTGCTGCAACACGATCGAAACGGACAAGACGCTTTCGAGAACCTGGGGCGATCCAGACTCTTTCACGCCTCAACCGGTCGCACCCGGAGAAGCGGGATCGTGTTCGCGCTCGACTTCCCTGAACGACACGGGATGAGTCCCGCGGCATCGATGCCCGGAACCGGCCACATCGACGGCGTGGAGGACCGGGTCCGCCGAAATCCGGTCGGCGCGGTCGGCGTCGCAAGCGGCTCGACCGACCCTTTGAAACGCGATCGCCGCCGACCCCGTAGTGCCTGTCGCGGAATCGTGCCGCCGGCTGGGCCGACCAACCGTGGAGATACTTCGGCTTGCCCGCCGTCGTTCGAGCCAGGAAGCTCTGTTTCGTCTTGGAAGCGGTTCTGGCGTTCCACGGAGTGCGGCCGGAAGACGGCGGCAACCCCGGAAGAGGTGCAACTCGCCGGAATCGGGGTTGGGCGCCACGCTGCGCTCCGACTTGGAGCCGTACCTGAGCGCGCAAACGACATGGGGGTCCGATGCGCACTTCGGGCCTCCGGCGATGCGCACTGGGGTGCCCGTCCATCCGCTTGCGCAACAACGTCTTGCGGCTGCGCCGCCCGGTCGCCCGTGGCACACTGGCCGCGAAGGCGTGGTCGGGAGCGACCCCCCAGACCGAGGGCCTGGTACGGGTTCGGGGACAGGTGTGTTTGCGCACCCCTGTCCCCGACCCTCCGGGTCGCTCCCAGACCAGCGATCCCTACGCGGGAAGGCGGTTCGAGCGCCGCTTCGACGCGGCGGAGCACCCGTCCCCCGACCGGCCGGTCGTAGGACAGCCCTCCATCGCCGAGCAGGACGAGAGAACGCCGCAGGTTCACGACCCTCACCTCTCAGTCGGGACACCGATCCGAAGGTATCCGACCGCCTCCTCGCGAACGTGGGAGGTGCGGATAGGTAGTGATCGCCGCTTCATCCGCTTCTGATGGTAGCAAGCTCGTAGTCTCGTTCACAACACACATGAGGAGGTTTCCCGATGAAACGGCCATCGCTCGTTCTCTCCGCCGTCCTGTTCCTTTTCGCCACCGCCTCTCCGGCCTTGGCGCAGACCACGCTGTCGCTGACCGGCGGCCTGAACCGGACGACCATGACCGCCGACCCGCCCGACGGCATCGTATGGCGTTCCGAGTCCCTCACGAGAATGTCCGTCGGTTTGGCGGCGACCTTTCCGGCCTCGGAGCGTATCGGATTGCAGCTTGGCGTCGCGTACGCCCAGAAGGGCGGCAGGTTGAGCGGACTGGACGGCGACATCTTCGCCACCACGGAAATCGCGCTGGACTATTTCGAGTTCTCCCTGCTGGCCGTGCCGACATTCCCCTTGTCGTCATGGGACCACTCCGCCGTCCGGTTCTTCGCCGGTCCCACCTTGGCGAGCCGGATCGACTGCGACTTCGACGCGTCGGCCCGGCTCGGTCCGGAGCGGGTCACCGCCTCCGGCGGCTGCGACGCTGGTGGCCGCGACGAGGTCGAGGCCACGATGGACCTCGGGGTCGTCGTGGGCGGAGGCATCGCGGTCGGCGTGACGGAGCGGGCGAGCGTGAGCTTCGACCTGCTGTACACGCTCGGGCTCATTCCCATCGGAGAGGGAGACTCGTACTTGAGCGGACCGAGGCAACGTGTCCTGACGCTTCGGACGGGCGTGGCCCTTCCGATCGGATAGGGCTGTCGAGCGGCAAAGGAGCGACCGTCCATCCTCGTAGCATGGCCGACGGCATCCGCGTGCTCGCCGAGATGGGCGGCCACCTCGACTTCAGCGCACATTGAGACCAAGCGCCAAGTTGGACCGGCCAAGCCGGCCGCAAAAGCCTTCCTGCAAGGAACTGGTGGACTGGGAGCGACCCCCGAGGGAGGGTGTCCGGGATGTGTACATCCCAACCCTCGCCGATGCCCGCACTGGGCATCGAAACAGGGGGGTCGCTACCGGCAATCGGCCTGAAGGCCGACACGGCATCGGCACCCCGGTGGACGGATCGCAAGCCCAACAGCGCCAGCAGCTTGCGGAATCGGTGCTGTGCACGTCAAAGACGCTTTTTCGTGCACAACGAACCCCGCGTCACATGTGCACCTCTGGATCGGCATCGGGGGCACCGAAACTGCCTCCACGACATCGCTTCCCGACCGAAGATCGCGAAGCTCCGGCACGACCGATTAGACGGCGTGTTTCCGGCCCGATTCCGCGGAGGATGCCACGCGCTTCGAGCACTTCGCCAGTCTGGCGGAGAAGGGTGCTCTCCGCGATACTTCGTTGCGCAGATCGTGCAGTCCATCAATCGAGAGGAATCGAACGATGGCACGCACGAAACGAAGTCGGCGCTCGTACGGCGCCGGCGAATGGGGCCGGAACCGGGTCCGGGTGTTCCCGGATGCCAAGACCGGCCTGTTCCAGCTGGAGTGGCGCGAGAACGGGCGCAGGCTGAGCCGGTCGCTCAAACACCGCGACTGGAGGCGCGCGAAGAGGCAGGCGGACGAGTTTGCCGCCGGGTTCATCGACGCGCCGAACGGAAAGGCGGAGGCCAAGCGCGAGCCGCTCACGCTGGACAAGCTGTTTGAAATCTACGGTGAGGAGGTGACGCCCACGAAGGCGGAGACATCCCAGCGGTCCGACCGGGCCGCGACGAGGATGTTCCTCCGGTTCTTCGGGCGGGGCCGGAGTCCCGAGACGCTATCCCAGCGCGATTGGGACCGGTTCATCCGGGCGCGGAGGTCGGGCAGGGTCGGCCCCAGCGGAAGGCCGGTGTCCGACCGGACCATCGAGCACGACCTGAAGTTCCTGATCGCCGTGCTCAACTGGGCGTCCAAGTCCCGGGACGAGCGGGGCAAGCTCCTGCTCGCGTCGAATCCGCTGAGGGGTCTCAGGACGCCCACGGAGAAGAACCCCACGCGGGTGGTGTTGTCCGAGGAGGAGTACCAGGCGCTTCTCGGGGTGTCCCAAGAGGTGGACTGGCGCTTCCGCGTCGCGCTCGTGCTCGCTCACGAGACGGGACACCGGATCGGGGCCATCCGTCAACTCCGGTTCTCGGACATCGACTTCGAGGGCGGTGTGGTGCGGTGGAGAGCCGAGCACGAGAAGACCGGCTTCGAGCACCGGACGCCGGTGACGGCGGAAGCGTTGGCCGTTCTTGAGGAGGCGCGGGAGAGGAGTTCCGGGCATGACGACGCTCCGGTGCTGCCCGCGCCGACGGATGGCTCCAAGTGCGCAGGGCGGTCCTTGGTGCGAGCTTGGTGGTACAAAGCCCAGACGCTGGCGGGGCTCGAACCGAGGCGCGGGAGAGGCTGGCATTCGTTGAGGCGGAAGTTCGCTTCCGACCTGATGGACCAGCCGCTCAAGGTGCTCTGCGAGTTGGGCGGCTGGAAGACCGCCAAGACGGTACTTGAGTGCTACCAGCGAGCCGACGAGGGACAGCTTCGGAAGGCACTGGACGCCCGCCGGAGACCTCGAAGTTGAGGTTCACGAATCGGCGGGAGTCAAACAGCGAGAATCGAGCTTATCAATCCCGTAAGCTCAAGGAATCAAAGAAGATCCGATCTTGAACGACACCGCCGTTACGTCATGGTTGGTCACAGTCGATTCCTTTCCACCATCAACTCTCGTTCCACAGTTCATCCACTATCTCGCCTTCCGCCGCGCTGTGGAAGGTCACGGTCGCCCAGTCTTCACCGGCATCGGCTGCCGGATGGTGCTAAACGCCCGCGGGCACGACGTCCCAGTGGCGGGCGAGACCGGAGTCATCGGCACCCGGACTGCAGATCGCCCTCGCCTTTAGCCCCACCGGACCACCCCCGGGCACGCTTTGGTGTATGCTGCCGCTCCCGCGATACGACACCAGCCGTTGCACACTGTTGCGGTGCCGCTCCGGCACGGCCATACGCGCGCCGCGCCGCAGCAGGAAGAGGCGGCACAGCCGGACCTGGCCGTGTCGGCCCCCCGCGACGCGGTCCTCGCCCGCCGCCGTGTTCCGGTCCTGCCCGGCGCCCGCAAATAACCCGATCGAAACGGTACATGTCACATGCGGCGGCTCGGCCCGACTCTCCAGCTCCAGAGCAAGCTGCGCAAAGCCCGCGTCCAACACGGCGCGCACCTCGGGATCGCCGAACACCCGTTCGTGCAGCCGCCGCAGCAGCGGCAGCGAATCGCCGTCGGGCTTCAAGTCACCGGCGCAGGAGGTCGCGCGGCATTCCGGCCGCGGTGAAGTTCGGTTCGACCCTGGGGCGGCACGGCTGGTACTCGAGCGTCCCGCACTGCGGGGGTGGCCCCGTCGCGGAGATGCTCGCCACGACCGGAAGCTCGAGGCGGGATGGGTACTCCGCCGAATGGTACACGGTGTTGATGCCCGGCATGTTGATCGGCATCGGCCCCCAGTCGGTCGCGGGCGTGACGCTCGGCGCCAGGATCGCGAGTTCAACCGCGTGTCCGGCGCGGAAAACGTGTCCGACCTCCGGGAACGAGATGACGAGCTCGTACACCTCGCCCGGCACCAGGGGTTCGGAGCGGTCATGCGGGTGATGGGTCCAGTGTTCGGAAGACTTGGCCGCGTCAATGGCGCGATGGGACGCGCGCAGGAACGCCCGCTGCAGGTACAGGGTCTCGCCGTCGGGCCCGACATCGTGGAGCACGACCATGAAGTCGGTGTCTTCCGCCTCTGCGCTGGCGTGCAGAATCAGGCGCACCGACCCGAGAATCGGCAGATCCTCCGCCAATGGCGCCGAGCGGTAGATCAGCGAGCCGAGCGGCGCGGGAGGGATCGCAAACATGTCGTTGTTCCCCACCAGCTCGGTTCCCATGGGGTAGACGTAGGTGAGCGGCCCCGTCTGTCCCTCGGCCAGCGCGTCGGTGGTCAGCACGCCGTCCGATCCGAGATTGAACGCGCGGCGCTCGGTCCCGGGGACGGGCCAGTCGGAGAAGGTCTCCACCCAGTTCGGCCGCAACTCGCCGTCGACGACGCCGGTCTCGAAGAGGACCGTGACATCGGGCTCCTCGTCGATCCCGTTCTCCTCGCCCTTCAGCCAGCGGTCCATCCACCTCAGCACCTGCTCGTGGGCCAGCGAATTGCCGCCGACACCGTGCCCGCCGTTCTGCAGGATCAGCTTTCGGGGACCCTGGAGCTGCTCGTAGAGCCGTGGCCCGCCCATCGCGGTCTGCTGGTCCTGATAGCCCTGGATGATCATCATCGGGACCTCGACATCGGCCGCGTAGCTCTCGGGCGACCGCTCGTTCCAGTACTGCGTGTGGTATTCGTGCTCCATGGCTTCCGGGAAAGCGTTGTTCCGCGGCTGCGCGGCTTGAACCGCCGTGCAGTGGGCATCCCCCGCACCGGTTCGCAGCGCAACCCCGATGTCCTCGATCCACGGCTGTGCCATTTCGCCCCACCACGCCGAGAACCCGACGTTGAAGATGCCGCCTGGCCGGAAAGCCTCACGATAGATCGACGCGGTCAGCCCGCCCGCCGCCAGGGCCTTCAGGTGCGACGGCCGTTGGGCCGCGACGAAGAACTGCGTGTGGCCAGGGTACGAGACGCCGTACATGCCCACGTTGCCGTCGCTCCACGGGCGGGTGCCGAGCCACTCGACGAGCGCGGCCCCGTCGGGTCCCTGCTGCGGGTGGAACAGGCTGAAGGTGTCGCCCTCCGAGCAGCCGCTTCCGCGGACGTTCGCGCCCACGACGGCGTAGCCCGCCCGGACGGCCTTGTGAAACCAGCTTCCCACCGCGATGCCGGCACCGCCGCTCTCGTAGGCGTCGTAGTCCAAAATCACCGGGTACTGTCCCTCCCCGGCGGGCCGGTAGGCGATGTACGCGAGGCGCACGCCGTCGGGCATGGGAGCGTACCCGATCTCCCGATGAATCCCTTCCAGACCCTCGTCCTGGAGCACCTCGGCGGAGACGACTTCGGCCCCGGCACCGCCGGCGACGCCGGAATCCGTCCCCGCGGGGGTCCCCTCCCCACCGGATGAATCGGCACCGGGGTCGCAGGCCGCAATTGCGACCATGGCCATCACCCCGCGAACGACCGCCGCGCACGCACGGGACATCGCTCGGTTACGCATGTTCAACCTCCCCAGACCTGCTGGTAAACCCGGAGCCAGTTGGCTCCCATTGCCTTGGCCACTTCGTCGTCCGTCCACCCCCGCCGGCGTAGCCCGTCGATCACGTTGGGCAGCTCGGCGATGCTCTCGAAACCGCGGATGAAGCGCCACGGCTCGCTCACCATGTCCGTGGTGATGATCTCGGCGTTGATTCCGCCGCCGTAGGGAATCTCCATCCCGCCCACGAAGTCGGTGCCCATGCCGACGTGGTCCACACCCACGCGGTTCTTGATGTAGTCGTACTGGTCCACGTGTTCCTCGATGCCCACATGCGGCGTGGGCCCCGTGTTCCCGCGCCCGCGCACGTGGAAGTCGTTGACCGCAGTGATGCCGATCACGCCGCCGGTCCCGGCGATGGCGTCGATGACGCGATCACTGATACAGCGGTAGTTGTCCGCGATCGCCGCAATGTTGGTGTGGCTGCAGATGACAGGAACCCCGTCGGAGATCGCTATGGCGTCGAGCGTCGTGCGTTCCCCGGTGTGCCCACCCACGTCGAGGATGATGCCCAGCGAGTGCATTTCCTCCACCAGGCGGTGGCCGGCTCGCGTCAGTGGTCCTTCGGGCTCGAGACAGCCCGACCCGAACGCGTTCGCGACGTTGTAGCAGAGGCCGATCTGGCGGAGGCCAACTTCGTAGAAGGCGCGGAGCGACGTGGCCGCACTCCCAAGCGGTGAGTTGAAGGAGTCGCCAAGCACCGTGGCCGACTGCCAGCAGAAGACATTGGAGATGAGACCGCGCGCGTGGGCATCCCGGATCTCGGCGACCGATTTGGCCAGGACGACTTCGTCCGCGTATTCATCGAAGAAGCGGAGTAGCGCCGCGTAACTGGCCATGTCGGACGGGCCACCGGCCACGCCGCAGTGAGCCCCGCCCTCCTGCATTTCGCGCAGGTGGGAGAGCCGCATCGCACCCGCGAAAAGGCCGTCCACGACGATGTCGTCCTGCGTGAGCGGGGAGAATGACGGCGCGTCCGGCGAGGCAACGTCCTGGCCGGTGGCACGGCCCGGTGAGGCCTGCGCGGCGACACCCGTCAAGCCCGCGGCGGCGCCCGTCAAACCCGACGCCGCGCCCGCCATGGCCATTCCCTTCACGAAGTCACGTCGCTTCACGATTCCTCCTTGTGACAACCGCCGCCATGCGCTCCGCCGCTCGCTTCCAGACCCTGTCGAACATGGGCTCGGTCAGCGTCCCGGTGAACGTATTCTGCTGACTGGGATGATAGGACGCCAGCACGGCCACCGCTCCCAGGTCCACCTCGACCCCGTGGGAGAAGCGGGGGCGCGGACGCGGGATCTCCAGGCCTCTCGCAGCCAGCGTTTTCAGGACGACCGCGAAGGCAAATCCGCCAAGGGCCACAAGGGTGTGCAGGTTGTCCCACAGGATCTCGACTTCGCGATGCAGAAACGGTGCGCAGCGATCCCGTTCCCGTGTCGTGGGCCGGTTGCCCGGCGGCGCACACCGCACACCGGCGGTGACGTACGCGCCCGTGAGTTCGAGTCCGTCGGCCCGGTCCCGGCTCAGCGCCTGGTTGGCGAACCCGGCCCTGTGCATCGCGCGATACAGCCAGTCCCCCGCACGGTCACCTGTGAACATGCGCCCGGTCCGGTTGGCCCCGTGCGCCGCCGGCGCGAGGCCGACCACCATCACCGACGCATTCGGATCGCCGAACCCCGGGACCGGCCGTCCCCAGTAGTCATCGTCGCGGTACGCCGCCCGCTTCTCCCTCGACACCTTCTCCCGCCAAGCGACGAGGCGCGGACACGCGCGGCACTCCACGAGTTCGTCGCGCAGAACCCGCAGCCGCTCCCCAGCCTCAGCGGCCCCCGCGCCGCCCACCGCCCGCTACCCGCCGCCCTCGAGCCAGGCCTTCAGCGCGTCCATGTCCCCGGCCACCGCCTTGGCGACCATACCCTTCATCAGGGGTACCATCAACCGCGATACCAGCCGGTACGGCCTGGCCTCCATGACCATGTCGAGCCTCGTCCCCGCGCCGTCGCCCATGGCCGTCACAGTGAACACCGTGTCCCACACCGTGCCGCCAGCATCGGACACCATGCGCACCCGATCGTCCTTCACGTACTCGGTGACCTCGAGTTCCGTCGTGGCCTCCCGCTTCCCCATTTGGCGCGTTTCGCGGAAGCGGGTCCCCACGCCGGTCTTCTGCTCAGTCACGAACTCGACCCGCACGATCTCCGGCACCGCCTTCGTGTATTGGGAGATGTTCGAGACGGTCTCGAAGACCGCGTCCACAGGGGCGTTGATGGTCCGGCTCATGCGCGTTCGAGTCATCCGGGCAGCTCCTCCACGGGTCAGGTCAACGTGCGGGCACCGCGGCGCCTGCCCGGCATGCTTGCGTCGGACATGGCCGCAGGCGTAGATAACAGCGCCGTTGATCTTACCTCACCGCCACACGACAGGCCACTTCATGGCAAACGCATACTTCACTTCACGAACCTTCTCGTTCTTGACCGAACTCGCGGCAAACAACAACCGCGAGTGGTTCGGCGCCAACAAGCCCCGCTATGAGGCGGACGTACGGGACCCCGCGCTTCGCTTCATCAACGACTTCGCGCCCCACCTGCACGAGATCAGCTCGCGCTTCCGGGCCGATCCCCGGGCGAACGGGGGCTCGCTCTTCCGGATCTACCGCGACACCCGCTTCTCGAAGGACAAGACTCCCTACAAGACGCACACGGGTATCCACTTCCGCCACGAGGCCAGCAAGGATGCGCACGCTCCGGGCTTCTACCTTCACATCGCGCCGGAGGGCTGCTTCATGGGCTGCGGTGTCTGGCGGCCGGCCGGCGCGGCCCTGCGGAAGATCCGCGAATCGATCGACGAGGACCCCGACGCGTGGATTCGGGCTTCGACGGACCCGGGCTTCACCCGCAGCTTCGAGCTCTCCGGTGATTCGCTGGTACGGGCCCCGAAGGGCTACAGGATCGACCACCCGATGATCGTGGATCTACGGCGCAAGGACTTCATCGGGGTCGCGGGGCTGCCCGCCGACGCGCTGACCACGGACGGCTTCCTCGATATGTTCGCGGGACTGTGCCGGGATGGTGCGCCGCTCCAGAGGTGGCTGTGCAGGGCGATCGGGGTGCCGTACTAGGCCGCACGGACAGAATCCTGCCAGAATTTGGCATTTGTCGGCGACAAATCGACTCGTTCTCAACATGAAGGCCACGCTGGAAGCTGCTGGGGTCGAGAACGGATGCCACGCTCCGCAGACGGTCGAGCAGGCCTTACACAACCGCTGGACAGGGCTGTGCGTGAGGTGAGTATTGAGAGTTGCAGCAGTCACATCGGCGGGGATCTTGGCGGCGCCCACATCACGCCAACTCGGCGTGGTGATTCCGCACTCGCCCGTCCCTCATCGACTTATCGACCTGAAAACGACGCCTGCTGCCGTTTGCCGGACGGGTGGGGCAACTTCGTCGACCGGGTGGACCTTGAGAGCTAGTCGCCAAATGGTTCTGCCGGACGCGCTGATCCGGTTCCGCGGCGTCAGTGTAGTGAGCGATGCCGGTATGCCGAGCGGTCGCTTCGTCATGTTTCGCGGGGGAGCACGACCTGCTATCCTTCCGTTTACATTGATGGTGCGCTCATACACAGGGGAGGTCCTGCGGGGTTGTTCTCATCTGGATTCGCCGTGCCAAGTGATCTGATGGCCGCAAATCGCCGATTGACCGGGTGGCTGCTGCTGTCGGCGGCAGGGGTGCTGTCCGCACCGCACGCCGTCGCTCAGGAGCTTGCGGACACGGCCACCGTGACGGTGACCGGCAACATAGTGAACGCGGCTACGGGGGAGCCCATTCCGGGTGTCGTCATCGTGGTGGAGGCGCTGGACATAAGCTTCTTAACCGATACGGAGGGCAAGTTCCTCCTTGCCGATGTGCCCCGCGGGATGTACAGCCTCCACCTGATCCACTGGGACTACCAGCGCCTCGACGGTGATCTCACCATCGACCGGCCTGGGGAATTCGTCCTGAGCATGACGCCCATCGAGGATCCGAACGAAGGGATGATCACCGGGATCGTGGGCGTCGTTACCGATCAGGTGACCGGGGATCCAATCTCCGAGGTGGTGGTGAACGTTCCAGGTGTCGGCCGTGCGACAACGACAAACGCGGACGGTCGCTTCAGGCTGCCCGATCTGTTTCCAGGGCGCCACGAAGTTGCGTTTTCTCATCTGGGGTATCGGCAGCGCTCGGAAACACTCGATGTCCAGGCCGGCCACGCCACCCGGGTCCAGGTCGTCCTGACGATCGACGCCATCGCCCTGGATCCGATTGAAGTGGCGGTGGACCGTCGGGACAGGAACCTGGAGAACGCGGGGTTCTACCAGAGGGAAGAGGCCGGCTGGGGCCATTTCGTGGATCGCGACGATATCGAGAACTGGAATCCTTTGCGAATCACCGACGCTCTTATGCGCGCCCCCGGAGTCACGACGGTAATGGACCCACGGATGCCGTCGCGTCAATACCTCGCGTTCCGTAAGGGGGGTGCCACTTGTTTTCCAGCCGTCTATCTCGATGGGATCAGGATCGGCAGCGGGCGTGGACCCGCTGAGATCAACGATATTCTCAACCCCGTGGTCGTGGCCGGCATCGAAGTCTATCGGCGACTGGGAGGAATGCCTCCCCAGTACTCGGGCTTGGGTTCCGACTGCGGCGTCGTGCTCATCTGGCTGCGCCGCGGCGGATAGCGGGTTGCGAGCCGCAGCCCGGTCTAGCGGTTTTCGACGCCCGCACCGGTACATTGACAGACCCGGCTGTTGCCCGCCTTCGTGATCGAGCCCTGCCGACAACTCCGGGCGGTAAGCCGGTTTCCAACCGACCACCGCCATGGCTCCCGTGAACAGGAGCCGCCTCAGGTCCTTCTGGCCCATCTTCGATACCCCGCCCAGCCTCGGCTTGCCACCGGTCGTGTGCTGCCGAGGCACGAAGCCCAGCCAGGCCGCGAAGCCGCGCCCTCGCCGGAAGCTCTCCATCGGCGGCGTGAACGCCTAGATGGCCAGTGCGGTGATCCGCCCGAGCAACAGCCGGCGCAGCTCGACGACCGCTTCCGGCAGGCTGCGGGCCGCGTCCTCGAGCGCCGCATCCAGTTGCCCGATCCGGGCCCAGCCCTGCGGGGACCCGACGCCGTGCTCGGCGAGGTGGCCCCGGAGCGCGTTGATCGTAAGTTCGCCTCCGACCTGATTGCCACTGAAGGTGCTCTGCCAACTCAGCGGCTGAAAGGCGGCCAAGACGGTGCTTCGGTGCTATCAGAGGGCCGACGAAAGACAACTTCAGAGGCTCTGGAGGACCGCCGCCGGGCTCGCGGCTGAAATCGAGAATGGCGGGAGTCAATCAGCGGCAATCCGGGCTGTCGAACATGCAAACACATCCACCGAAACAAGATGCGAGACTACAACCACATGCCAGCTCGGCGCCCCGCCGCTCGGGCGGCTTTATCCATGGATTGCTACCCCGCGCCCACCAGCGCAGCCGAAACGATGTGGTCCAGCCCCGGGAAACTCTCCGCCAGGTACTCGTTGCCCTGGGCCGCAATGTTCTGCGCCAGGGGTCCGTTGCCGCCGCGAGAGGCGCTCTCTCCGTACCCCGCGTAGATCTGGTCCACGACGTGCATGCCCTCGACGACCGTGCCGATGGGGGCGAACCCCATCTCGTCCAGCCGCGAGTTGTCGATGAAGTTGAGGAAGAGCTGGGTCGTGCGGGTGTCCGCACCGCGCATCGCGAATGTCAGCGTTCCCCTGGTATTCGAAGCCATGACCGGGTCGTCCGGAATCGTCGCCATCGTCCAGGCTGCCTGCACCTGCGGGTCCCCGTGCATGCCGAACTGCGCCATGAAGTTCTCCATCACGCGGAAGAAGCGCACGTCTTCGAAGAACCCGTTCTTGACCAGGTTATAGAAGCGGTCTGCACCGTTCGGCGCCCAGGCCCGCGTGACCTCGACCACAAATGCGCCCTTGGTGGTCTCGAAGCGCGCCTGGAACGTCTCAGGCGCCGGTTCGGTCAGGTCGGCCGGACTCAGCAACGGATTGGCAGCCGCCGCGGTTTCGGCGTCCGAGCCTCCGCTGTCGCCGGCACAGGCGGCAAACGGAAGCACTGCCGCCGGGAGGAGGGCGGAGAAACGAAATGGGCGCCTGAATACGGGGTTCGAGCTCATGGGCAGGTTCGTCCGGTCTGCGGGTGAAAAAAGGATGCCGCAGATTATACGGCGGCCGTCCCAACTCGTCCATTGGGGCACCTTCCGACCCGAAAGCGGGTAGCATAGCTTTGACCTGCCCGCCCACAGCACTTCCAGGAAGCGCAATGATCGACCCCAAGCCCCCGGCCGGATCCGTTTCGCCGGGCGCCGCAATGGCTCTCCCGGCCGCGGCAGCCCTTGGAGCCCGTGGACTCCTTCTCGCCCTGCTGGCCGCCGGCTGCGGCGAAACCGCGCCCACGCAGCCCACGGGCACCCCGAATCAGCGGCCCACGGCCGCGTTCACCACCGACATTTCGGAAGGCTCGGCACCCCTCGAAGTCCGCTTCGACGCCAGCAGCTCCAGCGATCCCGACGGCTCCATCGTCAGCTACGCCTGGGCGTTCGGCGACGGCGCGACGGGCACGGGCCGCACGGTCTCCCACACGTACCCGGACGCGGGATCCTACGCGCCGCAGCTCACCGTCACCGACGACCGGGGCGCGACCCACAGCCAGACCGGCACTCCGATCACCGTCAACAGTCCCCCGGGCACCGGCGAGAACGTGATCTCCGGCGTGGTGTGGCACGACGCCAACGCCGACGGGCTCCGCGACGAGGACGAAGAGACCATCCCTTCCTTCGTCGTCTTCCTGGACGAGAACGGCGACGGTCTGCGCGACTCCACCGAAGTGACCGCCCTCACCAACGACGACGGCGAGTACCGGTTCGAGGGGCTCGATCACCGCCTTGCCTACACGGTGACCCAGGAACTGACGATGGGGTGGACCAACACGGCCCCGGGACTGGCGGGCGAACCCGCGGACTCCAACGTGGCCGCGATCATCGGCGGAACCGAAGCGGAACCCGGAGAGTTCCCGTTCCAGGTGGCGCTCGTGACCCCAGGCGGCTTTCAGTTCTGCGGCGCAACGTTCATTTCCCGGCAATGGGTGCTGACAGCTGCCCACTGTGTCGACGGCGGCATCGACCCGGCCGCGGTGAAGGTGCTCGCCGGCGCCCACGACAAGACGCAGGACGGCGAAGTTCTCGACGTGGTGCGCATTCTCGTTCACCCCGCCTATACGCCCTCCGCCATTTCCAGCGACATCGCCCTGCTCGAGCTCGCCGGCCATCACATGTACTCCCGCATCGAACTGCTCACGCCCGACCGGATCGAGATGTCGGCCCCGGGCATCATCGGCACCGTGGTCGGCTGGGGCCTGACCTCGGACGGGGGCCTCTCGTCGGCAGTCCTCAAGAAGCTCGAGGCCGAGATCATCTCCAACGACGAGTGCAGGACACAACTCGACTCCAACATCCAGGACGTGACGATCTGCGCCGGCAGGCAGGGCTCGAACGAATCCACCTGCAACGGGGACTCGGGGGGGCCGCTGATGGTGCCGTTCCGCAATCGCTGGCTCCAGGTGGGCGTCGTCAGCTTCGGCACGAACATCTGCTACCAGCCCACCGCGTTCGCGCGCGTGACGGCGCTGGTCGACTGGGTGCTGGGAATCGTGCCGGCGGAGATGTCCGGGTCGGTCACGGTGGACTGGAGCGACGGAGCGAAGGAGGCGGTGGTCGACTTCGGGAACTTCCGGTGAGGGTTGGCCTCTCACGCTCCCCTGGTGACCCCGGCGCAAGCGACGACTCGTCAGAAAGTCGCCGCTTGCGCTGGCCACGGGCCTGTGAACATCATGGAGAGTGACGGGTAGGAAGAGGGATTCAAAGGAAGACTCGAAGTCGAGGACTTATAGCAAGGCGGGACCATGAAGTTTTCAAACACAGAGAGGGCGGCCCAGCGGGCCAGGATGGTGACCGTATTCGCCGGTTCGATCGTGGGGCTGGGGGCGTGCGATGCCCTGACCCTCGATCGCGAGCCCGAAGTCGCGCATCTTGAAATCACCAGCTCTGAAGTAAGCGAGGTAACGCTCATCACGTCGCAGTGGTTCGTCGAGGTGGAGGATCCCGAGTGCCCGCAATGCGCCGCCCTGATTCAGCTCGTGGCCGCGGACACGATCGACGCTACGCTGCCGTTCTCCCAATCCTATCCATTCACTTCGCGGCTTCAATTCTTCGCCGAGACGTACCCGACCGAACTGCGGCCCGCCACCCTATCCATGAAGGTGCATCTGGACGACGAAGAGTGGTACAGCGACTCGCGCCTGCTTGTCCTCGAGAACGCGGACGGAGAACGGGAGACGCTCAGGTTCGTGTACAAGTACAACGACGTCAGCGTGGGCGGAGGTTGACGACCAAAGCGCGGAAGTTCCTGCCGCAGGTCGCCGGAAAAGGTACGCTGGGCCTCGCGATCCTTTTGCCGGGCTGTGGCGCGCCAGTTCAGTCACCGTACACCGAGACGGAACCCGGTCTCCCGCTTCCGGGTCTAAGCGAAACCGAACAATCGGCCTTCGCCAGGGGTGAGGCTCTCTTCAACCGGCCATTCGCCCCCCAAGACGGCCTGGGACCCCTCTTCAACCAGGACCGGTGCGGCTCCTGCCACGACCTGCCTACCAGCGGCGGCCATGGCGCGGAACCGGTCACCAAGGCGAGCCGATTCGACCCCGTCGAGGGCTGCAGCACGCTGCCGGAGCACGGAGGCGACCTGCTTCAATCCGTCGTCATCGAGGCGGCCAGAGCGATGGGCTTCGGGGCGGAGAGAATACCCCCGGGGGCTACGGCCGTCACCGAGATTCGAGCGCCGGCCGTGTATGGTCTGGGACTGGTCGGGCAGATCCCGGAAGCCGACATCATGAGGAACGCCGACCCCGAGGACGCCGACGGTGACGGCATTTCCGGCCGTCCGAACCTGGACGCAGCCGGACGGGCGGGGCGCTTCGGCCGCCGCGCGCAACACACCACCCTCGCGGGCTTCATCGAGGAGGCGATCCGCCTCGAGATGGGGATTACGACCCCGGGTCATCCGGAAGAGTTGGACCACAATGGCGTCCCGCTGCCGGAGGGCATCGACGTGGCCCCCGATCCCGAGGTCGGCGCGGGGGAGCTGGAACTCCTCGTCGCGTACATGCGCTTTCTGGCCCCGCCACAACCCATCCTGCCCGAGGACCCTGAAGCCCTGGCCGATATCGAGGAAGGGGAGAGAATCTTCGAGTTCATGGGTTGCGACGCGTGCCACACGCCCGCCTTCACGACCGCGACCAGCCAATCCCCGGCACTCGACCGCAAGCGATTCCGCCTCTACTCCGACCTGCTGCTCCACGACATGGGACCCGAATTGGCCGACATCTGCTCGCCGGGCATACTCCCGTCTGAGTGGAAGACCGCGCGTCTGGTCGGGCTCGGCCACCGCTCCGAGTTCCTTCACAACGGCCGCGCGCAAAGCCTCTCGGACGCGATCCTGCTCCACGGAGGGGAAGCGGCCGCCTCGCGGGATGTCTTTCGGCAACTGACCGATCAGGCCCGCAGTCAGGTCCTGGCTTTTTTGCGGTCGCTGTAGCCGAAGAATGGGCGCGACCCCCGCCCACGGGAGCCGCGCCCATCCACCTCAGGGATTCCCCCGAAGTTCAGTTCATCCGAATCGTGATCACGCCCTTGGCTGACACCTCTTGGTCAGGTCGTCATCGATGTTCGGATTGTAGAGAGCCTCCAAACTGGTCATTGGCCATTGCGTGGGCCGACCGACGCCCAGCCGATCCGGGTCGTTGAGCGCTTCGAAGACCTGGCGAACGATACCGGCGCGCCGCAGGTCGATCAGACGCTGGCCTTCCATGAAGTGCTCGGCGAAACGCTCCCAAAGGACGATTTCGGCCATCATCTCGGGAGTGGTCGGCACTTCATGCCCGGGCAGACCCACCGCCGCCCGCAACTCGTTCAGGATCCCCGTCGCGCCCGCGAAGTCGCCGGAACGCGCCATCGCCTCGGCGATGATCAGCCGCATGCCATCCGAATGCAGCATGGGAATGTCGTCCGTGTCCTGGACGTACTTCCACTGGCTGTGATGCGGGGTCTCGTTGTCCGTGGCGATCTCACCGTCGAAGTAGACGGGAATGCGCTTGTCGGGCATGTTGCTCAGCGGATCCCTCATGAAACCGGGATCGTCGCTCTTGTCGATCAGCGGCCACCACTTGTACATGAGGCCGGCGGCCTCGTTGTTGTTCTTGGTGGTGAGCTGAACGACGGAGTTGGTGCTCTGTACGTTGAAGACGGCGTAGTACACGAACCCGGCCGGAATTGCCGAAGCGTCCGCGACCGCCCCGGACCAGTCACCCTGCAACATGCGGGCCTGAGCCCTGGCAGCCTGCGCAGCCATCGCGTATTCCGGTCGGCCCGCCGACTGGGCCGTGCTCATGGCGTCGCCGAGCTTCTGTTCGGCCTGCGCCAACATCTGCATGTCGGTCATCAGGTTACCGGTCGGCGACCCCACCGATTCGCAAGCGGTCATTCCGAGCAGCATGTCCGCAAGGCCACCGCTCATTCTGACTTGCGCGGTCAACGGGCTGCTCGCCGCCTCGGCGTCACCCATGACCCGCTTGAAGCGTTCCTCGGCGTCCATCGCGAACCACTGCGCCCTCAGCCAGGAGTCCTGCTCAAAGCGAGTACCGTTGTTGTTGTAGTTGGTGCGGCCGTGGTCCGGGTCGTCGTAGCCGGCCCAGGTCCCCGTGTGCTGGTAGACATCGGCCAGGAGTGCCTGGTCGGTAACCCAACTGTCGAAGACCTGGTGGACTGCCCCTTCCACGCCGTTCGCAACGGCGGGAAGCGCCTCGTCCAGGTCACCCGCAGTGTAACGTCCCGGGTCTTGAACCGTCAGGAGTTCGTCACATGCCCCAAGGGCCACAACCGTGACGGCAACTGCGATCATCCCCTTCATTCTCGATACGTTCATGGTCTGCCTCCCCTAGAATCGGGTTCTGAAGGAGACGAGGAACCTCCTCGGTTGCGGCACCGCGAGGAAGGGCGAAGTGCTGAAGTCGTCTCCACCCCGATACTGCTGGTTCGGATCGGGGCAGTTGCAGTCATCCCACCAGTGAAGGTTGTAGCCCGACAGGGTGATGGACGAGCGGCCAAGGCCGATGGCACTCATCATACCCTCGGGCAGAGCATAGTTGATCGACACTTCCTGCAACCGGATGTTGTCGCGCTTGTCGATCGGGTACACGAGCCTCATGCGATCCAGAAGAGAATCGCTCGCGGGCGTCGCGGAGCCGTCGGAGTTCAGCAGCTCGAGATACTCGTCATATGCCAACTGGCGGACGCCGTATCCACGGTCGGAATTGCGCATGACCGCGCCCCACTCGCCCCGGAGCTGGACAGCGACGCGCAGGGACTGGCCGATAGCGAAATCGTTGTTGAATGATGCCAGCGTGCTCGGTTGCAGGTTGCCGACATACGTATTGTAGGCGGACCGCGAATGTCTGCGTGTCGCGGGGTCCCATCCCGTGATGACTCGGCTCAACTGGTCGAAAATGGGCTGGCCGACCCAATAGGTGCCCAGCCGCATGTACTGGTCCCAGCGAACCAGGGACCCGTCTGCCCCGTATACCGGCAGAGAATCCGGGAACGCCGCGTCGCCGAGGTCCAGGATCTCGTTGTGGATCCATTCGAAGTTGACGCCGGTGGACCAGCGGAAGCTGCTGCGGTCCATGATGGTGGTGTTCATCGCCACCTCGATACCCTTGTTCAGGATCTCTCCGGCATTCTGACGCTTGCTGGAAGAGAAGCCTTCACTTGGCGGCAGCGGAATGCCCAGAAGGGCATTCTGTGTGAGCGCGTGCCAATACGTCGCGTCCACGCCGATCCGGTCGTTCCACAGCCCCAGCTCGAGACCGCCTTCGTATTCGATCTTGACCTCGGGCTCGATGACGTCGTTTCCGGGGTTGTTGGGCCGGACACCAGCCAGATCGTTCAGAACCGTGTTGGGCAAATAGGTCTGGAATTGGTCGAAAGCCCCCGGCGCCTTGCCGGCCATTCCGACCGCGGCGCGCACCTTGGCGCTGCTGATAAGGCCGGGAAGCATGCCTTCACTCAGGTTGTAGGCCACGTCGGCCTTCGGATACACCTGGAAACCGTAGTTCTCGCCGAAGGCGCTGTTCCCGTCCACGCGCACGGCCGCGGTGACGAACAGGTTGTCGAAGTCGAAGCGATTCTGAACGAATGCGCCGAGGTTGACGTCCTCTTCGAACGCCTCGGCGCCCAGGGTCAGGGCCGCGCCGCTCACGGTCGTCACGCCCTCGCCGGCGAATCCCCGGCCGGTCGACATGGACCAGGACGTAATGTCCCAGTATCCCTGGCTGCCGAAGGCGAGGTTGCCGGCCAGGCCACCCGCCCAGTCCGGCAGGGAGTAGTTCAGGTTGCCCACGTACTCGGCCGTGAACTGTCGAGAGTTGCGGTATCCGATGTTCCGCTCGCCCTGCCTGCCGATGTAGGTATAGTTGCGGCCGAAGGGCATGTAGCGTGTCTTCTGGTCGTTCACCGCGTCCAGACCGATGGTGGCACGGTGGGTGAAGTCCGGACTCGGGTTGTAGTTCAGCGTGACGCCACCCGTCCACCGGTCCGTATCCGAATAGGTGTCGATGGCCTGGGCGTCGGCCACGTTCACGTCGAGGCCGCCGCCGTAGGGCTCCTCGGCGGTGGCGTTCAGTGGGTTGGTGAGAAGGGCGTTCGTGTAGATACCGAGCCAGTTGTTGCCGGACTGGAGCGAATAGATCCGGTTTCTGACGTACCCGGAGTTCACGGCAATCGTGAGGTTCTCGCCTGCCGTCCAGTTCAGGTTGACGCGAAGGTTCGCCCTCTTCTGGTCGTTGGGCTTGATGGAGCCCTCTTCGAAGGAGAAACCCCCGGAGACGAAGTAGGTGACCGCTTCGCCGCCGCCGTCGACCGTCAGGTCATAGGAGTTGATCAGCCCGTTCTCGATAAGGGTCTCGTTGGGGTCCCAGGCGACTGTTCCGTCGGGTCCCCGGAAATTGTCCCGCAACGAGGTGGGGAAGTTCTCCCGGTGCCGGTTGAAACCGGCGTTGGCCGTGAGCGCGAAGTTCGCAGCGCTGTTGCTCCGACCCCGCTTGGTGAAGATCTGAATCACGCCGCCCGACGCTTCCGAACCGTAAAGCGTAGAAGCGGCCGGCCCCTTCAGGACCTCGACACGATCGATCTCGTCGGGGTTCAGGTCGGAAAGACGGTCCTCGCCCGCACCGCCGCTGAAGGCGCAGCAGGTCGTGCGGAACGAGGTGCCGGGTATTCCGCTGCCCCACTCGCGCTGCTGGGCGTCGACGCGGATACCGTCAATGTAGATGACGGGCCGCTGACTGAGGCTGAAGGAGTCGGTGCCGCGAATCCTGAGCTCACGGCCCGCGCCCACACCGCCAACCGTGCCGATGGAACGCACGCCCGGGATGCGGCCTTCAAGAGTCTGGCTGAAGTCGCTCAGCGGCACCACCTCGGCAACGTCCGCCACGTTAAGCGAAGCCGCCGAAGTTCCCAGCTTGCGCCGCTCCACGGCACCGGCAGTTCCGGTAACGATCAGCTCGTCCATCGCTACGGCCGATACCCCGAGCGCGAAGTCCGCGGTGGCGGCTCCGCCGGGCGGTACGACGACCTCCTGGGTTTGCGTGCCGTAGCCGACGTACACCACCTGCACCGTGTGCGTGCCGGCGGGTACGTTGTTGATCAGGAAACGGCCGGCGACGTTGCTCAGCACGCCAAGCGACGTATCCATGATCGTGACCTGGGCGCCGTTGATCGGCTGCCCCGTGGTCGCCGCGGTGACCTGACCGGTGACGGAACCATCCTGCGCGGCCACCTGTGCCGGCAGAAGGAACGCCATCGCGGCCACCACGGCCAGGAGGGAGAGTGGTCTCGCTCCCTGGGTTGGGTGGTAACGGAAGTTCATGTCGCCTCTCCTTTTTTGGAGGTGGGGGACTTTGTCGACGTGCCGGCGACCCCGTGCCGCGACACGTCGAGTTGCCCCGGCCGCCCCCTGCGGGAGCATCCGGGTGCACCTGCCATACTAGGGGGTATGGGTGCCAAACCGCAAGTCACGCGTGCGTGCGCGCGTGCTGCTCCCGCGTCGCGCCCTCGGTGCCGCAGCCTCTCAGAACGCCTCGCCCAGGCCCTGCTCGACACGCTCGGCGAGGGTCGTCACCGCCAGGGCCACGACCCGGGTTCGTTCACTGCGGATGTAGTAGGGGTCCCGCTCGGCACCCGCGTCGCGGAACAGCTCCACGAAGCCCAGAGGGGATCCCTCGGCGTCCAGATAGTCCACCCTCAGCAGGAGTATCGGACTGCCGAGCGCGGACGGATCCACGCCGTATCCGGCGATCGCCAGCTGCCCTACCCGGTCCATCAGGTTGGCAAAGCCCGCGTCGGGTTCGGTGCTCTCCGGGCCGGTCCATTCGCCGGACTCCCCACGGGCCATCGTCCGCGCTTCGCCACCCGACCCCGCCGCAACCCGTACCGTCGCCACGTCCGCGTCCTGGAAGTGATGCAACCAGCGCTCGCGGATCGCGCCCTCGCCGATCCGCAGCGGGTTGACGATGTCCGCTGGAATCACGTAGCCGGCTCCGGTGGCGGGTTCGGCCGCGTATCGGTCGCCGCCACCGAAGATGGAGTCGCCCACGACCAGCTCCCGCAACTCGTCGCCAAAGCGCACGGCTATGCGCTCTTCCGCATCCGCCAGCCCGTACCGCGCCATCTGCTCGGGCGAGAGTTCACCCAGGTCGCGGATCACCCTGAGGCTGGCGAGGCGTCCGACGAGCGTATGGCCCGGGGCTCCCACCGGGTACTCCAGCGCGTCCGGGTGTTGCGCCCCCGACTCGACCGCCCAGAGGAAGTCGCCGTCGGCGTCCGTCCTTCGCTCGATCAGCAGATCCGCCGCGGGTGACCGATAGTGTACCGACACGACATCCGTGGTATCACGGTCCCACGCCAGAATCAGTCCCCGGTCGGCCTCGCTCAACGTCTCGCGGTTCCAGGTCAGGAACGCCGCGACCGCCGCGACGACGAAGAGGCCGGCGTGGATCCTCAGCTCCTTCATCCCTGGGCCTCTCCCTTCGAACGGCGCCCGTAGAGGGCGGTCAGGCCAAGGCCCAGCACCAGCGCCGGCGCGGCGAAGATGATCGCGTAGAACCAGACGACGTTCTCGGAGCGGGTGTGGAGGATGGGCACGTCCTCCTCCGACACGACCTCGCCCGAGAACAGCTCCTCGCGCCCCAGCCAGCGGATGCCGTCCGCGACCAGGAAGGCGTTCAGCTGCAATGCCACCAGCACCTCGTCCGAGAAGATCTCCGCGTCACCGTAGACCAGGGCGCGCATGTCGGGGAGCGGCTCGGTGACGACCGCCGTCTCGTCTTCCGTGTCGGCCGCGTCCTCCGCCCCGGCCTCGTCCTCTGCGTCGCCCGCCCCGACCGGCACCATCCGCTCGATGGCCGCAGCCACGCCGAAGCTCTCCTTCACCTCCGTTTCCTCGTCGAAGCGGAAGTTGCCGTTCCTGTCCTGGTAGCTGGCCGGATCCGTGCTGATGATGAGGCTGGTGCGCAGCCCCTCCACATCCTCGGCCACGCTGATGCGGCCGGGTCCGAACAGCGCGATCCCCTGGGTCACGCCCCGGCGGCTGGCGCTGGTCACCGACGCGTGGGCCGAGAACCGGTTCGTCACGATGTTGCGCCGTTCGCTGACCGCGCCCGTCAATACCAGGTGGCGGTCGTCGTTGAGCGTCATGGCGGGGTCGTGGTCGACGCCCAGCTGGTCGCGAAACTCCTCCAGCCGGAAGTCGGAGCCCGGCTCCAGCGCGACCAGCAGCGACCCGCCCCGATCCAGGTACTCGCGGATGGCGTTCCGTTCGGCTTCCAGGAACGCGCGCTGCGGGCCGATGATCATGACCATCGCGGCATCGTCGGGGATGCGGTCGCCCAGCCCCCTCCGCACACCGATGTCCCGAACCTCGTAGTTGAGGAACTCGAGCAGTTCCCTCAGCGCCCGGAGCGGCGGACCATCGTCGAACCGCGAATCCTGTCCGGGACGCCAGGGTTCGGTGAGGTCGGGCTGCTCCGGCTCATCCTCGCTCGCCAGCGGGTCGTTCAGCTCCCCATGGCCCGTCGTCAGGTACGCGAAGCGCCGCTCGCGCGTCAGCTGCAGGAGCACCTGCTGCACATGGCTGTCCAGGGTCCGCAGCCGCCCGCGGGCCTCGCTCAGCAGCAGCTGGAACGCGACCCGCTCGGAACGCCCGTCCACCCGCAGTACGACCACGCCGTCGCCGCGCACCTCATAGGCCGCTGCCGCTTCGGGATCGGCGTAGCGGTCGTACTCCTCGACGACGATGTTGCCGGTCGCGCGCGCAAGTTGGCGCAGGTAGTTGAGCACTTCGTCCTTGACCGCGTTCACCTCGGGGAAGAAGACCGCGGCTTCCAGCGTCCCGTCCATGTTCCGGACGATTTCCTGGACGGATTCTCCCGGGCTCGAGGTCTTGAAGTAGGAGAAGTCGGCGGTCCGGTTGAGGGCCGACGCGACGTACCCGATCAGCACGAGCGCCGCGCCCCCGAGTGCGAGGCTGAGCGCGTTCGCCGCGGTTTCCCTCACGCGCCTGGCGTCCACCCGAAGCGCGCCCACGGACCCCCCCTTGGCCAGCGCCCACTCTGCCGCCAGCACGGGCAGCAGCGAGCACGCGAGCACCATCGGCGACGCCAACTGGAAGAACCTCTTGAAGCGCAGTTGCTCGCGGATGCCCTCGAAGTCCAGTCCCAGGAACTCCAGACCGTCGTCGGAGCCGGGCATGAAGCCCAGCAGCGCGATCACGCAGCCGATGGCCCCGAACGCGAAGACGGTGGCGATGGCCCGCCGCTCGCCCTCGGCGCCCCGCCACGCGGTGAACCGAAGCACCGCGACAAGCACGACGGCCAGACCCCCGGCCACGATCAGCGGCAGCCGGAGCCACACGACCGCGTCGAAGACCCGGACGCCCGCAAAGACCGCGGCCAGCCCCGAGAGCTGGAGCCAGGTGAGTGACGACCGCTTCATCGTGGCCTCCGGGGCTCCCGCGGCCCGGCCGGGGCACCCGCTATCAGCCGACCGCGCGTTCGCGTCCATCGCGCCTGCGCCCTCATTCCCATCGCTTCGCCTCCATCACCTTCGTGGCCGCGTACAGGAAGAAGTAGGTGAGCGCCACATAGTAGACGATGTCGCGCAGGTGGAAGAGCCCCTGCTGGAAGCCCGCCCAATGGCGGCCGTGGATCGCCAGGGCAGCGAAGACCCGCGACAGGGGCGGGCCGACCATCTGGGAAAGCGGCCACAGCAGGAAAAGCGTGCCGGTGATCACGGACGCCGAAGCCGCCGCGACCAGTTGGTGCCGCGTCAGGGCGGTGGCGAACAGGCCGATGGAGAGGACCGCCGCGCCGAGGAACGTGAGGCCCAGGTAGCCGACCACGATGTGGCCGAAGGCGATCTTGCCGTTTACGAGGATCATGAGCGGCATGTACAGCGTCGCTACCGTGATGGCGGACAGGAACGCAAGCGCGGAGAGGAACTTGCCCAACACGATCTCCCAGTCCCGCACGGGAGACGTGTTCAGCAGGAGCTGCGTGCCGGCCGCCCGCTCCTCGGCGATGAGGCGGATCGAAAGGGCCACCGCCGCGATCGCAGTCAGGCCGCTGGCGTAGTAGAAGAACCTCATCAGGACCTCGCCCGATAGGAGTTCACCGGTCCGGGGACCGAGAGCGAGGGCGTAGAAGAGGATGCCATCCAGGAGCAGCACAACCGCCGCCACGATGTATCCCATCGGCGATCGCACATAGGCGCCGAACTCGCGCCGGAAGATGATGCCGGTGGCGCCCATGCTCACGCCTCCGCCCCACCGACGAGTTCGACGAAGACACGCTCCAGCTCGCGTTCGGCCCTCGTGAGCCCAATCACGTCATGACCCGCCTCGACCAGGGCCCGGCACACGGGCGCGCGCACGTCGGCCTCGCCGTCGACGCGGATGGCGAGGGCACCTGCGGAGGCGATCGCCCGCGCGGGCCGGTCCGGGAGACGCACCCCGGTCACGCCCGGTACGGATTGGATCACGCGTTCCAGGGCCTCGATGGTGGCCTGTGCGGCCGCGTCGCCGGCGCCCCCCGCGTCCGCGTCGCCGCCCACGCTCCCGTCGGCCCCCGCGGTCCCGACCGGCCGCACCGTCACGACCATGCCGCGGGACCGGAGCAGCGTGTCGCCCAGCTCGGCTTCGGTGCCCGACGCCACGACCTCGCCGTCGTTGAGAATCAGGAGGCGGTCGCACGTCTGACTGATCTCGGGCAGGATGTGGCTGGAAATGAGAATCGTGTGGGAGTCCTTGAGCGCGCGGATCATCCCCCGCATCTCCATGATCTGCACAGGATCGAGGTCGTGCGTGGGCTCGTCCAGGATGAGGAGGTCGGGATCGTGGATGATCGCCTGCGCGACGCCAACCCGCTGCCGGTATCCCTGCGAGAGGTTGCGGGCGGGCATGTCGTGCACTTCGGCAATGCGCGCGTACTCCTCGACCTCCGGGATGCGCCGGGCGACGGCCTCGGGCGTCAGGCCGCGAATCCGGCCCGCGAAGTTGAGGTAGTCGCCCACCGTCATGTCGCCGTACACGGGAGGAAGCTCGGGAAGGTAACCGACCCGCTTCCGCACCTCGTGGGGCTCGTCGAGGATGTCCAGGCCGTCGATCGTGACCGTCCCGGAGGAAGGCCGGAGTCCACACGCGAGGATCTTGAGCAGCGTGGTCTTGCCAACGCCGTTGAGCCCGAGGAAGCCGACCGTGTCGCCCCGCTCGATCTCAAACGAAACGGGGCCCAGCGCCCGCTTCTTGCCGTAGTATTTTGTGACGTCGCTCAGGTGGACCATCGGGCTCCGTCGGGTAGCCAGAAACATTTGGCGCGACCGCGTGCCGCACAAAAAGCTAGAACCCCGTCCGATGCGGTCAAGGCTTCGGGCCGCCGCCGCTACGGATGGTCTGTCCGGTCGAAGCGCAGGTTGCGCACCCTGCCCGCCGCGAGCAGGAAGGCAACGGCCCGTCCATCGTCATGCTCGAAGGCGAACTCGATGCCGCCGGAGCCGAAGACGCCTTCGCGGCGGGCGGTGAGCGTTTCCGTGTCGCCGCGCGGGTGATGGATCAGGAGGCTTGTGCCGTCGGCCTCGAGGCGCCAGGTGGCGTCCAGTTCCGGTGAGTGGTACGTGCCTGCGAGCGCCTGGACCGCCGCTGCGGATACGGCGAAGGCCGGCTCGTCGGAGGCACTCGGGACGCCCGCGGGAGACGTTGTCGCGACGGGCTCCTGGGGCGCCTCCGTGAACGCGTCGGCCAGGACGATGTCTTCGACGGCGGTGCTGAGAGCTCCCGGCTGGGCGGTGCCGACGTTGCAGAGGGTGATCACCGTGGTGCGCTGTTCCGGGTACCTGGCGATCATGGTGCGGAAGGCCATGAAACCGCCGCCGTGCGAAACACGCGCGAGGCCCCGCCGCTCGCCAACGCTGAGACCGCGCGCGTATGCGATCGTGTCGCCTCCGGCCAGGACGCCGCGGCGGTACATGCGCTCGGCGAACCCCGGTACGCCCAGCACGTCCTCGTAGAAGGCGCGGTCCCATTTCGCCAGATCCGCCACCGACGAGTACAGCCCCCCATCCCCCACCTTGTCGAAGTCGATCAGGTAGCTGGTGCGCCAGCCCCCACCCGCGCGCCAGCTCCCGCCGGTGCGCCTGCTCCCGTCCGCATCGGTCCGCCCGTCCCCGGCCGCGGGCGGGTCGTAGCTGAACACGCGGCCGGGCACGACTTGGAGCCGGTCGTCGTGGAAATGCGTGTTGGACATGCCGAGTGGGCGAAAGATCTTCTCGTCCGCGTACTCCCGCAGCGACCGCCCGGTCGCGCGCTTCACGATCTCCGCCATGAGCACGTAGCCGGAGTTGCTGTACAGGTGCTCGGTCCCCGGCACAAAGTTGAGTTCCCGCTGGCGCGTGATCAGCCCCAGCATGTCCTCGTCGCTCAGGATGTTCTCGTACGGCGTGCCCGCGAGCCTCATCAGGGTGAGATAGTCGCGCACGCCGCTGGTGTGATGGACGAGATGGCGGATCGTGACGGCGCCCTGCGCATACGTGGGGAACTCGGCGATGTGGGCGCCGACCGGATCGTCCAGCGACAGATGGCCTTCGTGCTCGGCGATGACAATGGCAGCAGCCGCGAACTGCTTGGACACCGACGCGAGGTAGAAGACCGACTCTCCGCTGAGCGGAATCCGGTGGTCCATCTGCCCGATCCCGTACCCGCGGGCGAAGACCAGGCGCCCGGCCTCGGCCACGCCAACCGCGCAGCCTGGGCCGCTGGTACGGTCGTATTCCGCGAACACCCCGTCGATGGCCCGGCTCGTCTCCGTGGTCCATTGGAGGGCCAGGGCGGGCTGCGGGGTCAAAAAAAGTAAACTAAAGATTACATAATGTGAACTACGCATTACATTCCTCACAGCGAATTCAGGAAACGGACGACCGCTCGGCGCGCGTCGTCCGGCAACGACAGGAACGCATCGCGGGCCACCGCCGCTTCGCCTCCGTGAGCCGAGATGGCCGAGGCGATGTCCGCTGCCCTGCCGTCGTGCAGGTAGCGGGTGCGGTAACGCAGTCCCCACAGCGCGGCCGTGCGAAGTTCGGAGGGCGAGGCGTCCGTGCCGCAGACGTCCGCCAGCTCCGGGCCCAGATCATGCAGGAGCAGGTCCGACCAGGGCCGGATGGTCCGATTCGCGAGCGCCGGCGGCGCGGAGGAACCCGTGCGAAGCTCTTCCCGGTGGCACGAGGTGCAGCCGATCTGCCGGAAGAGCGCGGTGCCGCGCGACACCGTGTCCCGGACGACGGGCGGCAGGTCGGCCTCGGGGGCCGGCGGCGCCAGAAACCGGACGTATTCCGTGAGCTGGCCCATCGTGGGGGCGTCGATCTCGGGGTCGGGCATGGGATCGGCCGCGGCGGGCACGGGGACGCCGCCCGGCGCCTCTTCGGCGGGGTGGAGCGCGGTGGTGAAGCCCAGTTCGAAGCGCAGGGCCGTGTCGACGAAGTCTTCCAGCGTCGAGGCGTCGCCCTTGCGCCCGAATCGTGCCGTGCGGCCGTCGGGAAGGCGCGGCAGTCGCCCCGAGATGCCGTCGCCGTCCCGGTCGTCCGGGTCGGCGCGCTCCGCGAGGACCGCGTCGGGCACCGCCTCGACGAGGCCGAGGCCGAACAGCGGCGGCGCGGTCATGAGCGCAGTGTCGGTGGCCGTGCCGGGGACGACCTCGGGGCCCATTCCGTGCGCGATGAGGAGGTCGGTCGCGCGGCGCTGAATGTTGTCGCCGCCTTCGGCCCGGAGCAGGTCGCAGCGGCCATCCGCGAAGCGCGTCGCCTTGAGGACCCGGAACCGCTGGGTGCCGCCGCCGCCCACGGCAGGCTGGTCGTGGCAGTCGCTGCACCGTTCGGCGTTGTACAGGGGGCCGAGTCCCTCGTCGGCGGTGGCGAGGCGCTCGAACAGCGCGCGGCCGACCAGAAAGCGTCCGCGTTCGCCGGTGCTCAGTCCCGCCACGGGTTCACCGGGTGCGGGCGGCGGTTCAGCCGGGTCGGTCCCGCACGCCCACAGCGCGACGCACCAAATCGTCGCTGCGACGGGTGTGCACCGGCCGCTCACGGATCGGTGCCGGTCGCGCCGCCCGCTTCCGTGAGCATTCCTCGCGCCAGCACGATCGCGGCCAGGACGCCCCTTGCACGCACGCGGGACTCGGCTCGGCCCAGCAGCCACGCCTCCAGCAGCGGCGGGAGCGACCGCGCCTCCTCGCGCCGGGAGACCAGCGACTCCATGTGCGTGGCCAGCGCGTCTCGCGACGGGGAGTCAGGCCCGTCCAGTTCCAGGGCGTTGGTCCAGTATTCGACCTCGTCCGCGTGGAGCCGGGCGTAGTCCTGGGCAGCCACCGGATCCAGCGCAAGGCCCCGTGCGGCCGCGTCGGCCAGGCGCAATTCGCGCGTACCCAGATCCCGCACGAAGCGCGTGCGCGCCTCCGGATCGGCGTCGGCCAATTCGGCGAGCGCTTCCGGGGGCAGGAAGAACATGTAGCGGGCGGCGGTGCCCGCAGTGAGCGACCCCGCCGCGCCGGCTCCTTCCGGTTCGTCCGGCTCTGCCCCCCAGGTCGCCAGCGGCTGCTGCGACTCCAGCCACTCCGAGGGGTCGGTCACCATGGCCCCCACCACGGTCGCGGCGCCCGGGGTCACGGCAAAGCCACGCGTAGTCCGATCGCTCTCCGCGGCCGACATGTCCGCCTCGATCAAGCGCCGCTGGTACAAGCGGCTTGCGTACAGCGACCCCACCTCCTCGAACCAGGGACGGTAGAGGATATGGTAGCCGTCGGCGCTCTGGGTCACGCCCGACACCTGCCCGGGCTCCAGCCGGAACGCGGTCCGGTCGAGTGTGGCGGGCAGCTCTCCCGGACCGAACAGGCCCAGGAGCCCTCCCGCCTGGCGCGACGCCGCGTCTTCGCTCTCGGCGACGAGCTGGTCCCAGGAGCCACCCTCGACCAGGGTGGAAAGCAAACGCTCGGTGGTCCGTTGCTGGAGCAGTCTCTCGCTGGACGAAGTCTCCGGGCCCACACGCCTCAGGACGTGCGCGATCAGCCGCAGCGATCCCTCGCGGAAGGTGCGCTCCGCCGCCGCGTCATCCGGAAGGACGGCAGCGCCGAGCCGCTGTTCGCGGTCACGCGCGAGCATCGCCTCCCGCTGCTCCAGCCAGATCGACTCCGCAAGCGCCTCGGAGCCCGACAGGGAGTCCCCCGCCGCCGACCGAAGCGACAACGCTGCGCCCGCCATCCAGTGGTCGGCGAGTTCGTGCGCCGCGGCTGAGTCGAGCGGGAAGGGCTGAGCCAGCACGATGAGCTCCGCCAGGCGCTCTTCGCTCAGGGTCCAGTCATCCACGCGCGCGGCCAGACCCCTGTCCGCGAGGTTGGTGCATCCCGACACCAGTCCCAAAGCCATTCCCGCCGGCAGCCACGCGGAACGTCGCACAATGCGCCCCGGCCCTGGTCGGCCGTTCCGTCGCGCAGCCCCGCGTCGCCCTTCCGATACAGCGGGGATTCCTGCCACGGGTGCTACCGAACGATGACTGTAATGGTGTCGGCCACCGGGGGATCGAGGGGGATGTGCACACCGTCCGCAACCACCGCGATGACCCGGTGTTCGCCCGGCGTCATGTCCTCGATCGTGAACTCGGTCTGGGCCAGTCCCATGTGATAGTGCACGCCGGGATCGTTCGGGATCGGCAGCGCCCAATCCACATCACCGTTGACAATAAGGTGATGGTGGCCCGTACCGGCATCCATGACGCCGGCCGCCACGATCTCCAGCCCCTCGGTCTCCATGACGAAGCGCACCGGCCCGGCGTCCACCTCGGCACCGTCGGCGGGTTCGGTGATCATCACCCGCGCAGGTGCCGCGGCTTCCTCGGCCATCCCGGCGTCGGCCTCCTGGCTGTCTCCCGTTCCCCCGCCGCAACCCAACACCATCACCGCGACTCCCAATCCGACCGTGACACGCATGGCTCGCTTGCTCCTCGTCACCCGAAGGCTCGTGGTTGGCTGGCGCGATTCTCCCCGAACGCGAGACGCGCTGAACCTCACAAGGTGGGGATACGGGCCTGTCCGCGCCAGACTGTTCGGTGCCGATGGCGGGCTGCTATCTGGCCCGTCGGCTTTCCCCCCGCCGGAGCCAGATGAGGACGACGCCACAGGATGAACCCCAGTATTCCGCCGGCCGGCCGGCCACACCGCGATACATCTCGACTCCGGCAACCACCGATGGATCGACCATGTCGTTGATGGACATGCCCCCAAGACCGATCATCCTGATGCCGTCGATGTAAATCGTCGGAGCACACGTACGACCGAAGTTCCGTAGTAGGAGGTGCCTTTGACCCGGGCTGTTGGGGTTGGAAACAACCCTCACCCCCGGAAACCGGTCCAGGGCATCCGTGAGCTCGATCGGGTTCCTGGCCTCCAGATCCTCCCGATCCACGAAGTAGCCCCAACCGTCCTCTTCACGCTGATAGAACCCGCGGTCCTCCAACGTTGCGTCTCGTCTGTCCACGGTGACCTCGATGGGGTCCAATGCGATGGCGTTGACATCGAGGACCACTCGCACGGTGGTGACGCGGCCCATCCGCACGTCGATCGATTCGGTACGCTCGGCGTATCCAAGATGGGAAAACCGGATCTCATGCCGCCCCGCCGGCAGTTCCGCAAGATTGAAGCGTCCCCCGGCGCCCGTTCTCGCAATGCGGCCGGCCAGCGGCGCGTTCACCACAACCTCGGGAATGGGATCCCCGCTCACCCGATCCGTGACGAAGCCCACGACCCCCGTCATGAAGCCTGCCCCCGGACCGGACGTCGGGGTCATGGCGAGAACGAACGACCCCGGCTGGTCAATCGTCAGGTCGCCTTCCAATCGCTCATAGTCCTTGTGAATCAGATCGATCCCGTACACGCCGCGGGGCACCTCGGCGAACACAAACTGTCCCTGGGCATCGGTCACGAAGGTGAGGCCCAGCAACTCCACAAGGACGATGACTTCGGCAATGGGGTCCCCGGTGGCCTCGCTCACGACGGTGCCGGTCACGGTGACCGTCGAGCGCTCGGCGGCTTCCTGGGCGCTCGCGGGAAGTACAGTCGCGGCGACAGCAACGGCGAGAAGAAGCACCCGCCCCAGGACTGTCCTGAATGGCGAGCTTGACGTGCGGGACATGGACGTCCTCATCAGTTGATTGCAGGGGCCTCGCGGGCATGATAACCCGCCGGCCTGAACTGAAGTTCCGGTCCGCGAGAGCACAATAGGCATCGGAAGTCCCATCCGGCCATCCTCCTGCCCCCGCGCCACAGTGATCCTGAGGGTGCTTGGAACCTGATTGATTTCGACTTGACACCACGGGAGGAAGAACGGGATGTTCGAAGCCATGAATGAGTTCGGAGTCGACACCCTGAAAGCTGCACGGGCGCTTGAGGCGGCCGGATTCGAAGCGTCCCAGGCGGAGACCCTTGTCACCGTGTTTCACGGCTTTGCCGCCGGCCATGGGGCGACCAGGGGACAGGTGCGCGACCTCGAGAACACATTCCAGGAATTCCAAACCGACATCAACAGCAAGCTCGAAGAACTCCGCACCGAAGTGACGGGCGAGATCGCAAAGCTCCACCTGAGCGTGGAAGGCCTCAAGACGCGCATGTATCAGCTCCTGCTGGGCCAGGTCGTGCTCATCGTCGGCCTCATCGTGAGCCTGGACCGCTTGCTTTAGCCGCCCTTGCCAGTTCCTCCCCGCGCCCTTGCCGTGGCGCTCCTGATAGCCGCGCCACACCCGCTGGCATCTCAAGTCGTCCCGGTCGACCGCATCGACCCCGACGCGTTGCCGCGTCCGTCGCTGGAGGCCAGACGCGCCACTTCGCCGATCGCGCTGGACGGCAATCTGGACGAGGCGGCATGGGCACTGGCCGACTCCACCCGGGGCGTCTTCTACCAGTCCATTCCGAACCAGGGCGTTCCGTCGGCGGAGCGCACCGTCGTCCGCGTGCTCTACGACCGGCAGCGCCTCTACGTCGGCGCGACGATGTACGACAGTCGCCCGGAGGCGCTGGTATCGGCCGGCATGGAGCAGGACTTCGCGACACAGGATTCGGACATCTTCGGCTTCGCTCTCGACACGTACCTGGACCGGCAAAACGCGTTCCTCTTCGCGGTGAATCCGGCCGGGGCGCTCTTCGATGCGCAGGCCTTCAACGACCAGCAGTCCGTGAACCGGGCCTGGGAGGGCGAAGTCGAGGTCGCCACGAGGATCACCGAGTACGGATGGGTGGCGGAGATCGCGGTGCCGATGACGACGCTCCGGTTCCGCGAGACGGAAGGACCGCAGGACTGGGGGATCAACTTCTCGCGGCGAATCAGGCGAATCTCCGAAGACTCCAACTGGGCGCCGCTCACCCGCCAGTTTCGCGTCTACAAGATGTCCCGGGCAGGAACGCTGACATCGCTGGAAGGGCTGGGGCAGGGACGCAACCTGTGGGTCAAGCCGTTCGTCAACGGGGTGCGGAGCGACGGGCTCCGCAACGACGGCTCGTCGGAGAAGCTGGAAGGGGGGTTCGACCTGAAGTGGGGGATTACACCCCAGCTCACGCTGGACGTCACCGCGCTGACGGACTTCTCACAGGTGGAGGTGGACGAACAGCAGATCAACCTCACGCGATTCTCGCTTTTCTTCCCCGAGAAACGGGACTTCTTCCTGGAGAACGACGGGATCTTCAGCTTCCAGGACGCCCGCGTCCGCAACTTCCGCACAGGATCCGGCCCACAGAACTTCAAGCTCTTCCACAGTCGCCGAATCGGCTTGTCGGCCGACCGCACGCCGGTCCCGATCGCGGCGGGCGCGCGCATGACAGGCCGTGTCGGTGACTATGCGGTCGGCCTCCTCAACATGCAGACGCGCGACGGGCCTTCGCACCCAGGCGAGAATTTCGCCGTGGTGCGCCTCAGGAAAAACGTCCTGACCAGCAGCGACATCGGGTTCATGTTCGTGAACCGCGAGGGCACGGGCCGGGGCTTGGCCGACGCCTACAACCGGACGTTCGGCGCCGACGCCAACCTGCGGCTCGCCGGTGGGCGGATGCTGCTCAACTCCTACCTGGCCGTCACCGACGAGCCCGATGCGAACGGCGATAGGACGACCGGAGCGCTCGAGTTCGCATGGCGGGACCCGCTGTGGGCGGCTTCGGTGCTCGTAAAGACGGTCGGCGACGACTTCAACCCGGGGGTCGGGTTCGTAGCCCGGCGCGGCGTGCGGCAGGGCTTCGTGACGCTGGGCGCGCATCCGCAACCGGCCATCCCCCACGTGCGCGAACTCAATCCCTATGTGGACGTCAACCTGTTTTCGGATCTCGGATGGACGCTGGAGAGCCGGGAAATCACGCCTGGCCTTGGGGTCGCGTTCCTCGACAGCGGCATGCTCACGATGGAGTACTCGGCGTCGTACGAGCGGTTTGACTCCGCCACGCCCATCGCCGGCGTCGCCATACCGGCAGGCGAGTACGACTTCGGCGCGTTCACGGCCAGCTACAGGTCCAACCTCGGCCGCAAGCTGGGGGGCACGCTGGCGGTCACGCGGGGAGAATTCTTCGACGGCCAGCGATCCTCGGTGACCGGCGGCGTAACGCTGCGTCCCAGCGCCCACCTGTTCGTGGAGGGCACGGCGCAGCGCAATCACTTGACGTTGGCAGGCCGAACCTTCGACGCCAACCTCTTCGCCGGACGCCTCCGGTACGCGCATGACACGCGGACGTTCCTGAGCGCGTTCGTGCAGTACAACGAGGCCTCCGACCGACTGCAGACCAATGTCCGCTTCAACCTGATCCATGCTCCGTTGAGCGATGTCTTCCTGGTCTATTCGGAGCTTCGCGACCGGAGTCCCGAACCGGGGCAGGCCGGCGTGATCGATCGGGCGGTGACGCTGAAGGTGACGAAGCTGGTCGCGTTCTAACGCTTTGCGATGCCGGAATGTCGTAAAGGGACAGGGCAACGGACGGTGCCCGCGCCCCATCGAGCATCCTTGCCAGGAGATACCCGTCATGAGACGCAATAGACACCTCAAGTCCCTTTTCGCCCTGGGCATCGTCGCCCTGGCAGCCACGGCCGCCTTGCCCGATTCCGCGACCGCACAGCGCCCCGGCGGCGCATTCGGCGGATTCGCGAACAATCCCGGAGTGCGTCTGTGGGACGCGCTGGATCAGCGCTTCGAAGGCTTCTCCCAGCGTCTTGCGCTCAGCGATGAGCAGGCGAACAGTGCGGCCGTCCTGGTTGCGGACTTCCGGGAAGCCAACAAGAGCGCGCTGGGCCGGTACGACCGGGTGCGGGCACAGATGCGCGACCGCATGGGGGCCGCGCGGAGAGGCGGCGGCGCCCGGCGCGGCGCGGGCGCTGGCAACGCGCAAGCGAGACAGGCGATGCAGGAGATGCGCAGTCTCGTCGATCAGCTCGGTCCCGCGTTCGAGGTCCTGCACAGGGACTTCTCGGCCCTGCTGAACGAGGAGCAGACCGAGACCCTGAGGAGCCTGCTGCAGCGGCAACCGCGCGGCTGACCCGCCCGCCGCGGCTATCCGTCCATCGTCATCCTCGGCTCGCCGCCGTACTCTTCGAACCACTTCATCAGGTAGAGCTGGGTGCGCATGAAGTTGGAGGGCTTGGAGCCGGTCCCGTGGTACTCTTCCTGGAAGCGGAGCAGCTTCGTCGGGACGCCCAGTTGCTTCAGCGCCTGGTAGTACTCTTCCGACTGCGCCATCGGAGTTCGCAGGTCCAGCTCGCCGGTGATCACGATCGTGGGAGTCGTGACGTTTTCGACATACATCAGCGATGAGTGCTCCAGGTACTTGTCCGGATTGTCCCACGGGTAGCCGTGATAGCGGTAGTAGCCCCAGACCGTGATATCGGCGGTGCCCGCGAAGCTGATCCAGTTGGTCACCGGGCAGCGCACGCCCGCCGCCGCAAAGCGCGTCGTGTGGCCGATCACCCAGCTGGAGAGCACGCCTCCGCCGCTGCAGCCCGTGACGTACATCTGGTCCTCGTTGATGTAGCCGCGATCGATCACCGCGTCGACCCCGGCCATGAGGTCGTCATAGTCGACGGACGGGTAGCCGTTGTCGATGGCGTTGCCGAAGTCGGTCCCGTATCCGGTGCTCCCCCGGGGATTGGTGTACAGCGTCACGTAGCCGTTGGCCGCGAAGTTCTGGTATGGATAGCTGAATGCGACGTTGTACATCGCGTGCGGGCCGCCGTGAATGTGCAGGATGAGCGGGTAACTCCCGTCGGGATCGAAATCGGGCGGCTTGACGATCCAGCCCTGCACCTGCGTGCCCCCGGTCGATTCGTACCAGATCTCCTCCACGTCGCCCAGGCGCATGCCCGCGAGCACCTCGGCGTTGACCTCGGTGAGCTGCCGGATGTCGTCCGGGCGGCTCAGGTCGTAGGCGACGACATCGCCGGGTTCGTGCGGGGAGGTGCGGGTGCCGACAGCCTGGCCATCCTCCGTGGCCGAGGTGAGCGACAGCATGTGGTTGCCCTCCGTGACCTGGGTGACTTCACCGTCGGTGGTCGCGTAGTGCACGTTCATCGTACCGCGGTCGCCGGCGGTGAAGTACACGCCGCGCGAGTCTTGGGACCAGTGCATGGCGCCGATGTCCCTGTCGAGGTCCCCGGAGACCAGGCGCGCGTTGCCGCCGTCGGCGTCCATCACGTAGAGCTCGGTGGTCTTGTACGTCTGCGACGTCCAGGGGAAGCCCGTATATGCGATGTGCCGCCCGTCGGGCGACACCAGCGGACGCGCCCAGGGCCCGCGCTCGGAGGTCAGCTGGCGGATGTCGCCCGTCGCGTGATCCAGAGCATAGATGTGCGACTCGCGATAGCGGTTGTCCGTATCCTCCATGAGGCCGTCGAAGAGCAGCGTGCCGCCATCGGGCGTCAGGTCGTACCCGACGTTGCCCACGCCCGGCGCAAAGGTGGCGCCCGCGTGCCACTCGCCGCTGGTCAGTTGGCGGGCGGTACCGCCGCCGCTCGGAACCCGGAAAAGATGGGTGAACCCGTCCTCCAGGAACCCGATCCGGTCGTAGCGGTAGTGGATCCGGTCGATGATCCGGGGCGGCGCGGTCCAACTCGCACCCTCCGGAGGCGCCGGCAGGTCGATCGGCCAAGGATTCGGGTGTGCCACGAAGCGCTGGAAGTAGATGTATTCCCCATCGGGGGACCACTGGAAATTGGTCGGAGCCTCGGTCTCACGCGTGACCTGTGTGGGGGCGCCCTCCGCGTCCATCCAGAGCACCCAGATCTGCTGACCGGAAGGATCGCCCGGGGCAAGGTATGCGATGCGGGTGCCGTCCGGGGACCACCGTGGATTCGAACCCTTCAGCAGGAAGCGCTTCCGGCCACCGTCGGCGTCCATGATCCGGATCTCGGAATCGAAGCGGTCCTCCATCTTGTTGACCCACGACTTGGCGAAGACGATCCGACTACCGTCCGGCGAGATCTGCGGATCGCCTACGCGCTCCATGTCCAGGTAGTGCCCGACCGTGAGCAGATCGTCGGCGTGGCTCTCCTGGGCGGCCGCCGGAAGCGGGATTGCAAGGATCGCGATGGCGATCACGCGAAAGTGTCGGAGGCTGGGCATGGCGGTCATGGGTTGGCTCCTTGTTGCGCTCGGAACGACGAAGGGCGACTGTGGGCGTCCTGCAGTGGTCAGCCTCAGCATAGTACGCGTCCAGCCCTTGAACATCCACCTCGTAGACGGCACCTACGAACTCTTCCGGCACCACTTCGGCGCACCTTCCGCCACGGATTCGGCGGGGCGTGAGGTGGGGGGCATGCGCGGCGTGCTCGCGTCGCTGCTCGGCATGCTGGAACGGGGAGCTACCCACATGGCGGTCGCGACCGATCACGTGATCGAGTCGTTCCGCAACGACCTCTGGCCCGGGTACAAGACGGGCGCGGGGATCGATCCGGAGCTGTTGGCCCAGTTCCACCCTCTGGAGAAAGCGCTCACGACCATGGGCGTGCCCGTCTGGCCGATGGAGGATCTGGAGGCGGACGACGGGCTTGCGTCCGGCGCGGCCCGGGCCCGCCGGGACCCGCGCGTGGATCGGGTGTTCATCTGCACTCCCGACAAGGATCTGGCCCAGTGCGTGGTCGGGGACCGCGTGGTGCAGCTGGACCGCCGGAAGAACGAGGTGCGCGACGAGCCTGGCGTGGTCGCCAGGTTCGGCGTGGCCCCTGCGAGCATCCCCGACTACCTCGCGCTGGTGGGAGACAGCGCCGACGGATTCCCGGGCGTTCCGGGCTGGGGGGCGAAGTCCACCGCGACGGTGCTCGCCCGCTACGGTCACCTGGAGAACATCCCGGGGCACCCCGTCCGCTGGGACGTCAGCGTGCGGGGCGCGAAACGGCTGGCGGAGTCACTGAGGGCCAATCGGGCCGCAGCCTTCCTGTTCCGCGACCTCGCGACGCTGCGCGACAGCGCGGCCCTTTTCGACGACGTGGATGAACTGGAGTGGCGAGGCGCCACCGACGGCTTTCGGGACCTGGCGGAGGCGCTGGGGGCACCCGGACTGTGGACGCGGGCGGAGCGGCTGCGAACCTCCCGGTTTAGCGGCTAGCAGCCCGGGCTAGCCCTCCACCGTCTCCAGGATCCAGTCCGCGATGAGTTCCATGACCTCGACCGCCCAGGTCTCCTCGATCGCCTGGTACTCGCTTGGCGACCCGGTGTCGGAGTACTGGAACAGGTGGTTGAGGCCGGGCAGGGCATGGATCTCGTATTCCGTGTTCCCGCCGCGCCGGAGCGCCGCTTCGATCTCGCGCAGGTTCTCCTCGTACGGCACCTGCAGGTCTCTCTCGCCGTTGATTGCCAGAACCGGGACCGTGACCCGTTCGATCGTCTCCGCCGGTTCGTAGGTCAGGAAGTAGCGGAACCAGGGCGTGTTCACGGACTGGACCTGGGCCGCCACCGCACCGTCGAGGGTAGCGTCGTCGGTGATTCCGGCCTGCGCGCGCACCTCCTCACCCGCCTCCTCCAGGGCGGCGCGCACCAGTTCGGCAAGTACTGCGCCGGCGCGCTCCACGTCGGGTTCCGCCTTGAGGACCGCGAACATGGCGCGCTGGAGCTCCCGGTTCTGGGCGATCGCCTGCCGGGAGGCGCCGTTCGCCCGCGCGATCAGCTCCCCCTGCGCATACAGGATCTGTTCGCCGTTCACGCCCGGCCCCGCCATCAGCACGATGTAGGCGACATCATCGGACCCGGCGGCCACCATGGGTGCGATCAGGCCCCCCTCGGAATGTCCGGCCAGTCCGATCGCATCCGCATCCACGTCGTCCCGGGTCTTCAGGTAGGCGACGCCGGCCAGCACATCCGAGGCGAAATCGCGTGAGGTGGCGGTCGCGAAGTTCCCCGTCGATTCGCCGAAGCCGCGATCGTCGAAGCGCAGGACCGCGATCCCGCGACGCGTAAGGTGGTCGGAGAGTACCAGGAAGGGGCGGTGTCCCAACAAGGCCTCGTCCCGGTCCTGGGGACCCGAGCCCGAGATCAGGATCACGGTCGGGAAGGGGCCGCCGGATTCAGGTCTGGTAAAGGTGCCCGCCAGCGTATGGCCGCCGTCCGGGTTGGCGTAGCTGACATCTTCCGACAGGTAGGGGAACGGCTCGACCGGGTCCTGGGGACGGCGTGTCTCGGTCTCTTCCGCGTCGGTTCGTTCCAGATTCAGGGCCAGCGTACTGCCCATCTGGGCGAAAGACCCCTCAATGCTGTTGCCGTCGGCCGATAGCGTGCCCTCGAACGTGGCCCCTGCGATCGGCATCGCTATGGCTACCGTGGCGCCCGTCAGGGTCACGGACTCGACCGGAACCTGGGCATTGCCCTGATCCACCGAGAATACGTTTGCGGTCAGCTCTCCCCCGCTCTCGCCGATTTCGAAGCGCATGCGCAACTGCACCGTCCCCACGCTCAGTGACCCCACCCAGTTCCCGACGAACTCGGACGGGTCGGTGGTCCCCTGCTCCGACTCCTGGCCGTATGCCTGAGAAGGCGTGCCGAGCGGGGCAAGCGCGATGGTCGTGCAAATCAACAGTGTTCTCATGCTTCGTCTCTCTCCTGACGGACAAGCTGCGGCTGCTCCGATACTCTCTACGGGTCGCACAGGCAGCGAATTCATACCTTCGCCAAGCCGACGCGTCCCTTGCCAAAGACACCCTCGAGGGCACGGATGGTCTCACGGTCCGGCGAAACTCTCAGCGAACGCGACCTCAGGCGAGGCACGCCCGATCCGTTCGACTCGGTGAGGACCACCTCGACGGGGGCGGCTCCGGGGTGTGCGTCGGCGACTGCGCGGGCAGATGCGAAGGTGTCGTCCGCCAGCGATTCGTGCCCGCCGAGGTCGATCCGCACGGCCAGACGCCCGCTGCCGCGCACCTGCCCGAGGGGCTCGGCGGAATCGAGGAATACGGGGGGATCTCCTTCATCACGGTCCCGGTCGCTCACCTTGCCGCGCAGCAGCACCACGGCGTCGGTCTCCACCGTGCCCTTGTAGCTCTGCCACACGTCCTTGAACGCGAGGACCGTCGCGGTACCGTGAAAGCCCTCGACAGTGATCTTGGCCCACTCCGAACCGTCACGGCGGGATACCTGGCGGGCGACGGCCGTGACCACGCAGGCCATCTCGACGGAGTCGCCCATTCTGGTCTTCATCGCGCCCACCTCATCGAACGCTTGCGCGATTTCGCGGTAACGGTCGAGCGGGTGGCCCGATATGAAGAAGCCGAGCGCCTCCTTCTCGCGGGTCAGGCGCACCCGGTCATCCCATTCGGGCACCGTGGGAAGCGCGGGGACCGGGCGCTCCAGACCACCACCGCCGAACAGCGATCGCTGGCCGAGCTCGGCCTCCTGCAGGAGGGCCATGACTTCGCCGTATGCCGCGTCCAAACCGGCTAGCAACTGGGCGCGATGGCCACACGAGTCAAGCGCACCGGACGCGATCAGCGCTTCGCACGCCCGCTTGTTCACGGCCCGCAGGTCGATCCGCTTGAGGAATTCGAAGAGACTCCGGAACGGCCCGCCCTGTGAACGCGCGCCCAGGATGGACTGCACGGCGGCGGCACCGACACCGCGCACGGCTCCGAGCCCGAACCGGATCGTGCCGGGTCCAACGACGGTGAACTTCCAGCCGCTCTCGTTGACGTCGGGAGCCAGGACCACAAGACCGTCTTCGAGCGCGGGGTGGTACCGGCCCAGATCCCGGCACTCGCCAATGTACTTCACCACATCGTCCGTCTTGTCGAGGACGGACGACAGCAGCGCGGCCATGAACTCGGCCGGATAGTAGCGCTTCAGCCACGCCGTCTTGTACGACAACAGCGAGTACGCGACGGAATGGGACTTGTTGAAGCCGTACCGGCCGAAGGTCTCGATCTGCCCGGCCAGCCTGGCGGCGGCACCCCGCGGCAATCCCCGTTCAGTGACTCTGCCCTGGAAGCGGTCCAGTTCCGCGCGAATCAGCTCCGCGTCCTTCTTCCCCATCGCCTTGCGCAGCACGTCCGCTTCCGCGAGGGAATAGCCCGCGAGGTCGCTCGCGATCAGCATCACCTGCTCCTGGTACACGATGATGCCGTACGTGGGCTCCAGGATGTGCTCCAGACCCGGCGCCGGGTACGACACTGGCTCGCGGCCGAGCTTGCGCTGGATGTACTTGTCGGTCATGCCCGAGTCGAGGGGCCCGGGGCGGATCAGCGCGTTGGTCGCCACGAGGTCGTCGAAGCGATCGCAGCGCATGGCGCGCAGCTTGTCCAGGGCCAGGTTGGATTCGAACTGGAAGACCCCCGACGTGCCGCCGCTGGCCAGCATGCGATAGACGTCAACCTCGTCGAGCGGCACGTCGTCCATCGCGTCGGACTCGAACACGGTGCCCGTCTCGGGGTGGCGGAATTCGCCCTGTCGATCCTTCACCGCCTGCACGGCGTCGTGAATCACGGTGAGCGTCTTGAGGCCCAGGAAATCCATCTTGAGCATCCCGGCATCCTCGAGGCAGTTCATATCGTACTGCGTGACGATGTCGGGGCCGTCCTCGGCACCCGTTGCATGCGCCCTGCCGCCACCCCCGTTTCTGCTCCCCTTGCCCTGCGTGCAGATGGGCACGTAGTCGCTCAGCGGGCCGGGGGCGATCACCACGCCGGCGGCGTGCACCGACGCGTGGCGCGAAAGCCCCTCCAGGGTGATCGAGTAGTCGAACAGCTTCCTGTGACGGTCGTCGGATGCGTAGAGCGCCTTCACATCCCGGATCTGCTTCACCGCCTCGGCCACCGTGTAGCTCTGGCCCGGCTGGTTCGGGATCTTCTTTGCGATCCTGTCGGTCTCGCCCACCTCGAAGCCCAGGACCCGGCCCACGTCCCGGATCACAGCCCGGCTCTTCATCGTTCCGAAGGTGATGATCTGACCGACGGCGTCGCGACCGTACTTCTGACGCACGTACTCGATCACCTCACCCCGGCGCTCGTAGCAGAAGTCGATGTCGATGTCGGGCATCGAGATCCGCTCGGGATTGAGGAAGCGTTCGAACAGCAGGCCGTATTCGATCGGGTCCAGATCGGTGATCCGCAGCGCGTAGGACACCAGGGACCCGGCCGCGGAGCCCCTTCCCGGACCGACCGGGATACCGTTCTCGCGCGCCCAGCGAATGAAGTCCCAGGTAATGAGGAAATAGCCCGCATAGCCGGTCTTGAGGATGACCGCGAGCTCATAGTCGAGCCGTTGACGGACGTGCCCGGGAAGCGCGTCCTCCCCCGCCCCGGCTTCGGCTCCCGGCCCCGGCGCATTCGGCTCCCCCTCTCCGCCCCCGGCACCCGACGCGGACGCATAGCGCTCCCTCGCACCCGCCTCCACCAGGTGCACCAGGTATTCGTTGTCGTCGCTGAAGGGCTCCGGCAAGGGGAACCGCGGCAGCCGGTATTTCTTCTCCAGCGTCAGCGAGACCTCGTCCGCGATCTTCAGGGTGTTTTCGATCACTTCCGGCCGACCCGGAAAGGCCGCCGCCATCTCCTCGTGGCTCTTGAAGTAGAGGCCGTCGTCGTACGTCAGTCGGTCCTCATCGTCCTTGCTCTTGGCGGTCCCGATGCAAACGAGGATATCGTGCGCCGCGTGATGGTCCGGTTGCAGGAAGTGGGCGTCGTTGGTTGCGACGACGGGGAGCCCCATGTCGTCGGCGAGTGCGAAGATCTTCTGGTTGAGATCCGCCTGGCCCGGCGTCCCGTGTGCCTGCACCTCCAGGTAGTAGCGGTCGGGGAAGGCATTGGCGTACCAGTCCGCCACTTCACGGGCGCTGTCGTCGTTGCCGGCGTTCAGGTGCCGCGCCAGTTCGCCGGCCATGCAGGCCGAGCTCACGATGAGCCCGTCGGAGTGGCGGGCCAGCGTATCCCGGTCCAGGCGGGGACGGTAGTAGAAGCCCTCGGTGTACCCGATCGACGAGAGCTTCATGAGGTTGCGGTAGCCCTCCGCGTCGCGGGCCAGCAACACCAGGTGATAGTGTGCCTTCCCGCCCTGCCCCGATCGAGCTCGCTCCCTTCGGTCACCCGGCGCGACGTACGCCTCCATTCCGATGATCGGCTTGACTCCGGCCTTGCGCGCCAGCTTCTGGAAGGTCCAGGCGCCGTACAGGCAACCGTGGTCGGTCAGGGCCAGGGCCGGCATCTCGAACTCGCACGCCTTCTTGACCAGGTCCGCGAGGCGGTTTGCACCGTCGAGAAGCGAGTACTCCGAATGTGTGTGCAGGTGGACGAAGGACAACGCTACCGCCTCGACATCACGGTGTATCCCGACACTACGTCCCATCGCAGGGTGGTCGCGTTGGCCTCGCCGCCCTCGAAGGTCAGGCGCGCGCCCCCGTTGCCGAACGTCATGCCGCCGTGGTAGTCGAGGGTATCGGCCTCCTGGCCCTCCTCGGGAATATCCTGATCGCCCATCATTACGGCGGTGGCGGTGAGGACGTCCCCGTCCGCGGCGATGCGGAGCGCGGCCTGGCCACCCCGGGCCGGGCCCGAGTAGGTGCCCTCGAACCAGGCGAGATCCCCGTCGAAGGACATCGGCTCCGGGGTTGCGTCCCCGACCATCAGCTCGACGATCTGGTAGGCCAGCTCCGACGGACCGGGCGGGCCGGCGGTATTGACCAGAACCACGATGGTGAGATCCTCGTCGACGAGGTAGAGCGACTCGGTAAGGAACCCGTTGATCCCGCCACCGTGGTGCAGCGCGCGGTGGCCCAGGATGTCGCTGGTCGCCAGGCCGAGGGCGTAGCGGGTTTTCGTGCCGTCGTTGAGGTCCCCGGGCTCGGTCAGCTGGGCGTATGCGTCGTCGTCGAGCACCTCTCCGCCGTGCAGGGCGCCCAACCACGTAGCCAGGTCGCGCGCACTGGAGCAGAGCGATCCCGCCGCGTAGGGCACGTTGTGGACGATGAAGCCCTTGTTGCCCAGGCCGTTCTCACCGACATCGTAGCCGTCCACCTTACCCCGCTGGATCTCGGTTTCGCTGCAGTAGTGCGAGCGGTCCATGCCCAGTTCGGCGAAAATGTTCTGTTCGACGTAGTCCTCGTAGGTGGTGCCCGTCACCTCCTCGAGGATCATCCCGGCAAGGTAGTAGGCGGAGTTGTTGTAGATCTCGTGCTCGCCCGTGGGGAAGTCGAACGGATGCTCGCCGATGAGGGCCAGCAGCGTATCGCGTGGGACACGCCGCACGAAGTAGGGCCGGGCGGCCGCCATTTCGGTGTAGCCCCGAATCCCCGAAGTGTGATCGAGGAGTTCCCGCGCGGTGATGGTGTTCCCCTGGGTGGGGAAGTCCGGCAGATAGGTGCTCATGTCCGCGTCCAGGTCGACGAGCCCCTCTGCCTGTGCCTGAAGCAGGCCGACCGACGTGAACTGCTTGGTGACCGAGCCGATCTCGTAGATCGCGTCCTCGGGCGTGGGGACGTCCAGTTGCAGGTTGGCCCAGCCGTATCCCCGGTAGGCCACGGGTTCGCCCCCGTGTACGACCGCGACCGACGCCCCCGCGATGAGCCCTTCACGGATGGGAGCCATGACGATCTCGTCGATGGCCGCCACATGGCCAGCGTGGTCGGGGTTTGCGTAGCCCACACCCTCGGCGCCGAATTCGCCGACCGAACCGCCCGCGTCCGGCTGGGCGCCGCAGGCTCCCAGGGCTAGCGATGCCGCGAAGGCGAAGATGGCGAGGCGTTGCGTGGGAAGGACGGTCGAAGGCGGTGTCGGCGGTTGCATCAAGTGTCTCCCTGGCACTCCTGTTTTCACGTGCACTGGAACGACCCGAGGATCTGCTCCAGCTGGATCATGTATTCATATTTTTCGCGGTCGGGCGCGTAAAGCCACGCGTCGATCAGGTAGGTCCGATCCTGGTCCGCACAGGTTATCGAGCGCGTAATGAACGGACCCGCCGCCGGATATTCGTCTGGAGGATTCTCCCACACCGCCTGCACGCTGAGGGCCGGATTGCCGCGGAACAATCCGCTGGACTCGATGGTCCTGTTCCGGTTCAGGAACTGTGGATAGTCGTAGTATTGGTCCACTATGCGCGCTCGCCACTCAAGGAGGGCGTCGGGATCGAGTTCGACCGCCGGACTCTGCCACGTTATCGCAAACTGACGGATCAACTCCGATGGATCCGGATTGTCGTTGCGGAACATGTGTACCCCGTCGAGCATCCTGTATTGGTAGACCGCGGGAACGACCAGGCTGAAGCGGTAGTCTTCCCTCAGGGTTCGGGCCAGCGCCGTATCGGGTCCGGTCGTGAACATCCTGGCCAGCACCCAGTCCCGATACTGGCTGTCGAACTGTTCCGCCAGCTCCGGGAGCAGCCCCTGCACGGTTTCGGCAGCATCCGCGTCGTCGGGCAGCACGACCATCGTCACCAGTTGTTCCCGCGCCCAGACGTCCGCCACCTGGAGAATCCGGGGCGGACTGACCGGCTCGTCCAACCTGGCAAGTGCCGGGGCAATCCAAGGGTCATCCGGCGTCCCGATCACGAGCTGCTGCTTCAGCAGGCGAAGCCGGTACCAGACGTCCTCTTCGGCGGTCTGGTACGTGACCTTGAAGGTCCTCTCGTCACGAACCGTGAATACCCGCCTTTCCAGCGCGGGGAGCACCGTGGGCTCGATCTGGGCCCACAGTTCCGGCGAAGCGGTGACGATGATGCTGTTGACGTCCCCGACGGCCAGCGGCAAGCTGTCCCGGCTGTTGCATGCGGTCGTCGACAGGACCGTGACGGCCAATGCGGTCACGCCACGGTAGCAAGGGGGGCACCTGCGAGGGCTTCGGCTCAGCATGATTGGGTTCCCTATATTCAGAAATGAGTCCGGTGTGGGATGCACCGGAGTGATACACTACATCCGAGGAGGCGGTCCGGTCCATGCCACGCAGTCACGCCCGGGGCGCGAACGCGCTCTGTCTCGCTTTCACGCTTTCGGTGGCGGGCTGCGCTTCCGGCGGCCCGGCCGAGGCACCCTCCGGAACGGCTCCTCCCGAGGACCCTCCGCCAGCACCCGTTCCGGCAGAAGCAAACGTGCAAGCGAACACCCCCGCGGAGCCACCAGACGCACCCATCGAAGGGATCTTCAGCGACGTCCAGGCGGACCGCGGCAAGACGACGTTCGATGAGACCTGCTCCGAGTGCCACACCACGAGCGAATTCCGCGGCCGCACCTTCCAGTCCAATTGGGGAAGACGGACCGTATACTCCCTTTTCAGGACCGTGCGCTCCACAATGCCCGACGACAACCCGGGAGGGCTGGAAGAGCAGGTCTACCTGGATGTGGTGGCCTATATCCTGAGCATCAACGGACACGACGCCGGATCGTCGGAGTTGGTGCCCGACTCGCCGATGCGCGAGGTGCGAATCGGTCCCCCCGGCCCAGGTCCGCAATGAGTGGAAGCGGCAGGCAAATGGGTGGAGCGGGCTCGGGCGGGCTGGATCGTCGCACCTTCGTGCGGACGGCCACCGCCGGCACCGGGGCGCTGCTCGCCGGGATCGGCTCCCTGAAGGGCGAGGAGAACACCGCCGATTCGCCGTTGCCCGCGGGGAGCGGTGCACCGGCGATCCACACGCGGCAGACGCCGGATGTAGCCGTGGTCGGTGCCGGAGCTTTCGGCGCCTGGACCGCCCTTAATCTGCAACGGGCGGGCGCGAGAGTGGCCCTCATCGATCAGTACGGGCCGGCCAACTCCCGGGCTACGTCGGGCGGCGAGACGCGCGGTGTGCGCACCGGGTACGGCGACCGCGGTCACGGCCTCCTGTGGACCCGGTGGGCCAGGCGCGCGATCGAGAAGTGGAAGGAGTGGGACGAACTGGGACGTGAACTGCTCCTGCCGCGCGTGTTCTTCACCACGTCGGACCTCATCCTGAGGGACGAGTGGACCGAGTTCATGGAAGACACCAGGAACAATTGGGACGAAGCGGGTGTCAGGTACGAGGTCCTGGACGCGGACGAGGTGGGAAGGCGATGGCCGGTGATCGACCTCACGGACATCACGGTCGCCCTCTGGGAGCCGGACGCCGGGGTTGTCCGCGCCCGCCGCGCGATCGAATCGGTGGCAAGCGTCTTCGAACAGGCGGGGGGTACGATCAGGATCGCCAGGGCAGCGATGGGGCCCGCCACCGCATCCCGGCTCGACGCGTTCACGCTGGAACCCGGCGAGCCGGTGTCGGCGGGAACCTACGTCTTTGCGCTGGGCCCCTGGTTCCCCAAGGCGTTCCCGGAATTGATGGGCAACCGGCTGCGCATCCCCATGGGGAATGTCCTGTACCTTCGCACGCCTCCCGGGGACAACCGCTACAGCTACCCCAATCTGCCCAGCTACAACTTCCCCGGTGTCACCGGCTGGCCCGCGCTGGGTCCCGACAACCGCGGATTCCGGGTTCGCCGTGGTGGGCGGGGGCCCGACGATCCCGACACGAGCCGCCGCTGGCTCCGCGAGGAGGAATACGAGAGTCCATTGGCCTTTGTACGCGAGCGGTTTCCGGGGCTTGCCGACGCGCCGGTGAGCGAGACCCGGTCGTGCCACTACGAGATCTCGCGGACGTCCAACTTCTTTTTCGATCATCACCCCGACTTCGACAATGTGTGGCTGGCAGGAGGCGGATCGGCCGAAGGATTCAAATTCGGACCCGTCATCGGGGAGTATCTGGCCGGCCGGATTCTGGGGACGGAGACCGACCCCGAATTGATCGAGGCCTTCCGTCTTTCCGAGGAGGAGTTCGAGCCGCGATAGCGTCATGCCTGGGAGCCAGGGTGTTCCCGGGTCACTGCCCTGGACATCCCGGACTTCGACGAGTTACCCGATGATCCGCCCCGTGATATTATGGACACGGGCGGGCCGACAGGGCGACAGGGGCATGACCGGAGGGGGATATGCCAGGCGGTATCCGGGATATCGGGTGGCGTGCAGTGCGCAGGTGGCTGGACGGCCTGCTTCAGGACATCAGGCTCGGCCGGCGACGAATGATCCGGGCGCCGGGCTTTACCGCCGTAGCTTTCATCACGATCACTCTGGGCGTAGCAGGCAACACGGCCCTCTTCGCGCTGTTCGAGGCGCTCCTGCTTCGCCCTCCCCCTTACGCGGAGCCCGAAGAGCTGGTCGACATCCGGCTTGTCGCGGCGGATGACGCCTTCGGTTCGTACTCGTACCCCACGCTCCTCGACATGGAAGCCGCCACCGGGTCCGTGTTCGCCGGCATGACCGGCGCGATGCCGAACATCGCGAGCTTCAGCGACGACTCCGGCCGGCGTGACGACCTGCTTCACGAACTTGTGGCCGGACCGTACTTCCAGGTGCTGGGCATACCAGCCCAGGTGGGCAGGGTCTTCACGCCCACCGAGGGCACGGTGGCGGGAGCCGATCCCGTCCTGGTCCTCAGCGATGCGTTCTGGCGACGGTCCTTCGACGCCGATGCCGGCGTGGTCGGCCGCACCGTGCACCTGAACGGCTTCCCGTACACGATCGTCGGTGTTGCGCCACGGGGTTTCCACGGCGTTCTGCCGGTGCTGCGGCCGGACTTCTGGGCACTTGCCTCGATGGCCGACCAGCTCTCCCTGAACGGCCCGGGCAGCCTGGAACAACGCGGTCAGGAGTCGTTCATCGTCAAGGCCCGCCTTGCGGCCGGCGTGACGCGGACCGAAGCCGAAGCCGCGCTGGGCGCGTTTGCCGAAGGGCTGATCGCGTCCCACAGCGATCGCTATGCGGACCGGACAATCGTGATGACGCCGACCCTTTCGTCGCCCATCCATCCCGGAATCGACGGAGTGGTGGTTCCCGTTGCGGGCCTGGTGATCGGGGTCATGGTCCTCGTGCTGCTCATCGCGTGCGTCAACCTCGCCGGCTTTCTCCTGGCACGGTCGGAAGGGCGGCGGCGCGAAATCGCGGTGCGCCTGGCCCTCGGGGCACGACGAGGCCGCCTTGTCTGCAGCCTCCTGACCGAGAGCGTGATGCTCGCCGTAGCCGGAGGGACTGCGGGGGTTGTCATTTCGCTGTTCCTGGTCGACTTCCTCCTGAACATCAAACTGCCGCTTCCCGTGGACATCGTGGTGGACACGCGCCTCAATGTCACGGTGCTCGCATTCGCGCTCGGTGTGACCCTGTCGGCTGCTCTGGTGCTTGGTCTGGCCCCCGCGCTCCGGTCGACGCGGACCGATGCCTCGGGTGCCCTCAAGGACGAGAACGCCGGCGGTTCGCATCGCGCCGCCAGAGTCCGGGCAGCGCTGGCGATTTGTCAGATTGCGGGCGCCGTGGTCCTCCTCGCCGCGGCGGTGCTCTTCACGCGCAGCCTCGCCACGGCCCAGCGCGTCGATCCCGGGTTCGGCATGCATCCGGCGGCCATCGTCTGGCTCGAACCCGGCCGCGGCCGCTCGCCCGCAGAGCGCCGCGCATTCTACGACGCGTATCTCGCTCGCGTAGCCGCGCTGCCCGAAGTCGTTTCGGCGGGGTTCATCACGATTGTTCCCCTGGACGGCACGGCCACCTCGACGGTGACGGTCAACGTCCCCGGCGTCGAGTCGCCACCGGGACGAACCGGGCACGAAATCGACTGGGCCGGCGTGGACGGCGCCTATTTCGAAGCGGTGGGAATCCCCGTCGTCGCAGGGCGTCTCTTCAACGAAGAAGACGACATGGAGTCCCCGCCGGTTGCGATCGTCAGCGAGGCCATGGCGACAACCTACTGGCCCGGAAGCAGCGCCGTGGGCGGGACGTACACCACGCGCGACGGAACGGAAGTCCGCGTCGTCGGCGTCGTCGCTGACACCAAGGTACGCAGTCTCGGCGAGGATCTCCGCCCGCTCGTGTACGGGCCCGCGAGCCAGATGTCCTACGTGCATGGACGCGTCATTGCCCGAACAGCCGCCGATCCCGCGGCCGTCCTCCCCGTCATGCTGGAGATGGCGACAGAGCTCGATCCCGACGTCATCACGATCGACGCCAAGACGATGGAACAGCACCTCGCGTTCAGGTTGCTTCCGGGACGAATCACCGCGGTGACCGTGAGTCTCATGGGAGGGCTTGCGCTGCTTTTGGCCGCCACCGGGCTCTACGGCATCGTATCCTTCAGCGTGGCGGCACGAAGACGTGAACTGGGCATCCGCATCTCGGTCGGCGCCGAACCCGACCGGCTCGTCGGCATGATGCTGAAGGCAGGTCTGACGCTGCTCGCGGTCGGCCTCGCGATCGGCATCGCGATGGCCGTGTTCCTCACCCGCATCGTGCGCAACCTGGTGCACGGTGTCGAAGCGTTTGATCCTCTCATCCTGGTGGGTGCCGTTCTGCTGATGACCGGCGTCGCGACGCTGGCCGCCTACGTCCCCGCCAAGCGTGCCAGCCAGGTGGATCCCGTGAGTATCCTGAACGAGGGCTGACGGGAAGCGGCAACGGGCGGTACATTCACTCGTACGGAAACGATCGCACGAGGAGGTGTGCATGCCCGGCCACAGCAAGCTGAGAATCATTCGGAGCGGGGCCCGTTTCCGGCTCGTTGCGATGCTGTTGGCGGTGCCGGTCGCGGCTTACGCACCGTGCACGCTGACGGCGCAGGACGCCCATTCCGCCGGGTCCGCCCAGACCGTCACCTCCCTGCGGGCCCAGTCGGAAGACCCATTCGCAGGATTCGAGGCGTTCGTGACCGGCGTGATGGAGGATTGGACGATTCCGGGTGTCGCGGTGGGCGTGATCCGCGACGGCGAAGTTCTCCTGGCCAGGGGATTCGGCTATCGGGACATCGAGGCGGAGCTTCCGGTCACCGAACACACGACCATGGCCATCGGGTCGAACAGCAAATCATTCACCGTGACGCTGATGGGCATGCTGGTGGATCAGGGGAAGCTGGAGTGGGACCGGCCCGTGCGCGACTACCTGCCCGACTTCCGGCTCCATGACGAATTCGCCACCGCCGAGATGACCCCCCGGGACCTCGTCACCCACCAGTCCGGGCTCCCGCGCCACGACAACGTCTGGTACGGCCGGACGGGCAGCCGCGCAGAGATTTTCGCGAAGCTCCGGTACCTCGAGCCCAACGCTTCGTTCCGCAGCCGGTACCAGTACCAGAACCTCATGTTCATGACCGCCGGCTACCTCACGGAGAGGATCACCGGCGAGGACTGGGATGATCTGATGGACCAGCGGATTTTCACGCCGCTGGGCATGGAGCGATCGAATACATCGGTGCGCGATTCGCCGGCTTCGGGCGACTACGCGGTTCCCTACCTGCTGAGGGACGAAACGCTGACGCGCGTCCCCTTCCGCAACATCGACGCGGTCGGGCCGGCGGGCTCCGTCAACTCGAACGTGACCGAGATGCTCGCCTACATCCAGGTCCACATGGACGGCGGGGTCTTCGAAGGACACCGTATGCTCTCCGAAGAGACATCGGCAAGCATGCAGCAGCCGCAGTTCGCCATGCCCGGCGAGTCCGAGTTCACGGAACTGGGTCAGGCCAGCTATGGCCTGGGGTTGCGCGTCAGCAGCTACCGCGGCCGCAAGATGGTCGCCCACGGCGGCGGCATCGACGGCTTCATTTCGTCGATGTCGTGGCTGCCCCGCGAGAAGATCGGCGTGATGGTGCTCACCAACCGCTCCGGGGACATGAACCCGGTGCCGGTCATGATCGCCTACAACGTGTACGACCGCCTCCTCGGGCTCGACCCGGTGGATTGGAACGCCCGCAACCTCGAACTGCGCGACGAACAGCGCGCGCGCGCCGAAAAGACGAGACGCGAGCAGGAGGCGAAGCGCGTTTCCGGTACGCAGCCCAGCCATGCGCTGGCCGACTACGCGGGCACCTACGAGCACGCCGGGTACGGCGGCATGGCCATACAGGTGCAGGGCGGCGGACTGGTGATCGTCTACGAGGACTTCGAACTCGACCTGGAGCACTTCCACTACGACATCTTCCGGATCACGTCGCCGCCCAACATCGTGCCGGTGACCGGTCTCGTGACCTTTACGACGAACGCCGATGGCGTGGTGGGATCCGTGGCGATCCCCTTCGAGCCGAACGGCACCGACATCGTGTTCGAACGCGCGGGGTCTTGATGTAACGGATGCCGGGTGGGCGCGCATGATCTTCGGCGGGCACGGTCTCAGTGAATTGAATCGTGAAAAGCCGCAGTTGATTTGCGGGTTTTCACGGATTAAGGAAGGGATTGGATGTAACTCGCCTCTCAAGGCGAGCGTAGGGTTCGACATGAAGGGTCTACTGGCAGTTGGTATGGGAACGCCCGGCAGCGCTCGAGTGCTGCTCGGTCTCTGCGTGGCGACCCTGTTGGCTGGCGCGGCGCCGTTGGCGGGGCAGACGAAGGCAACGCTTCGGGGTGTCGTGCGCTCAGCCGTGACGGGCGAGCCCATTCCGGGCGCGGTCGTACGCGTCGTGGGCACCAGCGTGGTTAACCAGACCGATGTGGACGGAAGGTACGCGCTGCTTTCGGTGCCGCTGGGCGTGTCCGTGCTGCGTGTCACTCATCCGGAGCACGTCGGGATCGCCGAGCGCCTGGAGGTCGGGGAGCCCGCCCTGGTGCTCCGCGACTTCGAAATGATGGCGCCCGCCTTCGTGCTGGAAGAGATCGTCGCGCGCGCCATGCGGCGGCAGGTCGACATACCCGACCGCACCATCGAGGGTGAGGAGTTGCAGGGGAATCGGGGCGTCCGCGAAGTGCTGGACGGTGTCACGGGGGTCACCCTGGTACGGACCGGGGGCGCGGTGGGGATGGGCTACTACCTCCGTGTCCGAGGCGCGAAGAGCTTCAGCTTCAACCGGCATCCCGTGGTGTTCATCGACGGCGTGCGCGTGCAGGCGCTCGGGTACGACGGCGGCCTGGGCGCTCTCGAACTCATCGACCCGGGAACGATCGCGCGGATCGAGGTGCTCAAAGGGCCGGCCGCGGGCGCCGAGTACGGACCCGACGCAGCCGACGGCGTCGTGTTGATCACGACGCGGCGGGGCAAGCGCCCGTAGGCCGGCCGGCAATGAAGCCGGGGCGGGCCCACCTGCGAACCCGCCCCGCACTTCGTCGGTTCCGCCGCCCGGCGGTGGCCGCAGACGGCCTCTCCCGGCCTGGCCTGCAGCCACCGCCGTTAAGGCGCCGGTCTCACCGGTTGATGTTCTCGTTCCCGTTCGTCTCCACCAGGGGCAACTCCCAGCACGTCACGGTGCCGTATTCGGCTCCCGTCTGATCGAGTCCGTTGGGATGGATCGATCCCGGCTCGCCCAGGAACGAAATCTGATGCGCCGAGCCCCGGTATCGCAGCATGTCATTGAAGCGCCACGCCTGCTCCACGAACAGCTCGCGCGAGCGCTCCGCCAGCACCGCGTCGATGACGTCCGACTGCGATGCCGATGCGCCGGCGGCCCACTCGGGCAGGCCCGACTTGGCGCGAAGGGCGTTGATGATGCCGACCGCCGTCGCCACGTCGCCCATCTGTGCCGAAGCCTCAGCGATAATGAGCTGTGCGCCTTCCCAGGACGCGAAAGGCGCCGGGTCGCCGCGAGAAGTGTACTTGTCCGTAAAGTAGTGGATCGTCGAGAAGTCGAACGCCTGGTTGCCGATTGTGCGAACCGGCACCCGGGGATCGGGCATGCCGTCGTTCTGCGTGAGTTCCCCGGCGTCGTTGACGGTGAGGTCGCGGAAGTGATCCGCCACCGATCCGTGCTTGCTGATTCCGTCGTTGGTATCGTTGAGCCAGCGGTGCAGGTAATTCTGCCGTATGTCCAGGTCGCCGGCGCGGTCGGCTCCGAACTTGAATCCCTCCGGAATCTGTTGCGCGTCGGTGATGGCGCCCGACCAGTCACCCATGTACAGCTTGGCACGGGCCCGACCGGCATAGGAACCTGTCACCAGCGTCGCGTCTCCGGCGCCCGATATGGCTTCGCTGAAGTTCTGCACCGCCACTTCGAGCACCTGGTTGGGCTGCATCTCGGGTCCGCCGTCCAGCGCCATGGAGCAGAATCCCTCGCCCAGGGCGATGAGTGCCCAGCCGCCATATACCCGTACCCTGCCCTGCATCTGAGCCTTGCCGGGCACGTCACCCGCGTCGAACTCGGCCAGTTTGTCGAAGACATCGTTATTCTGGAACCGACCGGTCTGCAGTGGTGTGTAGACACCGTAGTTGGACGAACAGGAACCTGTCGCGAGGACTCCTCCCGACAGAGCCTGAGGATCCATCTTCCGCTGCCCCCATTCCCGCATGTTGAGGTTTCCGGAAGTCGGAATCCACTCATCCGAGTGGTGGGATGCTGCCGCCGCGTAGTTGCTCCACGCGCACTCCACGTCACCGACCACCGAGTTCACCAGGACGCTGGCAAGCGTCGGATCACTCAGCGATTCGGCATCGACCTTACCGGGAATATCCACCTCCAGGATCGCTTCGAGGTCACATCCGGCCGTCAGAAGCAATCCGGTCACCAGGAGGCCAAACCGAGCCCCCCGCGCAGCGTTCTTCATCTGCGTAGTCATTGGCTTTGCTCCTTTCCCTCAGAATGTGAGTCTGAACGTGGTCGTGACAGTCCTGAGCTGAGGCCAGCCCTCCTGATTGTAGGCGGTAAGGCCTGCGGTCGCGCCGCCGATCTGGTTCGCCACTTCGGGATCCATCTGCTTGACCCCGAAGCTGTCCGGCTGGCCAACCCAGATCGTCCAGGGATTGTGTTCGCTCGAGAATGGCCCTCGAGTTGATGAAGAACCTGTGCTGGGCGGCGATATCGCCACTGATCAGCGTGCGTCCGCCTACGTAGTCGACCAGCGCGTACAATTGGAGATTGGACCCGACCGAAACCGTGGCGTAGGCGCTGCCTTCCTTGTCGGGGATAGGCTGTCCCCAAAAGACGTTTGGCGCGTCCGCACACGGGACCGGTGCACCGCCGCCCGCCGAAGCGCCGACCGCCTCGCCACTGGGAAGAATGGTTCCTCCCTCGCACATCACGTTCGTGGCGGAGTTGCCGTCGAGTGTCGCGCTCACGATGCGCTTCATGTAGATCCCTGCCAGGGGCTGTCCCTCGACGTGATACTGCCCGAACGTGCTCGTGTGAACGACCGCGGGCTGGCCACCCAGATCCGAAATCTCGTTGTTGGTGGTCGAGAACGTCCCGCCGATGTCCAGGCTGAGCGTCTCGCCGCTGAAGACGTTCGCATTCACTCCGACTTCAATCCCGCTGTTCCGCACTTCCCCGATGTTCTGGAACTGAACCCCGGGGAAGCCGTTCGAGGGGATTGCCGGCACGGACACGATCGCGTCCTGGGTAGTCTGGTCGTACCAGGTGAACTCCAACCCTATCCGATCGTTCAGGAGGCTGGCATCGAAGCCCACTTCGACCTCGGTGCCTACCTCCGGCTTCAGGTCCGCGTTGCCGATGTTCTCCGGCGTGACGGTGGAAGAGCCGCCCGGCCCCACCGAAGGCTCGTAGGTCCTCAGCGCGTCAAACACATCCGGCTGCTTCCCGGCCTGTCCCCAGGCGGCGCGCAGCTTGAGCTGTTCCACGAAGCCCACGCTTTCGGCAAAAAACGCTTCGTCACTGATCACATATGAGCCCGAGAACTTCGGGTAAACGACGAAATCGAAGTTCCTTCCGAAGGCCGAGTTGTCGTCACCCCGCACTGCGGCAGTCAGGTAGAGCCTGTCCCCGAAGCCGACCTGTTCCTGAAGGAAGACCCCGAACGTCTTGTTCTCCAGATATTCCTCGTCGGCACTTCGCGTGGAACCGGAAGGAATGGTCTCAAGGGATTTGACCGGGAAAGACTCACCTCGCGCCCACAGGATCTCGGTCTTCTTCGAGTAGAACTGAAGACCGCCTCCCGTGCTGAGGCTGATGCTCTCGAAAGGCGACCAGTCGCTGCTTGCCTGGTAGTCCGCGGTGATGAACGAGGTCCGCTCGTTCGCCACCGTCTTTCGGCCCGTGTTGAAGAAGTTGCCGAGGTTGCCCGTCGCAAGGTACAGCTCGGTGTTGGTCCGCGTGCCGAAATCTCCGCCCAACACCATCTTTTGCGCCAGCCACTCCCTGGGTTCCCAGTGGGCCTGGAGACTGTAGGTGGTCCGGTCGATATCGACGACACCCTCAATTTCGTCCTGGTAGGCCTCGGGAAGATAGGCGATATAGCCGCGCGAAGGCCCATCGAGGGCCTGCGGCGTGCCCGACCCGGGCTCACAGCCGGGTGCCGGACAGGACCAGATCACGGCTGTCAGCAAGGGTTGCTGGGCCGACGCGGATTCCATCTTGGACCGGTTTGCGCCGAGACTGAAGTCGAACCTGAAGGCGTCGCTCGGAGCATAGGTCAGATTGGCCCTGCCGCGGAGCGTGTTCTGCCAGTTGTAGGGTACCGGTCCCTCCATGCGATCGAATTCACCGCTCACGAAGTACGTGACGTTCTCCGTGCCGCCGCTCACGTCCGCACCGTAGGACTGGTTGTGGCCGGTCCGGAACCAGTCGTGGCCCCCGTTCGGCTGACAGCCGGTCTGGGTGCTGGGGTCGCAGTCCAGCAGGCCGAAAGTGTTTTCCTTGTCGTGCTTGAGGACGTTGACTTCGACGATCTGGCCCGCGGAGTTCTTGTAGTATGTCGGCGGCACCAGTTCCACGGGATTCGGCATCCAGGACGCGCCCTGCCGGATCCGCGCGTTGACCCGGGGTGCTCCCCGCGCGCCGCGCTTGGTGATGATCTGGATGACGCCGTTGGACGCTTCGGTCCCGTAGAGCGTGGCCGCGGCCGGTCCCTTGATGACCTCGATGCTCTCGATTTCATCCGGGTCGAAGTCGTTGATCCGGGAGCCCGAATCCCCACAGTCGGCACCGATGCCGCAGAGGAGTGACGGGTCCCCGTCAGCGCCGTTCACACGAATGCCATCCACGACGACGATCGGAGTGGCAACGAGGGTCAGTGAAGCGACACCGCGAATGCGGGTCACTCCGCCCTCACCGATGGCCCCGCCTGTGTTCATGATGCGGACGCCCGGAACGGTCGCCGACAGGAGTTGCTGCACTTCCGCAACCGGCGCCCGTTCCTGCAGGACGGCCGCATCGACGCGGCCGATCGCATTGCCGATCGACCGTGCCTGCTGCTCACCGACGGTGCCCGTGACGATGATCTCGTCAAGCGAGATGGCGGTCTCCTGGAGCTCGATCGTGACGGCCTGGTCGGCGCTCGCCTGCGCCGTCGCCTCCCGGTAGCCGATCATGAGGACGCGGAGCGTCACGGTTCCCGCCGGCGCGTTCAGGATGAGAAACCGTCCCCGGTTGTCGGTCAGGCCGCCGAGTTCGGTCCCGTCGATCACGACCTGCGCGCCGACAAGGGGTCGTTGGTTGCTCCCGTCCACCACCGCGCCGGTGATGGTGTTCTGAGCGGCCAGTGGCGCGACGGTCAGCGCCAGGGCCAACACTCCGGCCATCCCGCCGACGACACGCGGCAATCGACGGGAAGACAGCGGGCTTGAACGCGCTCTGGGTCTCATGGGATTCTCCTTTGCTCCATCTGGGTTGCTCTACCACCACCCCGCCATATGAGAAGCGGGGCTGCCGCCAGAACGCAAGCGGCAGCCCCGCAATGCCTTCCCTTCAGTCGGTTCAGCTGCTGATGTTCTCGTTCCCCTTGACCTCAACCTCGGGGAGCTGGAAGCACGTCAGGTTGCCGTACTCCGCCCCCGTCTGGTCGAGACCGTTCGGATGGATCGAACCGGGCTCTCCCAGGAACGGTATGTCGAAGCGCAGCATGTCGTGCAGGCGGTGCCCGCCCAATACGAACAGCTGGCGACGACGTTCCTCTTTGACCAGGTCCATGATCTGTCCGGCGCCCACGTCCGCGGTGACCTCGGGAAGCCCGGCGGCCATGCGGAGACCGTTGATCTTGCCCAGCGCGCCCGCGACATCACCCTGCATGGCCAGCGCCTCGGCCTCGAACATGCGGGCTTCGTGCCAGTGCACCAGGGGCAGCGGGTCGCCGCGTGAATTGTACTTGTCGTGGTAGTACAAAATCGTCGCGAAGTCAGCGGCCTGCGTGCCGTCTGTCTTGACGTTGACGCGCGTATCCTTGACGCCGTCTCCGCCGTCCATGGGCATGCCGTCCGCACCAATCGTGAGATTCTGGTAGTTGTCGGCCACCGAGCCGTGGGCCCGGAAGCCGGTCGGGGCGTTCAGCCGCTCGAAATAGTAGTTGTAGCGCCGCGATTCGGACGCATCGCGCGACACGTTGACGACGAACCCATCCGGGATCTGCGACGCGTCGGCCATGGCGCCCGCATAGTTGCCCATCGCAAGCCGAACGCGGGCACGCCCCAGCGTGCCCTGCATGGTCAGCGTCGCGTCACCGGTGCCCTGTGCCAGTGAGATCGCGGAACTGAAGCGCTGCTCGGCCAGGGTCTGTACTTCGCCGGGCTGCATCGCCGCGCCACCATCGATTGCCATGCGGCAAAAGCCCTCGCCCATGGCAACCAGCGGAAATGCTCCCCAAACGGCTACCGACGCCTGCAGCGCGGCCGCGTTCGCCACATCAGCCCCGAACCCCTCCAGGCGCTGGCTCACGTCCTCCGCCTGAAAGCGCGCGGTGTGCAGCGGCGTGAACATCGGATAGCCCCAGCCACCACAGGTCCCCTGCGCATAACCTGCATCGGAAGCGTAGATCTTGCGCTGCCCCCAGTTCCTCATGGTGAGGTTGCCCGAAGTCGGCACGTATTCGTCCGAGTGGTGCGCCGAGCCCGCCACGTACTGATTCCAGCTGCACTCGACTTCCGCGATCACGCCCGTAGCCAACACGTTGGCCAGCGACGCGCTGTTAAGGTCTTCTTCCAGAACCTTGCCCGGCACACGCACGGCAAGGATGTCATCCAGGCTACACCCCGAGACCACAACGGATGAAGCCACGAACAGCACCAAACCTGCCAGTCTGTTTCTCGCTTTCATTCTCATTTCTCCCTGTGATCTAGAAGGTGAACCGGACCGTGGACACGAACCGCGTGATCTGCGGCCAGCCTTCCTGCACGTAGCCGTTGAGCCCGAACTGACCCGGGCTCTGACGCGCACGCTCGATGTCCATGATCGGATGCCCGAACGAGTCCTTCGACTTCTGCCAGATCGTCCAGAGGTTGTCGACCGAAGCCGTGATCGCCACGCGGCTGGCCCAAACCATTTCGGCAATGGATTCCGGCAGCGTGTACGAGGCCGACAGCGTCCGCAGCTTCATGAAGTCGCCCGCCACTACGCCCGACTGCGCGAGACCTCCGGCTCCGAGCGCCTCATAGCCCAGCAGAATGGGGTCCGTGCGCTCGAGGATCGCCCTGGAGTTGAGGAAGAACCGATGCTGCGCGCTGATGTCTCCGAGGCTCAGGTGATGTCCCGCCACGTAGTCTACGAGCGCGTACAGCGACAGATTCTGTCCGACGCGCAGGTTGGTGTAGAAGCCCGCTTCGGTGTTCGGAATCGGCTGACCCCAATACACCTCCGGGGCGTTCGCGCAGGGAACGGGAGCACCGCCGCCCCACGAGAAGTTGGAGCCAGGGGCAACTTCCCCACCTTCGCACATGAGGTTGGTGGCCACGTTGCGCCCACTCGAGCCATCCAGCTGGGCGCTGACCACGCGTCTGTAGAACATGCTCCCCAGCGGGAAGCCCTCGACGTGGAACTGGCGGTTCAGGCTCGAAGCACTCTGAACGATCGGAGGCTGGCCACCCAGGTCGGTGACCTCGTTCTCGAAGGCCGAGAAGGTGGCTCCCATATCGATGCTCAACGCGTCGGAGTTGAACACCTGCCCGTTGATCCCGATTTCGATGCCCTTGTTGTTGATCTGGCCGATGTTCCGGAACTGGACCCCGGGGAATCCCTTCGACGGGATGACGGGGACACGGACCAGAGCGTCGTTCGTGGTCTGGCTGTAGACCGTGAACTCCAGGCCGATCAGGTCGTTCATCAGGCCGGCGTCGAAGCCCAGCTCGATCTCGGTCCCGACCTCGGGCTGCAGGTCCGGGTTGCCGATGTTCTCGGGCGTCAGGACCGACGCACCCCCGGGACCGACCGTGGGCGTATAGGTCTGAATCGCGTCGAAGACGTCGGGCTGCTTACCGGCCTTCCCCCACGCCGCCCTGAGTTTCAGCGTGTTGACGCCGGGCAGCATGTCCTGGAAGAACGGTTCGTCGCTGACTACGTAGGACGCCGACAGCTTCGGGTACACGACAAAGTCGAAGTTCGTGCCGAAGGCGCTGTTGTCGTCCCCACGCACGGCGCCGGTCAGGAACAACCGGTCAGCCACCGCAATCTGCTCCTGCACGAACACGCCGAAGGTCTTGTTCTCGAGGAAATCTTCCTCGGCCCGCTTCGTCGAACCCGATGAAACGGTTTCGAGCGCGTCGACCGGGAACGTCTCGCCGTGGGCGAAGGTGGACGACTCCTGCCGCTGGTAGTACTGCAGGCCACCCGAAGTGGTGAGCCTCAGATTGTCTCCGAGATCCAGGATCCCGTTGGCCTGGTAGTCCATCGAGAAGTAGCTGGTATTGAGGTTGATGATGGTCTTGCGCCCCCAGGGCGTGAACTGTCCGGGAGGTTCGCGGTTCGTCGCGCGATAGAGTTCGGAGTTTCTGACGCCGCTGAAGTCGCCACCTACGATGGCCCTGTGTGTAAACCAATCGTAGGGCTCGTGCCGCGCCTCCAGCGAGAACGTCGTGCGGTCCACATGCTGGAATCCCTCGATGTCGTCCTCGTACGCTTCCGGCAGGTACGCGATGTACCCCCGATACCCACCGTCGATGCGGCTGGGAGCGGCGGCGTCGCCCGCCTCACAGCCGGGCGCCGGACAGGCCCAGATGATGGCCGTCGGCAGTGCCTGCTGGGCTGACGCCGATTGGGCCTTGGAGCGGATCGCACCCAAGCCGAAATTCAATTCCAGCTTGTCGGAAGGTGTATAGGTCAGGTTGGCGCGCCCGCTCATGCGGTTCTTCCAGTTGTACGAAACGACGCCCTCGTCCCGGTCCCAGTCCGCGGACACGTAGTAGGTGATCTGCTGGGAGCCGCCGGTCACGTCGGCGCCATACGACTGCGAGTGTCCGGTCTGGAACCACTCGTTGCCGTACACGTCGCGGTCGATCTGCAGGACGTTGAACGAGGCCACCGTGCCAGGCGTGCACTTCAGGCGCTCGTCCACGTCGACGGTCTGGGACACCCCGTTGCACTGGTACCACACATCCGGGAACATGTTGTAGACGTTCGGATAGAAGTTGGCGCCCTGCTTCATGGTGACGTTGATTCTCGGCGCACCCGTCCGGCCCCGCTTGGTGATGATCTGGATCACCCCGTTGGACGCTTCGGTCCCGTACAGCGTCGCGGCAGCAGGCCCCTTGATGATCTCAATGCTCTCGATCTCGTCCGGGTTGAAGTCCGCAATGCGAGAGGGCTGGGAGTTGCCGTTGAAGGCGTACCAGCCAAAAGCGGCATTGCTCTCCTGACCGTTCACGCGAACACCGTCCACGTAGACGAGGGGCTGGGCGCCGAGCGAGAGGCTGGCGATCCCGCGAATGCGCGTTGTGCCCCCCGCGCCGACCTCGCCGCCGGCCATCGAGACCCGGACACCGGGTACCGTGGCGCTGATCATGCGCTGAACATCGGCAGCCGGGGCCAACGCCTCGAGTTCGGCCGCGTTGACCTGGCCGATCGAGTTGCCGACCGCTCGGGCCGCCTGCTCGCCGACCACACCGGTCACAACGATCTCGTCAAGGGAAATCGCGGTTTCCTGCAGCTCGATGGTGACCGCCTGACCGCTGGATGCGCTGGCCGTGGCCTCGCGGTAACCGATCATCACGACCCGCACGGTAACCGTTGCCGTCGGCACGTTCAGGATGAGGAACCGGCCCCGGTTGTCCGTGAGGACGCCGAGATTGGTCCCTTCCACCTGCACCTGCGCACCGCCGAGCGGGCGCTGAGTGCCGCCGTCCACGACCGTGCCGGTGATGGTGTTCTGGGCGGCCAGCGGCGCCACGGCCAGCGCCAGAGCCACGAAGCCCGCCGCACCTGCAGCGGCGAGCCCCCACAACCATCGTGTGGGCTGTTTCAAACGGAAGCTTTGTCTCATGGGATTCTCCTTTGAGTGTGGGTGAGACACCTGCTTCAACGGCGTCGCAAGATAGGCCACCGTCCCGCATACCCGCAATAGGGGCGTACTCAATATTGTATACAACTGTGGAAGGTCGCTCCAGACCGCGGGCCCAACACCCCTTCAGGACGGCACCACACGATAGTCTTGCGGCGGCTCCGCCCCGATCAGGTGTTCGACAAAATAGTCCCAGCGTCGGCGGATATAGTACGGGTCGCCGCCGGCCCCATGGTTGAGGTTCGGGAGGATGAGCATGTCGAAGGTGCGGTTCGCCTTGATGAATGCGTCCACCACCTGCATGGTGAGCGCCGGGCTCACGTTGTCGTCCATCTCGCCGTGGATCAGCAGGAGCTTCCCCTTCAGGTTGGCCGCGTGCGTCGTGTTGGCCTGCTGGATGTAGTTGGCGCCGTCCGGCTCCATCAGGCCGTGGTAGAGCTCGCCCCACAGCGCGATGTAGCCGCGCTGGTCGTGGTTCCCGGCGCCTGAAACGGCCACCTTGTAGAAGTCCGGCTGGGTCAGGATGGCGTGGGTGGACATGTATCCGCCCCCGGAGAAGCCGTACACCCCGACACGCTCCAGGTCCATCCAGGGCCTCGAGGCCGCCAGCTGCTTGATCGACGACACGTGGTCCGCCAGCCCGCCGGCGTCCTGCAGGTTGCCGTACGAGACGTTGTGGAACGCCTTCGAGCGCAGGGGCTTTCCGAGGCCGTCCAGGACCACCACCACCGCGCCCAGTTCGGCCGTCGCCTGCGCATCCCACAGCACCCGCGACAGGGGATCCGCGACGCTCTTGGGCACCCAGGCGGTCTGCGGACCCGGGTAGACGTAGTCGATCACGGGGTAGACGGCCTCGGGATCGAAGCCGGTGGGCTTGACGATCAGGCCGTAGAGGTCGGTCAAGCCGTCCCGTGCCTTCGTGACGACCATCTCGGGCGGGCTCCATCCCAGCGCCTCCAGGCCATCCAGCGACCCGGTCTCGATCGTCATCACGACCGCGCCGCTCCGATCGCGCAGCACGGTAACCGGCGCCGTGTCGGTCCGGCCGTAGGTGTCGACGAACCAGGCGCCGCCGGGACTGGCCGTGACGAGGTGGTGGGAGTCCTCGGGCGTGAGGCGGCGCACCGGTCCGCCGTCGAGCCCCGCGCTGTACAGCTGCATGTAATACGGGTCGCCGCCCTCGCGTCCGCTCGCGGTGAACCACAGCGTGCGCGAGGCCTCGTCCACGTGCAGAATCCGGCGGACCAGCCACGGACCGCTCGTCACCTGGCGCTTCAGCTCGCCGGTCCGCCCATCGTAGAGATAGAGGTGACCCCATCCGTCCCGCTCGGACCACCACAGAACCTCGTCGCCGCCCCCAAGCGCCCGCACGTTGGGGCGCGTCGCCAGAGACGGCGTTGCCTCGCAATAGGTCGCGCAACTCTCCTCGATAATCGTGCCCACATGGCCGGTCGCCGGGTCGGCCGCCTCCAGGCTCATGGCCTTCTGGCCTCTAGTGAAGCGGAGGGTATAGAGGGCCGATCCGTCCTCCGCCCACCACACGTTTTGGAAGGTGAAGGGCGACTGGAAGATGGAATGGAGCGGATCCGCGTCCAGCCGCGTCACCGCGCCCGTCTCGCTGTCCGCGCCCGCCTCCGTGTCCACGACCACCATGTGGGCCATGGGGATGATCGAATCGCCGGGGAGCGCGTACCGGTACGCGTGGTGCCGCGGCCGCCTGGAGCCGTCCTCGGGAGCGCCCTGCACCAGGTGCATCTCCAGGACGCCGCGCTGGTCGAGCTGGTGCGTGGCGACGTAGCGGCCATCCGGCGACCAGAGCGCGGCGGGCGGCACAGGAACGCCGAAGCGGCGGATCGTGACGGCCGAGGTATTGCCCTCCGGGGACGACCCGTAGTCCCAATGCGGTTCTCCGTCGTTGGTGAGCTGCGTGCCTTCCTCTTCTCCTGCCGCCCTGACCCACAGGTTGTGGTCACGGGTGAAGAGCGCGCGGGTTCCGTCGCGCGAAGCGAGTTCGGCGGGACCGAATTCGGCGGACGCGTCGCGCTCGGCGCACGTGTAGGTGGTGAGCGAGCACCGCCACTTCGCCGCGCCGATGTCGAGCTTCACGCCGTTGCCCTCGTCGACAAACTCGAACGACGTGAACGGCAGGGTTTGCGGATCGTAGGCGGTGTCCGCCGCCAACGAGAGCGCCGCCGCCAGCCGCCCGTGGTCGAAGGCCTCGCGTCTTGTGCGCGCCTGAGGGTCCACCAGGATGAACCGCTCCCCGTCCTCCGTGCGCACCCGGTACCAGAAACGGTCGGTCTCGCCGACCCACGTCACCGGCCCGATCGGCACTCCGGTCAGGTGGCGCACCGCGTTGCCCGGCAGGAATTGCTCGGCGCGCGCGTAGTCGGCGGCGGTGACGACGGGGCGGGACGGGGGCTCCTGGGCCCGGGCGACCGCCGTCGCCGCGCAGAGACACAACAGAACGATACCGCCCCTCGCTTGCACCATCGCGCAAAGTCTCCCATTTCTCACGGTGCCCCAGCCGTCGGCCTCGACCTGTCAGGCCGACCGACAATCAATTCGGCGAAGATGCGTGTCCAGGGTACACAAGCGCCACCCGGCGCTCCCCACGCCGCTTCCCACCCCAACGGAGGCCAGGAATGATCCGCCGCACCGTCACCCGTCCGCGTGCCAGCTTCCCCTTCACCCTCGCCCTGGGCTTGCTCGCCCCGGCCGCTCTGGCCTTTGGGGCCCTCGGAGCCGCAAGCAGCCCCGTCGCCGCCCAGGAGGAAGGGTCCATCAAGGTCGGAGGCCCCGGCTCCGCCAACTTCGAGCTTGCGGCTCGCTTCGCCCCCTACAAGGTCAGCGACCTGGTTCATTCCCTGCGCGTCACGCCGCGGTGGATCGAGGACACGGACCGTTTCTGGTACGAGTGGGAGACGTCCGAGGGCAGACACTTCTACCTCGTCGATCCCGGCCAGGGCACGAAGACCGAGATCTTCGACAACGACCGCATCGCCGCCGAGCTGACCCGCATCACGCGGGATCCGTGGGACGCGCAGCACCTGCCGATCCGCGCCATCCGCTTCACGGGGCCGAACACCATCCAGTTCGACGTGGAGTCGTCTCAGGACGAGGAGGTGGAGGAGGAAGAGGACGATGAGGAGGACGTCGAGGAGGACCAGGAGGACGAACAGCAGCGCGGCCCGCCCAGGCCGCGGACGCGGAAGAGGGTCCACCACTTCGAGTACGACGTCACCACGCGCACGCTCCGCGAACTCGAGGACTACGAGGAGCCGGACAGCCACCCCGGTTGGGCCAGCGTGTCGCCGGACACCGCGTGGGTCGTGTTCAGCCGCGAGTTCAACCTCTGGATGATGAGCTACGAGGAATACATGAAGATCGTCGACGCGCGGCGTGGCAAGAGCGGTGACGAGGCCGAGGAGGCGGAAGAGGACGTCGAGGTCGAGGAGATCCAATTGACCACCGACGGCGAAAAGGACTTCAGCTGGGGCTTTCAGGGCCGGGGCCAGAACGACGAAGAGACTGAGGAGGAGTTCGAGAAACGCCAGCGGTCGGGGACGACGTGGTCCCACGATTCGCGCTACTTCGCGCTCACCCGCCAGGATCGCCGCGAGGTGGACTATCTGTGGGTCGTGCACGCGGTCGGCAATACGCGGCCCAAGCTGGAGAGCTACCGGTACGACATGCCGGGCGAGGAGAACGTCACGCAGACCAGCCTCCACGTCTTCGACATGGAGTCGCGCGAGATGTCTCAGATCGACGACGAGCCGTGGAAGGACCAGCGGATGGGGATCTTCAACGAGTTCGGCGGCTTCGGTGGCTTCGGCGGCTTCTTCTTCTTTGGCGGAGGCGGCGGTTCGACCGAGCCGAGCATCACGAAGTGGCTCTCGGACAGCAGCGACGAGCTCTACTTCTGGCGCCGCAGCCGCGACCAGCACCGCGTGGACGTGATGAGGGCCGACCCTGCGACCGGAGAGGTCACCGCCGTGATCGAGGAGCGCCTGAACACGTACGTGGAGCACCAGTCGCCCGCGCGCCTGGAGAACGGCGACCTGATCTGGTGGTCGGAGCGGGACGGGTGGGCGCACCTCTACCGCTATGCGGCGGACGGCACGGTGCGCACTCGTCTAACCGAAGGCCCCTGGCACGTCGACGGTCTCATGGGCGTGAACGAGGACGAGGGATATGCGGTGTTCCGCGCCAACGCACGCGAGCAGGGCGAGGACCCGTACTACATGCACACCTACCGCGTCGGCCTGAACGGCAGCGGCCTGACCCTGCTCAACCCCGGCAACTACGATCACCAGGTCGTCGTTTCCGAATCCGCGCGCTACTTCATCGACAACTACTCGCGCGTCGACACCAATCCTCAGTCAGCGCTCATCGACGCTTCCGGGCGCAGGATCATGGACCTGGAGACGGCCGACCTGTCAGCGCTCGAAGCCGCCGGATATCAGTACCCCGAGACCTACCAGGTGAAGGCCGACGACGGCGTGACGGATATCTACGGGGTCATGTACAAGCCATACGATTTCGATCCCGCGAAGCAGTACCCGATCATCGCATACGTATATCCCGGACCGCAGACCGAGTCGGTGTCGAAGTCGTTCTCGCTGAACCAGACCGAGCAGGCGCTCGCGCAGTTCGGCTTCATCGTCATCACGATCGGGAACCGCGGCGGCCACCCCGACCGCTCGAAGTGGTACCACAACTACGGATACGGCAACCTCCGCGACTACGGCCTGGCCGACAAGAAGGCGGGGATCGAGCAGCTCGCCGACCGCCACGGCTTCATCGACATCGACCGGGTGGGGATCTACGGGCACTCCGGCGGCGGCTTCATGTCCACCGCGGCCATGCTGGTCTATCCCGACTTCTTCAAGGTGGCCGTCTCGTCAGCCGGGAACCACAATAACGACGTCTACAACGCCAACTGGTCGGAGAAGCACGACGGGGTCAAGGAGGTGAAGGACTCGACCGGCGCCGTCACGAGCTTCGAGTACGACATCGACCGGAACTCGGACATCGCGGCGAACCTGAAGGGTCACCTGCTGCTGACCACGGGCGACGTGGACAACAACGTCCACCACGCCGGCACCTTCCGCATGGCCGAGGCGCTGATCCGCGCGAACAAGCGCTTCGACTTCTTCATCTTCCCCGGCCAGCGCCACGGCTTCGGGAACATGAGCAACTACTGGTTCTGGCTCCGCGCGGAGTACTTCGTGAAGCACCTGCTCGGCGACAGCCAGTGGAACGTGGACATCCTTGAGCTTCAGGGGGATCAGCCGAAGGGGTAGGTGATAACAAGCCCGGTAGTTGTAAAACGGCGGTAGTGTCGTCATTTTACCTGTCATTATGACGACTCTACCGCGAGTTTTCACTGTCCCCGCGGGGAGCTTCTTCCTCTTCGGCCCGCGTGGCACGGGAAAAACGACCTGGCTGCGCGAGAGGTTCCCCGATGCGCTCGTGTTGGATCTCCTGCGCCCCGAGGAGTTCCGTCGATTCGCGGCTCGCCCGGAGCGCTTGCGGGAGCTGGTGCGTGCCGTGCCCCGCAGCGGAACCGTGGTGGTCGACGAGATCCAACGCGTTCCCGAGCTCCTCAATGTCGTACACGAACTCATGGAGAGCGGAGAACGCCGGCGGTTCGTGCTGACCGGATCCAGCGCCCGGAAGCTGCGCCGCGGAGGCGTCAACCTGCTCGCCGGACGCGCGGTCATGCGGACGATGCATCCGTTCATGGCGGGGGAACTGGGATCCGGGTTCGACCTCGGCACCTCGCTGACACTGGGAACCGTCCCAACTGTCGTGTCCTCCGACGATCCGGCGTCGGCCCTGGCCGCCTATGCCTCTCTCTACGTGGAGCAGGAGGTGCGCGCCGAGGGCCTGGCCCGCAACGTGGGGAGCTTCTCGCGCTTCCTGGAAGCAGCCGCGTTCTCCCACGCGGCGACGCTCAACGTCAGCGCAGTCGCGCGCGAATGCGAGACGAGCCGGTCCACCGTATCGGGCTACCTCGAGTTGCTCGAAGACCTCCTGCTGGCATTCCGCCTTCCCGTCTTCACCCGGCGGGCGCGGCGGCGCGTGGTGTCGCACCCCCGATTCTTCTACTTCGATTGCGGCGTATTCCGGAGCCTTCGCCCCGCGGGTCCGCTCGATCGCCCCGAGGAGATCGCCGGCCCCGCACTTGAAGGACTGGTCGCACAACACCTGCGCGCGTGGCTGGCCTACTCGCGAACGCGCGACAGGCTGTATTACTGGCGCACACGCGGGGGCGCCGAAGTCGATTTCGTACTCTACGGACCATCCGGTATCTGGGGAGTCGACGTCATGAACGCCGGCCGCATCCGTCCCGCCGATCTCCGCGGTCTGCGAGCCTTCGGCACCGAGTACCCGGAAGCTCACAGGATGCTGCTCTATCGCGGCGAACGCCCGCTGGAGCGAAGGGGAGTGCTCTGCCTTCCGGTCGACGAGTTTCTGCGGAATCTGGCGCCCGGAAGAGGACTGGAGAGTATCGCCGGCTGAGCCGGCGGTCCGAGGACAACGGCGGCTGGAGTGTTGAGGGTTACGGACACCCCAGTTCCCGCCAGCCCCGCTCACATCCCAGCACGCGGAGCGTCTCCGGATCGCGCTCGGTGACGGGCCCCTTGCTGCCGCGCAGCACGATGGGGAGTTCGCCCGCGGGCGGACGACCGCGCGCGAACCCGGCGTCGCCGATCAGGCGCTCGTCGCCGGTTGCCAGCATCTCAAGGTTCGCGCACCCCGGGGCAAAGCCGAGCCGGCACGCGCGGTCGAACTCGCCCGCCGCCCCCCGGAAATCCCGATCCGTCTCGGCCATCAGGATGCCAAATTCGTTGCAGGCCCACCCGGACCCCCGGTCGCAGAAGCTCTGCTGCATGACGCCCGTGTAGTCGCAGGCGCGTGTGCTCCCGGCCTCGCACGCGTCGCGCCAGAAGGGGTAGTATTGGCCGGGGTGGTTGTCGCCCAGCGCGCCGGTGAGGCTGAGGGTGGCAAAGACAGCGGCCCAGAGCCCCACCGTCGCAACCCGGCGCCGTGTGGGCACTGCGCTCTTCGCCGCCGCCCAGGCAACTCCAAGCCGTGGTGCAAGCGCCGCGGCCGCCCGATCGAGCATCGGCGCCATCAGGTTCAGGATCGGCACCGGTAGCAGCTTGTCGTAAAACGGCGGCGCGCCCACCGCGTTCAGCAGGAAGACGCTGACGACGACTCCAGAGCCGTACAGCACGGCGAACAGAACGCGCCCCAACTCCGACCTCGGCGACGTGGCCGGATCGGTGAAGAGGAGGTGCAGGCCCAGAAACACTGCGATCGGGATGTACGCGTCGTAGAAGAAGTACTCGCCGGTGACCGCGAAGTACGCGGCGCTAAACCCCCAGATGGTGAGCACCGCGGGCATGGTCATCGTGGCCACTCCGAAGAGCAGTTGCCCCGGCAGGGCCGCGAGGAAGATCACCAGGAAGATGAACGGCGGCACGAACTGCGACTGCGCGATCTCGACGCCCAGGGTGATCCCCGTCGTCCCCGTCGCGATCAGAGCCAGCGACGCCACCGCCAGCGCGAACGCCGAGGGGTTGAAGATGTGCCTGGAGCGTCCCCCGACCCGCCACTGAATGAACTCCTTGCCGACATAGACCAGCACCACCATCGCCAACTGGAAGAAGAACCAGTCCAGGTGGAACCACAGAAAGAGGTTGAGGCTGAAGACCACGGGCACGGGCCCGAAGCCGAGCGTGTGCCGACCGCGCCGCGTCCAGCTGAACAGCGCTTCGAGAGCCACAGCGAGAACCAGCTGGGCAAGGATGAACGGCGCGAACTCGTACACCGCGGGCACGAACCATCCCCACCAGGCCAGGACCGTTCCCTGCGCCAGCAGCTGGACCCAATGGGGTCGGATGGCCAGGAAGTCCAGCTCAAGAGGTTCCCCGGAACGATGTCGCGACACCGCGAGCCACCCCGTCCACGCGAGAACTCCTGCAGACGCCCCTGCAAGTGCCCAGAACAGACCTGGTGTGGCTCGCACCCCCGGGATCAGCAGATAGCCGGCCAGGACCCCGGCAGCGGCGCCAGGCAACAGGAGGGGGCGCATCTCAGCTACATCCCAACTCCCGCCAACCCCGCTCGCAGCCCAGCGCCCGCAGCGCCGTCGGGTCGCGCTCGGTGATGGGTCCCTTGCTGCCCATCAGCACGATCGGCAACTCGGTCAGCGGCGGGTCTCCGCGCGCGAACGCCGCCGCGCCCTGTGCCAGCCGCTGGTCCCCGCTGGCCAGCATCTGCAGGTTGCCGCACGCAGGTCCGTACTCCAGCCGGCACGCTCGCTCGAATTCGCCGGCCGCGCCGAGGAAGTCCCGGTCCAGCGCCACCAACAGCACCCCAAACTCGTTGCACCCCCACCCTGAGCCCTGGTCGCAGAAGTTCTGCAGCATCACGCCGGAGTAGTTGCAAGCCCGGTCGCTGCCCGCTTCGCACGCTTCCCGCCAGAACGGATAGTACTGGCCGGGATGATTGTCGCCGACGCCGCCCGCGGCGCTCATGGTCGCGAAGGTCGTGCCCCATAGCGCCACGGTGGCTACGCGGCGCTGCACGCCACCCGGCGTTTGCAGCCTGCCCAACATCGCCAGCTTCTCGCCTAGCGCATTGGCGGTGCGATCCAGACGCGGAGCGAGCACGTTCAGGATCGGCACAGGCAGCAGCTTGTCGTAGAAATTCGGTGCGCCGATCGCGTCGAGCATCGCGGCGCTCGTGACGACGCCGGTGCCGTAGATGAGGCCGAACAGAATCCGTCCGCCGTCCGAGCGGGGCGACGTCGCCGGATCCGTGAAGAGCAGGTGCAGCCCCAGGAACACCGACACGGGTATGTAGGCGTCGTAGAAGAAGTAGATGCCCGTCAGCGACTGGTAGAGAAGGCCGAAGCCGAGGATCGTGAGCACCGCCGGCATGGTCATCATCGCTACGCCGAAGAGGAGCTGCGCGGGCACGGCGGCCAGGAAGATCACGAGGAACATCTGCGGCGGGATGAACTGGCTCTGCGCGATCTCGATCCCGAGCGTGATCTCGGTCGATCCGGTCGCGATCAGCAGCACGGCCGCCACCGACAGAGCCAGCGCCGAGGGATTGAAGATGTGCCGCGAGCGCCCGTCCAGCTGCCAGCGGATGAACTCCTTGCCCGCGTAGACAAGCACGACCATCGCGAACTGGAAGAAGAACCACGCCCCGGTGAACCACAGGAAGAGGTTCACACTGAAGATCACCGGTACAACACCCAGGCCCGCCGCGTAGCGACCCCGTCGCGTCAACGCGAAGAGCCCTTCCACCGCCACAGCCAGCACCAGCTGCGCGAGGATCATCGGCGCCCACAGCCGCACCATGTCGACGTAAATACCCCACCACACCAGCAGCGCCCCCTGCGCCAGCGTCTGCATCCAGTGGGGCGTGCGAAGGACGAATTCCAGCGTGAGGTCCTCGCCGCGCTCCCGCCGCGACGCGAAGAGCCACGCCGTCCAGATAAGGATGCCGGCGACCGCCGCGGCAACCGTCCAGAAGGCTGCCGGCTCGGCTCGCACGCCCGGGTGCAGCAGAAACGCCGCCAGACCGGCGGCCGAAGCGCACGGCAGGAGTAGGGGCCGCATCCCGACGACGGGACGCATCAGTTGCCCTTGGGCCTGCCCGGATGCACGGTGACGATCTCGACCGCGCCGGAGCGGCCCGCCTCGCCATAGCGGAAGAACGCATCCGCGGGCGACAGGACACGGATGCTGCGGATTTCCTGCGGATTCTGGTTCAGGAGCATCGCGGCGACATCAGCAGGCAGACTGGGCGCCTGCATGCCGGCCAGCGTCATCGGCGGCGGCGAGTAGACGATCACGCCGTCGAGCGCCAGAAGCGTTGGCCGACACCCATCGCCCCGTTCCATGAGCTCCTGCACGGACGGACGGCGCCTCGAGGACTCGATGCAGAAGGTAACGCCCCCGGCACCCCCCTCCTGACGGATGCGCAGCCGCGGCGGCGCCTTCGACCTCAGAACCTCCAGCACCTTGTTGGTCCGCTCCGCAGCCTCGGCCACCGTGGACGGCGCAATGAAGTCCGAGCGGCGGCCTGCGCGCGCGACTTCGAGTTCCTGGCTCGTCGCGGCCAACACCTCGATCCCCCGTACCTGAATCGCCGCCGGGGTCAGACGGACCTCCCAGAGCTCGCCGGGCACTACGCGCACTTCCTGTTCAATCGCTTCGTAGCCTGCACGGTGGGCCGAAACGACCTGGGCACCGCGGGGGATCGCATCGAGCATGAAGTAGCCGAATTCGTCCGAGATGGTGCCCAGGTTGAGATCCGGCAGGTGCACGATCACACCCGCAACGGGAAGGCCCGTCACCGCGTCGATGACCTCGCCTTCCACCCTGGTCTGCGCCGAAGCGTAGACGGGGGCGCTGGCGGCCAGTACCGCCAGCACCCCCGCAAAAGCCCTGCGGCCAGACGCCGCTGAAGCGCGGAACCGCCCCCCGGTCAACCTGCTCCGAGAGGCGGCTCCGTCCATCCGAAGATCCCTTCGCTATGCGCTTACACGCTGATGCACAGGTTGGCGACCTTCTCGTTCACCTGGCACTCGTCCAGCGCAATCGGCATGCAAGACGCCCGCCGCGCGACCGTCGCCTTGTAGACCACGCCGCCACCATCCAGGTGCGGGTGGTCCCAACGGTGCAGGTCCCAAAGGCGCCGGCCCTCGAGCCAGAGGGTCAGGTGCCGCTCGCGGTCGAGGATGTCCCAGCCCGACATGGAGGTAAAGTTGGCCCCCCCGCCGTCGCCACCTGTGATCTGGCCGATCGTGCCGTCGGACTCAACCGCGTCCAGTCCATGATACGTGCGCACCTCGTTGATCTTGGCCATCGCGGTTGCGAGGTCTCCGGCCATCAGCGCCGCCTCAGCCTCGATCAGGCGCATCTCCGTGCCCTTGACGAGCGGAATGTCATCGTCACGGGTCGGGTACTTCTCCTGCCTGTAGTGAATCGTCTCTCCATCGGCACCGTTACCGCTGGGGCAGCCGCTTCCGGGAGCCGAACAGTCGGTCCACGGGGTGCGCGGATCGCCGGCACCCACGATACCCGCAAGCGTCCCCCAGGCGGAGACCTCGTGGCGTCCGTGCGTTTCCTGCCAGATCTCGCTCTCTTCACGACTCGAATTGGAAGAGTACGCCGCGGCGAACACGAAGTCCGTAGGCACTCTGGCGGCACGCGCCGCCGCGCTTGAGAAGTCGCCCAGTCCCATGTACACCTGGGCCAGGCCACCCTCCGCGGCGTTTACGATATCGGACGCCGAGCCGGCGTGCTGAATCGCCCGCTCCAGCAACGGGATCGCGCGCTGGAACGCCGCGTTTCGGTCCATGGCGTCGCCGGTGTCGATCTCGCCGCCGGGACCTGGGTTTTCCTCGTCGTAGGGCGCACTGAACACCGTCTGACAGAAGTTCTCGCCGAACACTCGGTTGGCGAGCCCTCCGAAAAGGTGGGCGCGGGCGGTGTTCTCGTTGCCGTCGTACTGGTAGCCTTCGATGGCCTGCATGCGCAGAAGCCCGGCCTCGGCCACCCAGCGGGCCCGTTGGACGTCGTTCCAGCGCCCGTTCGCGTCCTCGGAATCGAAGAGCCCCCTGCGATACCGGCCCGTGGAAAAGTAGCTCCCCGACCCGACGATCTCGTCGGAAAGGATCGCTGTCGTGAAGGCGAGTTCGTCGAAACCCTCCGAGAAGTCGGCCGACATCCCCGTAACCAGCGACGTGACGCCCCGTGCCGTGTTCAGGTCGTCGTCCAGGATCCGGCCGGGGTTCTTGACGTCGAAGATGCTCTCGTCGCAGCCGGTTGTCGCGAGCGCCGCGAACAGCGCGCCCAGGAACACCCGGCGTGAATTCATCGTTTTCATGATCTGCATCCTCTCCGCTTAGAAGTCGACCTGAACCGACAGCACGAAGCTGCGGATCGGCGGCAGGTTGTAGTACTCCTGCCGGAAGAGAACTTCGGCGGACCCGTCCTCGAAGGCCTCGGGGTCGACTCCCTCGAAATCGGTCCGGGTGAACAGGTTCCGTCCTTGCAGACGAATCGTGGCCGCTCGCAACTGGCCGGGCAGGAAGTCCTCCGGGACGCGGAAGCTGAGCGACGCCGAGCGGATCTTGAAGAAGTCGGCTGGCTGGGTCCACATGCCGTAGCGCACGACCGAGCGGTCGCAGAGGGCGCGCTCGCCAGCTGTCAACTGGTCCGTCCGCCCGTCCGCGATGGCTGCCACGGTGTCGCGGCACAGGGGCCACACGCGCCGCCGGGTGTTCTGGTAGGCGGTTCCAGAGGACAGCCAGTGTCCACCCATCCCCTCGCCTACAACGTCGAGGGTCAGGCGCTGGGAAAGCGTCATGGTGGTGCTGATTCCATACGTGTACTTGGGCGTGGTCGTCCCGACGCATTGATCCACGTACCGGGGGGCCGCGCCCACTTCGTCCGGGTTCTGGACACGATCCTCACAGAAGGCCGGGAGCGGGAAGTACACGAGATCTCCAACCGTGCAGCCCTGGCCGATGAAGCCGTTGCCGTCGAAGGACACGGCGTTGGACAGCTCGGACGTGCACTCCACGGGTGTCCGCACGTAGTTGCGCCAGCCGACGGGGATGCTCTCCAGATCGCCCAGGTCAATCACCCGGGACTCGCTCGTGGACAGCCGCAATCCGATATCCCATCCGAGTGCACTGGACGAGAGCACGTTCAGATTCACAAAGGCCTCGTGGCCCGCGTTGGTCACCTCGCCGACGTTCTCGAGCTGGCTGCCGACGAAACCGCCGGAGGGGAGCTGCGTGACGTTGATCAGCGCATCGAAGGTGCGCTGTTTGAAGTACTGGTATTCGAAACCGACCCTGCCACTGAAAGTGGATCCCTCGAAGCCCAGTTCCCATTCCCGGGTGCGTTCGGGACCGAGTACGGGGTTGCCAAGGTTGTCGGGTGTGACACCGGGTTTGCCGTTGTCTCCCGCTACCGATGCCCAGGTCCGGGCCGCGTCGAAGAGGCCCGGCGCCTTTCCGGAGTCGCCGAAGGCGCCTCGCAGCTTCAACGTGCCGAAGCCTGCGGGGAAGAAGCTCTCATCGGAGAGGACGTAGGAGAACTGGCCTTTCGGGTAGATCTCCAGGCCGAAGTCCTGCCCGAACGCCGAGTGGCCGTCGACCCGCACGCCACCCGTCAGGAACAGCCGGTCGGCGATCCCGATGAGCTCCTGGAAGAAGAAACCTCCGCTGGTCACGGTGCTGTTGACCTCGAAGGCCTCGGTGATCGCTCCGGACTGGAGGATCTTTGCGCCGGGTCCGGCGAAGTCGTCGCCGAAACCGTTGGTGCCGGTCACGAAGTCGTTGTAAAGCTGGCCTCCGATCGATGTGGACGACGAGAGGCCGAATAAGGTCCGGTCCATGGTGCCGGCGTAATCCAGCGTGAGCTTCCGGAAGGTCCTTTCGTCGGTCTCGCGGTTGCCGCCCTGGACGTAGAAGTAACCCCAGGGACGCTCCTCGAAGTACTCGTTGCGGACCCAGTCGATCCCGGCGTTCAGGCGGTGGTTCATCCCGTCCATGGGGTTCCACAGGATGTTCACGCCGCTGGTGAAGTGGTCGTTGATGTTGGTGATGTCCATGTCGAGGAGCTTGCCGTCCTCGTCATTGGTGTAGTCGGCGCCGCCGCGGAAGACGTTGAGGAGCAGCCCCTCGGCGTTGTTGCCGTCGGGCACCCACGTGACGTTGCGGTGCGCGTAGAAGCTGTTAAAGCGGATGTCCAGGTCCTCGGCGGGAGCGAACGAGAAGTTGCCCCGGATGTTCCAGGTCTCCTGGCCCTGCTCGGGCCGCTTCACGTCGTTGGCGTCGAAGCCGGTGTCGAAGACGCCTGACTCGGCGCCCCACTTCGCGGACACGAAGTAGTTCATGCGCTCGGCGCCGCCGCGAACCGACAGGTTGTAGCTCTGCAGGGTTCCGTTCTTCAGCCAGGAGCCGCTCGCGGGGCAGCTCGGGTCCGCCGGGAACATCGAGTCCCCGCCGGGGAAGTTCGCGTCGCCGGTAAAGTTGCAGTTGTTCAACCCCAGCCCGGTGGGATTGACGTCGGGATCGGGCCCGATGTGACCCAGCGTGTTCAGGCCCTGGTCAATGGTAAGCGACCACGCGGGCGCTCCGGCGACTCCGCGCTTGGTAAAGATCTGGATCACGCCGCCGGCGGCCTCGGTCCCGTACAGGGTGGTCGCCGCGGCGCCCTTGATCGTCTCGATCCGCTCGATGTCGGCCGGATTGATGTCGTCGAAGGGGTTGGTCTGCTGGTTGGCCTCATCGGAATGAATCAATCCGCGCTCGCGAATCCGCACGCCGTCCACGTAGACGAGCGGCGAGTTGCTGAACGCCACCGAGTTGTTGCCGCGCAGCTTGATCGTCGACCCGGCGCCCACCTGGCCGCCGTTCGTCAGGACCGTCACGCCCAGCGCGCGGCCCTGCAGGATGTCTGCGACGTCCTGGATCGGGGCGGACCGGAACGCTTCCTCGTTGATCTGGCTGACCGAGTTGCCGATCTCGCGCCTTCTGGCGGCGCCCGCGGTACCCGTGACCACCACGCCTTCAAGGCTGATGGCCTCCGAGCGCAACTCGAAGTCCTGGATCACGGCGCCGCCCGCGGCGACGGTCACGTCCATGCTGGACGCCGAGTAGCCGATGTACTGGACCTGCACCGTGTGGGTGCCCGCGGGCACGTTCTGGAGCAGGTACCGGCCCACGTTGTTGGCCAGGATCCCGGTGTTGAGCGCCGGGATGGCGACCTGGGCGCCCGCGATGGGCTGTCCGTTGGTCGCGCTTCTCACCACGCCGGTGATCGTGCCGGTCTGCGCCGCGAGGGGCGCTTGCACCGTCACGGCCATCAAGGCTGCGGCGAGAAGGGGAGTGGCGGCGGCCCGGCCGACCGCCTTTCCGATGTTTGCTGGGGACATATTGCCTCCGCTTCGGGGTGAAACAAAAAGGACGCGGAATTCGCGCCCGCGATTACTTATGTGTCCACTACGCGATCCCGCAAGTAGCGGCAGGGCGCATGTCATCCCTACCTGCCTACCGGAATCGTGAATCGGACCAGCGGTACAAGCGCGTCGACGGGATCTTCGTCGCCACCCGTGTCGGCGCCCTGATTGCCCTCGAACCCGAAATAGGCCAGCGCCGCCACGCCGCCCACGAGTCCCACCGACAGGAGAAAGCTGCGGCCCTGCGCGGCGTCCCTGCGTTCCAACTGCAGAATCGCGTCAACCGGCAGGACCACCTGGCTGAATCCCGTGGAACTCGTGAGCACGAAGACTGCGGAGTCTCCGCGCTCCTCCACGAACCGCCCGCTGACAAAGCCCTGATTCCCGCTGGCAAAAGCGATGTTTCGGGCCAGTTCCTCGGCGGCCAGCCGCATCCGCACCCGCTGCTGGGGCGGAAGTTCCGGGACCGTCACCTGCTGGTAGGTCGCGCAACCGCCCCCGACCGCCACCGCCAGAAAGGCGGCGGTCACGAGCAGGCTGCGATTCATCCGACTCGCTTGCTTGGCTTCCATCTCGCGCAGTGTAGCTCCGCTCAATTCCGCCGCGCCCTGATCGCGTACGGATCACCCACGGGCGCGGCAAACCTTGAAGTATAGAGCGTCCGGCCCTTTCCGTCACCACCGAGTCTTGTCCAACGGCAAATGAGCCTGAACGCGGGGCCGGTTTCCAGCGGGA
>JAPPNN010000020.1 GCA_028873815.1 Gemmatimonadota bacterium | reverse complement strand
CTCGAGGACTACCTCACGGTCAAGCACTTCGAGGCGATGGCCAAGCTGTGCATGCTCACCAGCCTGATCGTGCTGTACGCCTACCTGGTCGAGTACTTCCTGGCGTGGTATTCGGGTGAGCCACCGGAGCGGGGCTCGTTCTGGAACCGGGTCTTCGGGCATTACTGGTGGGCCAACTGGATCATGCTGACCTGCAACGGCCTGGTGCCGCTCATGCTCTGGGTCAGGCGGGTGCGAAGATCGATCGCCGCGCTGTTCGTCATCTCGATCTTCATCAACATCGGGATGTGGTTCGAGCGCTTCGTGATCATCGTGACCTCGCTGTCGCACGAATACGAACCCTGGGCGTGGGGCCTGTATCGTCCCTCGGTGGTCGAGATGGGCATTCTGATCGGCAGCTTCGCCTGGTTCGGCTTCTGGTTCCTGCTCTTTACGCGTCTGCTGCCGCCTGTGGCGATTGCCGAGATGAAGGAGGTAATCCCGCCGCCGCGGCGAAGACGGGTGAAGGAGGGCGCGGCATGATCGGAGCGAAGCGCCGGCGTGGGCACCAGGGTGTTTTCGCGCTCTTCACCCATCTTGATTCGACGGTGGAAGCATGCAAGGCGTTGCGCGCGGCCGGACACAAGGGGTTCCGCGCCTATGCTCCGCTCCCGGAGCACGAGCTGTTGGAGGAGGGCCTGGCCCTGAAGCACAGCCCGGTGAGGGTGTTCACCATGGCCGGCGGCCTGACCGGGGCAGCGACCGGTTTTGCGTTCACGTCGTGGACGTCGATGGACTGGCCGCTGGTAACGGGGGGCAAGCCCATTCTCTCGATACCCGCGTACGTGATCATCGCCTTCGAGTGTGCGATCCTGTTCGGCGCGCTCTCGACCGTGATCGGCCTGTTCATCAACGCCGGGCTGCCCAATCTGCGTCCGCTGGTGGCGTATCACCCGGAGTGCTCCAACGGCTCGTTCGGGGTCTACGTGACGGCCCCGCCCGCACGGATCGATGAGGCGAGGGAGATCCTGGCCGGCTTCGATCCCGATGAACTGCGGGAGGATCCGGAGGGATTCGATGTCTGACCGGGTGCGTGGCGTCGTGACCCTCGGACTGGTGCTGCTGGTGTCCGGGGCGTGTGTCCCGCTGGACGACTTCATGGGGAACGTCTTCGGCCGCAGCATGCGCGACCAGCGGTCGTTCGATCCGTACGAGAATACGCTGCTGCCCCCGGAGGGAACGGTGCCGATGGCCGCAGGGAACTACCCGGCGGGCCACTTCGACACGAATGTCGGACAGCCCGAGGGGAGTTCCGACGTACCACCGCCGTTTACCCAGCTCGACATGACCAACCGTCCCGAGGTCGTGGACAGCCTCACCAATCCGGTTCCGGCGACGGCGGAGTCGCTTGTCCGCGGAGAACAGCTTTACGAGCGCGTCTGCATCGTCTGTCACGGACCGGACGGCGCCGGAACCACGGGCTACATCTTCGAGGTTCACCCGGCCCTGGCCGCGTATCCCCTGACCGGCGAGGTGGCGGTGGCAAGGAGCGATGGCTATCTCTACGGGATGATCCGGGTCGGGCGGGCCCTGATGCCGGCCTATGGCCACCAGATCAGCCACTACGACCGCTGGCACATCGTCAACTATGTGCGCCAGATGCAGGGGCTGGGGCCTGGATCGGGCGAGGCCGACGGCGGTGACGGCGAGACGGCGCCTCCCGAGGGCGAGGTGAACTGATCCATGGCGCACCACGCGATCCCGTCCGAGGTCCCCCTCCGCTACCTGAAGCGCGGCACTACGGCCACCATGGTCGTGCGGCTGATGGTCTTCGTCGGCATCGTGTCGTTCTTCGTGACCCTGTCGCGCGATTCCTCGCTCGCGTGGCAGTCGTACGTCGTCAACTGGAACTACTTCGCGTCCATCGCGATGGGCGGGGTGATCGTCGCTGCCGTGACCTGGATCGTAAAGGCGAAATGGAACTGGTCCGTGCGGCGGGTCCACCATTCGTTCGCCGCGTATCTGCCCATCGCCTTCGTGCTCTTCATTCCGATGCTGCTCAACCTGCGGGAGGACTACTTCCCGTGGATCGAGATGATGGCCGACGACCCGATCGTCCAGAAGAAGGCGGCCTACCTCAACGTTCCCTTCCTGGTGAGCAGGAATCTCGTCGGCGTGCTGGCGCTGTTCACGATGGCGTGCGGGTTCGTGTACCTGGCCCTGAGGCCGGATCTCGGACGCGTTGGCGCAGCGCGAAATCCGGCGGGGGGCGATTCCCGCGTGCGTTCATGGTGGCACGCGCGGTTCACGCGGGGCTGGAGAGGTCTGGCCGCGGAGGAGGCGCGCAGCTACCAGGCCATGACGACCATGGCTCCGGTGCTGGTGCTCGTCTACGTGACGGTGATGTCGGTACTGGCATTCGACTGGGCGATGTCGCTCGAGCCGCACTGGTTCTCGACGCTCTTTGGCGGGTGGTTCTTCATGGGTGCGCTCTGGGGTGGATTCGCGGCCACGGCGGTCGCAGCCGTGCTGCTCAGGCGACGCGACGCGGTCTTCGGCGAGCACGTCGGCACGTCCGCGTTGTGGGACCTGGGCAAGCTGACCTTCGCCTTCGCAGTCTTCTGGACCTACCTGTTTTTCTCGCAGTACATCGTGATCTGGTACGGCAAGCTCCAATGGGAGCAAGCGTGGATCAGCACGCGGGCGGGAGACCCGTGGGGCGGCCTTTCGGCGACCGTCATCGTCCTGTGCTTTGTGGCGCCGTTCGCGGGGCTGCTCGGAGCACGGCCCAAGAAGACGCCGATCATCCTGCAGACGTTCGCCACGGTGGTGCTGACGGGGCTGTGGCTGTGGCACTACATGCTGATCTTCCCCTCGCTGCACCACGAGGGCGATCCCGTGTTCTCGGTGGCCACGCCGCTGATCGGGCTCATGTTCCTGGGCCTGTTCCTGATGGCGGTGCGCTGGTTCCTGGCGACTTTCCCGGCAGTGCAGATGTGGCAACCCGAAACGGATCCCGAGCCCCTCGAGGCCGAGGGCTAGTCTTCGCGCGTCACCGCCGGCAGGATCCGCTCCTGCATGGCCATCCAGCTGGCGAACTCGGGGCGCTCGTGCAGCGTCCAGCCGTTGAACACGGAGATCAGGTCGTGCTCGGGGATCACGTGCATGAACTGGCCGCCGTATCCGTTCGCCGCGAAGATGCGCGTCTCGCCGTCTTCGTGGACGGGCACCCACCACTGGTAGCCGTATCCGGGATCGGGGCGGTCGTTGGCTGGATTGACGTCGGGCACGACGGCAGAGGTGGATGCGCGCACCCAGTCTGCCGAAACGACCTGGCGACCATCCCACTCGCCCTGTCGCAGCATGAGGTAGCCGACCCGCGCGAGGTCGTGCGACGTGAGGTAGAGGCCGCCCTCTGAATCCACCTCACCCGCCGGTGTCGTCTTCCAGTAGTACTCGTCGATGCCGATCGGTTCGAAGAGATGCTCCTCGGCCCACGCGTCGATCCTCTGGCCGGTGGCTTCGTGCACGATTCTGCCCAGCATGACGCTCACGCCGTCGTTGTAGTCGAAGCGCGTACCCGGCTCGACCGTGACCGGCCGGCTCACCACGTAGTCGATCCAGGCGTCGCTCAGTTCCATGACGGTGGTGGGGTGCGTGCCGTCCTCGTAGGTCTGGCCCGGGGCTGCCCACGAGATGCCGCTGCGCATGGTCAGGAAGTCCTCGAGCGTTGCGTCGGCGCGAGCGGGCTCCGACGGGTCGACTCCGTATCCGGTGAAGTACGGCCAGGCCTCCGCCCCGACCGGGGGGATGTGTCCGGCGTCGACCGCAATGCCGAACGCGACCGACATCACGCTCTTGGTGACGGACTGGAGACTGTGCAGGCGCGTGTCCCTGTAGAACGGGTGCCAGGCGGGGTGGTCGTAGTTGTACTGGTGTTCGACGGTGTCTTCCTGGGCCGCGAGAAGCTCGACGTAGGTGTCGTGGTGGTCCCAGTGATGGTCGGCGACGACACGGCCGTTGCGGATGAGCAGGAAGTGGTCGATGAGGCCGTAGCGTCCAGCGGCGATGTCGGACACGAGCGCGTCGATCGCTGCCGGATCGATGCCCTCGGCGGCGGGAGTGGAGACGGGCCACTCGTCGCCGGGCCATGGGGACTGGGTGGGACCGGCGGGCGTTGCGCGGTCCTCGGGGGCGCAGGCGGCGACGGCGAGGCCGATGATGAGGGCGCCTGCCGTCGGGATGACGATGGGGCGGCCGCGTCGACGTTTCATGATGGTGAGTCCCCTTTCCGTGTGATTCGCTCGAGCCGGTTGCGCACCTGGTAGCCGATCGAAGCCAGAAGCCGCGCTTCGTGCGCGTCCAGAGTGGTCCTGCCGAACGCCGTGCGGAGGGTTCGCATGACGCTCTCGGCCTTGCGGGCCTTGAAGAAATCGATCCGCTCCAGGCCCGCTTCGAGGGCAGCGTACATCTCCTCCAGTTCGTCCGCGGTGGCGGGTCCGAGGGAGCGCTTGCCCACCGGCAGGGACCCGGTTTCGCCGGCTCCGGCCAGGAACAGCTCGTACGCCACCAGCAGCACCGCCTGTCCCAGGTTGAGCGAGGAGTACTCGGGCGTTGTCGGGATGACCATGACCTCGTGGCAGCGGTCGAGGGCGTCGTTCGAGAGGCCGCGATCCTCACGGCCGAAGACGATCGCCACGCCCCCTTTGCGCGCGTGCCGGAGGATGCGCGGCGCGAGTTCGCGCGGCCGCGAGTAGTTGCGTTGCGCCGTGCGTGCGCGTGCGGACGTGCCCACCACGAACGTGGCGTCGGCCAGGGCTTCGTCCAGGGAGTCCACCCGCGCTACGGCGTCGACGATGTGGTCGGTGCGGTGCGCGATTCCGGTGATCCGCCAGGCGTCGAACTCGCGCGGGTTCACGACGGCGAGGCGGGCGAGGCCCATATTCGCCATGGCGCGGACCGCCGCGGCGATGTTGACCAGGTCCTGGGGCTCGTTGAGGACGACGGTGAGGTTCACCGGGTGCCCCCTTCAGGCTGGGCAATGCCACGGGACGCGAGGAGCGCCAGCAGGATGAGAAACGCTCCCGCCGTGTAGGGGAAGGCGAGCCTGATGTCGAACAGCGCGCCGGCCATGGCGGGGCCGAGCACCCGTGCCAGCGACCCGACACTCTGGCCCACGCCGAGTACGCCTCCCTGGCGCTCGGGGCTCGCCGCCCGTGACAGGAGGCCGAGCACCGCCGGCACCGCTCCGCCATAGCCGATGCCCAGCAGAACCAGCCCGGCGAGCAGCAGCCGGAGGTCCGTCGCCAGCCCGATCACAAGAAGGCCGGCCGCGAAGGGCACCGCGCTGTAGCGGAAGAGCCGGCGTTCCCCCATCCGTGGGACCAGCGCGCGGACGATGCCTCCCTGGTAGACGGCCGAGACCAACCCCAGCATGGCGAACAGATACCCGGCCTGGCGCGCTCCCAGGGTGAATCGCTCGGACGCCAGCAGGGACAGCGTGGGCTGCAGGGTGGAAAACGCCATCGTGATGAACAGGTAGCTCGCGAGGATGATCTTGATCTGCCCGGATGCGCGCACTTCGGTGAGGGCTGCGCCGAGATTGAACCTCGAGGTGGCACGATCCCTGGATCGCTTCGACTCGGGAAGCCACAGTGCGGCGAGCAGCGCATTGGCGAAACAGAGCCCGGCCGCCACATAGCCCGGTGCTGCCGGCGAGCCCGGAGAGACACCCGCCAATATGCCTCCCAGCGCGGGACCGATCACGAACCCGAGGCCGAAGGCGGCGCCGATCAGGCCCATGTTGCCGGCCCGGCGCGTGGGGGGAGTTACATCGGCGATGTAGGCCTGTGCCACGGGGATGGTGGAGCCGCCGATCCCGCCGACGATCCGCGACAGGAACAGGAGCGCCAGGGAGTCGGCGCGGGCGAAGATGATGTAGGCAGCCGCGCTCCCCAACAGGCCGAGAATGAGGACGCGACGACGCCCGAAGCGGTCGGAAATCCGCCCCCACAACGGGGCCATGACCAGTTGGACGGCCGAGTACACCGTGACCAGAAGGCCGACCTGCAGGCCCCCGGCGCCCAGATCGGTGGCGTAGAAGGGAAGGAGCGGCAGGACGATGCCGAAGCCGACGAGATCGACCAGCACCGCCAGGAAGAGCAGGCCCAGACGCCCGCGGGGTTGCGCCACGGACTGCTAGGCGTCCCGGTCGTCGATGTCCTGGGAGTCCGCTTTCTTGCCGGCCTGGAGCGCCCCCTTGAAGTTCCGAATGCCGGAACCGAGGCCGCGTGCGATCTGGGGAATCCGCTTGGCGCCAAAAATGAGGGCCAGGATTCCCAGAAGGAACACTATTTCCGCCAAGCCTATCTGAGGCATGGTCCCTCCTTCGGCAAACTAGCCACGCAACAGGTCCTTTGCGATGGTCTGCAACTGCATGTTGTCGGTTCCCTCATAGATCGTGCCGATTTTCGAGTCGCGGTAGAGCTTCTCCACGGGATACTCCCGGGTGAAGCCATAGCCGCCGTGAAGATCGATACACCGGGAAGATACCGCCTGCGCGGTCCTGGACGCGAACATCTTGGCCATCGCGCCCTCGCGCAGGAACCCTGCACCCTGGTCCTTCAGACGGGCCGCGTTGTATACCAGCAGCCGTGATGCCTCGATGTCGGTGGCCATTTCCGCCAACTGGAACTGGACGCCCTGGAAGTCGGCGACCGGACGGCCGAACTGCTCACGCTCCTGGACGTACCGGAGGGTGTGGTCGAACGCGCCCTGGGCCAGACCCACCATCTGGGCGCCGATTCCGATCCGGCCCTCGTTCAGCGTCTCTATAGCGACCTTGTAGCCCTGACCCGGTTCTCCCAGCACGTTTCCGGCGGGCACGGGCACGTCGTCCAGCACGAGTTCCGTGGTGGACGAGGCGCGTATCCCGAGCTTGTCCTCCTTCTTCCCCACCGCAAAACCGGACATTTCCCGTTCGACCAGGAACGCGGTGATGCCCTTGTAGCCGAGTTCGGGCTGGACGTTGGCGAAGACGATGAACAGGCCCGCCTCGGCCCCGTTCGTGATCCACATCTTGCGACCGTTGAGCACCCAGTCGTCCCCGTCCCGGACGGCCCGCAGGTCCAGCGCGAAGGCGTCCGAGCCGCTTCCCGCCTCGGAGAGGGCGTATGCGCCGACCGTGCCCGTGGCAAGCTTCGGCAGGTAATGGCTCAACTGCTCTTCGGTGCCCCACTTCAGGAGCGCGTTGTTGACGAGCGTATTCTGCACGTCGACCAGGACGCCCACCGACGGGTCCGCGCGCGAGAGCTCCTCGACCACGATCGTGGCCGTGAAGAACGAACTGCCGATGCCCCCGTAGTGCTCCGGAATCTCGATTGCCATGAAGCCGAGTTCGAACAGCATTGAAATGAGCTCGGAGTCCATCTGCTGCGCGGCGTCCATTCGCGATGCGCGTGGGGCGAGTTCCGACTCCGCGAAGTCGCGCACGGCCTCGCGGAACATGGCCTCATCGTCGCCGAGAACCGTAAGCGCCGGCGAATGGACCATTGTCGTCATGAGCCCTCCTGACGCGGGCAAAACCGTGACCTGACGCTTGCGCCGAGCGTGTTTCCGGGGGGTGATAATCTAACCTACGCACGAAAGTTCCGCATTGGATTCGGAGCGGCGGCTTGACGCCCTTCCGTCGCGCGGCTTTTTTTCTGTCGCTTTCAGACCCGAGACATCCCGAACCTCAAGCGAGACCACCATGTCCTTGATCCCCGAAGGACTCAGGTACACGACCGAACACGAGTATCTGAGAGAATCTGACGAGTCCGACATCTACTACGTCGGGATAACCGACTACGCCCAGGGCGAGCTCGGGGACGTGGTGTACGTGGAGCTGCCCGAGCCCGGCGATTCCTTTGCCCCGATGGACGTTTTCGGCACCATCGAGGCCGTGAAGGCGGTAAGCGATCTGTATTGTCCTGTCGCCGGTGAGGTCGTGGACGTCAATGCGGCGCTGGACGACGATCCCGAGCTGGTCAACAGCGATCCCTACGGCGAGGGGTGGATGATCCAGTTGCGCCTCGAGGACCCCGGCGAGGTGGAAACCCTGATGGACGCCGCGAGCTATGGAGCACACATCGGCGAATAACCCGCGATCCGGCCGCAATTACCCCTGATGCCACAATCAATCAGACACCGACCCGATTTCCTCGCCCGCCACCTGGGCCCGAGCGCCGACGATGTCCGGGAAATGCTCGAGGTGGTGGGATGTGACAGCCTGGACCAGTTGATGCAGGAGACGGTGCCCCCCGCGATTCGCTTCCGGGGTCCGCTGCGAATCCCCGAGGGCCTGCCGGAAGCGGAACTCCTGGCCCGTCTGCGCAGGGTTGCGTCCGACAACGAGGTCTGGCGGAGCTACCTGGGAATGGGGTATTCCGGCACGATCACGCCGGGGGTCATTCAGCGCAACATACTGGAGAACCCCGGCTGGTATACGCAGTACACGCCGTATCAGGCCGAAATCGCCCAGGGTCGGCTTGAGGCCCTGCTCAACTTCCAGACGGCGATCATGGACCTTACGGGCCTGGAAATCGCCAACGCGTCGCTGCTCGACGAGGCGACCGCCGCCGCCGAAGCGATGTTCATGCTCTACGGTCAGGGCAGGAAGCGCCGCAGGACCGTTTTTCTCGTGGCCGAGGACTGCCACCCGCAGACCATCGGCGTCGTCAGAACCCGTGCGGAGCCGCTCGGGATCGAGGTTCGGGTGGGCCCCTTCGAAAATTTCGCCTTCGACGAGTCGGTGTTCGGCGTGCTCGTTCAGTACCCGGCCACCGACGGGGGCGTACATGACTACCGGGACATGTGCCGGGAGGCTCACGAAGCCGGCGCCAGCGTCGTCGTGGCCGCCGATCTCCTGTCGCTCGCGCTACTTACGCCGCCTGCCGAGTTCGGGGCGGACGTGGCCGTCGGCAGCAGCCAGCGGTTCGGCGTGCCGATGGGCTACGGTGGTCCCCACGCCGGGTACATCGCGTCCCGCGAGCAGTTCAAGCGGAAACTCCCCGGGCGAATCATCGGAGTGACCGTCGACGCCCACGGGGACCGCGCCCTCAGGATGGCGCTCCAGACCCGGGAACAGCACATACGGCGTGAAAGGGCGACCTCGAACATCTGCACCGCGCAGGTGCTTCTGGCTGTCATGGCAGGGATGTACGCCGCGTACCACGGGCCGGAGGGGATCCGCGAAATCGCGGCCCGCGTACGCAAACAGGCCGCCACGCTGGCACGCGGACTGGAGGCGGCCGGGAACGAGGTGCTTCACCGGCTGTACTTCGACACGCTGCGCGTCAGGCCCTCCGCCGGATCCGAGGCGGTGCTCGCCGCGGCGTGCCAGGCGCGTATCAACCTCAGGGACTTCGGCGACGGCACGATCGGGGTCGCCCTGGACGAGACCGTGACCCCCACGGACCTCGACGACCTGCTCGCCGTCTTCGACGCCCACGGCACTTCGACCGAACTGGCGGCTTCCTTCGATCCGGATCCGTACCCGACAGCGCTCCGGCGCTCCAGTCCGTTCCTTACCCACCCCGTGTTCAACTCCTACCACTCCGAGACGGAGATGCTGCGCTACATCCACCGGCTCGAGTCGCGGGACCTTTCGCTCAACACGAGCATGATCCCGCTGGGTTCGTGCACGATGAAGCTGAACGCCACGACGCAGATGACCCCGGTGACATGGCCCGAATTCGGGGCCCTGCATCCCTTCGCGCCGCGCGAACAGGCCCGTGGCTACGACCGCATCATTTCGGATCTGCAGGAGTGGCTCGCGGAAATCAGCGGGCTGCCCGCGGTGTCTCTGCAACCCAACTCGGGCGCTCAGGGGGAGTACACGGGCCTGCTGGTGATCAGGGCGCGCCATCGCGACCTGGGGCAGGACCGCGACATCTGCCTGATCCCTTCGTCGGCCCACGGAACCAACCCGGCGAGCGCAGTGCTGGCGGGCATGAAGGTCGTGGTCGTGCGCTGCGACGACCGCGGCAACGTCGATGTCGAGGACCTGGCGGCGAAGGCCGCGCGGCACGCGGACCGTCTGGCGGCCGTCATGGTCACCTATCCGTCGACCCACGGCGTGTTCGAGGAGGAGATCCGGACCATCTGCGACATCGTTCACGGACACGGCGGATACGTCTACCTGGACGGCGCCAACCTGAACGCGCAGGTGGGACTCTGCCGCCCCGGCGACTACGGTGCGGACGTGATCCACATCAACCTCCACAAGACGTTCGCGATCCCCCATGGCGGCGGCGGTCCGGGAATGGGTCCGATCTGCGCTACCGAGGAACTGGCACCGTACCTGCCCGGCCACCCCGTCGTGCCCGTCGGAGGCGACACCGCGATCGGGCCGGTAGCCGCGGCGCCCTGGGGAAGCGCCAGCATTCTGCTGATCTCGTGGGCCTACATCGCGCTGCTCGGCCGCGACGGGGTCACGGAGGCCACGAGAACCGCGATCCTCAATGCCAACTACATGGCAATGCGGCTGGAGGACCATTTCGACATCCTCTATTGGTGGGGAAGCGGGAGTGGCCGCGTTGCCCACGAGTTCATCGTGGATCTGCGGCCGCTGAAAAAGGCCACGGGAATCTCGGAGGAGGACGTGGCCAAACGCCTCATGGACTACGGTTTCCACGCGCCCACGATGGCGTTTCCGGTGCCCGGCACGATCATGATCGAGCCGACCGAGAGCGAGTCCCGGGTGGAGCTGGACCGCTTCTGCCAGGCCCTGATATCGATTCGCGCCGAGATTCAGCAGGTCGAACTGGGACTGCAGGATCGGCTCGACAACGCACTGAAGAACGCGCCGCATACGGTCCGGACCGTTACCGCCGATGAATGGAGCCACTCCTACACGCGCAACCAGGCCGCCTTTCCGGCTCCCTGGCTGCGGGAGCACAAGTTCTGGCCGCATGTGGGACGCGTGAACAATGCCTGGGGAGACCGCAACCTGGTCTGCTCCTGTCCCCCGGTGGAACAGTACGAAACGCAGGAGGCGTGAGCGGTGTGCACGCCTTCGGCTCCGGTGCCGTTCCGTTTCCCCTCAACCGCGCCCTGCGCGAGAAAGAGGTGACCCCGTGCCCAAGCTGACTTTTCACGGCCAATCCACCTTCAGCATCGAGACCGAAGACGGAACCCGCCTGGTGATCGATCCGTTCTTCGACGACAATCCCGTCTCGGACATCAAGCGCGCCGAGGTTGGGGCGGTGGACTTCATCCTCTGCACGCACGGCCACTTCGACCACTTTGCCGACGTCCTGCCGCTGGCGAAGGAAACCGGCGCCACGCTGGTGTCGACCTTCGAGATCGTCTCGTTTGCCGAGACCCAGGGAGTCGCCAACGGACATCCCCTGCACATCGGGGGTGGTTATGGCTTCCCCTTCGGCCGCGTCAAGATGACCGCTGCCCTGCACGGGGGTCAGGTGCACGGCGACACGACCGGGCAGTTCACCACCGTGCCCGGCGGCTTCCTGATGCACCTCGACGGGACCCGGATCTACCACGCGGGAGATACCGCGCTGCTCATGGACATGCAGCTGCTGCGCGGCAAGGTGGACGTGGCCATCCTGCCCATCGGCGACAACTTCACCATGGGTCCGGAGGACGCCGCCGAGGCGGTCGGGTTCATCGAGCCCGATGTGGTGATTCCGGTCCACTACAACACCTGGCCCCTCATCGCCCAGGATCCTGAGCGCTTCCGCGCACTCGTCGGGGACCGGGCGACCGTACAGGTCATGAAGCCGGGAGATGTCTACGTTCCCTGAAGCATCCCGCAGTGGCCCGTCCGCGGCAAGCAACGGATCCGGCTGCCTGAACTGGCGCGTCCTCCTGGACGGGGGTCACCCGGGCACGACCAACATGGCGCGCGACCACGCGCTAGCGCTTCACGCACGTCCGGGCGAGGGCACCGTGCGCTTCTACCGCTGGGCGAACGCAACACTCTCGTTCGGACGCAACGAACCCGTCACCGTCGGATACCGGGACCTGCTCCGCCGTCATCCCGAAATGGAAGCGGTGCGCCGTCCCACCGGTGGCCGCGCGGTGATACACGACCGCGAATTCACGTATTGCGTCGTCCTTCCGGCGCGCGCATTCGGAGGACTCCGGCTTGCCTACCGCACGATCAACCGGGGTCTGCTGCGGGGGTTGCGGCGTCTGGGCGTCGATGCCGGGGGTGCCGCCGGCAAGCCCGCCGCGCCCGATGCGGGTCCGTGCTTTCTCGAGCCGGCCGAGGGAGAGGTGGTGGTTCGGGGCCGAAAGCTCGTGGGGAGCGCACAGGCACGGATTGAGGGGGCGATTCTCCAGCACGGGTCTCTGCTCCTGGTGGCTGATCAGAGCGCGCTGTTCACGAAAATCGGGGCCCAGGGTCCTGGCGGGAACGGGGCGAGTCAGCGGGGTGGCGCGGGCGCGACGGTTGCGACGGCCCAAGCCGGCCCTCCGATCACGTTGGCCGAGATCCTTGGTGAAATCCCGCCGTGGGAGGACATGGTGGACGCATTTCAGTGCGGATTTGCCGAGGAATTCGGCGGACGCTGGGCAGGTGGCGAAATGACGCGCGAGGAGACGGCCATGGCGAAGAGACTGGAAACGAAGTACGGTTCCGGCGAGTGGACATGGCGGCGATGAGCGGGTCGATGAACGGGTCCGGGATCGCGTTGCCCCGGTTCGGCGCCAGGACGTGGCCGGCCTGCGCTCTTGCATCCAGTCTTTTCCAATACGGAGATGAGCCTGAACCAGGAGAGGCGCGAGAGGTGAG
>JAPPNN010000080.1 GCA_028873815.1 Gemmatimonadota bacterium | reverse complement strand
CGCGTAGGCATGCCCTCCAAGTGCCACCTCGTGATCGCCAACCCACCGTACACCCGCGCAGGCGGACCCGGAGACGAGAAGAACACGGTTTGGAACCCCATCTTCGGCTCGCTCCTCGACAAGCGGGATGCGGAGAAGATGAAGAACGCGCTGCGGAAAGCACTCAACGGGACGGCGGCAAGTCTCTATGCGGGGCTGGGATCGGCTTTCGTGGTGCTCGCCGACGAGGCGCTGGACATCGGGGGACGCTTGGCGTTCGTGCTTCCCGCGACGATGCTCACCGGCAGCCGTTGGGCGTCGATCCGGCGTCTCCTGCTGTCCAAGTACGCGGTGGAGTGGGTTGATCGTGAGTCACGACTTGCGGAACCGGAGCGCCAAGAAGGGGCTGCCCGGACGGCGGCTCGTGTCGTTTTCGGAGTCCACCCGCATCGCCGAAGTGCTGATCGTCGCGACCCGTCGGCGGTCAGGCCGTCCCAAGGGGATCTGTGCCTGCTTTGTGAATCTGTTGCGGAATCCAGACGAGCCGATCGAGGCGCTGGGGCTGACCCGGAAGCTCTTGGCTCTGCGCGACGGGCTCGCGTCGCTTGAACCCGCAGGCATCGACATAGGGGAAACCACATGGGGGAATGCCGTCTCGGTTCCGCAGGAGGACCTTCCGTGGGACGGCGGCCCGTGGTCGCTCGCGACGTTCGTGCAGCCGGGGCTCGCGTTGATCGCGAAGAGCATCGCGTCGGGCAAGCATGACGGACTTCGTGCGCTCCCGGTCGCGGCACTCGGATCATTCGCAGACCTGGGTCCCTACCACATGCAAGTCAAGAATCCCAAGTACGGACTGTTCACGGTGCGCGAGCGGCCAGCGTCAACGGCTACTGCGGAGTGGAGTCTGCGAGCGGGCATACCGGCTCTCTGGCACCACAAGGCTGCACGGAACACATGCTTGGCCGCGTCAGCCGACGCGCTTCTGGAACGACGCGCGGATAGCAGCCGAGCAGACCAAGACCAAATGCTGGCGAAGAGCGGCTGCCTGCACTTGGCGGCGGACCTCGGGATGGCTCCCCAGCGAGTGGCTGCGGTCATGACCGACAGCCCGATGCTCGGGTTCAGCTCTTGGATTTCGGTGGTCATCCGCAATTCCCGAGCTGGCAAGAACGAAGCCCTGTGCCTGTGGCTCAATTCCACCTTCGGGCTCCTTCTCCGAGTCATGCACGGCAATCGGCCCTACCTCGGCCGCTCTCGCGTGCCCCACGAACTCGCACGCACCATGCCCGTGCTTGATGTGGACCGCTTGTCGAACGGCCAACTCACGACAGCGGCAGCCGTCTACGCCGAACTCAAACACCACGCGCTTCAGGGCTTCAGCGCGCTGGCCGTCGATCCCGTCCGGCGCGAGATCAACGAACGTCTCTGCCGCGAGGTACTCAGAATCAATCCAGAGATGGTGGCCGACATCACCCGCAGGCTGGCTCTGGAGCCAACGTTGCATGCCCGGCACTGAGGGCTAGCGCAATGGGGTTTCGGTCATTCTGAAGGGCAAGCGGGGTTCACCCCAGCCCCCCTTGCCCGTGCGGGCTGCGGGCGGCTTCGTGGCTGGCGTAGTGGTCGGTCGGACCATGCTCTTTCCCGCCTTTCCGACCCGGTTTTCCCGCTTTCGCGGCACGGTCCAGCAGGGTCCAGTACAACGGCAGGAAACGCAGATCGTGCAGCCCTGTAAGACTTTAGGGGATTTCCTGCCGGGATTCAGACCTTGGACGATCCGTCCCCGAGGCTGAACCCCACGGCACCGATCGCGCGTCCGGGCCGGCTGTGACGGAGCCGCGCGATCACATGCGCCAGGTCGCCCGTGTCGCCGGAATGGTAGGCCCTGGGCAGCCGGTTGGGCTCGCCCCCGCAGCCGCGGAAGTTCAGGCCCACGCCACGAAGGCCGCTGTCGAAGAGTTCGCGGAACATGAGGGACATGTACTCGCGTTGCGTCGAGCCCTCGAGACCGTGCAGCAGCACCACCAGCGGCGTGCCCAACGCGGGCTCCGGGGCGAAATCGAGGTCGAGGACATCCCCGTCGGGGGTGTCGACTTTGCGCCTTTCCAGTGGAAGTCCCCGGCTGGAGCGCAAATACTTGCCGGCCAGGGTCTGCGCATGCCGGTTTCGGAGCCACCATGCGGGCCGGAAGCGGGACGGGGCGAAGCCTGTCTGGACGACCTGTGCCGACATTTGTGGATTATACGCACTCGTGACGCGAGGCGCCGGACCTGCGGCGACTACCGGACTATTGCGTCGATGACCGCGCACCCCGGGCCCGCATCCCGGCCCCCGGCGCGTACGCATACTGCGCTCCGTAGCCCGCATCCTGCTGCGAAGACGAGGGCCTGACGTACACGGTAAAGCTCAGATCGGCGCTTTTGCCCCCGGAATCCGTGGCAGTGACACGGCCGAAGGAGGCCCCGTCGGCGACCTTGCCGATGATGTGAAGCGTGTCACCCGAGACGGCCACGGAGGCCGCCGCACCCACAGTGGCGGAGTAGGTCAGATCATCTCCGTCGGGGTCGGCGAAGTAGTTGGAGAGCAAGAAGGTCAGGGTATCGCCGACGGTGGTTTCGAGAATGTCATCAAAACTCCCCGTCGCCCGCGGCGGGCGGTTGCGCTCGACCGTAACCGTAAACGACTGCGAGGCCGACAGGCCGCCCAGGTCCGTCGCGGTCATTGTCACGGTGGCGCTGCCGACGGCAACACCCCGGACCTTCGCATAGATCCCGTAGAGGCCGTCGTTTTGAACGGAGACCGAGACGATGGCCGTGTTCGACGACGATACCCGCAGCCGGAGTTCGTCGCCGACATCGTCGTCGTCGAAGTGCCGGTTGAGAGTGAACATGTCGACCTGCCCCGGCGAGGACGTCAGCGAGCCAATCTCGGTCTTCACCGTCGGAGCATTGTTGCCGGCGCTGCCGACCTTGACTGTGAAGTCGGCCGAACTTGTCAAGCCATCCGGATCCCGTGCCGTAATCGTTATCGTCGCGCTCCCGTCGGACCTGCCAACCACCCTGAAGACGAACTCGTTGGTCTGGTTTATTCCCGCCACCCCAGGGTTCGAACTGCTCCCGCTGTAGGTCAGTTCGTCGCCATCTGGATCTTCGAAGTAACGCCAGCCCTGTATTGGCCACTGAGCGCCCTTTACGATGGCCCGATCGGGGGGTTGTGTGGCCAGCACCGGCGCCCGGTTGGGCGTGTTCGTTGTCTTCCCGACGGTTACGTCGAAGCTGATCCTGGTCGACAACCCGCCGGGATCCTCTGCCGCAACCGATATCGACGCGGTTCCCTCCGCGACCGCGGTCACGGTCAGGTCGCTGCCGGACAGCGCGGTCGTGGCCACGGCCTCGTTGGAACTTGAGGCTTCAAAGGTGAGATTGTCGTCGTCGGGATCGGAGAAGTGGTTTCTCAGGTCTCTCGACTGGCTGCCGTCGAGGGCCATCTGCTGGTCCGGAATCGGGGCCGCGGGGGCAGGCGGGCGGTTCCCGTCGTCGGGCCTGGCGACGACGACCCGGAAACGTGTCGAGGCCGACGCCCCATCGGGATCCGAGGCGGTGACCGTCACGTTCGTGGTGCCTTGCTGGACGGCGGTCACCGTCAACTCGTCGCCGGATACCTCGGCCGTGGCCACCCGCTTGTTGGAACTTGTCGCTATAAAGGTCAGGCCGTCCTTGTCGGGATCATTGAAGTAGCGGTCGAGATCGAGAGTCTCCGTGTCACCCTCATCCAGACGCCGCGCAGCGATGTCGGTGGTCGCGAGCGGTGGCCGATTGGGGACCGTCACCGGGAAAACAAGCGTGGCAACTGCCCCTTCGGTATCGGTCGCCGTTACGGTCACGCTCGCCTCGCCGCCCGACACTGCGGTGACGGTGACGGTGGACCCGGTGGCGGTAACCGCGGCCACGGTCGGGTCGGAGGTGGTCGCTGCATAGGTCAGCGAGTCCCCGTCCGGGTCGCTGAAGTGGACGCTGGCATCGATCGTGAACACGGAGTCGGCACGCACGGTAAGGGGCGGCACGGATCCCTCCACCAGCGGCGGCTGGTTGGGCACCGTGACTGCGAACGTCTGAGCGACCTCCAGGTCTTCCGTGTCCGTCGCCGTCACCCTGATCGTGGTTGCACCCTTCGCTACCGCCAGGACGCTGACGGAATTCCCCACGACCGAGGCCCAGGCGACGCTCCTGTCCGCCGACACGGCCGTGTAGGTCAGCGAGTCCCCGTCCGGATCGCGGAACAACGGGGCCATGTCGAGGTCTTCCGTGTGGCCCACCTCCACCACCTGGGCCGGAATCGAATCCATGACCAGAGGCGGCCGGTTGGGGACCATCACGGAAAAGCTCTGCGTGGCCTTGAGCCCCTCGGTGTCGGTCGCGGTCACGTCGATGATCGCCTTGCCCTTCGCAAGGGCCGTTACCGTGATCATGCTCTCCGCGACCGTCGCCGCCGCGACCAGCGTGTCGCTGGCCACGGCCGCATAGGTCAGTGCATCCCCGTCCGGATCACTGAAGAAGGGCGAGACGTCAACCATGGCGCTGTCGGCCACTTCGACGGTGCGTTCGGGTACCGAACCCTCCGCGAGCGGCGGACGATTTGGGACCAGCACCAGGAAGCTCTGGACGGCATTCAGGCCGCCGGGATCCATCGCGGTCAGCGTCACCGTGGCCGTCCCTTTCGCAATCGCCACGACAGTCAGGATCGTCTCCGCGACCGAAGCGTTCAGCAGACTGCTGTCCGCCGCCGCGGTGTAGGTGAGCTTCTGGCCGTCGGGCTCGCTGAAGAAGGCTGCAACATCCACCGTCGAGGAGTCGCCCACGGCGACTTCGCGGTCCTCGATCTGGCCGATCGCCAACGGCGGACGGTTGGGGACCAGCACGCTCATGCTCTGTTGCGCCTTCAAGCCGTTGTTATCGGCCAGAATCGTCACCACCGCATCGCCGGGACTCACTGCCGTGACCGTCACGGTCGCGCCCGAACCGCTAACCGCCACCACGCCCGCGTCCGAAGTCCACACCTTGTAGGCCAGCGTGTTCCCGCCCGGATCGTCGAAACAAGCGGTCACCGTCGCGGACTCACCCACCACGATGGTCTGTTGCGGCAGCGAACCGCAGACGGCCGGCGGTCCGGGGGTTTCGCAGGCCGCGAGTAGCGACAGGATCGTCAGCGCTGCGAGAGCAAGCGGGCGAATTGTGCGAGGGGATTGTCGACGTGGGTCCGATTCGCTGGAGCCCTCCTCAGTTCGTCCCCGTACCCCTTCTTCGAACGCCTTTGCCCACAACTCGACCTGCACCGTCATGCCCACTGACTTCGCCCGGGTCCACATCCGTTCGCCTCCCTGCGGCTTCTTCCTTCATCCTCTGCCGGCTCCCTCTCAGGAACTCTCGCCACCCCTGCGCCAAGCTCTGCCGACGCGATCCGAGCGTGCTCCAAGCCTGACGCAAAACTACCGGTGGATTCGTGGATCACGCAATAATCTCCCAAGACAATCCTGTTGTACCGGAATCGAAATGTCTGGAGGTCGGAGCGAAACAGAATGTCCCGCTTCGGGTGAATGGTTGGGATCCTTCGCCACGTACGGCACCTATGGCCACCGGGCACGCGAGGCGATAGCGTATCAGCGCTGCGGCTGTTCCATCGGCACGCCCCGCAAACAAGGAGTCTGAACGTCGTGTCCACCCGATCCCAGGTCTTCACCACCCGCTGGGGAATGCTTCTCGCCATGCTCGGCATGGCCGTGGGCACCGGCAACATCTGGCGGTTCCCGCGCATCGCGGCGTCGAACGGGGGCGGGTCGTTCCTGGTGGCGTGGGCGGTCTTCCTGCTTCTGTGGTCGGTTCCGCTGCTGATCCTCGAGTTCGGGATGGGGAAGGCGACGCGCCGCGGCACCATCGGTTCGTTCATCAAGACGATCGGACCGAAGTTCGCGTGGGTGGGGGCGTGGATCGCCTGGGTCGCCGTCGCGATCATGTTCTACTACTCGGTGGTGATGGGCTGGACGATCCGGTTCTTCGTGGCGACGCTCTCGGGCGAGATCCCCACGGCGGTTCCCGGCAGCTTCTGGGACGCCTTCAACTCCACCCCGCAGGCTCTGATCTTTCACGCGATTGCGGTCGGGCTCGGCGTGTTCGTCGTTTCGCGGGGCGTTCGCGGGATCGAGAAGGCGGCGCGGTTCCTGATCCCCTCGCTGATCATCCTGGTGGTGGTGCTAGCGATCAAGGCGCTCACGCTGCCCGGGGCATCGGCCGGACTGGCGTTCCTCTTCACCCCCGACTTCAGCCAGCTGGGCGACGTCAGGATCTGGCTGGAAGCGCTCACCCAGAACGCCTGGGATACGGGTGCCGGATGGGGGCTGGTGCTGTCCTACGCGGTCTACATGCGGGCCCGCGAGGACACAGCCCTCAACGCGTTCGTGATCGGCTTCGGCAACAACTCCATGTCGCTGCTGGCCGGGATCATGGTGCTCTGCACGATCTTCTCGGTGATGCCGGCAGCCGCGGGTGAGATCGTGGGTGCGGGCAACGAGGGGCTGACCTTCATCTGGGTCCCGCAACTCTTCGCCGAAATTCCCGGTGGCCAGTTCTTTATGGCGCTTTTCTTTCTGGCACTGGTGTTCGCGGCCTGGTCGAGCCTGGTGGCCATGATCGAACTGGCGTCGCGAATCCTCATCGACCTGGGGCTGACCCGACGGCACGCGATCATCGCGGTCGGCTCGGCCGGCTTCCTCTTCGGGATCCCGTCGGCGCTCCGGATCGGGATCTTCCAGAACCAGGACTGGGTGTGGGGTGTGGGGCTCATGCTGTCGGGGTTCTTCTTCGCGTTCGCCGTGATCAAGTACGGCGTGACGAAGTGGCGCGAGAAGTTCATCAACACCGGCGACTCGGACGTGCGGATCGGCAAGTGGTGGGACTGGGCGATTCGCCTCGTGATGGTGGAAGCCGTGGTGTTGATGGTCTGGTGGCTCGTGCAGGCCGCCGGAGACGACTTCGGTTCTGCCGCGACGTGGACCCTCTTCTCGCCGTACAACGTGGGTACCGTGTTGATCCAGTTCGCCGTTGTGCTCCTGGTCCTGCTGGGCCTCAACCGCTGGCTGGTGGCCCGGATCGCCGCGGCGAGTGGTCGGACAGCGCCCGCGAGCTCCGGCGGCGACGGCGGCAGCGGGTAGGCGCCTCCGGCGGCGAACAGCGTGGCCACACACGACGCCTACGCCCGGCTGACGCCCTACGAGATGCTCCTGCCGGACGACGGGTTTCCAGACCGTCATTTCGCCGCGATCGGCGAGGAGGCAGCGGAGCGGGGCGTCGACGCAGCGAACCCCGCCGCCTTTGTGATGCTGGGGGCGGTGCAGGGGGCGCTCGCGGAACTCCGCGCCGAAGACGCTTCGCCCGAGTCCGCCAACGACCACGGCAGCGTGCTCTTCTTCGCCTACCACCTTTGGCGAACCGAGGGGACGGTCGTCCTCGCGCAACAAAAAACGATGCGCGGCCTTTTGTCCGGCGAGAGCGAACCGCAGTCCGAGATCCATAAATCGCTGTGGGAAAAGGAACCAGGCGGCAGAGCAGGGTACGTTCAGCTGCCTCAGCATTTGGTCTGGCTCGAGGAGGCGCGCAACGATCCGCAGGAGGGGCGTGACGTTTCACAGGAAACGCGCAACGATGCGGAGGCAGGGCGCAACGTTTCACAGGAAACGCGCGGCAATCCCCCCGAGTCCGTCGACGGATTCTTCTGGTTCGGCGACTCCCACGGAGCGCTCCACCTGACGCTGGTCGCCGGCATGCGCAGTGATCGCCCCGGTTTTGCGGTTGTGCCCGTCCCCCCGTTGTCGCTCGATAGCCTGCCCGATTGGGCTGCGGGCCCCGCCCGCGAGGGCGGTCGTGACTTTGCGACCTCGCTGCCCGGCGCCGAACTCGATGGCCTCCTGGGCATCCGCACGCCGGCCGAGGTGTTCAAGCTGGCGGCGCTGCTTCTCGGCCGAATGGCCCGGGAGCGGCCCGAGGCGTCCCCACCGCCGGAGGTCGGCCATCGGGATCCCGGCACCCCGGAGGATCCCCCTGCGGCCGCTGGACCACGCCCGTCGGCCCTACCCTACGCAACCCTCTGAGCCCCATCCTGTGATCGTCCCATGAGCCCCCGCAAGCCCCGCTATCGACGCGAATCGAAGAAGGCCCGGACGGCTCGCGCGGCCCAGATCTACGACATCCTCCTGGCCGAGTACCCCGACGCGGAGTGCGCCTTGCGCCACGCTTCGCCGTACGAGTTGGCGGTCGCCACTATCCTCTCGGCCCAGTGCACCGATGCACGCGTGAACATGGTCACGCCCGAACTGTTCCGCCGCTACCCGGACCCCGAGTCGCTGGCGGCCGCGCTCCCGGACGAGCTGGAGGATGTCATCCGCTCCACCGGCTTCTTCCGGAACAAGACACGCAATCTGATCGGCATGGCCAACGCCCTGATCGACGAACACGGCGGCGAGCTGCCCCGCAACATGAAAGAACTCTCGGCGCTTCCCGGCATCGGCCGCAAGACGGCCAACGTGATCCTGGGCAACGCCTTCGGGATCGACGAGGGGGTGGTCGTGGACACGCACGTGAAGCGCCTCTCGGGCCGCATGCGCTTCTCCACCCAGACCAACCCGGTCAAGATCGAGCAGGACCTGATGGCGATCTTTCCGCGCGGCGTCTGGACGATGCTGGCTCACCTGCTCATCTATCATGGGCGCCAGGTCTGCAACGCCCGCAAGCCGCGCTGCAATCAGTGCGCGATCTCGCACCTGTGCCCGTCGAGCGCGGTGTGAGTCCACCTCCCACAAGGACCCTGCCGATGCACACCCGATCCGACGCTGTCGCGCTCCTCGAGGAATGGGTCGCGAGCGAAGCGCTCAGGAAGCACATGTACGCCGTCGAGGCCGCCGTCCGTCACTACGCCCGCCTCATGGGCGAGGACGAGGATCTCTGGGGCCTGGCCGGCCTGCTGCACGACCTGGACTGGGAGCGCCATCCCGACGACCACCCGAAGATCGGTGTGGCGCGGCTGCGCGAACTCGGCTACCCGGAAGAGGTCGTCCACGCGATCGAGGCGCACGCGTACCCGGATCGCACGGACGTCGTCCCCGAATCGCAACTCGACCGGGTGCTTTACGGTTGCGACGAACTGAGCGGCCTCATTTACGCGTGTTGCCTGGTGCGCCCGAACGGCATCGACGACCTCAAGCCGAAGTCCGTGGTCAAGAAGATGAAGGACAAGTCGTTCGCGGCGGGCGTGCACCGCGACGCCGTCCATCGGGGCATCGAGTTGATCGGGCTCCCGCGCGCCGAGCACATCCAGAACGTGATCGAGGGGCTGCGGACGGTGGGGGAGGTGCTGGAGGTGCGGGGTGTGGATCAGGCGAGGCGGCGGGGGTGAGGTGGGGTCAGCGGTTGGCCAGAATCCTCCCCTGTAGCTGCCAAACCTGGCCAGCGGTGGCCCGTGGTGAGACGCGTATCAGCATTATCCCGCCTGGTTCGGCCCGTGCCTCCTTGAGCCGACTATGCCACTCTTGCCAGGAGTATACACAATCCTTCCGAGGCTCTTGCTTTCTCCCGTCGCTGTCTAGCTCGTAGACCCAAGAACATGTTGGGAAGACATCGTAGGCTCGCGGGGCCAACGATAGGGCGCCGTCGCTGGTCATGTTGTAGGTGAAGACTACCCTGGTTTGTTGTTTGTCAGCGGGTTCCTCCGACGGAGTCACCAACTCGGCTGGCTCCTCTGGCGCCGTCGGCATCGGTTGGTCGGCGAACCGGCAATAGACGAGTCCGAGAGGCACCATGCAGACGGCAGCCACGGTGCCTGCCCTGCGGATCCATTGGGGGGAATGAACGGTTGATTCGCCCGAAGTGAGCATCCTGATTCTCCTCTCAAGAGCTTGGGGACTTCGGCTGCTCGCCGCGCCGCTGGCGAATGCCGGGACTGGTGGGGTGGGCGGCCTGGAAAGGAGTTCCACCACACGGAGCAGGGACTTCGCGTAGTCGCGCGGCGCACACCTGAGCACCGCCGCACCCAGCACATCACACGACGCCTCCTCAGCTGCCCGCACCTCACGCCGCGCCCACCACGCAACCGGGTTCCACCAGAAGGCCGAGCACGCGATCCGTTCGATCCAGCGCACCAGGTGGTCGCGTCTGCGCACGTGTGCGAGTTCGTGGGCCAGCATGGCGCGCAGTTCGTGCCGATCCAGGCTACTCAGGAGGAACGACGGGACGACGATGCGGACCCTGCCGCCGGCCCAGCACACCATCGGGGACACCCGGGCGGATGTGGTGTGGACCGTGGGCGTGCGGACCAGACCCAGCCTGCGGCCGATTGCGGAGACCTCGTCTCGCAGTTCCGGTGGCGCGGGTTGCGAGCTTCGCACAAGCCAGTGCCTGAAGCGCAGTACCCGCAGCAGGGTCCAGGCCAGCAGCAGGGCTGTGCCAAGGAGCCACGTGATCACAAGTCCGGCTTTTGTGTCGTCCGTGATTCGGGCAGCGAGCGGTGTGCCGGATTCGGTGCGCGGACCGTTGGTGGCATTGGCTGGAATCCGGGCCGTTCCATCCGCCGCGAGCACAACGCCATCGACGCCCACAGCCGCCGCCACACCTTCCCGGGGGAGCACCGGGATCGCGACCACCGCCGGAAGCAGCAGCGCGACCAACACCAGCAACCAGAACCGATGAATGAAGGCGGGGTGAACCACACGCCATTGCACGACCAGCGCCAATCCAGCCAGAACACACGATACCAACAGCTTGGCTATACCGATCTGAAGCAGAATATCAATCATGCTACTCCTCCAGGATACGGCGCAGCTTGTCGATCTCGGCGGGTGAGAGCCGGTTGTCCTCCACAAGCCTTGTGATCATGGGCACCAGCGAGCCGTGGGTGAGCCGGTTCGCGAGGGACTCCAACTGTTCGCTGGCGTAGTCCTCGCGGCTGACGGTGGGCGAGAAGACGTTCACGGCCAGGTCGCGCGTTCGGACCACCAGGCCCTTGGCGCGGAGCCGCTGCAGGAGGCGCTGGACGGTGCCGTGCTGCGGCTTGGCGACGTCAGGGTAGAGCTGCTCGAGGATCTGCCGGGCGGTGAGGTGGCCCTCCTTCCACAGCAGCTCCATGACCGCGAGTTCGGCGTTGGGTAGGGATGGCGTCGTCATGGTCGCTCTTTCCCTCCAATCAACAACAGGTGACACGACAATATGTCGTAATGTTAAGACACGATGTCGTAACTGTCAAGTCGAGAGGATGCTCGCGGAGTCGCGGTTGGCGCGCGGAGGCGTTTGCGGCTGCCCGGCGTTAGCGGTTGCTCGTCGCCACCGGCTCGAACGCCTTGAGCACCTCGCGGGTCATGTCCCAGCGGTCGAAGCCCTGACGGCCGTAGTCCAGGCCGCGGCGGACGATGACCACGTCGTGCGAGGGTAACACGACCACGAACTGGCCCCGGTTGCCGGCCGTGGAATACGCGTCCGGCGGCACGTCGGTGCGGTCGTCCGGAACCAGCCAGAACTGGCCGCCGTAGAAGTTGCCGCTCTCGGACGTGGCGGGAGCAGGGGTGCGCGCGAAGGCGATCCACTCTTCCGACACCAGCCGCTCGCCCTTCCACACCCCGTTCTGCACGTACAGCATCCCGAAGCGGGCGAGGTCGCGGGCCGTCGTGTAGACCTGGCTGCTGAGGATGAAGTCGCCGAAGCGGTCGGTGCTCAGGAGCGTGCTCCGCATGCCGAGCTTGTCGAGGAGGCGCTTGCGCGGGAATTCGAGGTAGGCCTGCGGGTCGCCGATCATGAGCTTCATCGCGTAGACGCCGAGCAGGGTGTCGTAGTTCTCGTAGTCCCAGAAGGTGCCGGGTTCGCGCATGAGCGAGCGGTTGCGCGCGCCGTCGACCGAACTCGCGCCGGCCCAGTAGGAGAACCCCGAGCCGGTTGCGTACTCCATGCCCCAGCTGTCCACGGGGTAGAGGCCGCTGGACATGTTGAGGACGTGGCGGAGGGTGATTTGGCGACGGGGGTCGGTCTCGGCCGAGCCGGCGTTGTCCGGAAGCCAGTCGAAGGGCAGGGGGTCGTCGAGCGCCAGCTTGCCCTCGTCGGCGAGCATCCCGATCAGCGTCACGGCGATGCTCTTCGCGGTGGACCAGGTGCGGGTCTTCGTGGACATGTCGACGCCGGGAGCGTAGCGCTCGTGAATGATCCGGCCGTCGTGCACCACGATCAGGCTGAGGGTCACCTGCTCCGGCGACTCGCGGTCGAAGGTCCAGTCGGAGGCGTCCTGGAGGGCGGCCGGGTCGATGCCGGCGGGGAGCGGCCTGTCCTCGATCAGGTCGCCGTCCGGCCAGGGCATGGTGGCGGGATCGCCTGACAGGGGGGGCGTCTTGAGGATCGGCAGGTCGTCAATGTCGTCGAAGGTCTGATCCGGCGACATGATCACGCACCCGATCCCTTCGCGGAACGCGGCCCGCATGGTCGGGATCGCGCCGGGGGCCCCGATGGCGACGGCCTTCTTCTCCCGGTCGACGACGTAGTCGCCGCCCTCGGTCGTCCCGACGGGAGTGTCCAGGTAGACCAGTTCCTGATCGAAGACCTGCTCCAGGGTGCGGTCGCTCGTGAAGAGGCCGTTGCACTGCAAGATGGCCTGCACGCCGCGCTGGATCATCTCCCGCTGGGGCGCGAAGTAGTCGTAGGAGCGCTCCTGCTGGCCGTGGACGGTTGTGGGCTGGAGGAGGACGAGCGCGATGGCCGCGGCGGTAAGGCGTTTCATGGCTTCCTTCGAAAGGCCGGAAGGGACGGGTAGGATTGGCTTCAACATGCACCGTGCGAGTCGCGCGGCCAAGGCGGTATCTTTCCGCATGCTGATCAACTGCGACATGGGCGAAAGCTACGGGCCCTGGGAGAAGGGGGCCGACGAGGCGGTGATGCCCCTCATCGATTGGGCGAACATTGCATGCGGAGGCCACGCCGGGGACCCGGACACGATGGCGCGCACGCTGGCGCTGGCGGCCGAGCACGGGGTGCAGGCAGGGGCGCATCCCGGCTATCCGGACCGGCGCAACTTCGGGCGCCTGCGGCTGGACTGGCCGCTCGACTCGCTCGTGCGCGAGATGCAGGCGCAGATCGGGGCGCTGCAAGCGGTCGCGGCCGCGGTGGGGACGGGTCTGCATCATGTGAAGCCGCATGGGGCTCTGTACCTGGCGATGATGAACGACGATGGGCTGCTCACGCGGTTGGCCGAAGGCGTGGCCGCCGTGGATTCGTCGCTCACGTTCGTCCTGCAGGCGACGCCGGATCGTGGGCGGCACGCGGCCATGCTCGAGCACACGGGACTGCCGCTGGCGTTCGAGGCTTTTGCCGACCGCGCCTACGCGGCCGACGGGCGGCTCCAGTCGCGCTCGATCCCGGGGGCGGTCCTCGACGACCACGACGCGGTCGCGAAGCACGTGGCGAATCTGGTCGGCGGGTTCGTGGAGACACCGGAGGGACCGCTGGCGGTGCAGGCCGAGACGCTGTGCGTGCACGGCGACAACCCGTCGGCGACGGCGGTCCTGCACCGCATCCGTGAGCTGATCCCACGCCACGCGTGATCACGTTCCCGGGTCCGGTCAGCGCCCTGGTCACTCTGCCGGTGCCCGCCGACCGGGAGGGCGTCGCGCGCGTCGTTGGCCTGGAGCGTCTCGCGCGCGATGCGCTGCGGGACCTGCGAGCCACGATCCCGGCGTTCAACGGGTTGCTGGTCGAGGGCTCGCCGAGCACATGGGACCCGGAAGAGGTCGAGGCCCGGCTGTCGGCGGCGGCGAAGGAATGCATGCTGGGCGTGCCCGAAATCGACACGGGCGATCCCGTTTCGCTGCCGGTTTGCTACGACCCGGAGCTGGCGCCCGACCTGGAGGAGCTGTCGGTGGGCGCAGGACTGAGCGTCGCGGAGGTGGCCAGTGTCCATAGCGGCACCCCGTACACGGTGCTGGCGACCGGGTTTGCACCGGGATTCGCCTATTTGGGGGACCTGGATGCGCGGATCGCGATGCCGCGACTCGCCACGCCCCGGCGGCGCGTCGAGGCCGGCTCGGTCGGGATCGCGGATCGGCGCACGGGGATCTATCCGGCGGCGGGCCCGGGCGGCTGGCGCATCGTCGGCCGGGTGCCCGAGCCGTTTTTCTCGGATCCCACGGAGCGGATCTCCCGCTTCCGTCCAGGCGGCACAGTCGAGTTTCGCGCGATCAGTCGTGACGCCTACGAGGCGCACTGCGGATGAGTGCCCACGGTGTGGTGGAGCGTCCCGGGCCGTTTTGCACGATTCAGGATCTGGGTAGACGCGCCGGCCGCCGCGCCGGTCTCGCTCCTGGGGGCGCCATGGACCAGCGGGCGTATCTGTGGGCCAACCGGCTCCTGGGGAACGATCCGGGGGCGGCCGCGCTCGAGATCACGCTGGGGGGGTTCGCGCTGAGGTTTGCCGTCGAGACCGTGGTAGCGATGACCGGTACGGGTTGCGCGGCCACGCTGGACGGTGTCGAGACGGGCGCGTGGCGAACCATGCGTGTGCGGCCCGGCCACCTTCTCCGCCTCGGGTACGGCACGACCGGCATGCGCTCGTACCTGGCCTTTCCCGGCGGGCTGGACGTGACCACCGCATTCGGCTCGGCGTCGGCCGTGGTGCGGGACGGACTGCCCGGTTTGCTGGGCCGGCCGCTCCGCCCGGGCGAGACGCTGCGGTGGCGCGCGCCCGACCACCGGTGCCCGGTCCGCCGCGTCCCCGACGAGCTGATTCCGCCGCCGCCGGATTCGCTGACGGTATCGCTGGTCATCGGCTATGAGTGGGGCGAGTTCTCGCGTGCAGAACGGGATCAGGTGTTCGACGCGACCTGGACCATCGACCCCGCGAGCGACCGCACGGCGATCCGCCTGGTCGGCCCCTCCCTCACCACAGGCCCACGCGTCCTCGACTCGACACCGCTCGTGGACGGAACCGTTCAGGTCACCGGCGACGGCCTCCCCCTGGTGTTCACGCGCGACCGCCCCACCATCGGCGGGTACGCGAAGCTCGGTTCCGCCGATCCGATTGCGCTCGACGCGCTGGCCCAGGCCCGGCCCGGCACACCCGTCCGCTTCGTCCGCGCCGACCCCGATGTGCTCCGCAGCGCGCTCGCCCGGCGCGAGTCGTTCTTCCGAATCACGTCTTGCCCCCGCACCCCCGTTTCCGCACCTTAATCCGGCCCCGGAAAAGGCGCTCCCCGCCCGGCACGCGCCGTTGGCCCCTCTTCCGTGGCCGCCCCACATGCCCACCGCGCAGTCGAAGGGAGCCGGTCACAAGAATGACCACCGCAACCTGGATCACCATGATCGTGATCATGGCGTTCGTGTGGGGAGGCCTCACCCTGGCCCTCCGCACCGCGGTCCGGAAGGAATCCGCCAAGAGCTCCGACTAGCAGCGTGCACAAAATCATTGCCTAAACGCACGGACATCGACTCGATCCTGATCCTGGGATCGGGTCCCATCGTCATCGGACAGGCCTGCGAATTCGACTATTCCGGCACGCAGGCGGTGCGCGCTCTCAAGGAGGAGGGCTACCGGGTCGTCCTGGTCAACTCGAATCCGGCGACGATCATGACCGATCCGGACCTGGCCGACCGAACCTATATCGAGCCCTTGACGCCCGAGTGGGTGGAGCGGGTGATCGAACGCGAGAAGCCGGACGCGCTGCTGCCGACGATGGGGGGACAGACCGCGCTCAACATCGCGATGGACCTGCACCGGCAGGGTGTGCTGGCGGCGCACGGCGTCGACTTGATCGGAGCGGACGAGCGCTCGATCGTGATGGCCGAGGACCGGGAGGAGTTCACGGCCGCCATGAACAGGATCGGGCTGGCGGTGCCGCACGGCGGCTTCGCACGCAGCATCGACGAGGCGCTCGGAATCATCGAAGACACCGGCTACCCCGCGATCATCCGCCCGTCCTTCACCCTCGGCGGCACCGGTGGCGGTACCGCCTACAATCTCGCCGAATTCGAGGCCCAGGTGCGCAAGGGGCTCGACGCCAGCCCCATAGGCGAAGTGCTGATCGACCGCTCGGTGATCGGGTGGAAGGAGTACGAGCTGGAGGTGGTCCGGGACGGCGTCGACAACGTGATCATCGTGTGCTCCATCGAGAACTTCGACGCGATGGGGGTGCATACGGGGGACTCGATCACGGTGGCGCCCGCGCAGACGCTGTCGGATGTCGAGTATCAGCGCATGCGCGACGCCGCGATCGCGATCATCCGGGAGATCGGTGTGGAGGCGGGCGGCTGCAACATCCAGTTCGCGGTGAACCCCGAAGACGGCGAGATGCTGGTGGTCGAGATGAATCCCCGCGTGTCCCGCTCCTCGGCGCTGGCGTCCAAGGCGACCGGTTTTCCAATTGCGCGCGTGGGCGCGAAGCTGGCGGTGGGGTATCATCTCTACGAGCTCCCCAACGACATCACGAAGACCACGCCGGCGTCCTTCGAGCCCGCGCTCGACTACGTGGTGGTAAAGTTCCCCCGCTTCGCGTTCGAGAAGTTCCCGGACGTGGACGACACGCTGGGCGTCCAGATGAAGGCCGTCGGCGAGACCATGGCGATCGGCCGCACGTTCCGCAGCGCATGGCAGAAGGGGCTGAGGGGTATGGAGGTGGGGCGCACCGGCTGGGTGACCGGCAGGACCCCCGGCGACGACGGACTCGATTCGGGCGACCCGGAGGCGCTGCTCGCCGCGGTGCGGAGACCCACGACGTTCCGGAAGTACCAGCTGAAGCGGGCGCTCGAGGCCGGCATTTCGATCGAGCGCCTGCACCGCGCGACCGGGATCGACCCGTGGTTCCTGGACCAGTTGACGGAGATCCTCGAACTGGAACGGTGGTTCGCGGATCTGCCGTCCCTCGATGCGGCCTCGGTGCGGCGCATGAAGCGCGAGGGGTTCGCCGACTCGCAACTGGCGGCGCTGCGCGGGGTGGACGAGGCCGCCATACGCTCGCAGCGCTGGGAGTGGGGGATTCGTCCCACGTACAACGTCGTCGACACCTGCGCCGGGGAGTTCCCCGCGGCGACGCCCTACTACTACTCCTCCTATGAATCCGAGGACGAATCCGATCCCACCGACGCACGCAAGATCGTCATCCTGGGCAGCGGGCCGAACCGGATCGGGCAGGGGATCGAGTTCGACTACTGCTGCGTGCAGGCGGTGCTGGCGCTCAAGGAGGCCGGCTTCGAGACGATCATGGTGAACTCCAATCCGGAGACCGTGTCGACCGACTTCGACGTGAGCGACAAGCTCTACTTCGAGCCCCTGACGCTGGAGGACGTGGTCGAGATCGTCGAGCGGGAGCGGCCGGTGGGGGTGATCGTGCAGTTGGGCGGGCAGACGCCGCTGAACCTGGCCTACCCGCTGGCGGAGCTGGGGGTGCCGATTCTGGGGACTTCGGTGGACGCGATCGACCGGGCCGAAGACCGGCGGCGGTTCGAGGAGGTGTGCCGCAGAATCGGCGCGCGCGTCCCGGCGAACGGGACTGCGATGAGCGTGGACGAGGCCCGTGCGATCGCGAGGGAGATCGGCTTCCCCGTGCTGGTTCGTCCCTCGTATGTGCTCGGTGGACGCGCGATGGAGATCGTCTACGACGAGGCGTCGCTCAAGGACTACTTCGCGCGGGCGGTCAAGGCGTCGCCGGACCACCCGGTACTCATCGACCGCTTCCTCGAGGACGCGTTCGAGGCCGACGTGGACGCGCTTTCCGACGGGACCGACGTCGTGATCGGGGGGATCATGCAGCACATCGAGGACGCGGGCGTCCACTCGGGCGACTCGGCGTGCGTTCTGCCGCCCTACCTGCTCGGGCGCACGGAGCTGGACGAGATGCGGCGCCTGACGAAGCGCTTTGCGCTGGAACTGGGCGTGGTCGGACTTCTCAACGTCCAGTACGCGGTCAGGGACGGGCAGGTGTACGTGCTGGAGGTCAACCCGCGGGCGTCGCGCACCGTCCCGTTCGTCGGCAAGGCCACGGGCGTGCCGCTGGCGCGGCTGGCGGCCCGCCTGATGGCTGGCGAGAAGCTTGCGGATCTGAACGTGCCCTCCGAGCCGGAGGTGAATGGGGTTGCGGTGAAGGAGGCGGTGTTCCCGTTCAACCGCTTCGATGTGGACACGCTGCTCGGTCCCGAGATGCGTTCGACGGGGGAGGCCATGGGCGTGGACGACTCCTTCGGGATGGCGTTCGCCAAGGCGCAGGTGTCGGCGGGCAACCGTCTGCCCGAGGGTGATGACGATCTGTCGGTGATCGTGACCGTGAACGACCGGGATAAGCCCACAGTGACGCCGCTGGTGCGTCGTCTGGTCGACCTGGGCTTCCGTGTCTTTGCAACGGGGGGCACCCGCAACCACCTCAACCAGTTGGGCATTCCTTGTGAACGAATTCACAAGGTTGGGGAGGGACGGCCCCACATCGTGGACCGGATCGTGAGCGGGCGGGTGAGCCTGCTGATCAACACGCCGCTGGGCAAGAAGTCCCAGTACGATGACTACTCGATGCGGCGTGCGGCGATCGCGTACGGCGTGCCGTACCTGACGACCATGTCGGCCACGAGCGCGGCGGTCGATGCGGTGACCGCGCAACGGACGCGGCGCCCGGAGATCCTGAGCATCCAGGAGCGCATCGCGGGCAGGGAGGCCCTGGCAGGCGTCTCGGGGGACTAGCGTCGTGTCGACTGCCTTCCTCATGCACGCCGCGGCCGTGCTCCACGATACCGGCTGGGGGCACCCGGAACACCAGGGACGGCTGCGCGCGGTGGCGTCGGCGGTGAAGAACGACCTGGTCGCGCTGCACGGGCGCGTCGAACAGGTCGCGCCGGGTGCCGCTGGCGAAGAGGACCTGAGGCTGGTGCACACGGACGCCCTGATCGAGCAGGTGAGCGGTGCGGTGCGGGTGGCGCGGGAGACCGGGCGCGTGGGTGCGCTCGATCCGGATACGCGGGTTTCAGGGGCCTCCTGGGAGGCGGCGCTGGGAACCGTGGGCGCGGGGCTCGAAGCTGCGCGCGGTGTGGCCGAGGGACGCTTCCGGAATGCGTTCGTGGCTTCGAGACCCCCGGGACATCACGCCACCCCGGACCGCGCGATGGGGTTTTGCCTCTTCAACAACATCGCCATTGCGGCAGCGGCACTGCGTGCCCGGGGGCTTGCGCGGCGGGTTCTGATCGTGGACTGGGACGTGCACCACGGAAACGGGACGCAGGACGCCTTCTACGACGACCCTTCGGTCTTCTTTCTGTCCCTCCACCAGTATCCCCACTACCCGGGCACCGGTGCGGCGAACGAGACCGGGAGCGGTGCCGGAGAGGGCTTTACCCTGAACGTCCCGCTCGCCCCCGCCACGCCCGGCCGGGACTACCTCCAGGTCTTCCAGATGGCCCTCGACACGGCAGTGGACCGAAGCAGGCCTGACTTCATCCTGGTTTCCTCCGGCTTCGATGTGCTCAGGGGCGACCCGTTGGGGGGGCAACTCCTCGAACCAGAGGACCTCCACGAGGCGACGTTGCGGGTTATGGATGCCGCGGACCGCTGTTGCGGCGGTCGAGTCGTGGTATTCTTGGAGGGTGGATACGACCCGGAGCGCACGGGGGCGGGGTGTGTCGCCGTGCTCCGTGCCCTGGCCGGGGTCGGCATGGACGGGACCGCGATAGACGGAGGCAGTGAAGCGTGAGCAGATGCCTGGTGCACGGAGTTCGGCTCGTCGCGGCGGCTCTGCTCGTCCCTTCCGGTGCCTTCGCTCAGGAGACCGAGGCTCACCAGTATCATCCCGCGGCCCAGGAGGCGATTTCGAAGATCCGGTCGCCCTTCTGTCCCGGCCAGACGCTGGAGATCTGCCCATCGTGGCAGGCCGAGGAGTTGCGGGACAGCATCGACCGGTGGGCGGGGGACGGCCTGACCGCCGACAGCCTCATCGAACTCGTGGTCGCGACGCACGGCGAGGAGTATCGCGGCTTCCCCAAGCGGAGCGGCACGGGACTGCTGGCGTGGCTGATGCCCCCGGCGGCTCTGGTCCTGGGGCTGGGGCTGGTCGTTCTGGCCTTGCGCCGCCTGAGGGGGCCCGCGACGCCGGCGTCCGAGCAGAGCGGGCTGACGGAGGAGGAAAGAGAGCGGCTCGACACCGCCCTCGCCGAACTTGAAGCCATGGAGCAAACGGAATGAGCAGGTCCCCATCGGATACCTCCGGCGCGCGGCTCGCGAGTGCCGCAGGTGTTGCCGAGGTTCAGGATGCGCTCCGCGAGCGCGGCTTCGACGCCTGGCTGATCTACGACTTCAAGGACCGGAATCCGATCGGGCGCTCGCTTCTTGGTCTGGAGTGGACCACCCGCCGCGGCTTCGCGCTGGTCCCCGCCGAGGGATCGCCGCGCCTCCTGATCCACGCGATCGAGCACTCGTCGTGGCGCCACCTGGACTGGCCCAGGCGAAGCTATTCGAGCCGCCAGGGAATGGAGCGCGAACTGCGCGAGTTGCTGAAGGGGCATGGCCGCGTGGCCACCGAGACATCGCCGCGCAGCAACGTCCCGTACCTCGATCTCCTGCCGGCCGGAATCCGCGACGTGATCCTGGACACGGGGGCCGAACTGCACAGTTCCGGCGACCTGGTGTCGACCTTCTACGCCGTATGGACCCCGGAACAACGTGAGGAGCATGGGCGCGCGTCCGAGATCGTGAAGACGGTCGCCCGCGACGCCTTTGCGCGCGCGGCCAGCCACGTGGTACAGGGCCGCCGCATCACCGAGGGCGGGCTCGCCACCTGGATCCGCCACGAGTTGAGGCGCCGGGGCCTGCCCGACCAGACCGATTGCATCGTGGCGATTGGTCCCACGGCCGCAGATCCCCACTACGATCCGGGAGAGGTGGGGGAGAGCATCGATGCGGGCGACCTCCTGCTCATCGACCTGTGGGGCGCCTTCCACGAGGACTCCGTGCCCGCCGACCAGACCTGGATGGGGTATCTCGGTGCCGAGCTGCCGTCGCGGATCGGTGAACTGTGGACTACGGTCAAGGCCGCCCGCGATGGCGTCGTGAGCTCGTTGCGGGAACGCTACGCCCGGGGCGAGACCATCCGCGGCTTCGAGGCCGACGACGTGGCCCGCAAGATCATTGCCGATGCGGGATACGGGGAGTACTTCATCCACCGCACCGGCCACTCGATCGATCGCGACATCCACGGCCGCGGCCCGAACCTCGACAATCTCGAGACGCGAGATGACCGCGTGCTGGTTCCCGGGGTGGGGTTCTCGGTCGAGCCCGGCATCTACATCGCGGGTGAGGTAGGTCTGCGCACCGAGATCAACGTCCACATGGGTCCGAACGGACCGGAAGTCACGGTCGCGAAGCCCCAGCAGGACGTCTTTCTGCTCCTGGACGGCTGATCGCCAGCCCGACCGGAGCAGGGCCGTGTGGCTGACGTGACGCCGTCGGGACCGCGGTCGCTGATCAGAGTCGCGCTGCCGGTTCCGGTGCGCCGGTCGTTCACCTACAGCGTCGCCGGCGAGGCACCCGCCGTCGGAGTTCGCGTGGAGGTCCCGTTCAGACGACGAACCCTCGTCGGGTGGGTGCTGGGACCGGGGACCGAAGTGCCGCGGGTGCGCGAGGTGCGGTCGGTGCTCGACACCGAACCCGTAGTTGGCGGCGAGTTGCTCGGACTCGCCCGCTGGATGTCCGACTACTACGTGGCGCCGGTGGGCATCGTGCTCAAGGCCATGCTGCCGGCCCGCATGGCAAGCGCGGCCGGAAATCGCCCCCTTCCGCGGATGCGCGCGGTCGTCACCGTTGCCCGTTCGATCGGCACGCTCGACGAGCTCGAGGACACCTTCGGGCGCGCCAAGCGCCAGCGGGAAGCCTACGAACAGCTCCAGCAGGCTGGAGGAAAACGGACGCTGGCCGCCCTGGTCGAAAGCGGCTTCAGCCGGGGCGTGATCAGGGGGCTGGAGGCCAAGGGGCTCGCGCGTGTGACCCGGGAGCCGGTCGTTCGCGACCCGTTCGGCGACCAGCCGGCCGAGAATGGGAGGACGTTGGCGCCGACCACGGCGCAGCGCGGGGTTCTGGAAAGAATGTACGCCACGCTTGGTGACGGCGGGGGCACGTTTCTGCTTCACGGCGTCACAAGTTCGGGGAAGACGCTCGTCTACATCGAACTCATCCGGCGTGTGCTCGAGCGCGGTGGCGGGGCCCTCATGCTCGTGCCCGAAATCGCGCTGACGCCCCAGACCGTTTCACGCTTTCGAGGAGCGTTCGGGGACCTTGTCGCGGTGTTGCATTCCGGACTCTCGGACGGGGAGCGCTACGACGCGTGGAACCAGCTCCGGTCGGGCGAGAGACGCATCGCCATCGGGCCCAGATCGGCGGTGTTCGCACCTGTTGCGAACGTCGGTGCGATCGTCGTGGACGAGGAGCACGACGGCAGCTACAAGCAATCGGAGTCTCCGCGCTATCACGCCCGTGACGTGGCGGTGGTGCGCGCGGCGAGGCACGGTGCGTTGTGCGTCCTGGGGTCGGCCACCCCGTCGCTGGAGAGCTGGCTGAACGCGCGTTCCGGAAAATACGCGCTGCTGGAACTCCCGGATCGCGTGGGCGGCGGCGTGCTTCCCGATGTCCGCGTTGTGGATCTCAGGTCGCGACCTGGGCGGGCAGGGGAGGGACAGGCCGGAGGGGCAGGTTCGGTCGGCGCGGCCGGACGGAACGTCGGCCCGGCGGCGCCGGACCCGCGGACGCTTGCCGCCGACCCTCCTCCGCGAACCCTGTCCCCCAGGCTCACCAAGGCGTTGCGGCGCCGGCTCGAACGGCGAGAGCAGACGATTCTCCTGCTCAACCGGCGCGGCTATGCCTCCTTCGCCCTCTGCGAGGTCTGCGGCGCCGTCGGTGAGTGCTTCCAGTGCTCGGTCTCGATGACTCTCCATCGCGGCCGGGGCCTGATGATCTGCCACCACTGCGGCCACACCGAGGCGCCGACGCGGGACTGTGCCCATTGCGGCTCCCGGGACCTGTCGTTCGGCGGCCTGGGCACCGAACAGGTGGAGCGCATCCTGCTGCAGTGCTTTCCCGGGGCACGCGTGGCGCGGATGGACGTGGACACGACCCGGGGCAAATGGTCCCATCGGGACATTCTGGACCGGGTTCGGACCGGCAAGGTGGACATCCTGCTGGGCACGCAGATGATCGCCAAGGGGTTGGACTTCCCACGCGTCACGCTCGTGGGCGTGATCAACGCCGATATCGGGTTGCACCTGCCCGACTTCCGCAGCTGCGAACGAACCTTTCAACTCCTCGCACAGGTGGCCGGGCGGGCGGGCCGGGCGCAGTTGCCCGGCGAGGTCATCGTGCAAACCTATGTGCCCGACCACTACGTCATCCGGGCCGCGGTCGCCCACGACTACCGGGGGTTTGCGGATCGCGAACTGGAGGCGCGGCGCGACCCTCCGTATCCGCCGCGCGTTCGAATGGCGAGGATCCTGCTGAGCAGCCCGGTCCAGAAGGACGCCCTGGCCGCTGCCGAACGCCTCGGCGAATGGTTGCGCACGCGCCGTAAGCCTTGGCCGGACGTGCTTGGACCGGCGCCGGCGCCGATCGAGAAGCTGCACGGGCGTTTCAGGTGGCACGTGCTGTTGCGGGGACGCGTGTCCGAAGTGGGACGGGCACTTCATGCGGTCGCCGAGGACTTTCGACCCGCGGGCAGGGACGTGAGGGTCTCGCTCGACCGGGACCCCCAGCAACTGATGTGACCCGGCGCGGCTTTCACCGCCGCCGGACGATGCGTTATCGTGTTGTGGCCGGGGCCCGTCCCCGGCGTCTTGCGGCATGAACAACAAGGAGGAGGCTGCGGGGTGAGTTGCCTGGCTCTCAACGCTTCGTACGAGCCATTGATGATCGTACCTGCCCGGCGGGCGATCCGGCTGGTCCTGGACGAGAAGGCCGAAGTTCTCGAAGAGGACTCGCACCGGGCCTTTCGCTCCGTCCGCTCGCGGTATCCGTTCCCGCTCGTCATCCGGCTGGTTCGCTACGTGCACGTTCCCAAGCGATTCCGCCGCCAGGTCACCAACACGTTCCTGTTCGCCCGTGACGAATACACCTGTCAGTACTGTCGGCGCCACAAGCGGGAGTTGCGCGTTCGCGAGTTCCTCACGCGCGACCACGTACTCCCGCTCTCGCGGGGTGGGGGGAACTCCTGGGACAACGTCGTCACCTCGTGCTCCACCTGCAATCACCGCAAGGGGAACCGTCTGCCGCACGAAGTCGGATTGAAATTACCGCGGCGTCCGATGGAGCCCAACCACGTGCAACTCGTCTGGGCCGTGCGCCGGGTAACGCCCATTCAAGCGAAGTACATCCGGATGTTCTTCGGTGACGACGCCGTGCCTCTTGTATGGGAGTCGACGGGCCCGAGTCACTGATGGATCGATCGGACGACACCGGACGAGAGCCGCCCGCGCCACAACCTCCTGCCTCGGTGCGGGAAGTCATGAGTCAGCCGCGCGGATACCGGCCGTCTCGCGACCGGAAGCGCGCCTCGTCCGGCAAGCCGATGCCGGCGAGGGCGCAGCCGCCGCTGCAGACGGCGCGTGAAGCCGCGCAGGGCGTGCCCGACTCGCGCATGTCGCGAGAGATCGAGGTCGCACAGGAGAAGTGGACCGTGCGCGTGACCGGGACGACCAGCGTAGGCACCGGGGTCGACGCAGGGCCGCAGTTGCTGCACCTGACCTTCGAGGCGTCCGGCGACCGGCCGAATCCCGAGCGCCCCTTGTACGTATTGGCCAGAGGGATCGATGAGATTCCCGAAGAGGAGTTGGCCGGTCTGGTTGCCGACGTGCGGTCGGGCCATGACGAAGCGTCAGGGCCGGCGAAGGGACGACGGCGCAAGGGATCGCGGACGCGTCCGTTTCGTCGTGGGCGGCGTGGTGCGAATCCGACACGGTCGTGACGGCTCGGCCACGCTAACGACTGCCCCGGTGGGGCTGTCCATCCATCGACCACCAGGCGGAACTGCTTCAACGGGGAGGCCGATACAGGTGTCTACTCCCAAGGAATGAAGGAACGGACCGACGCCGAGTTGGTGACCCGGGCGCGCAGCGGACACGCTGAGTCGTTTGGGGAACTGGTCCGCCGGTATCAGCAGCCGGCGTTCTCCATCGCCCTGAGCGTCATTGGCAGACAACAGGACGCGGAGGACGCGGTTCAGGAGTCGTTCATGGTGGCGCTGCGACGGCTGGAAGACTGTCGGAATCCGGATCGGTTCGCCGGGTGGTTTCTAACGATTGTGCGAAACCGCTCGCGCAACCTGATTCGGCGGGAGAGCCTGCGCAGAGGCGATCCGATTCCGGCGAGCGCCGCCAACACGGGGCCGAGTCCTGAAAAGGCGGCGAGCCTCGCCGAACTGCGGGAAAGCCTCCAGGAGGCATTGAAAAAACTGAGCGAAGTCCAGCGCGAGATCGTTCTTTTGCACGATCTTGAGGGCTGGAAGCACTCCGAGATCGCCGAGCGGCTTGGAATGCCTTCCGGGACGGTCAGATCGCATCTGCACTTCGCGAGAAAGGCGTTGCGTGTTGAATTGTCCGGCTGGCGGGACCACGTAATAACGAGTTGAGGTGGGTATGGAAGACGAAAAGCGTATCAGGTTGTTGCGGGTCCTGGACCCGGCGCACGACTGTCCCGGCTATTGGGAGCGGTTCCGGACGGAGATCATGGATCGGGCGGCGTTCGAGCTCGCCCGTCGACGTGATCGGGCGCGGGAATCGGTCGAGCTCGTGCTTTCGGGGTGGTCGCGCAGCCTCATACCCGTTGCGCTGGCTGCCGCCGTCATCGCCGCGATCATGGTGGGCAGCGAGGCGGTCCGCGACTCCGGTCCGGGGACGCCTCTCGTTCTCGAAGATGTGCTGGCGAGCGATTTCAGCGACGAGGTGCTGGAGACCGCCATCACCGGTGAGGCACACTCGAGCTCGGTGGCCTTCATGGCCTTCGTGGAAGGGAATCGTCCGTGATGGCCAGGTTGAAACGGGCACGGGTCGTGTCGGGTGCGCTCCTGGTCGTTGTCGCGGCGGCCGGGTTCCTCGGGGGTCTGGCGTGGCAGGCGGGCCGCACGGACGCGGGACTGGCGGAACAACCGGAGTCGAGGGACGAACGTGGCCGCGAAGACCGGCGTCTTGTCATTGACGAAGTCGGCCTCACGCCCGCCAAGCGCGCCGAGGTAGACGAAATCATACAGCACTTTACGGTCCGCATGCGGGCTTTGGACGAGGAGTTTCGTGCGGCGTACGAGCCGATTCGGGAGGCGTACGAGCCGCGGCGGAGAGATCTGTTCCGCGCCACCAGGGACTCCATCAAGGCCATTCTGCTGCCGGAGGAGCGGGCGCTGTACGATTCGCTCCTGGTGATCAGGTTCGGCGATCGCGACCGCGACCGCGATTCGTCCGGCGAGGAGCGGAGGGGTGAGAGGCCGGAAAGAAACGGAGATTGTTGATATCGTGAAACACGCGTTTGGAATATGGTTGGCCGGTCTGGCGATCATGGCGCCGGCGACCGCGCCGGACCTGGCGCTCGCCCAGGAGACCGGCCAGGAAATGACGATGGACGAAGCGCTGGAAATGGCGCTGATCCACAGTCCGCAGCTGGCTCAGAGTCAGGCCACCCTCAGCAACGCCGGCAGTTCGCGCCGCCGTGCCTGGGGGTCCTTCCTGCCGAACATCAGCGTCGGCTCGGGCGCGTCGGTGCAGAGCCTCGACCGCTTCGATCCCACGACCCAGCGCGTCGTGACGGGGAGCAACGACTCCTACAACGCTTCGCTCAGCGCGAACTACCAGGTCTTCCAGGGCGGGCGCAAGTTCCACGAGCTGGGACGTACCGAATCGAGCATCATGGAGGCCGAGGCCCGGCTTCAGGACCAGCGCTTTGCGGTGATCCTGCAGACGCGGACCCTGTTCATGAACGCGCTGCGCCAGTTCGAACTGGTCGCTGTTGCGGAGGCGAGCGTCGAGCGAGCCGAAGAGAGTCTCGCGATCAGCCGGGCGCGCATGCTGGCCGGGACGGCCACGCGGTCCGACACGCTGCGCACCAGGCTGGAACTCGCCAACGCGCTCCAGGCGGTGCTGCAGGCGCGCAATCAACTGCGAGTCGCACGTTTCTCCCTGGGTCGCCAGGTGGGAGCGCCCGGGCCCGTGGTGCCGGTGCTTCCGGAGAATCTCGATCCGGCGCCGCTCCTGCTCAGTGAACCGGAGATCATCGCGCTGGCCGAGTCGGTGTCGCCGGCTGTGCGGGCGGCCGAGGCGGCCTCGGCGGTTGCACGGTCCGCGGTCGGCAACGCCCGGAGTTCGTACCTGCCCTCGCTCTCGGTTTCGTCAGGGTACACGTGGGCCAACCAGGATCCGACCTTCAACGGTGGCAACACGAGCTGGAACTTCCGCCTTTCGGGCAGCTACCAGCTCTTCGACGGATTCCAGCGCGAGCAGAACGTCAGCCAGGCGTCCGAGAGCAGGCGGGTAGCCCGGCTGTCGGAGGACGACGCGCGCAGGGGCGTGCGGCAGAGCATCGACTCCGCCCTGCGGACGCTGGAGACCCAGCAGCAGGCCATTCTGATCGCGCAGGACGCGGTTGTCGTGGCCGAAGAGGATTTGAGGCTCATCCGTGCGCGCTACGGCGTGCAGGAGGCCGCGATTCTCGATGTGATCACGAGCCAGGTGGCGCTGGATCAGGCCGAGGCCAACCTGGTGACGGCAAGGTATGACTATGCGCTTGCCAAAGCGGAACTTGAATCGATTGTGGGGAGGGATTTGTGATGATGAACGGGCATGGGAGAAGCGGAAACGGGAGTGGCGCAGGGGCGAACGGGATGATCATCCGCACGGAGGGGCTGCGAAAATACTACGTGCTTGGAGCCGAGACCGTGCGGGCGGTGCGGGGCGTGGATCTTGAGGTCAGCCGGGGCGAATTCGTGGCGATCATGGGTGCGTCGGGGAGCGGCAAGTCCACCTTCATGAACCTGATCGGCTGCCTGGATACGCCGACCGCCGGCCAATACTGGCTGAACGGACGAAAGGTGTCGGAGCTGTCGGACGACCAGCTGGCGCGCGTGCGCAATCGCGACATCGGCTTCGTCTTCCAGACCTTCAACCTGCTGCCGCGGGCCACGGCGCTTCACAACGTGGAACTTCCGCTCATCTACGCGGGAGTGCCGGCCAGGCAGCGTCGGAAGCGTGCCGAGGAGAAGCTCGAACGCGTGGGTCTGGGCGACCGGATGCACCACAAGCCGCCCGAACTCTCGGGAGGGCAACGTCAGCGCGTGGCCATCGCGCGGGCTCTCGTCAACGATCCCGCGCTTCTCCTGGCCGACGAGCCGACCGGGAACCTGGACTCGACCACGTCCCGCGAGATCGTCCAGATCCTCGTGGAGCTGAACAGGACGGGTCAGACGATTCTGATGGTGACGCACGAACCCGACATTGCCGCGTCCGCGTCGCGCCAGATTCATCTGACCGATGGACTGGTGGACCGCGATTTTTTCAACGAAGGGATGATGAATTGATGCGACTGCAAGGATCAGGCGTGATTGCCGCAACCCTCCTGGCCGGGGTGGCCGTGGGCGGATGCGAGGCCGAACCCGAGGAAGAGGCCGTAAGCATCCAAACCGTCCCAGCCGAGATCCGCGACCTCCGGATCACCGCCGAAGCGACCGGTGAGCTGGAGCCGGTGCTGAAGGTCGAGGTGAAGTCCAAGGCGTCCGGCGAGATCCTCGAGCTCCACGTCGACTCGGGAGACGAGGTCGAGCCGGGGACGCTTCTGGCCCAGGTCGACCCGCGTGACGTGAACAACGCGTACGAGCAGGCCGAGGCGGACCTGGCGGTGGCGCGCGAGCGCATGAACATCGCCCAGCGCCAGCTCGAACGCAGCGACACCCTGCTGAGGGTCGAGGTCATCACGGCCCAGGAGTACGAGAGCAAGCAACTGGAATACGCCAATGCCCAGTCGGCGCTGGTCCGGGCGACCACGAATCTGGAACTGGCCACGCTGCGCCGGACCGACGTGACCATCAGGGCACCGATGGCCGGGACGATCCTCGAGAAGCTGGTCGAGGCCGGGCAGGTGATTCAGTCGGCCACCCAGAACGTGTCGGGCGGCACGACGCTGTTCATGATGGCCAACCTCGACGACATGCGCGTGCGCACCCTGGTCGACGAGACCGACATGGGACAGCTGACCTCGGGAATGGTCGCCACCGTGCGGGTCGAAGCCTTTCCGGACCGGACCTTTCAGGGTGAAATCGAGAAGATCGAGCCCCAGGCCGTAGTCAATCAGAACGTGACCATGTTCCCGGTCATCGTCTTGCTCGACAACCGCGCCGGCCTTCTGAAGCCGGGCATGAACGCCGAGGTGGAAGTCCTGGTCGATGAGCGATTGCAGACCCTCACGGTGCCCAACAGCGCCGTGGTCCAGCCCTATGAGGTCGCGCCCGCGGCCGAGGTGCTGGGTCTTGATCCGCAAGCCGTCTCGGTCGAAAACGCTGCCTGGGGCGAGCTGATGGCCCAGGCGGCGGCGCGTGCCGGGGTGGAGACGGACATGGGAGGGCGCGGCGGTTTCGGGCGCCCTGGCGCCGGTGGCGGACCCGCGGCGGGCGAAATGGCGAGCATTCGCGAGAAGATGCAGTCGGGCGAGATCACGGCGGATTCGGCACGCGTGCTCATGGCCGCCATGCGCGAGGGTTGGCGCGCGGGCGGGTCCGGGGGCCAGGAGGTGGCAGCCGGGACGAACGGAGGCGCCGAGGCCGACGCTCCAGGGCAGGATGCGCAAGTGGCCGCCGACGGCGACCAGAACGCCGAGAACGCCGAAACCGCACGGAGAGGCCGTGGTGCGGGGCCTGTTGGTGGCTGGCAACGCGCCCAGGGCGCGGGCATGGGCGGCAACCGGGGTGCCGGAATGGGGATGATGGGAGCAATGGGCGGAAGCATGGGGGATCCATCCTTCCGTCCCGCGGTCGTGTTCGTGATGGACGAACTCGGCAACATCGCGCCGCGGCCGGTGGTGATGGGGATCGGCGACTACGACTACGCCGAAATCCTCGCCGGACTGGAGGAAGGCGAGGAAACCGCGCTGATCGGCGCTGCGCAGCTCCAGGCGCAACAGCAGGAACGCATGGACCGCATGAGGGGCCGCATGCGTCCCTTCGGCGGATAGGAGCCACCGATGTTCGTCATCAAGGAAACGATCGTCGTCGCATTCGCCTCGATCCGTGCCAACGCGTTGCGCTCGGGACTCACTACGCTGGGGATCGTGATCGGTACCGCCGCGGTGATCACCATGGTCGCACTGGGCGAGGGCGCGCAGCGCCAGGTCCAGCAGCAGATCGAGAACATGGGCACGAACATCCTGACCGTGCGGCCCGGCCAGGGATACTTCCGGGGCGTGGCGAGCGGAAACCGCCGTCTCGAGGAGGACGACGCGGTCGCGCTGCGCGAACAGGTGGGCGACCAGTACCAGATCGCGCCCGAGATCGAGTCCCGCCTGCAGGTCTCGTACCTGCGCTGGAATTCGTCGAACTCGGTCGTTGGGACATGGCCGTCATTCTTCCCGCTGCACAGCCATGAAATCGCGTACGGCCGCTTCTTCGACGAGGGCGAGGTGCAGGGCCGACGGCGCGTTGCCGTCCTGGGCGCGAACGTCCCGGAGGATCTGGGAACCCCGCCCGGCCTCCTGGTGGGCCGCACGATTCAGATCAGGGGTATCCGCTTCGAGGTGGTCGGCGTGCTGAAGGAGAAGGGCGGGGCCATGTGGATGCAGCCGGACGACCAGATCTACATCCCCCTTTCCACCGCCATGTACCGGGTCATGGGCGGCCGGGACCGACTGCGTTCGATCTACGTTGCGGCCCCGTCTCCCGAAGAACTCGACCCCGCGTGGGCGGATATCGACCGGGTGATCCGGCGCGAGCACCGCATCCTGCCCACCGAAGAAGCGGATTTCAGCATCCAGCAATCGTCCGAATTCCTCGAGACCTTCAACGAGACCACCCAGACGTTCACCATGCTGCTGGCCGGAATCGCCGGTGTCAGTCTGTTGGTCGGCGGGATCGGGATCATGAACATCATGCTCGTGAGCGTGACGGAACGGACCCGCGAGATCGGGGTGCGCAAGGCGCTGGGTGCCACGCGCAAGACGATTCTCTTCCAGTTCCTGATCGAGGCGCTCGTGCTGTGCGTTTTCGGGGGCATGCTCGGGGTTGCGGGCGGAATGGGGGGAGCCAGGCTGATCTCGCAGATGTTCGGGGCAGAGACGGCCGTGGCGGCGGAAGCCGTTGTGGTGGCCCTGGGATTCTCGGCGGCGATCGGCCTCTTTTTCGGGATCTGGCCGGCACGGCGGGCTTCAACGCTCGATCCGATCGACGCGTTGCGATACGAGTAGCCGACGGCCGGTCGCCCCCGCTGCGACCCGCAACCGTCTGGGTGCTAGCAGTTTGCTATCAGTCTGCTAGCGCGGATAGGCGATGCTCAGACGGTCTCCCTCACGGACGACCGTAAGCTCAACCGGAAAAACAGCTTGCGTCAACAGGACGCGAAGCTGCAACACCGTGCCCGCCGCCTCGCTGCCGACGAACGTAATGACATCTCCGGCACGAAGGCCAGCCCCGGCCGCGGGACTCAGGTCGAGTACGTTGGTGACCAGCACGCCCGACTCGACCCCGAAATACTGTTGCCCCACGTCGGTCGTCAGGTCGCTTACGAACGCGCCGCCGAGGACCACCGGCGAGCTGAGGATGAACGGTGCAAGGAGCGGCGGCCGGGTGGATTCCACTACGTCGATGCGCCGGGCTCCGGGTCCCCCTCCGCCGCCCGCGTCCGGAGGCTCCATGGGATCCCGGAGACGCTGCTCGGCTTCGCCGGCATCCACTTCCGCCCTCGCCTCGCGGATCATCGCTCGAGTGGCTTCCCAAAGCCGCTGCTCGGCAGAGAGGACGCCGTCGGCAAGGTCTCCCCAGTCGACCACCACCTGGAACAGGGAATCGATGTGCCGGCTCATCCGGGCCTGAGCGTCGACGAAGCGTTCCATGGCGATCGCGGGCTGCAGCGTTGTGGGCCGGGTTCCGGCGACGATCGACACATCCTGCTCGTCACCATCGCGCCGGACCGTGAGGTGGAGGGTCTGACCCGCCCCGAGGTTGCTCACGGCATTCAACCACGCCTCCCACGTGGAAAGACGGCCGCCGTTGACCGCTACGACCCGGTCCCCGGGAATGACACCGCCCAGGTCCGCCGGACCGGACCGGTATACGTCGGTGATCACGATCTCGAAATGGGCGCTGTCCGCCGTCGGCATCACGGTCACGGAGGCGTCCAGGCGAATGCCCAGCCAGCCGCCCTCATCCGACACCCGGACCGCATCCTGCGCCGCCGCCGTGGGCAGACCGGCAAACAGCGCGCCCGGAACCAGGAAGGCTGCGAGGACCAGAGTGGAACGGAGCCTCATCACACTCAATGCCAGTTCGCCCGGCTTATCTGCCGGAGGGTTTGCTGTCTCTCGGCGAGCGTGCTCACCACCAGTCCGTTGAAGAACTGGTCCGCCGGCGATTCCTCCACCGCGGCCCTGCTCGCGGCGAGAAGCGCGTCGATGGCGGCGAGCCGCACGGCCGGATCCCCCGGCAATTCCCGCTCGCTCTGGGCGCCCAGGAGACGGCGGAACTCGGCAAACGCGGCCGACCACTCCTGCTCGGCTTCCTGCACCGCGAGCATCGCCTCTTCGAGGGACGCGAAGGACACCGCTTCCGTGTCCGCCGCGTCCGAGCCCGCCGCGAGGCCGTTCGGGGCGGCTGCGGGAGCACCGCCCGCCGCCCAGCCGAACGCGGTTCCCCCGATGAACAGTACCAGGCCGGCGGCCATCCGCATCCACTTGCGCCAGAATGCGGGGTCCCTGCGCGAGCCGCGGATGAGGCCCTCCGCCATCAGTTTTTCCTCGAGCTCCGGCCAGCTGTCCGGGGGCGGCAGCATGGAAGGCAGGTCCCTCAGCGCTCCCTTCTGGGCCCTGAGCGCGTCCAGCTCACGCCGCAGGCCGGGGTCCGCATCGAGGATCGCTCTTTCTTCGGATGTCGGCCGTTCGTCGACCAGCCGAGCCAACTGTTCGAGACTCAAACGCTCCATGCTTCCACTTCCTTGGGCTGTGGTTCAAAACCTCGCAGCATGCGCCTCATCTTTGCTCGCGCCTTGAACAACTGTGATTTCGACGTGCCCGAGGTCACCCCCAGGGCGGTGCCGATTTCCTCGTGTGTATAGCCTTCCACGTCGTGCAGGATCAAAACCTTTCTCATCCCCTCGGGAAGCTCGTCTAGGGCTTGTTCCAGCTTTCTCTCCAGAAGGACATCGCCGACCTGCGGAGCCACGGCAACGACCTCGGGCAGCGGCATTTCGCGCATCTTCCTCGTCTTGGCCTTCCTCACCGCCTGCAACGCGGTGTTTACCGCGATCCGGTGAAGCCAGGTCGAAAAACGGGCCTCGCCGCGGAAGGAGGGCAGGGCGCGCAGGGCCCGAATCCACGTCTCCTGGGCGTAGTCGTGCGCCAGGTCGTCGTCACCGGCGATGCGCCGCACGACCGCGTACACCCGGGGGGAATACCGGTCGTAGAGCGCCCGGACGGCCTGTCCGTCTCCTTCGCACGCTTGGCGTATCAGCTGGGCTTCGATGGGTTCGGATCCAGGCGAAGGTGGGCGTGCTGTATTGTCTGTCGGGAATTGAGATGCATGTACGCAAGATAAGGGTTGCACCCGCCAAAGGTTCCACATGGATGCCCCGGATGCCAGCTTTACCCCTGTCCTGCCGCGGCCACCGGCCCAGCGGCCACCGGCTCCGCGGCCATCGACCCCCTCCACTTCCCGACGACGCAATGAGCGATTCCACCCCCGCGCCTGCCGGCGCAACGCATCTCGAATGCACGGCAACGGGCGCCACCTTCGATTCCGAGATCCTGCAGGGCCTGTCGCCCGCGGGCAAACCGTTCTTCGCCCGCTACGATCTCGACGCAATCCGGGGCCGCTTCACCCCCGAAGCGGTCGCCGGGAGAGCACCCACGCTCTGGCGCTATGAAGAGGTCCTGCCGGTACGGGACCGTGCCTGCCAGGTCAGCCTCGGGGAAGGGTTCACGCCGCTGCTGGAGTCGCAGCGCCTGGCGGAGCGGGTGGGCGTGGACCGTCTATGGATCAAGGACGAAGGGCAGAACCCGACGGGCTCGTTCAAGGATCGGGGACTGTGCATGGCGGTCTCGCGCGCGCTGGAATTGGGGGCGCGGGAGCTCGCGATTCCGTCGGCGGGCAACGCGGCGGGGTCGGCGGCGGCGTATGGCGCGGCCGCCGGATTGCCGGTTCACGTCGTCGTCCCCCTGGACACCCCGGCGCCGATCCTGGCGGAGATCCGCGCGCTCGGTGCCGACCTGGAGCTGCTGGACGGCCTGATCAGCGACTGCGGCCGGGTCGTGCGCCAGCGTTGCGACGAGGACGGGTGGTGGGACCTGTCCACCCTGAAGGAGCCGTACCGTGTCGAAGGCAAGAAGACGATGGGGTACGAGCTGTTCGAGCAGCTGGGCGGACGGCTTCCCGACGCGATCGTCTACCCGACGGGCGGCGGCACCGGGCTGATCGGCATGTGGAAGGCCTTCGCCGAGATGGAGGCGCTTGGCTGGATCGGTGGCGAGAGGCCGCGGATGTTCACCGTGCAGGCGACCGGTTGCGCCCCGATGGTGCGGGCGTGGGAGGAGGGGACGAAGCACGCGGCCCTGTGGGAGGATGCCTCCACGTTTGCGGCGGGGCTCAGGGTTCCGGGGGCCGTGGGCGACTTCCTCATCCTGCGCGCGCTGCGGGAATCGGGGGGCGGGGCGGTCGCGGTCACCGATAGCGCGATGGCGGAGTGGGTCGAGGCCATGGGAGCCGCGACGGGGGTGTTCGGAGCGCCGGAAGGCGGGGCGACGGCGGCGGCCGTGCCTCGACTGCTCGAGATGGGACTGATCCGGCAGAGCGACGAAGTGGTGCTATTCAACACGGGCAGCGGGCTCAAGTACGTGGGGATGGAGCCGGTGGATTGACTGGGGCCTGGATGGCCGGGTCTTGTGGTGGCTGGACTACTTCCGACCGGCTCCGCACGACCGGGCTTCCGGTCAGTTCGAGTCCCACCGGCGGTAGCTGAACTCCGGCAGCGGGACGAGGCTTGTGCGAAGCGGTGGCCCTTCCCCCGCACCGGGCCGCTTGACCGCCAGCGCGCGGTTCAGGTGGATTGTGAAGGCGGCGTTGTGCCCGGATGCGAAGTCCCAGCCCGCACCCACGGGAACCCGGGCGACCAGGCCGGCTCCGGTGCCTTCCTCCTCCCGCGCCACAATCCCCCACAGGCCGACGCCTACGAAGGGCTCTACCGAACGGGAGCCCAGGTACTGTTTGGCCGTGACCGACACGCTGACGTCCCTGAGCCGCCAGGTGCCCACCTGGACCTCCACTCCCTGGCGATCCCAGCGGTACTCGCCGACAAGCGCCGCCATGCTCGCGCCGAACAGGGAAACGCCGAACCGGTACTGGGCGGAGAGCGGGGCCGCACCGGCGACGGCCAGGAGGCAGGCAAGCGACAGCGCGGGGAGGATCGCCGGGGCGAGTCGCGGCCGTGAGGTACCGAAGTCTCGTCGGATCGGCCGGTTGCGGGGGAAGGCGGACGGTGGGATCATGGTGGGCGAGTATAACCCGGCGGATTCCGGGCTTCCAGGTTGATGCATCAATGACGTCTCCCAGACGTAGGCCACCAGGCCGCGACGGATGGCAGGCCCTGTCGGTCTTGCTGGCGGGCCTGTCGGTGGCGTGCGCCGGCGCGGACGACGGCGCCAGGCCCGCACCTCCGCTCCCGGAGGCCGCCCTGACCCGCTATGCACCCGATTCGGTGCGCGTCGTGCCCCTGAGCCGGGGTGTCCACTATCGCTACCTCTGGTCGCCGTCCGGGCCGTGGGCGATCCATATGGTGTCGGCCGACCTGGCGCAGTGTCAGCTGGACCTGAGGGTGATCCCGGCTCTGGCCGACGACGGAGTCACCCGCATTCGCAAGGCCATCTCGGAAATGCGGCCGTCCGGCCAAGTAGAGGTGATTGCCGGTGTCAACGGGGACTTCTTTGCCGCGGATGGGACTCCGGTGGGACCGGAAGTCACCGGCTCGACCCGGCGTGTTTCGGCACGGCCCGCGCTTTCGTGGGGACGGGACCGGATGCTTCGAATCGGGCCGGCCGATACGGAGACGGCGACCGTCGGCGCGGCACTTCAGGTCATCGGAGGCTTCCCCGAGCTTCTGGACGGCGGAAGCCCGGTGGGGGATCTGGGGGTTGCCGAACGTCCCTCCTTCGCCGCCGCGCGACACCCGCGAACGGCAGTCGGCCTGGACGTTCAGAGCGCGTTGCTGTGGATCGTCGTCGTCGACGGGCGGCAGATGCCGCACTCCGCCGGCATGTCCCTTCCGGAGCTGACCGAACTATTCCAGTCGCTGGGAGTGGACGAAGCCCTGAACCTCGACGGCGGCGGCTCGTCGGCGATGTCCGCGGGCGGACGAATCGTCAGCCGGCCCTCGGATGCGGAAGGGGAGCGCGCGGTAGCGAACAGCCTGTGGCTCGTGATCGACGAGGCCGGGTGTCAGCGGTCCCGGTCCCAGGCGAGCGACAGCCCCAGGTAGCCGCCCCGGTCGGGTCCGGGCTCGAAGTACCGTCCCCCGAAGGCGTTGACCACCACGGACGATGCGTAGCGGGCGTTCGTGAGGTTCGTGATGGCCGCAAACGGCGACACACGCACATTCCCTGCCCGGACTCCGGAGGCTCCCGCACGCAGCTCCACCAGCGTGTAGCCCACCGCGCTCGCGTCGTTGGCGTCGTTCACGGGCACCTCGCCGCGCCGCTCGACGCGCAGTTCGCCGAACCACGCCCTGCGGCCGGCCCTCAGACTGGCTTCCAGGCGATGGGGCGCGATCCCGGGCACGCGGTTGCCGTCGAAGTTGTTCTCGCCCACCGAGAACTCGGTGAACCGTGCGCTGACGTACCCGTAGGCGATGCGCGCGGTCAGAACCGGTGACAGCAGCGCCCGCGCCGACGCCTCGAAACCGCGCACGGTGGATCGGCCTGCATTGCGATAGAAGCGCCGTCCGGGGGCGGCTGGGACCTCGAACGGCACGAGCTGGTTGGACAGGCTGGAAGCGAACGCGGTGAGGTCGTAGGCGGAGCGGCCGCCCAGCGCGCCGCGTATTCCCCCTTCGGCCGTCCAGCCGCTCTGGGGTTCCAGGCCGGGATTGAAGCCGCCCGCGCGGGTGGGCTGATTGGCCAGTTCGGTCGTGGTCGGCGTCTCGAAGGAACGGGCGAGCGAGGCGAACAGGCCGTGGTCCCCCAGGTCGATGTGGAGACCCAGCGACGGGTTGAGCCCGCTCATCGTGCGAGAGCCCGAGTCGTCGGGGTCGTCCATCAGGACCAGGCGGTCGTAGGCCGTGAAGTCCAGGTGGTCGAATCGGACCGCCCCCATGACGCTCAGCCGCGCGGCCACGGGCACCTGAAGCTGCCCGAAGAGGGCCGCCGCGCGAACCCGCTCGTCCTGATCGAGAACCCGGCCCCCGCGTTCGCCTCCGTCGTTGGCGAAGTTCTGGCGATCGTCCTTCTGCAACTCGCCTTCCACTCCGAAGTCGAGCCGTCCCTGACCCGCCCGGGTGTCCCACTCGCGCCCCAGCGCAACCCGCACGCCGCCGCCGTTGCGGGTCAGATCAAGCACGCGCGTCGGGATGGGGTTGTCCAGTTCGCGCCTCACACCGTAGGCCGAAAACGCACCCTCCAGGCTTCCCACACCACCCGTCCAGCTGACGCCCGCCTGGCCCTGGCGGACGGCCTTTCTGGTGCGGCGGGCCACGTTGAACCCCCACGCCTGATTGCTCCCCTCGTCGAAGAGGCTGGCCGGGAGAGAACCCGCGTTGAGCGCGTCGAGGTCGAGGCCGTTCACCTGCACGGCCAGTGTGCCTCCGGCCGCCGCGGTAGTGAAGCCTGCATTGAGGGTGGTGCGGTCCGACTGGCTGTAGGGGTCCTCGCCGGATTCCGAGAGGTTGTTGCGAAAGCCGTCGAAGCTGGTCCGGGCGACGCTGGCGCGAAAGCCGACCGCACCCGCCGTGCCCGATCCGGTCGCCTGTATCCTCAGCAGCCCGTCCGAGCCGGTCACGAAGGTGGCCCCCTGACTATAGCGTCCCGCGTACGGCTCCGCGCTGCGAAACAGGAGCACGCCGCCCGCGCCGTTGCCATACAGGGCCGCCGCCGGTCCGCGCAGCGCCTCCACCCGGCCCAGGGAGCCGATGTCGAGGTGGTCGAGCGTGCTCTGTCCGTCCGGAAGCGTCGCGGGGATCCCGTCCACCAGGATCTTGATCCCGCGCACTCCAAACTGGGAGCGCGCGCCGAACCCGCGGATCGAGATGCGCTCGCCGACCGCCGCGTTGTACCGGTTCTGTACGCGCACGCCCGGGAGCGCGTGCAGCGCTTCCTCGATGGACAAGCCGGAGTTGCCCTGCGCCAGGTCGCGGCCGGCGATGATCGAGGCCGAGAAGGGGAGCCTGTCGAGACGCACGGGCGACCGCAGCACGGAGACGACGATGGGCGAGAGTTCGACGGTGTCGGCCGCTTCGGTCTGCGCCGCGGCCGGTGGGGCGGGGTGGAGGGTTGCCGCGCCGAGCATGACGATCGCCACGGCCCGCCGGGGCACGCGAGGCACACGGTGACGGATTCGAGGGGTTGGCATGGTCACGCTGGTCGACCGTTCGTCAGGGGAGTCGGAAGACTTCGCGGGCAAGCTACCGGTCAGGGCTGCTTCGATTCAACCCGCAAGTTGAGGGTGGCGTAGCGTTCCGCGGCGGGAATCATGACCTCTTCTTCCCTCGAGGCCACGTATTCGGACGGCGAATAGGCGACTTCCAGCACGTCGGGGTTGAGCTGCTCGCCGGGGTCGAGGACCGCTACGCGAAGGCTGGTATCCACGGGAACCCAGCACGCACGGTAGTATCCCCGGGCGTCGGTCGTGACCGCCGTTCCGGCCCGGCCCGCCCGCAACCGCCGGTCGACGGAGGCCTCTCCCTGGAACACGGAGATGTCGTATTCCCGGAACAGGACGCGCACCGTCGCACCGGCGACGGGATCGCCGGCGTCGTTCGTCACGCGGCCGACCAGGATGGCGTGGCTTCGCAGCACGCGTCCGCCGGCCATGGTGACCATTTCGCCCGGCGCTTCGACGTCGTCACAGAGCCGGTCCAGAACCCGGCCGACCCGCGGGGCCGCGAAGTTCACCTGTGCGGGCGTCTCCGCGCCGTCGACCACCTCCACGTCCCAGGGCTCGGGCAAATAGGAGAACCGCGAGAAGTAGCGGTGGGTGAAGTTGACCGAGTAGATGCCGGGCTCCAGTCGGGTGAATTCGAAGCGGCCCTCGCGATCGGTCGTGGTCTCGATCGCCGTACCCTCGATGAAAACGACGGCGCCGGGGAGTCCGGCGCGCAGGCTGTCGAACACCACGCCCGCGATGCGTCCGCCCAGGTCCGCCTCCATCACCGTCCCTTCGCTGCCGTGGACCTTGAGGACATCGCCGCCCTGCTCGGTGACCCCCTCGAGCACGGTCACGACCCTGCCGTCGAAGGGACTGACCTCGACCTTGCCGCGGGGCATGCGGATCCTCCACGAACTCACGATCCAGGTGCCGTTGGGCAGCGCTTCGAACTCTACCGTTCCCCCCGGGTTGGCACGCTGAAGCCCGGCCGGGAGGTCAAGGTTCTGGTAGTAGTAGTCGAGGCGCCTCAGCTCCGAGTTTTCGGAATCGATCCACAACGTTCCCCGAATCTCCTCAATTCTCCGGCCGGGGACCGGTTCGAACTCCAGGCCGACCAGCCCCGGTTCCCTTCCACCCGTATTGAGACGGAAGCAGTGGGTGTCGAGGAACGGGTCGGAGAGAAGCACGCCCGCATCGGGGGCCCAGTACACGGATTCGTTGGGCGTGATCTTCGCAAACCCCTCCGCAATCAGCGTATCCGCCGGGAGGGAAATGAACGGGTATTGGCGGTACGCACGCTCGAAATCCCGGTCCTCGGAGACCACCTGGCGGCCCTCCGGTCCCAATTCCCGGATGATCCCCATCATTTCGTAGCGGTAGTACCCCCGCTCCTGCGTAAACGCCGCGGCGTCCAGCGCCTTGCGGGCCTCGTCCCACACCCGCGTGACCGCGAGGCCCTCCTCGGGACGGACCCGGCACCGCCGGTCGGCCTCCGCCTCGATGCCCGCGAGCGAGACCGCCGCCACCGCCGAAGTCATCCTGATGGTGAGCGTATCGCCCGCCGCGAGGTCGAAATGGTCCGACCAGGTGGTCGCGTACCCGATCCGGTCGGCCCTCAGCCGGTATCTGCCCGGGATCGGCGTACTCACCTCGAACAGTCCGGAGTCGCGGGTCAGCACCCGGGAGAGCTGGTTGTCCTCGCGGTCGAGCAGGCTGATCATCGCGCCGCCCACGGCCGCGTTATCGGCGGAGTCGACGAGCCGGCCGCGGACCACCTGCCCGGCGGCGGGCGCGACGATGCTGCCGAACAGCAGGACGACGAAGGCGAGGCGACAGACCATCGGAAACAGCAGACGCGGCACGGGGCATTCTCCAGCGTTGATACTCGCTACAAGGTAATACGCCGGACGCGCGTCGGCATGACACGGGCCGCCCTTGAGCCGAATCCCGGTCGCGGCTTACCTTGGCCTGCCAACATTCCGTAGCAGGATGGGAGTCAGCAATGGCACCTCACAGCCGTCGTACCGGCCTCAGCGCATTCGCCGCCGTGCTCGCGGCCACCCTCTGGGGGGTCGACGATCTGGCGGGACAAATCCGCGGGTACATGCCCGAGGACTACTACCGCCTGGCCGTGGTCGGCGACGTTGCGGTCTCGCCCGACGGGGCGCACGTGGCGTTCACCGTCACCACGGTCGTCGAGGACGAGAACCGGCGCCACCGCGAGATCTGGGTCCAGCCGCTGTCCGGCGGCCGCCCGGACGGCGAGCCGTTCGCCGTCACCAGCCCCAACGAGGAATCAAGCGGCCCCCGCTGGTCGCCCGACGGCTCGCTCCTGTCCTTCTCGTCCTCGCGCGGAGACGATCCCAACCCGGTCTGGTTCGTGCGGGTCCGGGGCCCCGGCGGCGAGGCCTTCCACATCGAGGGCGTCGAGGGGCCGCCCGTCTGGTCCCCCGACGGCGCGTCGATCGCCTATGTGAAGGCCCCCGAGCCCGAATCGGGCGAGTCGGGCGTCCCCGGTGACCAGGAGCAGGCCGAGGCCGCCGGCCGCGAGGGCTGGATCGCCCCGGATGCGGTGTCCACCACCCTGGACGCCACCCGCTTCGACGGCCGCGTCATCACCTCGATCCGCTACAAGCGCGACGGCCGACTCGACTTCCAGCCGCACTACCTGACGCGCGAGAAGCGGCAGCTCATGGTGGTCGACGCGGATGGCGGCACACCCACGCAACTCACGCGCGTCTCCTTCGACGTGGGCGACCCGGTCTGGTCGGAGGACGGCCAGGTCATCTTCTTCACCGGCGACGAACGCCAGGACGACGAACTCAACAGCGAAAACACCGGTGACATCTGGGCCGTGGACGTGAGCGTGGGCACCGTCCGGCGCCTCACCACCAACCCCGGCACCGAGAGCGCCCCGGCGATCTCGCCCGACGGCCGCCGCATGGCGTTTCTGTCGACCCCCGCCCGCGGCAGCCAGACCGATCTGCTGGTCGCCGAGATCGGCCCCGACGGACACTTCCGCGGCGAGCCCGCCAACCTGACCGCCGATTGGGATCTCCGTCCCGGTGCCCCCATGTGGTCCGCCGACGGTGCCAGCGTCCTCTTCTCCGCCGGCGTGGAGGGTGACAGCCACCTCTTCCGGACCCCTGCGGCCGCAACCGCCGCGACAGCCGCAGCGGCCGCACCCCCAACCGCTGGCCGCGTCCAGCAGGTCACGCGCGGCGCCCGCCGTCTGTCCTCCTTCTCGTTCTCCGACGCGGGCAACGTCATGGCCTTCACCGCGACCGACGCAGTCACGCCGACCGAACTCTACGTCGGCCCCGGAGACGGCTCGAGCGAGCAGAAGGTGACACGCTTCAACGACGGCTGGCTGTCCGACGTGACGCTCATGCCCGCCGAGGAGCTGACCTGGACGGCCGAGGACGGCACCGTGGTCCAGGGCTGGATGGTCAGGCCCGTCAACTTCCGCGAGGGCGGCTCGTTCCCCATGGTGCTCAAGATCCACGGAGGACCGCATTCGGCCTACGGGAACACCTTCTTTCCCACCTTCCACGTGCTCTCGGCCGCCGGGTTCTTTGTCCTCTACACCAACCCGCGCGGATCGTCCGGCTACGGCCACGACTTCCAGTACGCGACGCGCGGCGAGTGGGGCATCGTCGACCGCGAGGACTACCTGGCCGGAGTCGAGACCGCGCTCGCCGCATACCCCGAGATCGACGCCAACCGGCTGGGCGTGTCGGGCGGAAGCTACGGGGGGTTCATGACGAACTGGCTTACCGCGACCACCGAGCGCTTCCAAGCCGCCGTCACCTCGCGTTCGATCACCAACTGGGAGAGCTGGTGGGGCACCTCCGACGCGCAGGGCCTGACCGAGTACGAGTTCTACGGTCCGCCGTGGGAGCAGCGCGACCTCTACCGCCGCCTCTCGCCGATCTCGTACGTGGAGAACGTCACCGCGCCGACGCTGATCATCCACAGCGAGCAGGACTACCGCACCCCGATCGGCGACGGCGAGCAGTGGTTCATGTCGCTCAGGAAACTCGGCGTGCCCGTGGAACTGGTCCGCTACCCCAGGTCGTCGCACGGCCTCTCGCGGACCGGTGAACCGTGGCTGCTGGTGGATCGCCTGGAGCGCATTCGGAGCTGGTTCGAGCACTTCCTGATCCAGAATCCGCCCCTGAGACGCGCCGGAGCGGAGTCCGGACGCCGTTGACCGGCCTTCCGCCACTTCCATACCCCGAGCGCCGCGCAACCGCGCTCTCGCGCATGGCGGACGGTTCCATGCTGTTGCCCGCTGCGGATGTCAGGTACAAGAGCGGCGATTCGGAGTACCGCTACCGCCCCGACTCGGAGATGCTCTACGTCACGGGATGGGAGGAAGGGGGCAGCGTCGCCGTACTGAGGGGTCACGCCGCAAAGGACCGCTTCGTGCTCTTCGTGCCCGAGCGGGACGGCGAACGGGAGCGATGGACGGGCCCCCGTCTGGACCCGGGAGAGGTGAAGGCCCGCTTCGGCGCGGACGCGGTCTTCCCGATGACGGAGTTCCGTTCGCGGGCACCGGCGCTGCTGGCCGACGGCGACCGGATCCACTACCGCCTGGGCGCGTCGGCGGTGTGCGACGACGTGGTGCGCGAGGCGCTGCGCGCCGGGCGGGCGCGGCGGGCGAGGAAGGGCGCGGGCGCGTACATGGTGGTCGATCCGGGGGCGGTCCTGGACGCGATGCGGGTGCGGAAGGACGCGGCCGAGGTCGCGCGGCTGCGCGAGGCGGCGCGGATCTCGGTGGCCGCGTTTCGCGAGGCGCTGGGGCGCGTGCGGCCCGGGGCGGGGGAGTGGGAAGTGGAGGCCGCGCTCGAGGCGGGGTTCCGGAGGCGGGGCGCGGGCGGGCCGGCCTTCGCGACGATCGTCGGCGCGGGGGCGAACGCGTGCACGCTGCACTATACGGCCAACCGCGCCCGGATCGGGAGCGGCGACCTGGTGCTGATGGACGCGGGCGCCGAGTTCGACTACTACGCCGCCGACATCACGCGCACCGTGCCCGCGTGGGGGCGGCTGGAGGGGGCGCGGCGGGACGCGTACGAGATCGTGCGGGAGGCGCACCGCGCGGCGCTGGCGGCGTGTCGGCCGGGTGGGACGCTGGACGATGTGCACGAGGCGGCGAGCCGCGTGATCGCGGGGGGGCTGGTGGGGATGGGGGTGGTGGAGGGGACCGTGGATGAGGTGCTTGAGGGTGGGGCGCACCGGGTGTTCTTCCCGCACAAGACATCGCATTGGCTGGGGCTGGACACGCATGATGTGGGGGCGTATTGGCGGGCGGGGTATGCCGGCGGGGCCGGCGCGGGCGGGGGCGGCGCGGGCGTTAGCGGGGGCGGTGGGGGTGCAAGACGCGCGGGCGCGGACGGTGGGGGCGCCAGCGGGCCTGTCGAACTGGAGCCCGGCATGGTCTTCACCGTCGAGCCCGGGCTGTACTTCCCGCCCGGGAGCTGCAACCGGGTGCCCGAACTGGACGGGACCGGCATACGCATCGAGGACGACGTGCTGATCGGCGAGGACGGCGCCGAGGTGCTGACGGGCGAGTTGCCGGTCGAGCTCGAGGAGTTGGCGCCGCTGATCGGGGCAGCGTCATGAGCTCGCCCGCCCCGCCGCGCGCCGCGACCCCGGCGGGCCGCGAACCCAGCCCGTTGCTGCAACGCCTGAATCAGCCGGAGCCCCTGCTCGCGGTCGAGTTGCGGCCGCCCCGGCTCGGCATGGGCACCACGCGCAGCATGAGCGTCTGGATCGACATGCACCACGCGGTCCAGCGCCTGGCGCGGCAGGACACGTTCATTCTGCTCACTGACGATGCCGCCGGGGACCACGAAGAGGAGAGCCTGGGGCACCTGGCCGCGAATCTTGGCGGGAGCGCGGACCTCGGTGCGGTGGTGCCGTTTCTGACCTGCAAGCATCCGCTCGAGTACTGCCGGATGTTCGCGCGGAGGGCTTCGGGGCTGGGGGTGGCGGCGGTGGCGGTGGTCGGGGGCGATCATTCCGTCGGCCCCGAGCGATGCGTCCCGCACGGGAAGGATCTCCGCCGCATCCTGCGCGCCGATCAGCCCGGCCTGCCGCTCGGCGGCTGGGCGAATCCGCATCGGGATCCTGTCGAACAGGCGCGTTTCATCGCCGCCGCCGACTTCACCGCCGACTTCGTCCTGACGCAGATCGTGTCGCACCACTCCCTGGATTGTGTGGAGCGCTTCCAGGCGGAGCTGGCGCGGCTCGGCGTCGATCTGCCGGTCGTCTACGGCGTCTTCCATTACCACAGCGCGAACCCACGGACGCTGGACTACCTGGGGCGGTACTTTCCCGTGCCGGCGCGCGAAATCACTCGGGAGTTCGAGGCCGGTGCCACCGCCGAGAAGATCTGCCTGCGGACGATCCGGGGGCTGCGGGCGATCGGTGCCGACAAGGTGTACGTGAGCAACCTGCGGAGCCGGGACGTGGCGAGGCGGCTGGAGGGGATTGGGGATGGGGTGGGGTAGGGGGCGCGTTGGAGCGCATTGTCAACTACGGTTTACAGAATGGAAACTCCGGTTGACATGACCAGGGGGTTAGTCAACTCGCTCAGCCATCCCCGACCTGCCGGGCGTAGTATCTTCTCTGGATAGCCGGCGGGGCATTCGGGAAGAGACGCAGGGAGCCGAAATGCCGACATGCCTCGCTCGTATCACGTAGCGGAGGACTGTCAACGTGATGACGGTGAAAAGGGCGATTACAGCGACGGCCAGGTCGGTGTACATTCGCGCGCGGCTGGCCGAAGAGCGGTTGCGAAGCGGCGTGGCCTGGTGGCCGCTCGCCAGGGACTTCGTCGCGAACCCCTATCCGGTCTATCGCAAGCTCCGTGAGCGGGACCCGGTCCACTACAGCATCCTCCTCGAACAGGTCGTGGTAACCCGCTACGCGGATGTCGACCGCATTCTCCGGGATCACCGGCACTTTTCCAACGACTTGCACAAGGCGCGTTCGTCACGCGGCTCGCTGGCCACCCGCAAGAAGCTGAAGCCCAGCATGCTCGTGCTGGACCCGCCGGACCACACGCGTCTGCGGGGGCTCGTGAACAGGGCGTTCACGCCCCGCTCGGTCGCGAAGATGGAGGACCACATCCGAGCCACCGCTCATGCTCTTCTGGACGAAGTCGAGGGCAGTGACGAATTCGACCTCATGACGGCCTACGCGGGGCCGCTGCCAACGCTGGTGATCGCGGGAATGATCGGTGTGCCCGAGAGGGATCTTGACCGGTTCAAGGTGTGGTCCGGCCACCTGGCCCGTGCGCTGGAACCCCTTCTTACGCCGGAAGAAGAGGAGCTGGTGCACCAGAACGAACGGCAGTTGGCCGATTACCACAGTGGGATCATCGAGCAGCGCCGCCGCGATCCTCGCGACGATCTCATTTCACGGCTGGTGGAAGCCGAAGAGCAGGGCGACAAGCTCACACTCGACGAGATGACCGTGATGCTTCGCCTGCTACTGATCGCCGGAAACGAGACCACCACCAACCTGATCGGCAACGGTCTGAGGGCACTCCTGCGCAATCCCGACCAGCTGGCCTTGCTGCGGGAGCGCCCGGAACTTATGCCTTCGGCCGTCGAAGAGCTGCTGCGCTACGATTCGCCGGTGCAGCTGGACATGCGCTTTGCCAGCCGCGACCTGGAAATCGGCGGCCGATTCGTGCGGGCGTGGACCATGATCGCCCCGGCAATCGGGGCCGCCAATCGCGACCCGGAGCGCTTCGAGCGACCCGATGAGCTTGACATCACACGGTCTGACGCGGGGAACATCTCGTTCGGGCGGGGTATCCATCACTGCCTGGGCGCCCCGCTTGCCCGGCTTGAGGGACGGATCGCGCTGGAGGTGCTGCTGGATCGCTTCGACCGAATCGGCTTCGGCACGCGGCCGCCAAGGTACCGGCCGAGTATCGTCCTGCGAGGGCTCGAGCACTTCGACATTCGGGTGACTGGCGCTCCGGCCAGGTCCTGAGCACCTTAGCCTCTGCCGTGAGCCGGTCACGCGTGCCCGCGCAGTCTCACAGGCAAGGAGCCGAGATGACCCGGGAAGACAGGTTCAGTCGCCTCGTCGAGCACATGTACAAGGCGGCGCTGGCCGAGGGCAGATGGGGCTCGGTGGCCGGTTTGATCAACGACGTGACCTCCACATCCGGCCATAGCCTGACGTACGTGGATGCGGCTGTGGGACTGCAGTCCCAGATCTGGCTGTCTCAGTTTTTTGTCGATAGCGAGCGTCGGGAGGATCTGCGGCAACTGTATTTCGGTGACTACTACCTGCGGGACGAAGCGATTCCGCGGCTCGCCGGACTTAGCGATGGCGAACTGGTACACAAGGCGAATCTGTACACCGACCACGAGAAGAAAGAGTCCGCCGTGTACGCATTCCGGACCCGTCACCAGACGGAGGACGGCCTCTTCATGGGGATCGACGGGCTGGACGGCACGGCGATCGTCTGGTCCTGCGGCAACTCCACTCGACGCGACGGTTGGGGGCACGATCAGATCAGGACCATCAAGCGCCTTGCTCCTCACATACGCCAGTTCTCACGCGTCCGTCGTGCGATGGCCAGGGCCAACGCGTTGGGCGCGTCATTTGCCGAAATGCTGGAGAACAAGCGGCTGGGGCTGGTCCAGCTCGATGGCCGCGGACGCATACTGGAGGCAAGTGACCGTGCCCGCGCTGTCCTGCTGAAACGCGACGGGCTGCGCGACGACAGGGGCGTTCTGGTTGCTGTGCACAAAGGGGAAAACGAAGAGTTGCAGCGCCTGTTGGCTCGGGTGTCTCCCCCCTTTGGCGGTCAAGGCACCGGCGGCTCGATGAAAATCACGCGGAAAGAGGCCCTATCCCCGCTGGTCCTCGAAATCCACCCCGTGCAGGCAATGTGGACGGATCCTGGTACGCGGCAGGTCAGGGCACTGGTGCTGGTCGTCGATCCGGCACTCCGAGCCGCCGTAGATCCGGAGCTTGCGGCAGCAGCGTTGGGCTTGACGCCCGTGGAGAGCCGTGTGGCGGTGGCCATGGCGTCCGGGCAGACGGTCGCTGGTACTGCACTCGCGCTGGGCTGCGCCGAAAGCACCGTGAAGACTCACATCAAGCGAGTCTACCGCAAGCTGGGGATACACAAACAGACCGAACTCGTGCAAAGGGTTCTGTCGTTGGACGCGTTTCGAACGTCTGTCGGCTAGACGGACATCTGCTAACTAGAATCGGTATGCCAGGTTCACGATCGGGCGGATCTCCGCCTCGTCCTCCAGGAAGTAGGCGAGACCCGCCTCGGCGCCGATGGCCGATCGGAGGAACCGCAGGCCGGCGGTGACGACGTTGCTTCCGTCCTCGAACCCGACCCGCCGGAATTCACCGGCCAGCCCCAGTTCCGGGGTCACGTGGAAGTCGCCACCGACCGCCATGACGCCGATCTGCTCGTTGAACGTTTCGCCGAAGGCGGTTACTGAAATCCCCAGCATTCCGCCGGAAGCGTGCAGGCTGAGCGCGTCGTCCACCGCGATCGAGCCCGCAACGGAGCCGCCGTAGTAGGTCACGGTCTCCTCTGCGAGCCAGAGCCCCGCATAGCCCGTGACGGCAACCGAAGTCTGATCGTTGTGCCATGCGCGGTACTTCGGCGCGAAGTAGGGGAAGAGGTCGAGGTCGCCGGCGCCCACGTTGTAGTAGAAGTAACCGGAACCGGCGGTAACAGTGAGATCGTCGGTCAAGCCGTAGGACACCTGACCCGCACCGGGCAGGAAGTCCCCCAGCGGCGCCAGCTGCGCCAAGGGGTTGGCGCCCAGGTAGCCAGCGCTTATGTGCCCCCGGCCCTGGGCTAGCGTATACCCCGTCGATTCCACGAAACCCGTCAGCAGGCGCGGCGGGAAGGGAGTGGGTTGCCGGGCATCTACCGCGCTCTGGGCCTGGGCACCCGCCTCGTCGACGGGTGCGGCGGGTGCGCCGGGTTGCGCCGGCTGGGGCCGTGTCGGTGCGGGAGCGGCGCGCTCGGGCCGGGCAGGCTCGGGCGGTTGGGCGGCAGGTGCCACAGCGGGCGCTGCGGCAACCGCCCCCACGGTCACCGTGATGCCCTGTCGAGCCGGCAGACCGCCGGGATCACGCGCCACGACGTTGACAATCGCTGCTCCCGTGCCCGCCTGCGTCATCGTGACGATGTCGCCCGCAACCTCGACGCCGACGACGCGCGTGTCGGAGGTTGTCGCCGAGAAGCTCAGGATCGCCCCCTCGGGATCGCGAAAGTAGGAAGAGACGGCGATGGCGATCCATTGGCCCGGACCGAGGGCCTGGGGCGGGATCGTCCCGACGGGTGCCGGCGCCTGGTTGGGCGTCTCGACCGTGACCCTGGTGCGCTGCGTAGCCGATAGACCGCCGGGGTCGCTGGCGAAGACCGTGACGACCACCGTGCCGGGCGCCACGCCGGTAATCGTCAGGACGTTGCCCGACACGGAAACCGTGGCTGTCGCCGCGTTCGAGACCGTCGCCGCGTAGGCCAGCGCATCTCCATCGGCGTCGCGGAAGAACCGAACCAGGTCGATCGATGCGGCTTGGCCCGCGGAGACGGTCTGGGCGGGAATGGAACCGGCCGCCTCGGGAGCTCGAAGGTCCTGGGCGAACACCGGGGCCGCGGACCCGGCAAGCACGAGCGCCAGGGCGGTTGCCGCGGCTGCTGCGCGAGCCCGTCCCCGGACGGATGCCTGCAGCTTCCCCCGGACGGATGCCTGGGACCTCCCCCGGACGGATTTCCGGGGCCACAATTGCTTATTCATGTCATCCTCCTTATCCACCGCAGGTCCGACCGCCCTCGTGGTCGGCTATCGAATTGAGCCACGTCTGGAACTCCTCGTCGGCGGGAGCACAGAGATCGACGTCGTCGATGATGGGCTTCCAATGGAAGTAGTCGAGCTTGAGCTTGATCCACTCGCGGGGGAGCTCGCCCTCGAACCAGTTCCGGCTGATATCCAGCCACTTCAGGTTCGTCAGATCACCCAGCTTGGCAGGGAGCTTGCCCTCGAGACTTGCATATCGCAGGTCAAGCCTTTCGAGGCTCTCCAGGTTGACGATTTGACCGGGAAGGGCGACTCGGCCAAAGAAGCGGGTCTCGCTGAGGTCTAGCCATTTCAGCTTCTTGAGGTTGCCGAGTTCACCCGGAATCGTACCGCGGGCGAAGAAGAGGCTGTTGCTCAGATCAAGCCATTCGAGGTTCTCCAGATCGCCCAGCTCGTGGGGAATCATGCCCTCCATGTTGTTTTCGCTCAGGTCCAGCCGGACGAGCTGCGTCAGTCCGCCGAGCTCGCGCGGAATCGAGTTATCCAGGCGGTTGTCCGGCAGTTCCAGCGCGACGACGCGGTCCAGATCGTCGGCCGAGACTCCGTACCAGGTGCCCAGCGCGGCCTCGGTCAGCCACCCGCTGCTGTTGGCCCAACCGGCTCCGTTCGTGTCGATGAAGAGCGTGCTCAGGATCTCCCGGTCCATGGACGGCTCTTCCACCGTCACCGTCACCGTCTGGCTGGCGGAGAGGCCGCCGGGATCTGTCGCCGTGGCCGTCACCGTCGCGTCGCCGGCAGTCCGGCCTGCGATGGTCATGATGCTGCCCACGACCTGCGCCGTCGCCACCGCGGTACTGGACGAAGTGGCCGAATAGCTCAGCGCGTCCCCGTCGGGATCGTTGAAGTAGTCCGCGAGATTGACCGTGACCTGCCCGCCGACCTCCATGACTTGCGCCGATATCGTGCCGGCGGGGGTGGGGGCCGCGTTGGGACGCTGCACGTTCACCGCCACGTTCTGTGTCGCCGTCAGGCCCCCCGGGTCGGTCGCGGTTGCGGTGACCGCCGCCGACCCCTCGGAGACGCCGGCGATCGTCAATGTGTTGCCCGAAACCGTCGGCGAGGCGACCGCCGGATTGGACGTCGTGGCCGAGTAGGTCAGCGCGTCGCCGTCGGGATCATTGAAAGCGGCCGCGAGATCGAGCGTCACGACCTCCCCGGCCGTCAGCGTCTGGGCTGGAATCGAGCCCACCGCGGCCGGCGCCTGGTTGTCCTCCGACGGGGCGGTGCCGCCGCCGTCTCCTCCGCAGGCGGCGATCCACGCGAGCCACAGCAGGAGGAGCGAGCGGGATCTCGCCACGCCGAGCGTGCCCGTGCCGCGCCGGTCCGCAGCCTTGCGTCTATCCATCCGAACCACCCGAAGCACAGGTCCGGTGTCCCTTCTGGTCCGGAATCGAGTTGAGCCAGGCCTGGAATTCCTCGTCGGCGGGAGCGCATAGCTGCTGTGTGGCCACCCAGTGAAACTTCTCCAGCTTGAGATTCATGAACTCGCGCGGAATCGAGCCCTCGAAGACGTTGTAGCTGATGTCGAGCCACTTCAGATTCTTGAGATTGCCCAGCTGGGTGGGGACTCTGCCCCGCAGTCCGAGATGGGCCAGGTCCAGCCTCTCAAGGCTCTCCATGCCTCCCCATTCCGGCGGAATGGTCGGATCGTCGCCGGACCACCAGATGATCTCGCTCAGGTCGAGGTGCTTCAGCTTTTTCAGATTGCCGAACTCGGGGGGCAGCGTGCCGCGCGCGAAGAAGTGGCTATCGCTGAGGTCGAGCCATTCCAGGTTCTCGAGATCTCCCAGCTGGCGCGGGATCATTCCCTCCATGCTGTTGTCACGCAGGTCCAGGCGGACGAGCTGGCTCAAGCCGCCGATTTCGCGCGGAATCGAGTTGTCCAGGCGGTTGTCCGGCAGCTCCACGTGCGTGACGCGGTCGTCGTCGTCGGTCGTGACGCCGTACCAAGTTCCGAGCGCCCCATCGCTCAGCCAGTTCGTGTTGGTTTTCCAGCTCGCCCCCTCGGTTGCGATGTAGAGGGTGGTCAGGATCTGCCGGTCCATCGACGCCTCCTGCACCGTCACCATGAACGTCTGTTCCGCGGACAGGTCGCCCGGGTCGGTGGCCGTTGCGGTCACCGTGGCATCGCCGGGCGCCACGCCGACGACGGTGAGCAGGGTGCCCGAAACCTGCGTGGTCGCAACGCCGGTGTTGGACGAGGAAGCCACAAAGGTCAGCGCATCCCCGTCGGGGTCGCTGAAGTACTCGGCAAGGTTGAAGGAGACCTCCTTGCCGGCCTCGATGACCTGGGCCGGGATCGTGCCGGAGGTTGTCGGGGCCGCGTTGGGGCGCTCGACGGTGACGGACGCGTTCTGGGTCGCGGTCAGCCCCCCGGGATCGCTGGCGGTTACGGTGATCGTCGCCGTACCGTCGGACACGCCGGCGATCGTCAGTGTGCCACCGGAAACCGTCGGCGACGCGATCGCGGGCGCGGACGTCGTGGCGGCGTAGGTGAGCGCGTCCCCGTCGGGGTCGTTGAAATACGACGTCAGTTCAACGGTGACGATTTCACCGGCCGTCACCGTCTGGGCCGGGATCGAGCCCACGGCAGTCGGGGCCTGGTTGTCGTCGGTTGGCGCGGTGCCGGACTCGCCGCCGCCGCACGCGGTCAGGGACAGGAGCAATGCGCAGCGAGTGAGCAGTGGGCGCCAGGGGGCCGATGAGTGCCGCGAGCCCCGACCGACCGATGGGGCTGAGGGAGTCAATGGAGTATCCTCAGGCCGAGGGACACGCCACCGGTGGACGGGCGGGGCGCGACGATGGGCGTAAGGCTCAGGCGCGTTCCGGCGAACGGGATGTCGTCCCACGCCTCGCGCCTGATCAGGGCACCGACGCCTGCTCCGACGAGGCCCCCGGCCGCACCCCATGTCAGACCGGCGAGCAGCGCCACCTGCGCTCCGGTCTCGGCACACTCGTTGCTGGCGGTGCCGAGCGTCAGGACGTCGCAGGTGCTGCTTACGAGGGCTCCGTACAGGACGCCCGCCCCAACCCCGGTGCCACCGCCGTACATCAGTCCCCTCTTCCACTGGGACTGTCGGCCCGCGCTCCGCTCCAGGCGCGCGATGTCGTCGTAGGAGAAGGAGTGCAGGGCCCCCCGGTCCTGCACCTGGAAGCCCGACCGGTTCACTGTGGTTACTTCGCCGACCGCGACCATCGTCGAGGTCGTCACCCGGACCCGGTCTCCGGTGTTCTGGGCCGCGAGCGGGAATGGGATCAAGCCCGTCGCTGCGATTGTCAAGGCAAGGACGAAGATGGGGGGCGCTTCGGCGCTGCCCCCGCGGTATGTCGGCACTCTTTTCACGTTCACCTCCTGGTTCGAGATGTCGGTTGGAATGACCAAGCTCTCGTCAGCCAGGGGGCAGTGGTATCCCCTTTTTGGGGGACTACGGACTGGGGGTGGCCGGGGGGCGACCACAGCGTCGGCCGTCTTGGCGTACAAACGGGAATAACGAAAATTGCCCTTTTGATTTTCCCGGTTGGAGACGCCTTTGGATTGGATCGGGCGTGCACCGAGGGGCTGGAGTGACAGCCGTTCGTCACCAGCGCATCTGTCTTCAGGCTAGCGCGCAATCCGATAGGTGACGCCCGCGATCAGCGAGGACTCGAACTGGTCGCTATCTCCGTCTACCCAGTCCCAGAATCCCCACTGCTGCAGGTCGAAGCCGTAGCGATAGTTGACCGTCACGTCGACGCGCGGGGACGCCTGGATCGCCACGCCGACGCCAGCAACGAGCCGTACATCGTATCTCGCACCGATCGGGCGGGAGCACTCTCTTTCCGTCCCCTGCGTGTGGTTCTCGCTGCGGCACACCACCTCAACTCCGTACTTGGGCCCGAGCACGGCCTGCAGGCCAACGGCGTCGTCCAGCGGCAACCGTACCTGGCCGAGTAACGACATGTCGATGAAATCGCTTTGGGTGTAGCCCCGGTCCCAATCCTCAAAGCAGGTAATCAACCAGCACGACCACGAGCGTCCTCGCTGCGTGTACGCGGCGCCGAACTGGACACCGAATCGGTCATCCAGGGGGGTATGGGCCGTGGCCCCGACCATCACGTGCAATTCGCGCTTGGAGGTGTCGGGCCAGTGTGGCCCTCCATGGAACCCGACTTCGGTGATCGGCGGCTGCACCACGAAGCCGAGCACGGCAGTCACGATGAAGGGCAGGAAGTGCTCGAACATGGGTGGCCTCCGGTTACCCAGGTTCCGTCGCAACCGGGAACGACTTGGACAGAACTCCATCGCATCCATCTGTGGACACGCCCGCATGCGCCGTGCGGATGAAAACACAGAGTCGATAGGTGCCGTCGATCGGGGTGGTCCAGCCTGTTGAGTCTTCCGCAATGTGTGCGTAGATGGACGCGGTCGTCTCGAGCACCTCGCCGGGACGGATCGGCACCTCCTCCACCTTCAAGAGGGTGCAGATGGAACCCCAGACCCCCTGCCATTGGCCCTCGGATCCGAGTCGAGCAAGACTACTCCCGCAACCGTGGTACCAAACCAGCTCTCGGGTCTGATTCTCGATCGAGATCGCAAGGTGCCCTGTGATGAGATTCTGACCGACCCGAAACTCGTAGTCCGTCACGGTCAGGGTAGCCGGCTCGGGCGACGTGTCGAACAGACCCCAATCGCACGCTGGAGCGGCCACCAGCGATCCGCAGATCGCCACGCCGGTGAAAAACCGACGGCTCATGTCGACTCTCCCGGCCGAAGGTCATGCGCAGGCGAGCCTCTGTTTGATCGACCGGCGCATGGTGATTCGTACACGTGTTCGCGGGCGGGGTTTCGTGGGTGGGGCTGGTGTCACCGGAATCGAGCCTGACCTAAAGCGCCAGCACCAGCCTCAGCCCGTTCTCGACGCGCGCCATGAGTCTCCGGGAAACCTGTCCGGCCCGGTCGGTAAGGTAGTCTTCATCAATCGTCAGCAGCTGGGTGACATTCGCGACCGAGTCCCTGGGGAGGCCGGTGCTTGCCGCCTGAAGGAGCACGTTGCCCGGAGCGTCCAGGAGCCGCGTATTCGACGAAAGGGCCACGCCGATTACGGTTCTGAGCCTGCTTCGGTTGAATGCGTCCGCCTGGACGATGAGGACGGGGCGCCGAAAGCCGGGTTCGGACTCGCGCGGCTCGTCCAGGTCCGCCCACCATACTTCCCGGCGTGCGACTACCAATCTTCGGCTACCGAGCGAGCCTGTGCCCGGCGCATGTCCGGATCGATTCCGCTGGGCGAATCAGCGTAGACGGAATTCAGCCTTGCGGTGACGTCGGCGTCACGGTGCTTCGCCACGTATTCCGCCACCGCGGTCGCATAGAGTGCGCTTCGGGAGACCTTCAACCGCTGCGCAAGGGAATCGGCCGAGGCGAACACCGCGTCGGGAAGTGAAATGGTGATTTTCATACTGTAGTCATACTGTGGTGTGACATCGGAGTCAAGTGGGCTTCTCCCCTTTCTGGACACTTCGTGCCGAGTAAAACGCCCAGGCCATTGCCATCGCGAAATGCCCGTTGACAACACGTAACCTTTTGGTTACGTATCAATGCATGGATACTTCACAGCTCGATCGTGTGCTCGCCGCGATGGCCCACCCCAGCCGCCGCCGGATGCTCGACCTGGTGAGTTCAGTGCCAGGGATGAGTGTCACGGCAGTGGCGTCGCACTTCGACATCAGCCGCATCGCTGTGATGAAACACCTCGGAATCCTGGAAGCAGCCAGTCTGATCACGTCGAGGAAGAAGGGGCGCGTCCGACACCTCTTCTTCAACCCCATCCCCATCCAACTGGTCTACGACCGGTGGACCACGCAATACGCGGGCTTCTGGGCAGGCCGCATGGCCGATCTCAAGACCCGAATCGAAGGCCGCGCAGAAATGGAGGAAGTCAAAAGTGCCTGAAGCCACGCAGGTCTTCCGCATCGTCATCCGCGGGTCCGTGGAGGAGGTCTGGCGGGAGATCACAAAGACCGACGAACCCATCGCGTGCTTCTTCAATTCCCGGATGGACGTCCCCGCGTTGCGTCCGGGATCGAAGCTCGCGATGCGGACTCCCAACAACGCGTACACGGGCGTCGTTGGAGAGATACTCGAGGTCCGGCCGTACCAGAGATTCAGCCACACCTTCCGCTTTACCCACCTGGACGAACCCGCCAGCAAGGTCATCTACGACCTTGAGCCGATCGAGGGCGGAGTGGAGTTCACGTTGACGGTCGAGGATCTGCCGATCGGCACCAAGGCGGCCAAGCAGATGATCCAGGGCGGCTCGATGATCACCAATACGCTCAAGGCAGTCATCGAAACCGGCCGGCCCAGCCTGGGAACCAGGGCCCTGTTCGCTCTGTTTCGGGTGACGCAGCCGTTCACGCCGAACAGGTGTCGGACGGAACACTGGCCGGTCGACTAAGTCCGCACCTGACCCCCAGCATCCAAACGCGAAAAAGGAGTTCATCCATGAGTAAGAAGCGAGGAAGTTCAGCACGATCCTGCGTCCTGATCGCTGGCATGGCCGCGATCGCGCTGGCCACGACCGCGACGCCTTCGCAGGCGCAATCGGGCGGCAACATGGAACGCCCTCCGCACTGGCAGGTCGTGCACCCGGATAGGAACGAAGCGGTGGAGCGCCGCTTCGTCGTCATGCGGCCCGGTTGGCACATCTTCGCGGGGCCCGGCGCCCTGCTTTGGGACCCCGGGACTTTCGCGTCGGGCAACTTCAGCGTCACCAGCAAGATGTTCCTGTTCCCCACGCCCGAAATCGGGACGCCCTATGGGGTGTTTCTCGGGGGTAGCCCGTTCGAGGGCGAGTCGTCCTCTTACGTTTCGTTTCAGATCCGGAATGACGGTCGGTTTCGCGTCGCCCACCATGCCGGTGAGCAGGTCCACGAGCTTGTTCCCTGGACCGAACACGCCGATATCGTGCCGCTGGAACCGACCGGCGGCCCGGTCGAGAACCGGATAGCGGTCGATGTCCGGGACGGAGTCGTGTCCTTCTTCATCAACGATGCCGTCGTTGCGGAGCTTTCGGACGGGGGACTAACGACAGACGGCGCGATTGGCCTGGCCGTCGGTGGTAACCTGAGTGTTCACGTGACCGAGCTTCTGATTGGGCCGAACAGGTCTGCGGGCTAGTCGTCGGTGGCGCGAAGGTGCTCCTCAAGCCCGCCGGACCTCGCCGAGCTGTTAGTCGCCGGAGGCTGAAGTACTTCCGGAAGGTCGTCGTGTTGTTCGCTTTCGGGGGCTGGGCCTGCAGCGAGTCGGCCGGGAGACCTCGGGCCACGGACGAACCGACTCCGATTTGGTCCATGGACAGCGCACGGATTCTGTTCACCGGGTCCCGCAATGGGACCTCCGATCTGTATGTCCTCGACCGAAGTGCCGGAACGACCCGCCAAATGACAGCCATGGGAACACCTGAGGGTGGAGCCAATGCGGGCGAGGTCTCACCCGACGGCACGTACGTTGCCTTCCAGGTCCGACGCGGAAGCGATTACGACCTCTACGTCATGGACCTCGCCGATGGCCGTCCGGAGAGGGTGGTTGAACATGCCGCGTACGACGTCAATCCGGTCTGGTCGCCGGACGGCCAGCGCCTCGCGTTCATGTCCACCCGGGGATTCGAACCGGGCGTCCTCGGCCCGTTCCCGGGGCACGTCTACGTTGTTGATCTGGAGCAACGGACCGTCGATCAGCTCACGGCCGCGCCGTTGACATCGGCGCTGGGCCCGAGCGACTGGTCGGCCGACGGGGCGTCGATTCTGTTTGCCCGGGTAGTGGGGGAGCGACCCGACATCTTCGTGCTCGACGTTGCAACCGGCGTCGAATCGCAACTCACGCATTCCGCGCAAGGCAACTACTCGGCAACGTTCTCGCACTCGGGTGACCAGCTCGCGTTTCACTCCGAATCGGACGACGGGGCCCAGATCGTCGTGAGCGACCTGAGCGGCGACAACCCGCGCAGAGTCACCAACGGACCGGGCTTCCGCTACGGCCCCCGGTGGTCTCCCGATGACCGGTGGCTGATGTTCTCGGCGAGTGACGACGGAAGCCAATACGACATCCGTGCGGTCCGCATCGAGGATGGATTCGTTGTTGACTTGGTGGCAACGCCGGAGGACGAGTGGGAAGGGCAGTGGATTCCTGTGGTGCGGTGAGGCGCTGCTAGCGACCGGACGCCGACTTGCCTGTTATTCATTTTCAGAGCTATATTCACTGTATAGTGAATGTGATCTTGAGAGTGAATCATGGACAGACGACTGCTTGACCTCGCTCGTGACCAACTGCAGCAGGTTCTGGACGAGGGGACAGGGTTCGAACTGGTGGCCAAAGGTGTCGACGGTCCAATGGGGACCGATCACCGTGCCGACGCCATCTGGACGCTTCGTGCCAGCTCGGACGAATGGCGACTGCTTGTCGAGGTAAAGAGCACCCTCTGGCCGCGCGATGTCCAAGCCCTGGCGGACAAGGCTGGCGCACTCACAGCAGAGGTGAAAGCGGATCGATGCGTGGTCGTCGCTCCCCGCTTGACCGATCGGACGCGCGAGTTCCTTGAGCGTCAGGGGATCGACTACATCGATCTCCGTGGCGATATCCGGGTGACGATACCGGGGCGAATGCTGGTGATGGCCCACGGAGTCGGGGAGCCTCCCGCATCCAACCTTCCAAACCAGAAGGACCGAGTCGCCAACCCGTTCGCGGGAAAGGCCTCACGGATCGTGAGGGCGTTGCTGGCCGAGCCGCGGCGATGGTGGGGTGTGACCGAGCTCGCGGAAAGGGTGGACGTGAGCGCGGGTCTGTCCGTCAAGACCCTGAGGACCCTGGAGACCGATCTCTACGTCCGCCGTGATCGTCGGCGCCGGGCGAGGCTGGTGGACGGAGAATCACTGCTTCGCAGATGGGCCGCCGTCGCCCGGAATCCATTCCGCGGGGCGGGGCGGTTCGCTTCACCGATCCCGAACCCGGACGAGCTGGCGATCAGGCTCGGGGAGAGGCTGAGTTGCCTAGGTGTCGGCTACGCGCTTTCGCGCCTGTCCGCTGCCAAGTTCATCGAACCCTTCGCACCGGCACGAGTGGTCGATGTCTATCTGGACCGCGATCCCATTGACCTGGCCCCAAAGTTGGATCTCTTCCCGGTGGAGCGCGGCGAGTCAGTGCGGCTGGTCCAGCCGGCAGATAGGGGCGTCCTGCAATTCACGGAAAGGCGCCAGGGGGTGACCTTGGTGAGTGCCGCGCAGTTGTTCGTGGACTTGAGCAACGCGCGGGGCAGGGAGGGGGATGTGGCGGAACGACTTCTCGAGAAACGGTTGGTGGGGATGTGGAAGGAGGAGTACCGGCGGGTTCCGGGCTGGGGGCTCGCGGATTGAACCATGCGCCCCTCTTGCCGGTCCCCCACCGGGACCGGACAAGAGGGAGAGCACCGCCGCCGACCGACGATCTGGCGCTGGGGCACCGGGCTGACAACGCTAACAGGTCCCCTCGGCTCTTACGTGAGTTATCAGTAACTGATAACGTTCCTTGATGACGATACCTGACCGAGATCCGGCGCTGGACACGCTATTGCACCTTCACGGTGACAACCCTCTTCGTGGACGATGCGGGCCACTAGAGAGAGAGGATCAATTCCATGAAGACACTCAAGATCGGTATCGCCGACTACAACCAGATGAAGGCGCGCTCCATGGCCATTGCTCGTGGCGAGCACACCCCTGCGAGTGGTGAACCCAAGGTCTGGTTTACGTCGATCGAGAGCTTCGCGAGGCTCCTGTCCGAGCATAACAGGCATCTCCTGGAACTGATTGCCCGTGAGAGGCCGCGGTCGCTTACGGAGCTTGCGGAAATGGCGGGGCGCAGCAAGTCCAATCTCTCGCGAACCCTGAAGACGATGTCGCAATACGGACTCGTGGAATTGCGGCGAGGCGTGCGCGGCAGGCTGGTGCCGCGGGTGCCGTACGACCAGGTGACTCTCGATGTCTCGTTGACAGGGACGAGGAGCAGTGGGTCGGTCGGTGTCAGCCCGTGAACGGCTCAGAGGTGACCCACGGCCATCCGACCTGTCAGCCCCCAACCACCCCCAACATCTCTTCATGAATCCGCCACCAGTCCTGACCCAGATCGACCGTCCGGGCCTGAATCCGGAATCCCTCCAGCCACACCTCGGCCCTCAGCGGCTCGTCGCCCACCTGCGGATACAGCAGGATCCCCTCGTGCCGCGCGCCGTCCGGCCGGGTGGCCTGGCGATTCCGCAGGTACGCGAGCAGTTGGTAGAGGTTGTTCGAGTGCAGCTTGCCGGCGGGGGCGCTCAAGCCAGTCCCGGAGCCGCGTCCGCGGGCGAGCGCATCGCGGTAGAACTTCGTGTCCAGGATGATGCGGCGTTCGGGTGATTCGAGGATGACGTCCGCTTCCATGACGGGGATCCGTGGGCGATTGACGGCGTCCGTGGCGTCGGTGCCCGTCCAGTCGATCCGGCGGCGGCCTCCCGGATTGACTACGTAGGCGCGCTGCTCGCGCTCGTAGAATCCCGTGACGAAGTCCTCGAAGAGCCTCCACATGGTGGCCTTGTCGCGGCGGAAGTCGCGGAAGGCGGTGTGGCCGATCTTCTCGTCGACCATCGCGCTCCGGTGAAGGAGCCGGCACACCGAGAGCAGGTGATGGTAGACTCGGCGCTGACCTCCGAGCTGGACCTGGCCGAAGGTGTTCCCCTTCAGCCGGACGCGCGAGACGCCATCGAGCCTCCGGTACGCGGAGCGCACTTCGCCGCGGATGGATCTGTCGAGTGGGATCCGGGGGCTCAGCAGGCTGCCCAGCGATGCGCGCAGGATGCGGTTGGGCAGGATGTCCACCGACAGCTCCTCGAAGTCGCACGCGGCCCGGGCCCGCGACCGACTGTCACCGGAAGCTGAGCGACGCGAGGCACGCGTGGAAGGCCGACATCGACGTGCTGATTCCGCTGGTCGCGGCCGGATTCCTGCTCTACCTTGTGGGACCGCAGTCAGTGTGGTGGGGGTGGATGAGGGACGACATGACGTGGTCAGAACCGTGTAACCACCCATGGGCACGGCACCGTAGCAGCAAGGTCACAGAAAGCAATCCAATGCCCAAGCCACCCCTCGACCACCCCGCACTTCGCGCAGCCCGCCTCTGGCGCGATAGCTGCCTCTTGAACGAAGGATCCGTTTTCATCGAGAAGTCGCTCTGGACTTCGGACAATGTCGGGTACCTAGTGCGCTACTACGCAGAGAACCTAGACGATGGCGAGGGCGGGTTCTTCCAGAAGCTGGAGAGCCAATTGTCTAGGGCTCCCGCCAGCGCGAAGCAACTGGCGGCGGAGATGTTCTGGGTGATGTACCTGTTCTGTTCACCGGGATCAATGCAGCCCGGCACAAAGCGCCGCCAGATTCGCCAGGTCTGGGAATGGTCGGGCGAGCCACTTCCGGACTCCCCGTTTGAACTCGGGGAGGCACTTCAAGACGGCGTCGCCAACCCCGGCATAGCCTTCAATCAGCTTCGATGGAAGGAGTTTCTCTTTTTCATCGTCGCGATGAAGGCATGGACGGCGTCGTCAAGGCCGCAACGCGAGGCTCGGCTTGCGGACCCGTGGAGTCTCGCGGAGTGGTTGAAGGACCAGGACGAGACCCGCACCCGCCAGCTGCGACACATGCTGTTGTACCTGCTCTTCCCAGATCACTTCGAGCCGTATGCCACGGCGTTGCACAAGAAGACCATCGTGCGTGCGTTCACGAAGAAGTTCGGGGAAGATCCGGACCAAATAGACTACAAAGACAGAATCGCCATTGATAGACAGCTTCTTGTCGTCCGCGAGAGGCTCCGCGCAGAAGGTGCAGCAGAGGATTTCGGTTTCCACGACGAGCCGTATCTGAAGGTTTGGCAGCCTGATACCGGAAGAGATGGCAGCGACGACGATCTTCCGTCTCCCGAAGAGTCCGGCCAATGGTATCAGGAGAGGTTCGGGGAGGCTCGGGTGTGGGCATTCGCGCCGGGTGCGGGTGCGCGGTACTGGGATGAATTCCGGGAGAAGGGGCTCATCGCCATTGGATGGGACCAGCTGGGGGATCTTCGAGAGTTTGAAAGCAGGGAGGACATCCACGAAGAACTCCGTGACATCCTCGACAAGCCGAATCCGCACAACGACTCGCTCGCATGCTATCAGTTCGCCCACGAGATGCGGCGCGGTGACTATGTGCTCGTCAAGCAAGGGCGCACGTTACTGTTGGGCTACGGGGTCATCGAATCCGTCTATGAGTTTGACGAGAGCCGTCCCGAATTCCGACACACACGGGGCGTGAAGTGGGAGAAGGTGGGTCGTTGGCGGTTTTCGAAGGAGCGTGCCATGACCACCAAGACCCTCACCGACTTCAGTCACAGCAAGCAGTGGCTTCATTTCGCCTTCCAACTCATGGAGGAGGGGGCGGAGCCACCCCCGCCCCCTCCGCCCGACGAACGGTACACCCGCAAGGAAGCCCTGAAGGATCTCTTCCTTTCCGAAGCCGATTTCGACCACATCATCGACGCCCTTGAACGCAAGAAGAACATCGTTCTCGAGGGTCCTCCCGGTGTCGGCAAGACCTTCATCGCCAAGCGACTCGCCTACCGGGTCATCGGACACAAGGCTCCCGAGAGGGTGCGGATGATCCAGTTCCACCAGAGCTATGCGTACGAGGACTTCATCCAGGGATATCGGCCGACCGACGATGGCGGATTCGAACTGCGCGACGGAGTGTTCCATACGTTCTGCCGGGAGGCGGCAGCCAATCGCGACGACCGGTACGTCTTCATCATCGACGAGGTCAACCGCGGGAATCTCAGCAAGATCTTCGGTGAGCTGATGATGCTCATCGAGGCCGACAAGCGAGGTGCCGAATACGCCGTTCCGCTGACGTATTCGCCCGGTTCGGAGCCGTTCCACGTTCCCCCGAACCTCTACCTCATCGGGATGATGAACACGGCCGACCGGTCGCTGGCGATGGTGGACTACGCGCTGCGGCGGCGGTTCGCGTTCATCCGCCTTCAGCCTGCCTTCACGACCAGTGAATTCAGCGACTTCCTCAACGCGGCGGAGGTGGAGGAGGAAGTCGTCAACAAGATCGTCGACCGGCTGTCGGCCTTGAACGAGCGGATTCGCACCGATCGAAAGAACCTCGGGCCGGGCTTCGAGATCGGACACAGCTTCTTCTGCCCGGGCGACGACGATGAGGGTCTCGACGATTCCTGGTACGAAGCGATCGTCCGGCGAGAGATCGAGCCCTTGCTGCGGGAATACTGGTTCGACCGCCCCGAGCACGTGGAGGAGCAAATCCGAGTGCTGCTAGCGTGAAGATCCCGGTCCGCAACATCTACTATCTGTTGTGCTACGCCTGGGACCATGTGAGGGAAGGGGATACGGTCGATGTTGAATCCGAACAGTTCGGGGGGCTGGTCGACTTGTTCGCCAAGGTACTGAACGAAGGCGTGTCGCGGCTCGTTTCGCGCGGCCTCGATCGCGACTACCTCGTCGTCCACGAGGACATCAGGGGGCTCAAGGGGAAGCTCGATTTCGCGACCACGATCAAGAGGAACCTGCTCCTGAACGGCAAGACCCACTGCGGCTTCGACGAGTTGAGCTATGACGTGCCTCAGAACCGGATCCTCAAAGCGACGCTACGCGGCCTGGCTCTGGTCCCCGCCCTCGATCCGGTCCTGCGACGGCACACCGAGCGCCTCTACCGGAAGCTGGACTCTGTCTCCGATGTCCCTCTGACCACGAATCTGTTCCGCACCGTCCGAATCCACCGGAACAACCGCTTCTACAGCTTCCTCCTGCACCTCTGCCGCATCATCCACGAGAATCTCCTGGTGAATCAGGAGCAGGGTACGGCAGAGTTCAACGACTTCCGCGAAGACGAACACCAGATGGGGCTCCTCTTCCAGGAGTTCGTGAGGACTTTCTGTGAGCGGGAGACGGACTTTAAGGTGAGCGCCCCGAAGATCGACTGGTTCGGTGCGGAAGCTAGCGAGACCGATCTGCGGCACCTGCCCCGGATGCAGACGGACATCGTGCTACGGTCGCCGGAGCGGACGATCATCCTGGACACCAAGTTCTACAAGAATCCGCTGGACACGCGGTGGGAGGGCGAGCGCGTGAACGCGGGGAATCTGTACCAGATCTTCTCGTATGTGACTAATTGGACAGCAAGGGCGGAGGCGGGCGAGCCCGAACCGGAGGGGTGGTTGCTGTACGCGGCGGTGGACGGCGGGTTCGACTACCGGTTCGAGCTGATGGGGAGGTCCGTGCGGGTGTGCTCGGTGGATCTGGGGCAGGAGTGGAGGGGGATTGAGCGGGCGTTGATAGAGTTGGTGGGGGGGCGGGGTCCCAACCATCGATCTGAGGACGCCGTCGCTTGAAGTGCTACACGGCTTCCGTTACTCGGCCCGAGGAGCCGCCGTCCTATAGGGCGGGGTTGTCACTGTGTAGTGTTGAGCCTACAGAGCGGTCGTTCTGTAGCCCTGCCCCGGCGCTATATCGAGAGAGCCTCTGCCGGGCTAACGCGGAATGACGGACATTTTCGACCGTGAGAAGCGAAGCGAGGTCATGGCACGCATCCGCGGCCGTGACACCAAGCCGGAAATGATCGTTCGGAGAATCGCGCATGGACTCGGATTCCGGTTTCGCCTCTACCGCAAGGACCTTCCCGGCTCCCCGGATCTCGTGTTTCCCAAGCACCGGTCTGTCATCATGGTCCACGGGTGTTTCTGGCACCGGCATCCCGGCTGCAAGTACGCCACCAGCCCAAAGACACGCGCGCGGTTCTGGGAGGAAAAGTTCGAGGGTAATGTGGTCCGGGACCGGCGGAATGAGGCCGCTCTGCGCGAGCTCGGCTGGCGGGTGATGGTGATCTGGGAATGTGAGACGGGGGATCATGGGGCGGTGGCGGAGCGAATCGTGAGGTTTCTGGGAGGCGTGGATGGCGGCTGATTCTCTCGGATCCCAACGCACTGTAGCCGACTGCCTCCGTCGCGGTCAGGTGAGGCTCGCCGGTCCAGAATGGCTACCTTCCGAGTTAGGAGTTGGATGTTCTCAGAGCTATTTTGCTGTGACGATACCAAGTAACCAAAGAGGGGCAACGCTCGATCACGCAGATCCGAGCGAGCCCGCAACCATCAAGCGCGGGCCGTGAGTAGTGCCGTCCAAGTAGTCGACCTCTTCTCGGGTCCGGGGGGCTTGGCCGAGGGATTCGCCGGTTACCGGGACGAGCAGGGTAACACGCCATTCGAAATAGCACTGTCGGTGGAGAGCGAGCGCTCCGCATACCATACTCTGTTGCTGCGAGCCTTCCTGCGGAAATTCGGCGAGAGCTACCCCTCGTGCTACTACGCCTTCCTCAACGACGGAGGGACCGAGCCGAACTGGGCGGAGCGATATCCCAGGCAGTGGGACGCTGCCGTTCGAGAGACGCTGCAACTGGAGATTGGCACTGCAGCTGCCAACATCGTCGTCGATGCGCGAATCGGTGCCATCCGGCGACATAACGGGGGCGGGACGGTGCTCCTCGGAGGTCCACCGTGCCAGTCGTATTCGGTTGTCGGAAGGGCACGTAACACCGGGAATGCCTCCTACGACCCTGCGACCGATGGGCGTCTGTTTCTGTACCAAGAGTATGTGAGGGTAATGAAGGTGCTTCGTCCAGCCGTTGCGATCATGGAGAATGTGAAGGGTATGCTCTCCGTTCGGGCAGGGGGTCGCGCGATCATCGACGATGTCGTCAGGAGTCTGCAGTGTGCGGCTGGCGTAGACAGCTACCGGCTGTTCACAGTGGCTGGACCCGAGGCTGGGTTATGGGAACATGATCGACCGCCAAGTAACTTTCTGGTTCGCACCGAAGAGCTTGGGATTCCCCAGGCCCGGCATCGCGTCATTGTGGTCTGCGTACGTCGGGACATCGATGAGACTGTGCCGGTGGGCGAGTTGTTGCGATTGCACGGCGCCGAGCAGGATGTATCTGTCTTCGACGTGATCGGCCTTATGCCGAGACTGCGCAGCCGACTCAGCCGGGGCGATAGCGAATCGGAATGGCGCGATGTCGTTCGTGATGCCTGCGAGGCCATCGGCAGCCTTCCGGCATCTTGGACCGATTCTGAGTTGATCCCGGAAGAGCTGCCCCGATTCCAGAAGGCTATCGCCCGAACACAGAAGCGTCTACGAATGGCGAGTAGATTGCAGTGGAATGGCGCGGTTGGTGGCACGGAGATTTCCGAGTCCTGCCCCCGTGAACTCCGCACCTGGATCTCGGACCCCACGCTGCGACGGCTGCCAAATCACGAGACCCGTGGCCACATGCGTGGCGACATCGCACGGTATCTATTCGCGTCGGCCTTCGCGGACGCCACTGGCGTATCCCCGAAGTCCACCAACTTCCCGGCAGTCTTGGCGCCGAACCACGCCAACTGGCTGACCGGAAAGTTTAGCGACCGCTTTCGGGTCCAGCTCAGAGACCGCCCCTCAACCACCGTCACCAGTCACATCTCGAAGGACGGGCACTACTTCATCCATCCGGATCCTACGCAGTGTCGCAGTCTGACTGTCCGAGAGGCTGCTAGGCTCCAGACATTTCCCGACAACTACCTCTTCCGCGGGGGTCGCACACAGCAGTACGTCCAAGTAGGAAACGCGGTCCCACCATATTTTGCGCGACAGCTCGCGGGGCGCGTTTGCCACGTGCTTGGCGAGTACGAACGGATGCGCGCCCGCAGCATGGCTGGAAGTGCACCCCGGGTGAGCAAGGAACGCAAGCCTCGATCCACAGAATGGCCTCAAGACACGGTGAAGGCATGAGCCCCTCGCGGGCTCAGCAAGCGGAACTCGAGCTTCCACCTCGTGCCGGCGCTCTCATCGAGAGCCTCCGGGACATGGGCTATTCGTTGCGCACGGCACTAGCGGATGTCATCGACAATGCCATCACCGCAAACGCTCGTGAGATCAAGATTCTTGCGGACACCCGGGTCGATCGTCCGGCGATAGGGATTCTGGATGATGGTGCGGGCATGACGCGGGACGAGTTGCTGGAGGCGATGCGTCCCGGTACGCGAAACCCCTTGGAACCGCGGCATCAGACTGACCTTGGTCGATTCGGCCTCGGTCTGAAGACTGCCTCGTTCTCGCAGTGCCGCCGACTTACGGTGTTCACCCGACGCCAAGGCAGAACGTCCTGCGCCCGGTGGGACTTGGATAGCGTCGCCGAGACCGACAGATGGCTGGTCGAGATCCCGCGCGATGAGGCCGAAGTACGTTGGTCGAAGCGCCTGAATGGCGACGGGACCCTCGTGCTGTGGGAAAAGCTCGACCGGCTGGTGGGACCCTCGGGCAGTCGGGACTTGGTGCGTCAGCTGGACGAGGCGGCCGACCACTTGGCTTTCGTTTTCCACCGGTTCCTGTCGGGTCGTCAGCGCGTTGCCATGTCGATGAACTGCCGGCCGTTGAAGCCGTTCGACCCGTTCCACTCCAGTCACCCTGCCACGCAGCATCATCAGATCGAGGAGATGAGTTTGGGGGGTGATCCGATCACAATTCGCCCGGTGACGCTTCCTCACCACGCAAAGGTATCGGCAGCCGAATGGAAGCGATACGCTGGCAGGGCCGGATACGTCAGCAGCCAGGGATTCTATCTGTACCGAAATCACCGGTTGATCGTCCACGGGACGTGGTTCCGGCTAGCTCGCAAGCAGGAGTTAACCAAGCTCGCGCGAGTTCAGATCGACATTCCCAACACTATGGACGCTGCATGGAAGATCGACGTAAAGAAGGCGTCGGCGCAGCCCCCTTCCGTAGTGCGCGAGCGTCTAGCCAGAATCGTGGAGAAAATGGTCGGCGCTTCGCGTCGCACACACCAGAAACGAGGGCCAGCCAGAGCATCAAGGAACCGGGTACCGGTATGGGTCCGCGCTCAGAACAAAAGCCGCATCTCGTATGACATCGCGCACTCACATCCGGCCTTGGCCCAGTTTCGTGAGGGGATTCCAATCTCACATCGCACCGAGTTTGATCGGGTGCTCCGTCTTGTGTCGGCGGCCCTACCGGTGGACGCGCTGCATCATGACATTAGCGCCCACCCAGAGTCGGTGTGCCAGAAGTCGCTGTCGGACTCTGATCTCGCAAACCTAGTCTCGACGATATATGGTGCGCTTCGCGCTCGCGGACAGTCCCCGGATGGTGCCCGCGAATGGATGCGCTCTGCGGAGCCCTTCCGCGAGCAGTGGTCCGCCACGGAGATGCTGCTGGCCGGGCTCGAGGAGAATGAACCACCGTGACAAATGAGCTGACGCGTCTTCGCGGACTGGTCTGGCACGATTTGGTCGACCGACCCGGCATCCTCAGTCAGGAGGCGATCCGTGAGTCGATCACCACGCTCCGACCCGCGTTCCCCGGAGTGACGGACGACCAGGCCGAGGCGCTCGCCCATGAGATCGAGCGGAAGCGTGGAGTCCTCCTGTTGCCCGCCCGTATCCTGGCCCTGCCGTTCACGCCGTGGCTAGGCAGCCGAACAGGCCAGATCGACTGGCACTACTGGGGCCGCTACAGGAGGTTGCTGCTGCACCAGAAGCGTTTTGGGCCCCATGTGGTGGCGGAGATCGACAAGGACACGAACAGGATCGTCGGGCATCTGGAAGATCCGCGCAAACCAGGACGTTGGGACCGCCGGGGCATGGTCATGGGCCATGTTCAGTCCGGCAAGACCGGCAACTACATTGGCGTGGCTACCAAGGCTGCTGACGCCGGATATCGGGTGGTAATCATCATGGCGGGCGTCCACAACAAGCTTCGTGATCAGACTCAACAGCGCGTAGATGAGGGCTTCGTGGGATACGATACCGGTGCCGGCATAGGTCCTTCGGGCCGGATACCGGTGGGCGTCGGCAAAGACGATTCCTCCAGACAACCCACCACCTTCACCAACACGATCAGCGACTTTAAGAAGTCGGTTGCTGAACAGGTTGGCGTGCCGATCAAGAACCTTCGCGAGCCAGTGGTACTTGTTATCAAGAAGAATGCGCATACGCTCCGCAACCTGATCGAATGGCTCAAGACGCACAATGCCCATCATCTTCATGCGTCGACCATCGAGGAGCCCATGCTGTTGATCGACGACGAAGCGGACAATGCGTCAATCAACATCAGACATCATGTGGAAGAGGTGTCGACGATCAACGGCCTGATCCGCGAACTTCTGACCTTGTTCGACCGAAGCGCCTACGTGGGTTACACAGCAACACCGTTCGCGAACATCTTCATTGATCCGAGCAGTGCCGACGCCATGGTCGAAGACGACCTGTTTCCACGTGACTTCATAGTGTCGCTGAATGCGGCGTCCAACTATTTCGGCGCAGCAACTGTATTCGGAACAAACGGCGTGGATGTTGTCCGGGAGGTGGATGACCATCGCGACAATCTTCCAATGTCTCACAAACAGGACCACAGGGTGACCGTGCTGCCCCCAAGCCTGTACGACGCTGTGAGGACTTTCTTGCTCGTCAGAGCGATTCGCATGGCTCTGGGACAAGTAGGCGTACACAATTCCATGCTTGTCAATGTATCGCGGTTTGTTGCGGTTCAACGACAAGTGCGCAACGCTATCCATGCCTTTCTGGCGTCGGTGCAAGCCGCCGTGCGCGTACATGGGGCACTGACGGACGAGGAAGGAGTTCAAGATCCCCAGCTGACGGCGCTGCGGAGGATCTTCAGCGAACAGTTCAGCGGCCGGTGCGGGTTGGAATGGGAGGATGTGCGAAGTCGGCTGGTTGACGCAGTTGAAGCAGTCGAAGTTGTTGAAATCAATGGCCAGTCACCCGACTCGCTGAGATATGTGGACTACACGGAATCGGGCTGGACTGTCATTGCGGTGGGTGGTTTTTCGCTGTCACGGGGCCTCACCCTCGAGGGACTGTCGGTGAGTTATGTGTTGAGACGATCGATGATGTACGACACGTTGTTTCAAATGGGGAGATGGTTTGGGTACCGCGATGGTTATCGCGACCTGTGTCGAGTCTGGATGCCCGAGGAGGCTCGCGGATGGTACGAACATATTTCCGAGTCGATCGAGGAATTGCGCGAGGAACTGGTTCGGATGGAGAGCGTAGGGGCAACGCCCCAGGATTTCGGTCTCAAGGTGCGCAGCCATCCCGACGCATTGGTGGTGACGGCCCGGAACAAGATGGGCTCGGGAAGGAAACAAAGAGTCAAGATCAGTCTTGCGAACAGCTTCATTGAAACAACGGTACTATATCGGGACGCCGAGTCGAGCCGCGTGAACTTGGGAGCCGTAGCACGGTTGGCGGAGTGGTGTCACCACTATGGCGGAGGCGTGAGGGAGGTTGATGGTTCGGCAGGGGGAGGATTGGTGAGCAGTGCGCCGGTGGAGTTGGTGGACGAGTTTCTGTTGGCGTTCAAGAACCACCCCGGGTCGCTCAGGAGTCAGACGGAACCCGTAAGGCGCTATATTCGTGACCGAGGACGAGAGCTGGGAAAGTGGGATGTGCTCTTCGCGGGGGTTGGGAAGCCCGGTGCGGGATCGTTGATTTGGCAGCTGCCAGGGCACAGCGTGGTATGCCAACGGCGAAGTAGCGTTCGAATCGAATCGCAGGGACGGGTGGTGAGCTTCGCGGCCAAGCGAAGAGTGGCGACTCGGGGGATTGAACAGGTGGGCCTCTCGCGATCGAAGCGGCTTGGAGCGGAGGCAGCTTATCGCGACCGGGAGAGTGCACGTGGCCGTGGAGATCGAGAGACCTGGAACTATCCCGACAGGATCTATCGCGCGGTGCGAGCAAGGCCCCTGCTTGCGATTCATCTTCTGGCGATAGGAGAGGCTGACGACGATCTGAGCGGAGAGACGCCGGTGGTTGCTTGGAGCATCAGTTTCCCGAAGACCGACGGCCGAGAGGAGTCTGTGGAGTACGTGGTGAACAGCACTTGGTTCCAAGACCACGTTGGTGACGACGACTCGGATGATGACGAGTGAGCGATAGGGCGATCGAGAATCCCTGGAAGGACCTAAAGGTCCCCGACGCGGCGGCCGGATTCGGCGCTCGTCGGATCGGCGATGTGGGCGACACTAGCTGGGGACTGTACTGGGCGGTTGATTGGCGTCGACAGTGCTTGCTCGTCCTCATCCATTCGGAGGGGCTGACGTCACAACATCGCTGGCCGAGGCTAAGGGGGCTTCGCATTGAGCGACAGGCAGCATCGCGGGGGCAGGAGTTTCTGGTGTTCAGGCTGACGGATGCCGAACATCGGGACCTCTTCTACCGGCTCTGCACCGACCTAGTCGGCGCCGCAGGCGTTGCGCGTTCCGAGCAGGAGGCCGTTGACGTCTGCATCATGCGCACTTGGCGGTGGCACCGCCTGTTGAAACGAGGGCGTGATGGACGGCTCACAGCAGAGGAACAAAAGGGTCTGATCGGAGAACTAACCGTGCTCATGGAGCTCGTGATGCCAGCAATCGGGGTTAGCCAAGGTGTTGCGGCTTGGGTGGGGCCCTTGGGTGCCTCTCGGGACTTCGAGATTGGAACTGTGGGCATCGAATCCAAGGCATGCGCGCCGTTGGCGTCCAAAGTCCGGATCGCGTCAGAGGACCAGCTTGGGTCCGATGAAGCCCATGCCCTCTTCCTGCATGTAACGGAGGTTGCGGCAGCTTTGGGCGGTTCGCCCGCAGCCCTGACTGTGACCCAAGTGGTGGAACGCGCTCGCGAGTTCATTGAGTCGCAGGACACTTCTGCGCTCGGAGAGTTCGAAGAACGACTCGCAGCGACCGGGTACGACGACGCCGACGAATATGTGGACCAACTGTGGTTGATTGGCGACGTAGCGGTGTTTGTCGTCTTGGAAGGCTTTCCTCGGATCATTCCACCGATGGTGCCGCCGGGGGTGATCGACGTACGCTATCAGATCAGCTTGGCGGAGTGCGAGCCGTTCCGAATCGATATTGCCGATCTATCATCTGAGATCTCAGGGATTTCCAGTGACGATTGACGATTTTGCAGAGGATTTCCGCCAGCGAGTGCTGGTAGCTGCGGATGCGGACGGGAAGTTTCGCGAAGACGCTTTCTTCGACATCGCGTGCGAATACCTCGTGGAGTCGGGAGATCTCGATACAGCCGACCGGGTACCCTACCGGCACCCAACGCGTGGCATTCGTGTGGATGGCTACGCTGGTGACCCGCAGGATGCTGCTGGCACGCTGAGCTTGATCGGCCTTGACTTCTCGCCGGCACCGAGCGTCGGTCGGCTCGTCGGCAGTCAAATGGACGCTCTTTTCCAGCGGATGAAGCGGTTCGTTACGCAGGCATTGAACGAGACTTGGCGGAATGCGTTGGAGGAGACGACCCCGGCATTCGGCTTGGCCGACCTGATCAACTTCAGATGGCCTCAAATCACGAAGGTCCGTCTGATTCTCGTCAGCAATCGCGAACTCAGCGAGCGAGTGGATGGCCGACCCGCAGGTATCTTGGAGGGGAAGCGGGTCACTTACAGTGTTTGGGATCTGCGACGCCTCCATCGTGCCGATACGAGTAGCGAGCCGGAGGAAATGGTGATCGACCTCGCCAATGACTTTGGTGGCCCGCTCGCGATCCTTCCCGCACAGCACATCTCGGACGTTCACGAGTCGTACCTGGCCGTCCTTCCGGGCACTGTACTGGCGGAGATCTATGATACGTGGGGTCCCCGATTGTTGGAACAGAACGTTCGGGTCTTCCTTCAGGCACGGAGTAAGGTCAACCGAGGCATTCGAGACACGCTTGTCCACGAGCCGAAGATGTTCTTCGCCTATAACAACGGAATCACGGCCACGGCGCAGGCAGTCGACATCCGTAGCGATCGGGGCAGTCTGCTGCTCCAGAGAATGACTAACTTCCAGATTGTCAATGGTGGTCAAACGACGGCGTCCATCCATTCCGCGATGCGCAAGGCCCAGGACCTATCACAGACCTACGTCCAGATGAAGCTCTCGGTGGTGGACTCCCAGCGTGCGACCGAAGTTGTGCCGAGAATCTCGGAGTATGCCAACAGTCAGAACCGCATAGCCGCGTCGGACTTCTTTGCCAACCATCCTTTCCACATAAGGATAGAGAACTTCTCGCGCAGGCTGTACGCACCATCTGCGGAAGGGACTTTCCAACAGAGCAAATGGTTCTACGAGAGAGCACGAGGGCAGTATGCCGACGCTCGCACGCGGAAAACTCGGGCACAGCGCAAAAAGTTCGACATCGAGTATCCTCGACGCCAGAAGTTCGTCAAGACCGATCTTGCGAAGTTTCTTAGCGTCTGGGACGGCCTCCCTCACATCGTCAGTCTAGGAGCACAGAAGAACTTCGCGGCGTTCGCGCAGCGCATCGGGGTCGCTTGGAAGAAGAGCAAGAACGACTTCAACGAAGAGTGGTACAGAGAGGCGATAGCAAAGGCGATTGTGTTCAGGGCGACCGAGCGCATCGTATCGGCACAATCATGGTACCAAGGCGGGTTTCGGGCAAACATAGTAGCCTATACGATCGCGCGAATCTCCCACCGGGTCAGAACGGAGAAGCGCAGCGTGGACTTTCAGGCTATTTGGCGGCGCCAAGAACCCGGACCTGTTCTCCAGAAGACCATAGCTGTGGTGTCGAAGGGCGTGCATGACGTTCTGGTGGACCCCCCAGAGGGCATGCGCAACGTTACGGAGTGGGCCAAGAAGGAGTTGTGCTGGAAGCGCGTAATGGAGCTAGACTTTTCTTGGCTGAAGGGATTGGATGACGAGTTGGTGTCCGCCGAAGAGAAGCTGGCTTCCAAACGCGGTGCGCGGCGCGAACAAGTCATGTTGAACGGTATCGAGGCGCAGATAGCGGTATTCAACGCCGGTTCAGAGTTTTGGAAGCAGGCTCTCGCGTGGGGTGAGCGCGAGAGCCTGCTTTCGCCCACGGATATCGGCATATTGAGGACTGCCGCCCAAGGAGGTCAGCGCCCGCTTTCTGAAAGGCAAGCAGTGCGGGCTGTGGGGGCATTGACTCGGCTACAAAAGGAAGGTTATCGCGAAGAGCTCCCAAGACCCAAGAGCTTTGGTTGAGACCGATGTGCTGCCTCATCGATACAAGCGTGGCTTGGAGAGGCTCAGTGTTCACGGATCCGCCAGCGATCAGTGTCCGGATCCTGTACCACGACCCCTTCCGATTCCATTTTGGCCAGCAAAGTCCGGGGGACGTGACCAACGTGTTTGACGTGGCCGCCGTAGATCCCTAGCCGACGGCCAATGTCCACGTTTCTGAGCCCTTCTCCCGTGTCTTGGTCCTTGATGAGCATCAAGATTGCGGCCTTGAGATCAGCAACCGCTCTTTGCGCTAGGTGATATGCCTCGACCGTGCAATCCAATTCATCCTCCGTGTGTCGTTGAATGGGGCCCTCGGGAGTCGCTATTGATTCCAGTTGTCTCGCGGTTGACTCCGCGAACAGGAGCTTAGCATCGGACGAAGTGGAATCTACGGTGCGAGACGGGGCAAGCAAAAGCTCCAGAGAACCATGACCCGCTTCGGCCCCACCGTCCGCCACATCCGCGAAACGCTCCGCGCCTCCGACCGCCGCTTCTCCCTGCGCCAGGTCGCTCACCGCGTCGGCGTCGAACCAGCCTACCTGAGCAAGATCGAGCGCGGCGTCGTTGCTCCGCCCTCGGAGACACGACCGTTCGCTTGGCGAAGGAGCTGGACGAGGAACCGGACGTGTTTCTGGCCTGGCCCGGAAAGGTCTCGGGCGACCTACAGGAGATCATTCGCAAAAGACCGCGGCTCCTCGCGTAGCTCATCCGGGAGCTGAGGGAGGCGCCCGACGAAGCCGTGTTCCCGGTCGTTCGGGTCGTGCGAGACGGAGATTGGTAAGTCACTGAACAGACCGCCCATCAGGTGTTCAGAACTCCCCCCAGGTAGATGACCTGTCCCGTCACCGCCTCGCTCTCCGGCCGCAGGAAGAAGTCCAGCACGTTGGTGACGTCGGCGTAGGTGCCCAACCGTTTCACGGCCATGGCGTCGACAAGGCGCCCCATCCTTTCCTTCCCTACCCCGCGGGTCATGTCTGTGGTTATGGGGGGCGGCCCGATCACATTCACGGTGATGCCGAATTCGGCCAGTTCCCGGGCCATCACCTGCGACAGGCTCTCCACCGCCGCCTTGGACGCGACATACCCGGCCTGACCCGCCAGACGCAGGGGAACCGCTACCGAGCTGACGTTGACGATGCGTCCATACCTCTGCTTCCGCATCAGCCGGGCCGCTTCCCGGCTTACCAGAAACGTCCCGGTCACATTGACGCTCAGCATCTTCTCGACGGACGATGCGGGCGTGAGCAACAGGTGGTTCATGGAGGTCACCGCCGCGTTGTTGACCACCACGTCCAGCCTTCCGGCGCGTTGCCTGATGTCACGGAAGAGCGCTGTGACGCTGGCCTCGACCGCCACGTCGGCCCGAACGTGGCGGAAACCTTCCGCTTCCCAGTCCGCATCCCCGCGGCTACAGCCGAAGACGTGGTAACCGCTCCCGAGCAGATGTTCGGCCAGCGCCCTGCCGATGCCCTTTCGGGCACCAGTCACCAGGGCGACCCTGCTGCCCGGGTCAGCCATGCGACGAGCTGGTTCCACCTGGCTCGCGATCCCCGCCCGGCGCCAGGCCGACCAACTCCAGGACGTAGTCGGCGAGCGCATCCACCGTGCGGAAAGGACTTTGCCGGCGGGAGAAGGCATCCTCGCTGACGAGCGTCACCTCGACGCCGTGCTCATCCGCCAGCACCGACTCGGCGTCGGTGATGAGCGTGACCAGACCCATCGAGGAAAGGACGGCATCCTGCCCCAGCAGCGGGGACATCGCGCTGGCCTTCCCCGGGTTGTGGGAGCCCTCGTCTTCGAGAGCCTCTCCAAGCATGCCAACCATCATCTGGATCAAATCCGCTCTTCGCATGTGCCCCTCTGCCGGGAAACCGGCTTCATGAGATATCGTCTTCCACGCCCACTCCCCCGAAACGCAGCGCCGCCCGAATCTTCACCGGCTCTCCATTGCTGTCCGAGCCCTGCAGGAACCCCATCTCGGTAAGCCGCCCGATAATCTGAATCGGCGTTCCCGGGCCACCGAGCGTTTTCACCCTCCCGGCCAGCTGGCGGTAGCTGAGCGGGTGGTGCTTCAAGCTCTCGAACAGCTCCCGATGATCTTCGGAAAGCGGGTACGCAGCCATGGTCCGGCCGTGCTCGTCGCCGACGAAAAACTGCCGCTCCAGCCTGAACGAAGTCGGGTGCACCCTGAAGGAGGGGACAAGTCGCACCTCGTTCGACACCCAAGTGATTCGATTCATGCGCCGGAAGTCGTGCATCATGCGGCTGGCCCATCGCAGCCGGCGCAGGGAGAGTTCGGTTTCGTCGAACTCGTCGTCGACCTGGTTCCGGTTGTGCTGCCAGAGATGAGCCAGGGTCGAGGCGCGCTCTTCGAGGTCCTCGACGCCTTCGGCATGGCCCTCCACATGGTGGCCGGCGAGCGCCGTGAACCATTCCTTGCCGGCGAATCGGCGGTCGGCCGCCCCCGCGATCTGGCGACTCCGCCAAAAGTCGGATGGCAGCTCGGAATTGGCGGAATAGAACGCGGCCAGGAACTCGTGATAGCGGTTGTAGGCGTCGCGGTAGGATTTTTCGTACCAGGTTCGAATCTGGTCGGCGTCGCCGGGACTCCGATAGAGGTGATCGATCCCCGCGGATGCCAGCATGGCGGAATACGTCGCCAGGTGCACCCCCTGCGAGAAGAGCGGGTCGATGAAGCAGGCCGAGTCGCCGCACAGAAACGCGCGCCCCATCGCCACCGACGATGCGTCGTAGGCCCAGTCGCGGATCACCCGTACCTTGTCGCAGCGTTCGGCGCCATTCAGGACGTCCCGCGCAAGCCGACACCCGGCGAGGCTTTCGCGGTAGAACGCCTCGACGCCGATCTCGCGCATGCGCGCGCTGCTGGTCTTGTCGCTGACGATGCCCACGCTGTAGATGTCGTCCTTGAGCGGGATGATCCAGATCCACCCCTCCTGGCAGGTGACCGAGAAGATGTTCCCTTCCAGGTCGCCGCCGAACCGCTTGCCGCCCCTGAAGTAGGACCACACGGCCAGGTTCTGGAAGTAGCGGTCGAATCGGCGCAGGCCCAGCTTCCGGGCTACGATGCCCCGCGTTCCGGAAGCATCGATCACGAAGTCGCCCTCCAGGGCGCCGGCCGATCCGTTGCTGCGCCAGGCTACCGAGACCGGGCCGCCGTCCGCGCCCACCCGGATGTTGGTGACCTCGTGTTCCTCTCTGACATCGGCGCCGCGCTCGCGGGCGGCGTCCAGCAGAATCTGGTCGTATTCGGCTCGAGTCACCTGATACGCATGGTCGTAGACCCAGGGCGCGGTCCTGGGGGTGGCGAAGGTAAAGGTCCATGGCGCCTGCTCGGGACCCCAGATAAAGGTCGCGGCACTCTTCTTGACGAAGTTCGCCGCCGCGACCCGGTCCATCACGCCGAGTCGGTTCAGAATCGACATGGTGCCGGGCAGAAGCGATTCGCCGAGCCGGTAGCGGGGGAACTTCTCCCGCTCGAACACGACCACGTCGCGCCCCAGCTTCCTGAGGCAGAGCGCCGCCACGCTGCCGGCGGGCCCGCCGCCCACCACGATCACCGGGTTGCGCGCCTTCGTCTTCATCGCCGGATCTTCTTGAAGCGGTAGTTCACCTGTTCGTCGGTGACCACCCTGACCTTCGCCGGGATCATGAAGGGCTGCAGGCGGCCCCGGCAGTGCCGGGCGATCCGCTTCCGCATGCTCACCGAGGAGACCGGCTCGGCCATCTGCACGGTGGCGGCAACGATCTGCCCCATCAGCAAGTGCTCCTCGCCCTTCACGGAGACATCGATGACACCGCTCATCTCGGCGATCACCTGCTCGACCTCGGCGGGATACACCTTCTGGCCTCCGACGTTGATGATGTCCGATTCCCGCCCCAGGATCCTCAGGTAACCGTCCTCCGCAACGACCGAATCCCCGGTGTCGAACCACCCGTCCTCGTCGAAGGGAGAGGGTGCGTTCAGGTATCCCAGCATCGACGACCGTGCCCGGATCAGCAGCCTGCCGTCCACGACCCTGGTCTGGTAGTCTTCTCCCCCGATCCTGACCCGCAGCGAGGTGTCGGATTCCGACTTCGAACGCAGAATGCCGAGTTCGCTGAGGCCGTAGGTCTGCAGGAAGCGGACGCCGGGGAACGCTTCGTTTGCCATTCTCAGCGTGCGTTCCGGCATCACTTCGGTGCCGTAGGTGATCAGCCTGAGGGACGAGAGGTCGTACGAATCGACGGCCCCCGACAGGAGCAGCAGGTTGAGAAACGAGGGCGAGGTGGGAAGCAGTTCCACCCGGTGCCTCTCGATGACCGCGCAGACGCTGCTCACGCTTCGGTCGCCCGCCACGACGATGCATCCCAGGTTGGCCAGGGTATAGAAAAGCGTGTTGAATCCACCGATGTGATCGAAGAGGAGAAAGGTGAGCGTCCGGTAGCAGTGTCGCGGCGTACGGAACTTGTTGAGGAGCTCCGGCAGGCTGTGCAGGATCGCCTTCGGCTTGCCGGTGGAGCCGGAGCTGAAGAGCACCAGGCCCGCCTTGTCCACCTCCCGCAGTTGTTGCATGAGAGGGTGGTTGCGCCGGTGTTCCATCCGGGTCACCGTGCCCTCGTCCCGGCCATCGATCTCCACGCGGTAGTCCAACTCGCCGATGCGGAAGAACTCCCGGTGCTGGTCACGCGCCTCCCGGGAGAGCGGCACCAGAATGCAGCGCATCTTCAGCAGGGCCAGCAGGCACGCGACCGCGCCGGGCGAGAAGTCGCTGACCACCGCTACGGAGTCCCCTCGCCGCACGTCCGCCTGAAGCAGCCGTCCGAGCCACTCCCGGTAGCGGTCGGTGAGCTCCGCGTAGGCATGCGGGCGGTCGCGCCAGACGATGGCCGGAGCGTCGGCGCCGTCCTGAAACCGCCCAAGTTGCCAGTCGATATGGTCCATTGCCGTCACTCTGGCCGGATGCCGGCCGCCTCGACGAGTCCGTGGCGTTCGAGGAACTCCACCATGGTGGAGACGCATTCCTCCGGGTTCTCAAGCTGCAGGTAGTGGGTGGCCCCGGGCACAAAGTCGTAGTGGAACGAAATCAGTCCGCTCACGTCCAGGCTGGGGAGGAACGAAAAGGCGAGCGTCGGATCCCCTCCGATCACCTGGACCGGACATCCGATCCTTGCGGGATCGGGCGTGAAGTTGTACGCGAAGATGTACTCGAAGATTTGCGCCTCGTATTCGGGCGGACAGCGAAGCTGGTAGCCGTCTCCTTCGCGTGCCGGCCGGAGCAGCACCCGGGACGCGAGGTCCGCCACGCCGGGACGCAGCCGCGAGAACATGGGAGACCGGGTCATCAAGTCCGCGAACTGCCCGCGGCTCCCGTAGCGCTCAGGGCGGAGCCGGGCGGCTATTCGCATTTTCTGCCATCGGGCGTCGATCTCCAGGGGCTCTCCCGACGGCGGCAGGATGGGTGGATCGAAGAGCACCAGGGCGGCTGCGGTGCCGCCGGGCGGCTCCTGGTTCAGGGCCGTCACGGCGGACAGGGAGTGAAACACGCCGATCCAGGGCTTCTTGCCAAAGTGCCGGTCGATGCCCCGCGCGACATGATCGTTGTCCGAAACGAAGGTCGCGACGTTGTGAGAGCGGGGGTCGCGCGGGACATTCCATCCGTGGTTGCGGAAGTCGTACAGAACCAGATCGAAACGGTCGGTGAGCAGCGACCAGAACGGATAGTAGAGATCGATCGCCAGCCCATTGCCGTGGCTGAGAACGAGCCGGGGCCCATCCGGATTGCCGTGGCGGCGCAGGGCGATTCCCGTCCCGTCGGGCATGCAAACCTCGGCGATGGCCCACGGCTCGGGCACGTCCAGTATGTCGTGCAATGGTTCTGTCCCATGAAGCGGCTACAGACCCCTCTACCCCCCAACCCTTGCTCACATGCACTCCCATGCTTCGGCGCACCGGCGCGCACCGGCGCGAGAATCGGATGAACTGTGACATAGTTTATCGCTTTTTGCCCGTTCTTGTCGCGTTCTACCAGCCGGGCGGCAGCCACGCGTCGAAGCCGAACGAGCGGATGGTGGCTTCGGCGGAATCGGACAGCGGGTACTCCCAATGCCGGAAGAAACCGGTCAGCTCGCGTTGCAGGATGGCGCTGATCCGGATCGCGAAACGCGGAGAGGCCCAGCCTGGAGATCCCTGGCCAGCGCCTGCTCGAGGCACGGATTGGCGACGGGATCAATCGAATCCCTTCGCTTTAGAGAGAGTTAGGCGTAGTTATGGGCGCGCGACGGCATAACCCTATCTAACCATCCCTAATTCACCACCTCCGCCACACCCCCCAGCACCACCCTCACCGGATACCTGGTGAACACCTCCTCATCCGTCGTCCCGGACAGCACCGCGACGAACGCCACGCCCAGCGCCCGGGCCGCCATGGCATCCACCGCCGAATCGCCGACGAAGATGCATTGGGGGATGGGGATCCCCAGCAAGTCGGCCGCCCGCATCAGTCCGTCGGGGGCGGGTTTGGGCCGGGGCACATCGTCCGCTCCGACGATCACGTCGACAAACGCCCGGAGCCCGTCCCGCTCAAGAGCGTCTTCGACGCGGTGCCGGTACTTGGTGGTCACGATCCCGACCCGATAGCCGGCATCGTGAAGTGTCCGGAGCACATGCGCCGCGCCCGGCAGGAAGGTCGTGCTGGCGACCATCACCTCGTCCGCCTTCCTGACAAAATGCTCGAGGAACTCGTCCTCCCGCGGCCGCCACTCCTCGCCCGCCAGAATTCCGAGCGCCGTGCCTAGGTCGAGCCCGATCGTCCTGCGGATGGCGTGGGCTGGGGCCGGAGGGAGCCCCAGGCGGCCCAGCGCGTGGTTCATGCAGGCCACGATGCCTTCGGAGGAATCCGCCAGCGTGAAGTCGAAGTCGAAGAGGACGGCGCGGGCGGGTGCCACGGCGGGGTGAATGTTGGGGCTTTTGGTCACCACGGGCCCGATCCTCATGGCCTCCTCCAGTTGTCGGGTGGAAATCACCTCGAACGTATGCTAATCACAACACCCTATCACTCATGCATCTGCATTCGTACTCTGTAGGCACGCCACCCCCACCGGTTCCCCCACCGTGACCTTCGCCAAACTCAATCGACGACAAGTCCGCTCCGCTTTCGTCGGGTGGACGATCCCGTGTCTCCTGTTGTGCGTCGCATGCGGCGATTCATCCCCCCCGCCTCCGGCTCCTCCCCTGGTCGAGGGCGAACGGTTGGGGACGCCGGGGGCCCACGAACACGGCATCGCTCGCCTGGGTCTGGCCTTGGACGGCACCAGCCTCACCGTCGACCTGGAACTCCCCGCGGAATCCGCGTTCGGCTTCGAGCGCGCACCCCGCTCAGCGGAGGAGCTGGCCACCGCAGCGGAGGCCCTCGACAGGCTCCGAACCGGTGGCGCCCGTCTCATCGCCTTTCCGGAGGGGGTGACCTGTGCGCTGGATTCGGCGGAGGTGCAGGCGCCCGAAGGCTTCGAAGGTGACCAGGCCGGCGAGGACCAGCCGCCTCACGAGGATGAGGTCCACGAGCACGCAGACGAAGGCCACGAGCACGCAGAGGATGAGGGCCACGTCCACGCGGAGGTGCGCCTCCTTGCCTCGCTCACCTGCTCCGGTGAGCCCCTCGGACCGGCGAGCCTGCGGTTCGCGGACCTCCTGCCCGACGTGTTGCAGGTGGACCTGACGGTGTTCGCTGCGGCGGGCGAGGCGGCCGGTCGGGTCGCGCCCGATGCCTCGTTCCGGTTCTGAGCTGGCGGTGGACGTTGAGTCTCGGTAGCCTCCGCCGGTCGGACTGACGACTTATTCGGCCGCCGGCCACCTCACATACAGCTCGTCCCGGGATGGCCGACGCCCGCCGGCCCAGTCGATCTTGCGCGGCTTTCTTGCCAAATACCGTTTTATGGCGATGTCGTAGTCGTCCTCCCGGTCCCGCTTCCGTTCCAGCAGTTCGCGGATCCACCTTCTTACGAATACGCCGTCCAGAAGCACCGCCATCCACTCGCCCACAACCCCCCCAAGACAGATCGACCCCTACACCACGTGGGACCGGAGCCCTCTTGGATCATGGACGTGGCATAGGGGCCATGTTTTGAATGTGCTCTATAATCGGATGGGCTGGCATACTGGTCAAGGAACGGTCCCGGGTCGGTGTGCATCGCCCAAACTAGCCCCCGCGTGAGCGGGCACGATCCGATTGCACTTCGCTAGAGAAGAGGCCATCGCCGTATGAGATTGCCGCGAGATCTCTCAGGGCGGGATCTCGCTAAACGGCTTGAGCGTCACTACGGCTACCGCGTTGCGCGCACGAAGGGAAGTCACATGACCGCCACGCGGATCACCGATGCCGGCCAGTACAGTGTGACCGGGCCCGCCGCGCTCCTCTCGATCGCCATCGCAGTCGCCGCCACGACACTCCCCGCACCGCTCCACGCCGTTTCCCTCCCACAACAGGGCGCAGGTCCGGAGAGCGCGTACGCCGATTCGGTGGCCCGCGACCTGCACACCGCGGCCGTCGCCAACTGGAAGCGGCTGGACGAGTCCCTCGCGCACTACGCCGCCCGCATCGAACAGCGAATGGCGGCGGCGGTGCGCACTCCCCTGAAGGACCGGGTGGTCTACCAGAGTGAGTCCGCATTCCGCGTCCTCTGGCAACGCGACACGGACCCGGTCACCCAGGTGCTGGCGACTCGCACGCGCTACCCGACTCGCTCCGACAGCGAACCGGGAAACTTCCGCTGGCTGGGCGAAATCCCCTTCGACGTACCGTTCGACCCCGCTGGCGACCGTCTGCTCTTCGGATTGGCCAGGGACACCGCCGATACAGAGGACACGGACGCAGGGGGCCGAACCGAAATCCGCAACCTGGGTGTGGTGGGTCCCGCGGACGAATTCTGGTTCGCACATCCGCTGGCGGACGACGCGGCGGCGCACTACCGCTTTCGCAGCGGCGACACACTGACCCTTTCGTTCCCCGACGGAAGTCGATTGACGACCGTTCAGCTCGATGTCCTGGCCCGGGAAGCGGACCCGCACCTCATATCCGGCACACTCTGGATCGAACCCGAGTCCGGTGCTCTGGTGCGCGCGGTGTATCAGCTCGCCCGGCCGCTCGACATGATGCGGGAAAGGGAACCGCAGCCCAATCAAGCCGGTCCGCCTCCGATCCCCCCCATGCTCCGCCCCCTGATCATGAACGTGAGCTTCGTTTCCGTGAGCTATGGGCCGTGGGAAAACGAGGTCTGGATGCCGCACGCCATGCGATTGGAGGCGGAGATCAGGATGGGGATTGTCAGGGTCCCCGTGTCCTTCGAGATGTCGTATCTGATCGAATCGGTTGGGGTGGGGCCCGGTGAGCCTGCGGGCATGGCCGAGGCCTTCGTCGACGGGTCGCTGGCGGGCGCGGATGCCGTTTCCCAAGCGGTCATCGACCGAACGGACTCGCGCCGGGGGCCCGCGGGCACACTCGTCGTGCCCACCGATCCGGCGGACGCCGAGACGAGTCCCCATCTTCCACCTCCCATCTGGGAGGAAGCCCCGGGATTCCACACTGCCGGCGAGGTGGAATCGTTCCTGTCGGCACTGGCCGCGCTGCCCGCGGCTCCGCCCGCCGCGGTCTCGGGGCGGTGGACTCTGGACTTGCCGTGGGCTCGGGAAGGATTGCTGCGCTACAACCGGATCGAGGGGCTCTCCGTCGGTACGCAGGCGAGGGTGGCGTTCGCCCGCGGTCTCTCGGTGACTGCGACGGGGCGCATCGGGCTGGCGGATTTGCGGCCCCGGGCCCGGCTCGAAGTTGAGCGTGCGACGGTGTTGCGCCGTCTGTCGGTGGCAGCGTACCGCGAACTGCGGGCGACCGATGAGGCGGGAGCCTACCTCGGGGCCGGCAACTCGGCCCGGGCCTTGTTCATGGGCCGCGACTACGGGGACTACTACGAGGCTACCGGTGCCGAATTCGCATGGCGTCCGCCGGCCACCGCCGCGGAGACCTTCGGCTTACGGATGTACGCGGAGCGTCAGCAGACGGTGGAGACCGAGGCGGGATTCGCCCTGTTCAAGTTATCCGACGACAGCTGGAGCTTCGGGCCCAACCCGATCGTGGATGAGATCGAAGAGGCAGGTGCCGAGCTGCGGCTGTCGCCGTGGTGGGGCAGGGATCCGGAGAGGGCTCAGTTCGGGCTGGGCCTGTACGCTCACGGCGCAACCTGGCGGCTGGCGCGCGACGAGGCGTCTGCGGACATCCGTGCGGGTGGAGAGCACCCGACGGTCGCCCCTTGGGACAACTACGTGCGGGCCAGGGCGGTCGCGCGAACGGTCATCCCCGTGTTCGCTGGCACCGGGACAACGTGGGCTCTGGGCGTGGAAGCTGGGGGCGGAACCACGTGGGGGGCGGCGCCCGTGCAGCGGGAATGGCCGCTGGGCGGGCCGAGGACGCTGCGCGGCTTCCTTCCCGGCACCGTGTCGGGGCCGACGTTCCTGCGAGGCCGGGTGGAGCTGGCCCGGACCGGCCAAACGTGGGGCACCAGCCTCTTCGGCGACGCTGGGTGGGCGGGCGACCGGGGTTCTTTCGATTCAGGCGACGTGCTGTCCGGGGTCGGACTCGGGGTCACCATCCTGGACGGACTGCTGCGGGTCGACCTGGCGCGGGCGCTGAAGGGACCGAATCCCCGGTACCGGTTTCATGTGCACGTGGACGCGATCATGTAGTGGCAAGCGGCCAGCCGAGGATCGAATAGTGACGCGTTCTGAACCGGCGAGCGGCCTACTGCCGAGCCGAAACCTCCACTGATCCCACGGATGTCCTCGGTTCGGGAATCGGACCGCCGTCCTCGCGCAGGGCCTCGAGGTGGAAGACGACCGCCTCGTGGATCAGCTTCTCCGCGGTCTCATAGGAGCCTGCAGCGGCCACGCACCCCGGCAGGTCCGGGACGTAGGCCGAATAGCCGGTAGTGGTCGGCTCGATGACGATCGCGTATTTCATGGAATATCTCCCGTTTCGAGTCCCGCCTGTCTGAGGATACTCTTCCAGGTCCCTGGGGCCAAGTCTTTGCTCATCCGGCCGGCGATTGTCACGGTTCCAGGCATTTCCGGATGCTGGTACTGCCGATGACTTCCGCGCGTTCGGGCCAGGTACCAGCCGTTCGCGACCAGGAGGCGCATCGCATCTCTGACCTTCGCCATCGCCTTGACGTCCTGGCCAGGAAGGATAGACCAAGCCTCTTCCGAGCCGCTGGCCTGCCCTTCGTGAGTCGGTAGGAATGATGGCGGCGGTCGCCGGGCGTCCGAATGGCTCGATGGGATTGATTTTTGTAAGCGATTGGCACTGATTGGTTTATATC
>JAPPNN010000022.1 GCA_028873815.1 Gemmatimonadota bacterium | reverse complement strand
TTCCCGCTGGAAACCGGCCCCGCGTTCAGGCTCATTTGCCGTTGGACAAGACTGGATCTGGCGGGACCCGCATGAGGGTGTAAAATTGCAGTTGTCATGAACGCTTGCGACTTTGTCATGGTTCTGGACCGGCTCCAGGAACGCAATCCGCGCTATCACCGGATCGCGTATGATTTCCTGCTCGATGCGCTCCGCACGGTGATCACGGGGCTGGGCGAGCGGCGCCACATTTCCGGCCAGGAGTTGGCGGACGGGGCGCGGCGCCTCGCGATCGAGCGCTTCGGTCCCCTCGCGCGCACGGTGTTGGAGTATTGGGGCATCCACTCGACCGATGATCTCGGAGAGATGGTCTTTGCCCTCGTCGAAGTCGGGGTGCTTACCAAGCAGGAAGAAGATCGGCCCGAGGATTTCGAGGGTCTATTCGACTTCGAGGAAGTGTTCGACCACAACTACCCCTGGACGGTAGCGCCATAGATTAGCAGACAACCGTGCGGCGCCGGACCGGTCCCGGACAGGACGGCGGCTCCGCACATCACCCGAGAAGAGGCGCAAGGGTTTCAGCCTCTTCCCACTTTTCCCCGAGGGACACATGAACACGGTGGATGATGGCGGTTTCACCGCTTGCAAGAAGTGTGGCGACGGGGTGCTGCTCCCCATGTCCGACTACGGACGTGACGGAGCGCCGATCCGCTACAAGGCCTGGGTGTGTTCGAACCCGGATTGCGGCTTCAATATCCGGATAGACAACGGCGAGATCACCTTCGGCCGATCGATCGGACAGAGCTACAAGTAGCCGTGAACCCGGACAGCCTGCGCAGGCGGTTCGGGAAAGCGGTCGTGCGTGCACCCACCGCGGCACAAGCCGCCCGCTACGACCGGATCTCCATTGACGAGCGCGGGGTTCCCGAGGCCGCGCTCATGGAGAATGCGGGCCGACAGGCCGCCCTCATCATCGACCGGTTGTTTCCCGAGGGTCCCGTCGTTGCCCTGGTCGGCTCCGGCAACAACGGCGGCGACGCGCTCGTGTGCCTGCGCGCCCTGGCGGCGTGGGGCCGGCGCGTCTCGGCGGTGCTGGTCGGAAATCGTCCCGAGACGGACCCCGTACTGCATGGATGGGATTTGTCCGCATCCGTTTTCGATCCGGGGCGTCCGGGTGCCGAAGAGCAACTGGACCGACGGCTGGAACCGGCCGCTGTCCTCGTGGATGGCCTGCTGGGCACCGGGATCCGCGGGGCGCCCCGTGCGCGGCAGGCCGGCGCCATCCGTGCGGCCAACCGGGCACACGGAGCCGTCGTTGCCCTGGACGCTCCTTCAGGTGTCGACGGGACCAGCGGCGATGTTCCCGGCACCGCGATCCAGGCCGATGTCACGATCGCGTTCGGATGGCCGAAGCTGGGCACGCTCATGCACCCGGGACGGCAGCACTGCGGCCGCATCGTGGCGGTCGAGATCGGGTTCCCACCGGCGGACGACAAGCAGTGGGCGCAGCTGATCACGCCCGGCTGGGCAAGCGGCGTACTCCCGGGCCGGGCGGCCGTCACGCACAAGAATGCGGTGGGCGCAATTGCGATCGTGGCGGGGTCGGCGATGCCCGGCGCCGCCGTGCTGGCCGCGCGGTCGGCGTTTCGCTGTGGCGCCGGGCTGGTGCGCGTCTGCGCCTCGCTCCGGGCGCGTGAGGTCGTCGCGGAGGTGCCCGAAGCCATCTTCGTGGACGCGCGCAACCGGGATGCGCTCGGCGCGACCGTTGAGCAGTCCGATGCGGTCGCGCTGGGGCCCGGCATCGGCACGGACGGGGAGGCGGCGGCGCAAGTCGAGGCCGTGCTGGCGGCCCGGGGCGACCGCCCCGCTGTCATCGATGCCGATGCGCTCACGCTGCTGGCCTGCGGGGCGGGCGGCGGTCCCGGCGCGGTGGGCGGGGGCGGGGTAGTGGTTACACCCCATCCCGGGGAGATGGCCCGCCTCGTCGGGGCATCGACAACGGATGTGCAGGGGGATCGCGTGGGCACGGCGAGGCGGTTCGCCGCCGCGCACGGCGTGGTGACGTTGCTGAAGGGTGCCCCCTCGCTCGTCGCGGAGCCAGGCGGCGGCCTCCTCGTAAGCACGCACGAGACCCCGTCCGCTCTGGCGGTCGCCGGCATGGGCGACGTGCTCACCGGCGCGATCGGCGCCTGCCTCGCGCAGGGGGTCGATCCCGTTGCCGCCGCGGGGCTGGCGCTCCATGTGACGGGTGCGGCGGCTTCGCTGGACGGCGGTGGCGCATCCCTGATGCCGTCGGACGTGGTGGAGGCGATTCCGGCCGCTCTGTCCGCCCTGTCGCACCCGGGCCGCGCGGACACGGACCTGCCGTTCCCGTTCGTGACCTTCGACCAGCCCCAGCCGTCGTAATCGCCCATGATGACGGAACGCGAGCTCGTCGAACGGCTGGCCGCCATCGGATGGAAGGGCAGCCGGGCGGTGCTCCTCGGGCCGGGCGACGACGCGGCCGTGCTCCGAGGCGGCTTCACCATTTCGACCGACATTGCCGTAGAGGGCGTCCACTTCCGGTTCGACTGGGTCTCTGCCGAAGAGGCCGGCTTTCGGGCCGGCGCGGCGGCGCTGAGCGATCTGGCGGCGATGGGCGCGGTGCCGCTGGCGCTGCTGGTCTCGTTGGCCGTGCCGGGAGACGCGGACCACGTCACCGCGCTCGATTTGCAGCGGGGCGTGCGGTGTGCCGGGGAGAGGGTGGCCGTCGCCATCGTCGGCGGCGACGTCAGCCGGTCCCCGGGCCCCGTGGTACTGGATGTGGTTGTGGTCGGCAAGGCTACCGGCTACGTGTCGAGAGCGGGTGCCGAGCCTGCTCAGCACCTGTGGGTCTCCGGATCGCTGGGCGGGGCCCGCGCGGCAGTACGTGCGTGGTCGGCGGGGAAGGCACCGGATCCCGCGGCCAGGATCCGCTTCGCCGCCCCTCCCAACCGGATTGCGCTCGGCAGCGCGCTGGCTGGACGCGGAATCGCCCGTTCCATGATCGACCTCTCGGACGGTCTAATCCTCGATGCCGGGCGCATTGCGGCAATGTCAGGCGCGAGAATCTGCATACGTCCGCACCGGGTGCCCGTGGACCCGTGCGCAGGCGGGGACTTGAACCTCGCCCTCGTGGGAGGCGAAGATTATGAACTTATGTTTACGGCCAACCCAGGCGCGGAACCCAGCATTCTGGACCTCGGACAGGAGTTGTCGGTGCCACTGACCCGGATTGGTATGGTTGAAGCAGGGACCGGGGTAGTTCTCGAGGACGAGCGGGGACTGCGCACGGATGCCGGAGACGCCGGCTTCGACCACTTCGCGACGCCGCTGCCGGACGGGCCGCGGTGATTCGCCAGCCGTGGGTGTACGGCGTGGCGGCCGCCTCCACGATTTTCTTCGGCGGCACGGTGGCGCTGCGGTCCGCATTGCGCATCCGGTGGTTCCACCGGTTTGCCGAGCGGGCGACGGCCAATTGGGCCAGGCTGATCCTGTGGGGGGCCGGGGTGCGGGTGACCGTGGAAAACCCGGAGCGCTTCGGAGAGGGCGGTGGCCAGATCCTGGTCTCGAATCACCAGAGCTGGTTCGATGTCTTCTCGCTCGCGGCGGCCCTCCCGGTCCGGTTCAGCTTCGTGGGGAAGAAGGAACTGAACCGCATACCCTTCCTGGGCCATGCCTGGGAAAAGGTGGGTCACGTAGCGATCGACAGGGGCGACCACCAGTCGGCGCTGAGTTCGCTGGGTAGTCTGGACGGTCAGATTCGTGACGAGGGACGGACCATCATCATGTTTGCCGAGGGTACGCGCTCGCCCACGGGCGAACTGCGGCGCTTCAAGAAAGGAGCCTTCGTGATGGCCATCAAGGCTCAGGTTCCGATTGTCCCGGTTGCCTTGGCCGGGACGCGCCGGGTCATGGCAAAAGGCGACTGGAGGATCTCGCCGGGACATGTGACGGTGCGCGTGGGACCACCGATTCCGACCGCGGGGCTCACGTTGCGTGATCGTGACCGTCTGTCTGCACAGGTCCGTGAAGCGATCCTGGCGCTGAGGGATGCGGGCGCGGGCTCTCGATCGGAAACGGCTGGCGGGGAGCCGGAAAGCACGTCGGCGACCGGCCGCCTCGAGCTGACGGCGTAGCAGACTTCACATGTCCGCCATCGTCGACATCAGGGGCCGCGAGATCCTGGATTCGCGCGGCAACCCTACGGTGGAGGCCGAGGTGCTGCTCGAGAGCGGCTACCGCGGGAGGGCGGCCGTACCCAGCGGGGCGTCCACCGGGGGCCACGAGGCGGTGGAGCTTCGCGACGGCGATGCCGCACGATACCTGGGAAGAGGGGTGCGCGACGCCGTGCGGAATATTCGCACGGAGATCCTGGGCGCGGTGCGCGGCTTCGAGGCTCGTGAACAGCGCGATGTGGACCGCACGATGATCGAACTGGACGGAACCCCCGACAAGAGTCGCCTGGGGGCGAACGCGGTCCTGGCCGTCTCTTTGGCGGTCGCGCGTGCCGCCGCGTCCGAGACGGGACTCCCGCTCTACCGGTACCTCGGAGGCGAGGATGCACACCTCCTCCCGGTTCCCATGATGAACATCCTCAACGGCGGCGCGCACGCATCGAACAACGTGGACATCCAGGAGTTCATGATCATGCCGGTGGGCGCCAGTTCGTTTTCCGAGGCGCTGCGCATGGGCGTCGAGATCTTCCACACGCTGAAGGAGGTGCTCGCTTCGCAGGGCAGGAGCACCGCCGTCGGGGACGAGGGCGGCTTTGCACCCGACCTTGCCTCGAACGTGGATGCGACGGAATCGGTCATCCATGCGATAGAATCGGCGGGATATCGCCCCGGCGAAGACGTCCTGCTCGCCGTTGACGCGGCGGCCTCCGAGTTCTACGCGTACGGCCGGTACACCTTTGCCAGGTCGTCTGGTGCATCCATGGATACCGCGGGCATGATCGCGTTCTGGGAGGACATGATCGGACGCTTCCCGCTGGTCAGCCTCGAAGATCCCCTGGACGAGGATGACTGGGAGGGCTGGACCACGCTCACGAGCCGCGTGGGCGCACGCTGCCGCGTCGTGGGCGACGACCTCTTCGCGACCAACGTCACGCGGCTCGAGCGCGGCATGCGCGCCGGGGCCGCCAACTCGATCCTGGTCAAGGTCAACCAGATCGGCACCCTCAGCGAGGCGATGGACGCCGTGCGGGTGGCCCAGGAAGCGGGTTGGGGCACCGTGATCTCGCACCGGTCGGGTGAGACGGAGGACACCTTCATCGCCGACCTCGCGGTGGCGACGGGCGCGGGACAGATCAAGACGGGCGCTCCGTGCCGCACGGATCGGGTGGCAAAGTACAACCAGCTGCTCCGGATCGAGGAAGCCCTCGGCCGGCAGGCTGTCTACGCAGGCGGGAGCGTGCGGCCATGAGACGGCTGGTCTTCCTCGGACTCCTGGCGCTTGCGGCGTATTTCGCCGTCTTCGGCGGGGAGTATTCGGCGCTCGACGCGCGCAGGGCGAGAGCGGAACTGGCCGAGCGGCGCGCGGAGGTGGCGGTGGAGACGCGCCGGATCGACTCGCTGCAGGCGCGCATCGATTCCCTGCGCCAGAACGACGAGGCGCTGGAGCGCCTTGCGCGCGAGCGCTACGGCCTCATCCGCGACGGCGAATTGCTGTACCGCCTCACGGACACCGGCCGGGACGCGGAGTCCGAGGAGTCGCCCCCGGAGGACTCGCGCTAGCGCGTTACTCTTCCTCCGCCTCCGCGGGCACCAGGGCTCCGGCGGTTTCCACGGCATCGTCCCCCGGCAAATCGGTCCCCATCCCCAGCGCCAGCCTGGCGCCCTCCAGGAACCGCTCCGCGTCTCCGGCCTCGAGCGCCGCCAGCGCCGCTTCCGGGTCGGCGCCCAGACCCTTGACCGCGGCGGCGGCCAGCGCCTTCGCGTCGTCGCTTGTCAGTTGTGCCGGCACGTCGGCGGCGGGGACGCCCGTGGCCTTCTCCATGAATGGCGCGAAAAGGTCCACCGGGATCGGGAACAGCGTGGTCGAGTTGTTCTCGGCGGCCACCTCGACGACCGTCTGGAGGAAACGCAACTGTAGCGCCACCGGATACTGGGAAATGACCTTGGCGGCCGCTGACAGCTTGCGGGACGCCTGGAACTCGCCCTCGGCCGCGATAACCTTCCCGCGGCGTTCGCGCTCGGCCTCGGCCTGCTTGGCCATCGCCCGCTTCATTTCCTTGGGGAGATCGATGTCCTTGATCTCGACCGCGGTCACCTCGATACCCCAGGGATCCGTCTCCAGGTCGATGATGCGGCGCACGATCTCGTTGATCCGTTCCCGCTGGGCGAGCAGTTCGTCGAGTTCGGACTGTCCCACGACGCTGCGCAGGGTGGTCTGCGCGATCTGGCTCGTGGCGAAGTAGTAGTCCTCGACCTCGACCACGGCCTTGGCCGGGTCTACAACCCGGAAGTACACGACGGCGTTGACCGTGCAGCTTACGTTGTCCTTGGTGATCGTGTCCTGCGGCGCGATGTCCAGCGCGATGATGCGCAGGTCCATCTTGCGCATGCGTTCGATGCCGTACGGCACCAGAAACACGATTCCGGGACCCTTGGCCCGTGTGAGCTTCCCGAGCCGGAACACGACGCCCCGCTCGTATTCCCATAGGATGCGCAGCGAACTCAGCAGACCTACGAGGCCCAGCGTTGCGAGTGGTATGAGCAGGAAACCGAAGTCCATCGTACGCTCCTCCGGATGGTTGCGGCTGTTTTGCAGCCGGATGCGAACGGGCGTCCGCGCGCCGTGGGAGCCCGTTCGAGGCCGGCGTGCGACGTGGGGCGGGGACTAAATAGGGGTCTCGACAACCCCGCTTGACAAGCCCTCTCGGCTCACTGAGCTTTCTTGCCGTCGCCGGAGTAGCTCAGTTGGTCAGAGCAGCGGAATCATAATCCGCGTGTCGGGGGTTCAAGTCCCTCCTCCGGCATTTCGATGAACAACCCTTCCTCCCGGTCGTCCCTCCACCGCCGGATCGCGGTCGATACGCCGGAGCACGTTCGACTGGACTACGTGCTGGCCGACCTGGGATCCCGCGCGGCGGCCCTGGCCATCGATCTGGCCATCCTCGTAGTCACCCTCGCGCTGCTCCGTGTGGTGCTCGGTGAAGCCGGCGTGCTGGGCGAATGGGTGCGCGCCGTCAGCGGAACGATCCTTGTCTTCGCCCTCTTCTTCGCGCAGTGGGGGTACTTCCTCCTCTTCGAGGGGCTCGGCGGCGGACGCACTCCGGGGAAGCGCGTGGTCGGGTTGCGGGTCATCCATGTCGGAGGCGAACCGCTGTCCTTTCAGGGATCCGTGCTCCGCAACCTGATCCGGATTGTGGATCTGCAGCCGGCCGTGTCCGGGATGGCGGGCGCGGTGTGCATCCTCGTCAACCGGCGGGCCCAGCGGCTGGGAGACCTGGTGGCGGGAACCATCGTGGTGCGAGATGCGGGCGGCAGCGAACTGCTTGGCGCCGATGCGCTTCCGCCGGGGCGCGTGGGACGGCCCGTGCTGTCCGTCGAGCAGTTCGAACTCCTTGCCGGGTACATGGCACGGCGAGAGGGGCTGGACGCCGACGTGCGCCGGCGCGTCGCCGCCTCGGTCGTCAAGCCGCTCGGCTTCGCGTTCAGGGACAATGCCGATCAGGCGGAACTCACCCTCGACGAAAGGCTTTCCGCACTCTACGAGGATGAAGCGCCCCGGCACGCAGCCCGGCGCGGGGGCCCCAGCCTGCAGGCTGCCGCGATGGCCCGGGAGCGGCGGGAGGAGTGGGCCGCCTATGTGGAGCTGGTGGAGAAGGGACGCAAGCGCGGCCTGCCGAGCCTCACGGAAGACGAGGTCAGAGCCTTCGGGCAACTGTACCGGGGCGTTACGGCGGACCTGGCGCGAGCGCGAACCTATGGTGCGTCCCCGGGCCTGCTTGGGACGGTCCAGCGGTGGGCGGGCGCGGGGCACAACCTGCTCTATCGCGCGCGCGGCCGGGTGGCGGTGTCCCTGGGCCACTGGGTGGCGGTGGAGTTCCCGCGCGCGGTGCGCCGTTTTCACCGTCCTGTCCTGCTGGCCATGGCCCTGTTCTATGGGCCCCTGCTGTTTACGTACGCCGCTGTCCGCGACGATCCGCTCCTGGGTCGCAGGCTGGCCGGACCGGGCGCCGTAACCAACGCCGAGAACACCACGAAGGGCGACATCAACGAGCTCTACCAGGGCGACGAGTTCGAGGCGACAGACATGCCGCTGTTCTCCTCCCGCGTGACGACCAACAACGTCGGCGTGACGTTCCTGGCCTTCGCGGGGGGCTTCCTGGCCGGTGTCGGAACCCTGTTCATACTGCTCATCAACGCGGTCTCGATCGGCGCGGTGCTCGGTGTCTATGGTAACGAAGGGGTCCTCGGGGTGATCCTCGCCTTCGTGTTCCCGCACGGGTTCCTGGAACTCACCGCGATCTGCATCGCGGCGGGTGCCGGGTTCGGACTGGGGTCGGCGCTGCTGATGCCCGGCCGCCTCACCCGCGCCGAAGCGCTGCGGGAGCGTGGCCGGGCCTTTCTCTCGCTGCTCGCCGGGGCCGGACTGATGCTCGTGCTTGCCGGCGTCGTGGAGGGCTTCTACTCGCCGTCGTCGTTGCCGGCCGCGGCCAAGTTCGCGTTCGGCGGAGCGACCGCGGTCCTGCTGGTGCTCTACTTCGGTCTTGCGGGGCGGCGGTCCGACAGGCAACCGTCCGGACCAACCCCTTCGGCGAACGCGATCGGAGCGGCGCACGCGCCTTGACGGTCAGAGCAGCCCGCGCTCCTTGATCTCGACGTATTTGTCCAGCGTGCGCACCAGCGTGTCGCCGGGGGGCGTGTCCACGACGAGGATGCCGGACTGGCGCATGACCTGGAGGGTTGTCGCCCGCGCCTGCACGAGTTCCTCGGCAGCTGCGCGGTAAAAGGCGTCATCCGCTTCCCTCACCGTGCGCATGGCCGCCGCTTCCAGAGCCGGATTGCGGATAGCGATCGCGAGCGGCAGGTGGGCCCGCCCGATTCTGGCCAGCGAGGAGACAAGCGCCTTCGAAACGGAGCCATCGATCACGTCACAGAAGAGGATGACGAGAGAGCGCTTGCGGAACGTCCGTCCCAGCGTGGCCAGCGCCAGCGGATAGTTGGGCTCCGTCAGCCTGGTCTCGATGCCGGCGAGAACCTTGGCGAGGCCGGCGGGATCGGCACGGCGCGGGGGGGACACATGGCGGATACGGTCGTCGAATACGAGGACGCCGATGCGGTCCCCGAAGTTCTGGGCGCGGCTGGCGAGCATCATGCAGGCGCCCAGGGCGTAGTCCATGCGTTCGCGCAGCGGCGAGAGCCTTTCCCGCATGTGGCGCCCGGCATCGATGGCGAGCACGATGTTCTGGCTGCGCTCGGCCTCGTAGTTCCGCACCACGAACTTGCGCCGCTTTGCGGACGCCTTCCAGTCGATGGTGCGGGGATCGTCTCCCTGGGCGTAATCCCGCAGGCTCTCGAATTCCCGTCCATCGCCCCACTGGCGGTTCCTGCGCGACCCGGGCGCGCGCAGCCGGCGGCGGATTGCGTAGCCGCTGCGGTCGCGGAGCAGGTCCCGCACGCCCGGCTGCACCTGCAGCGTGTGGCGCGCGTCCACGCTTGAACGGAGCCAGGCCAGTCCCCACGGCGAACGCGTGCGCAGGTGAATGGCCCCGAGGATCAGAACCCCGCGCGACCGCGGCATGATCTGGTAGAAGCAGCGGACCGACGATCCGGCGGCCATCTCGACCCGTTTGCCATGCTCCCACTCGTCCGTCCCCTCCGGCCCGGCGAGGCGGCGCAAACATGGGTCGAGGTCGTCGGTAACCCGTACGGTCACATCGTGCGGGCCGGGGTTGCTGACCGTAATGAGGACGTCCGTCGGCGCGGCCATCGCGGATATGCGAGGGACCTCGCGGGCAGCGGACGGGGCGCGGGCGCGCCGGCCGTCGATGAGCACCAGAAAAAGAATCAGGGCGTCGGCTGCTAGCGCGAGCGGTGTGCTGACGAGGAAGAGAAGCGACACGAGGCCGAGAAGGGTCAGTGCGCGGGCGCTGGGGATCACCGACGGCAACGGCACCTCGCCGCTGACGTGGCCTTGCAGGGTCCAATCCGGCATTCGGAGCGTACCGGCACTAGCGGGGTGCCTCCAGCGTCTCGAGCAGCGACCTGAGTTCGTCGTCCGAGGAGCGTCCTTCCACCTCGGCTTCCGCGGTAAGCACCACGCGGTGCCGAAGGACGGGAAAGGAGAGTGACTTGACGTCGTCGGGGGTCACGAAGTCGCGGCCTTGCAGGTAGGCTTCGGCGCGAGCGGCCTGGAACAGCGCAACCCCTGCACGGGGACTCGCTCCCAGCACGAAGGCGGCGTCATCCCGCGTGGCCCGCACGATGTCGGTGACGTAGCGTCGGACGCGTTCGTCCATGTGCACGCCGTCGACCGCCGCGCGCCGCTCGAGCAGCTCCTCGCGGGTCATGGTCTCGCCCATGGAATAGGTCGTCTCGTCGTCGGCCCTGAACCCGGCCTTATGGCGGTCGAGGATCGCCTGTTCCGCCTCGGCCGGTGGATAGTCCACCACGATCTTCATCAGGAACCGGTCCACCTGCGCCTCGGGGAGCGGGTAGGTGCCTTCGTACTCTACCGGGTTCTGTGTGGCGAATACGGTGAAGGGGGCGGGCAGCGCGCGCGTCCTTCCGTCGACGGTCACTTGCCGTTCCTCCATCGCCTCGAGCAGCGCCGCCTGGGTCTTGGGGGGCGCCCGGTTGATTTCGTCGGCAAGCAGCAGATCGGCGAACACCGGTCCGGGTCGGTAGGTGAAGCCCGTTTCGCCCAGGATGTTCACGCCGATCAGGTCGGTAGGCATGAGGTCGGGAGTGAACTGGACCCTCCCGAATCCCAGGCCGAGCCCCCGGGCCAGGGCTCGTACCGCCAGGGTCTTGGCGGTTCCGGGGACGCCCTCGACGAGCGCGTGTCCTCGGGCGAGAAGGGTGATCATGAGTTGTCTGAGCACGGCCTGCTGGCCGAGCACGACCTGCTCGAGATCGCCGAGCAGGCGCAACGCCGCGTCCGGCGATGTCATGGGCTGGACCTCCTTGCGAGGTGTTCGTCGATACCGGCGGCGATCGCCGGCAGATTCGGGGGCTCGTCCCCCAGGCCTTGCCGGACCTTGTCCAGCGGGCTGTTACGGCCTTCCGACGTCGCGAGCTTGCGTAGCATCGCGTTGGCCTCGGCCCTGTCACGGGGGGGTGGGTGGCGTGCGGCCCGTGCGAGCCGGGACAGCAGCCGCAGGGCGGCGGTGTGGCTGGCGCCCGCCTTGCGATAGAGGTCACCGAGCGCCGAGACGTGTTCCAGCGGCGACCTGCGTTCGCGGTCGGGCGGGGCCACGCGGGGCATCGGCGCTCCGAAGCGAAGCCCCACGCACGCGAGGATCAGAAAACTCAGCACAATGAGGTGCAGAAGAGCCCGGCCGCCAGGGCTGTCAAGGAAGAAGTTCCTTATTGCCTGGGCGCGCGTGAGCGACCCGCGGATCCGCTGGTGATACTCGGCGAAGAAGACGGTGTCGTCCAGTGCGGTATGGGCGAGAGCCGCCCTGACCGCGAGGACCGCAAGGGGATCATCGCCCGCCCGCCCATTGGAAAGGGGTTCCGCGCTTGTCAGCATCACCACCCGCCCCTCGCCCAGCCCGAGCTCCGCGGCAGCGGTCCACGTATCCTCGTCGGAGTCCTTCGTCGTCAGCAGACGCTGGACGTCTCCGACCCGGGCTGCGACCGAATCATCGTCCACCCCCAGTACGCGGAAGCCGTGATCGACGCGCCCGGGTGGACCAAGCCCTTCCGTCAGAGCATGGTCCGTCCACTCGGCGTGCCGCAGGCTGTCACCACGAAACTCCTCCAGCGGCGACCGCTCGCGAAAGTACACGCCGAGCGAGTCGGCCAGAGGAGTTTCCAGCGGGTACGGCACCGACGGAGAAAAAAAGGGAGAGTACAGCAGCGTGCCGCCATCCCTCACGTGATCCAGAAGGGCCTGGACCTCGCGCGGCGTCGCGAAGAGTTGCGGGCGCAGCAGAACAATGGTGCCGCGGACCGGGTCGGCGTCCGCCAGCGGCGTGGTGCGTGGGTGGGTGTGGCGGCCCAAATGCTCGATCGCGCGAGCGAGGGCGGCCACACCGTCCGGAGTCGTCCGTAGCGAACTGCGCTGCAGGCTCGTCGCCCGCTGGCCCTGAGGCCGGGCCAGGAATCCGACCCCGAGTGCGAAGACAAGTACCACGGCCACCCACAGGGCGGGTCGCCGCCACCGCGCCCCGGGTCTGCCGTCGGGATCACTCATCGTACCTCGACTCGCCCTCTGGCTGACTGACCGGGCACCCCGCTTCCCTGGCCAGACTCTCGAGTCCTGCATACTCCGAAACCGAAGGGCGATCCCTTCCGAAGGAGAAGTCTTGGAAGGCGGTCAGGAATCTGCTGCCCGGACTCGTGGGCTCCCGGGCGGCGGCCCGGCCCCGGGCCAGTTCGAGTGCGTAGTCGCCGGGGGTCTTGGAGTTGTGGAAGGAAAGCGTCCCCTGCTGCTCAAGAGTCAGCAGGAATCCCTGGTAGAGCGCCGTTGCGGCCGGGCGCAGCTCGCCCCGGATCGCCCGTTCACTCGCCATGCTCAGCCACTCGCCAGCCTTCCGCGGAGGCCCTTCCGCGGTCAGCCCCGGGTCGTCGCCCTGGTGTCCGGGAAGCAACCCCCGGCCATGTCTGGAGACGACGAGGGCCGCAACCACGAGTACCACAAGCGGAACGACGATCACAAGGATCTCCGCGACCCCCTCGATACCATCGCCCGTCAGGCGTTGCAGCCAGATCCAGATTTCAACGAGCTTCTGCCAGATCCACGTCAGAAACTGCCACCTTCCCGGTTCGCCGAAGGTGACGAACTCGGGGCCGGCCAGGATCTCCCGGAGCGTCCGCGCGACTTCGCCCGGCTCGGGGAGCTGATTCACGGGGTGCCGGAATCCATGATCCCCGCCGCCGTCTCGAGATCATACGCTTCCTTCCGGACGCGGCGGTCGTGAAAGAGCATCAGGATGCTCCCCACCATGAAGGGGGTCGTCAGTGGCGAAATGACGAAGCTGGCCGTGTTGAGCAGCCATTGCCTGCCCGAGTCGATAGTGCCCAGTTCCTCCGGTGAGAGGAAGAGGTTGTCAATGCCGAACAGGGCCTGGACGGCGAAGCCGGGCGCGAGGTTGATGATCTGAGCGACCAACATGATGCCGATGACCCGCAGCCAACCCCCGTTGCAGAGGCTGAAGGAGCGGTGCAGGGCGTCCATGGCCGGCCGGTTCTCGATGATCACCGCCGGCAGAATCCCGAAGGTCGCGGCAAGCCAGGCGAGCCCCACCGCCATGATCGGCAACAGGAACACGAGGAACGCCACGATCGCCATCAGCGCGTTTCCGGTGGCGATGAGAGCTCCGGCCACGGGGGTGCTGACCACCAGGACCACGACGCCGACGACGATGAAACCGAAGAAAGCGAGCAGCGCCGCTCCCGCCGCGCGAGGCAGGTACCGTACGGCGTCCAGGTAGGCCCGGCCCACCGATGCCGGCCGTTCCCCGATCCGCTCGACCATCGCCGCCGCGACAGCCAGGACGCCCACCCACGCCATTGCTCCCGACACGACCCCTACCGCCGCCACGACGGGCAGCTCCGCGAACAGCGCGTCGAAACCGGAAGCACCGTCGCCGAGCAAGCTGGACAGCTCCGGCTCGAAGAGCAGGGCGAGAATGTAGCCGGGTAGCGCCCCCAGCAGGGCGATGAGATAGTAGAGACCGAAATCGCGGCGGTAGAGCTGCACCGCGCCGTCGAGAATCTCGCCGAATCCAAGGGGCCGAAGTGGTATCGTAGACATCGCGGGAACCTATCCGGTAGGCTGTTGGTGACGCCAGATTCCCGGGAGAGCCGAACCGATGAGGAGGGTCATCATGAGAATGATCGCGAGGATCACCGCGCTATTGGTGGTGTGCAGCGTAGGGGAAGCTTTACCCGTCGCAGCGCAGTCGGAGTCCCCGGAGCCTCCGGAAGTGCGGGTTGAAGTCACCGAACCCCATGTGGGCACGTTTTCCATCGTAGGATTCGACCCGGAGACGGGCGAGGTGGGCGTGGCGGTGCAGTCGCGCGTGTTCTCGGTGGGCAACGGTGTCATCTGGGGAGAGGCGGGGGTCGGGGTGGTCGCCACGCAGGCGATCGTCGACGTTAGCTACGGTCCCCAGGGGCTACAGCTTCTGAAGGAGGGGTATTCGCCCGCGGACGCGGTCCGTGAGATCCTCGCGCGCGACCCGGACCCCGACCCGGAGCGGTGGACGAGGGAAGGCAGGCAGTTCTCCATCATGAATGGGCGCGGCGAGGTGGTGACCCACACCGGCCCCCGGGCCAGCGAATGGGCGGGACACCGCATCGGCGAGTACTGCTCGGCGCAAGGCAACATCCTGGCGGGTCCCGAGGTGGTAGACGATATGGTCGAGGCGTTCGAATCGACGGGCGGCCACATCTCGCTCCGCCTGCAGGCCGCCCTTGAGGCCGGTCAGGCGGCGGGCGGCGACACGCGCGGAATGCAGTCGGCCGCGATGCTGGTGGTCGGTGAAGACATGGGTGTATGGCTGAACAACGATGTGGTGCTCCGGTTGCAGGTGGACGACCATCCGGAGCCCATCGCAGAGCTGCGCCGCCTCGTGGAGATGGCCGCCGCCCGGCGGGAACGCCGGCGCCGCTGAGAAGCGGGATCCGGCGCGGAACCGCTACAGCCGGTCAAGTCCCTCTCAGGCTCCGCAGCACCGCCAGGTTACGGAGGTCCGCCGTGACGCCGTCGTCGCCCTTCGGGGTCTCCAGGATCTTGGGCACCCGATGGAATCGGCGGGCATTCATCAAGCGGCGGAACGGCTCTACGCCGATGGTACCCTCGCCGATGTTGGCGTGCCGGTCCAAACGTGAGCCGAACGGGGCCTTGGCATCGTTCAGGTGGAAAAGCTCGATTCTGTGCGCGCCGAACGTGTCGTCCGCCCGCATCCAGACTCCGGCGAAGTCCGCGTCGAGGGCCAGTCCGCCAACCCACGCGTGGCAGGTGTCGAAACAAACGCCTACACGGTCGTTCATTGGCGCGGGAATGAGCCGCATGATCCGGTTCAGCTCCTCGAAGGTGCCTCCGACCGAGGTGCCGGTGCCGGCGGTGAGTTCCAGCAGCACGCGCGGGCCGGCGACGGCTTGCAGGGCCTCGGCGATGGCTGTCGCGTTGCGCTCGATACCGCTGTCCGGGTCTCCGTCCGTGGCATTTCCGGGATGGGTGACCACGGCGTCCAGGCCGAGGGTCGCGGCTCGTGCGAGTTCGCCCCGGAAGCAATCGGCAGAGCGGCGCCAAAGCGCGCGATCGGGACTTGCGAGGTTGATGAGATAGGAGTCGTGCGAGACGGTGAACCGGACGCCGTTGCGCTCGGTCGCCGCCTGGAAGTCCCTCACGATGCTCGCGTCCAACCGCGGCTCGGCCCATCGACTCGGCTGCTTGGTGAAGATCTGAAAGACTCCCGCGCCGATCTCGGCGGCTCGGCCCGGTGCGTGGTGGATACCGCCAGCCGTGGAGACGTGCGCGCCGAGTTCGTCGTACGTGGACATGGACTCCAACGTCCGCAGGGCCGGGAGTGCCGGCAAGTCACTTGCAATTGGGTGCGCGGCGGCTTGACCTTTCCAGCACCCGACCTCGTCCGGGCACAGCGGCACGGGCGACGCACCCATTCCAACAGGACACTCTTGATGCTCACCGGCTCGACTCTCCACGCTTCGCCGACCCGAGGCGGAAGTTCCGGCCCGCTCCGGGTCGGGACGCTCGCTCTGTTGCTGGCGGCCTGTGCCGGGGGCACTCCGGTCGCGACTCCCGTGCCCCGGCCACCAACCGACATGGATGCTCCGCCGGCGGGTGCCGAGGCCGCGAATCTCGCCGGTGACCCCTCGTCCGCCGGCGACGAGGCCCTGGCTCCGGCCGGCGCTCCCACCATCGCCTCCTCCTTCGACACGGTCCGGGCCGGTGCCTTCGACAACGGCAAGATGTGGACCTTCGACGCGCCGCCGACCGCGTACCTGGAGGCGACCTACGCGTTCTCACCGGACGCCGACTGGTACGAGCGCGCCCGTCTCGGGGCCCTCAGGATTCCCAACTGCTCGGCTTCGCTGGTTTCGCCCAACGGCCTCGTCATGACCAACCACCACTGCGCCCGCGACTTTGTCACGCAGGTGTCCAGGGAAGGAGAGAATCTCCTGGATGACGGTTTCTTCGCGGCCTCGCCGCAAGAGGAACGCACGGTCACCGACTTCGAAGCAGACCAACTCATCGAAATCGTGGACGTTTCCGCCGAGATCCGGTCGGCCGTCGACGCCGCCGCCGATGCCGAGGCCCGGAGCGAGGTCCGGGACAGCCTGAGCGAGGCGGTAGCCGATCGGATCGCCGGTGAACGCGGGGGGGAAGAGGCGGGGATCGCGGTCGAGGTCGTTTCGCTCTACAACGGCGGCCTCTATTCCGCCTATGTCTTCAGGCGATACAGCCAGGCCAAACTCGTGATGGCACCCGAACTGCAACTCGGCTACTTCGGCGGCGACCCCGACAACTTTACCTATCCACGCTATTCGCTCGACTTCGCGTTTTTTCGACTCTACGGCGACGACGGTCAGCCGGTCGGCACCGACGACCATTTCCGCTGGAGCACTTCCGGGGCCGCGACCGACGATCTCGTCTTCATCATCGGCAATCCGGGGAGCACCTCGCGTCTGCAGACCGTTGCCGAGCTCGAGTATCGGCGCGATGTGGAGATGCCCGCGCTCCTGGCCTTCCTCGCCTCGCGGATCGAGGCGATCCAGGGGTATGTCATGGGACGCGAGGACGAGCCTGGGATCGATGAGGTTCGCAACAGCGTCTTCGGGCTGCTCAATTCGCAGAAGGCTTTCCGAGGGATGCTGGAGGGACTCCAGGACCCGTATGTAATGGCGCGCAGGACCGCCGCGGAACGCAGCTTCCGCCAATCCCTCGAGGGCGACTCCGTACTTGCGGCGGCCTACCTGCCGTTATTCGCCGAAATGGCCGAACTGCAAGCACAAAAGGCGACCATGGCGGCCGAGATCAACGCCTTCGCGGTCTTCGGCAGCCCCGACTACGAGGCGTCGCCGATTCTGCGGGCATTCGCGGCGTTCCAATACCTGATCGGGCAGCAGAGCGGAGCGACCCAGGAGGAACTCGACGGCTACGCGGAGCAGCTTCGCGAGGTGCCGAACCGGCCAGCCGAGCTCGACGAGGCCCTGCTGCGCGCCCGCTACGACGACGTGGTCGAGGCATTTGGCGAGGACGACGCTGGCGTGCGGATGATTCTCCAGGGACGCAGTCCGGGAGAAGCGGCGGCGGCGTTGCTTTTTACTTCGGCACTGGCCGACTCGGCGGCCGCGGAAGAGGCGTTGCTGGCTGGAGCGCTCAACCCGGCGACGGAACCGGCGTTTGCCGTGCTGCAGGGGTTCTTCGCACGATTCGGCCCGTTCCAGGGGCTCATGGCCTCGGTGGCGCCGGAAGAAGAGGAGATCGCGGCCCGTCTCGGACGTGCCCGGTTCGAGGTGGACGGCACGCGGGTGCCGCCGGACGCGACGTTCTCGCTCCGCCTGGCGGACGGTGTGGTTTCGGGGTACCCCTACAACGGTACGCTGGCGCCCGCCCACACTACCTTCCACGGGCTGTACGACCGGCACTACTCGAATCCGGGCTCCGACGAATGGGCGCTTCCCGAACGCTGGAGAAGCCCGTCCGCAGATTTCGACCTTGCCACGCCGTTGAATTTCGTGAGCACCGCGGACATCATCGGCGGGAACTCCGGCTCACCGGTGGTGAATCGAGACCTGGAGATCGTGGGCCTGGTCTTCGACGGGAACATCCAGAGCCTCCCGGGAGACTACATCTACATGCCGGAACTCAACCGATCGGTCGCGGTGGATGCGCGGGGCATACTGGAGGCGCTCCGGGACGTCTACGGCGCCGGATGGATCGCCGAGGAACTCACCACGGGCCGTCTTCCCTGAGCCGCGGCGATGGCGGGTGAACGACCAGTAGCCCTTTTGACCGGCGCTTCGTCCGGCATCGGGCGGGGTCTCGCCCTGCGACTGGCGCGGGACGGATACGCCGTCGGTCTGGTGGCCCGCCGCGCGGGTCACCTGCGCGAGGTGGCTGCCGAGATCGGAGAGCGCGGCGGGACCGCGTCCGTTCACCGCTGCGACGTATCGGAGCGCGAGCAGGTGCGGCAAGCCGTCGAAAACTGCAGTGCTGAACTGGGTCCTGTGGACCTTTTGGTAGCCAACGCCGGAATGGGCTCGCACATGCCCGTCGACGAGTTGAACGGTGACGAGGTCGAACTCGTGATGCGGGTCAATTTCCTGGGGGCCGTGCACGCGGTCGAAGCGTTGCTGCCGGAGATGCTGGCCCGGGGCTCGGGACACCTGGTGGCGGTGGCCAGCCTGGCGGGCTACTGCGGGTTGCCCCGGCGGCCGGCCTATTGTGCGTCCAAGGCGGCCATGATCGGCTTCTTCGAGAGCCTCCGCCTGGATCTTCGCAACAGGGGGATTGCCGTGACCATTGTAAGCCCCGGCTTCGTTCGCACCGCGATGACCGGGGGCGAGAACTCGGTGCGGCCCTTCATGGTCGAACTGGAGCCCGCCCTGGACCGAATCGCGCGCGCGATCCGGGCACGTCGCCGGTCCCTGGCCTTCCCGTGGCAGATGGCGCTGCCGGCCGCCATGGCCAGATCGCTGCCGCCCGCCCTGTTCGACTTCGTAGCGCGCCGGATTCGCCACTAGTGTCGTGTCCCGAAGATTCGGAGGGAACATCCGGTGAGCCTTCTCCGCCCGCGTCCGGGTCACGCCTTCTTCGGCGGCGCGCCTTTGCTCATGGCCCACCGCGGCGGCGCGCGGCTGCGGCCGGAAAACACCCTGGCGGCGTTCCGCTGCGCGCTGGAGGACTGGGACGCCGATGTCCTTGAGATGGATGTCCGGCTCACCGCCGATGGAAGGGTCGTGGTCATTCATGACGAGACCGTCGACCGCACCACGAACGGAAGCGGGGCCGTGCACGAGATGAACTGGAGCACGATCCGGAAGCTGGATGCGGGCTTTCGCTTTCTCGACCTGGCCGGTCAGCCCTCGCACAGGGGTCGGGGCGTTCGCATTCCCCTGTTCGACGAGGTCCTGGAGGCCTTCCCCACGACCCGGATCATCGTGGAGCCCAAGGCCGCGGCGGCGGCCGGTCCCCTGGCGAGGGCGATCCGGTCGGCGAGTGCGGAGCATCGCGTCCTCATCGGAGCCGAATACGAGGCCACCCGGGTCGCGGCCCGCGGCTATCCGGGGCCCTGGGGTGCGTCGCGCAGACAGATCGTGCCGTTCTGGCTCCTGCATCGGGTTCCCGTCGTCGGACGGTGGTATGTGCCCGCCGCGGACGCCTTTCAGGTCCCGGAACGGTCGGGGCGGCTACGCGTGCTCACGCCCGCATTCGTCCGCGCCGCCCATGCCGCGAACATGCCCGTGCATGTGTGGACGGTCGACGAGCCGGACGACATGCGGAGGCTGCTGGACTGGGGTGTCGACGGTATCCAGACCGATCGTCCCGACCTCCTGGCCCAGGTGCTGTCGGAGGTGGCCGGGCGTGCGCCGGCTCCGGCACTGAGCGCGAGAGGTGAAGCATGACCCGGACCCGTCGTGGCGACCGCCGGCGCGCGCTCGATGCCCGCTTCGGCGACCACCTGAGCGCTTCCGGGTGGCTGGACGAGACCACGTCGATCGTGGCGGGCGTGTCGGGCGGGATCGATTCGATGGTGCTCCTCCACCTGCTGTGCTTCGGCGGCATTCGCGATTCCGTCGCTCTCCATGTCGCCCATGTGGACCACCGCATGCGCCCGGACAGCACCGCAGACGCCGAATGGCTGGCGAAGATCTGCGCGGACTGGAGCGTCGGCTTCCACCTGTGCATCGCGCCACGGCCGGTTGTCGGCGAAGCGGAGGGCAGGAAACTGCGCTACGAGTTCTTCGAGGAGGTGAGAAGCGGTCTGGACGGGCGTGCGGTGACGATGACCGCCCACACGGCCGACGACCAGGCGGAGACCGTGCTCTTCCGCATCGCACGGGGGAGCGGTCCCCGCGGTCTGCGGGCAATCCACGCGGTGCGCCCTCCCTCCGTGTTCCGTCCGCTGCTGCCGTTCTGGCGCCACGAGTTGATGGCCTTTGCGGCCGAGCGCGGCGTCCCCCATCGCGACGATCCCTCCAACCTTGACGCGCGCTGGGCCCGCAACCGCCTCCGCCACGCGGTCCTCCCCCTGCTGGAGGAGGCTGTCCCGGGGGCCACGGCGGCCCTGGTCGCGCTGGCCGACACCAGCCGGCTCCAGTCCGCCGCGCTGGACGAGCTCCTCGACGAGCGCATTGCGGCGTTGTCCACGGCGCCGCCGGTCCACCCACCCAAGACGGCCCCGCCCCCCACCTTGCCTGCCAGCGATCCTCGCAAGCCGCACCCCCGCCCCAGCGCCTTCACGCTCGACCGTGAGGCCCTCCAGGCGCTCTCCGACCCCGTCCTCGTGCTCGTGCTCCGGCGGGCCGTGGCACGGCTCGGCGGCGAGCCGTCACGCGCGGCCACCGCCGAGCTGCTTCGCTTCGTGCGCGAATCCGCCAGCGGCCGCCGCCTGCGCCCTACCGGGGGTGTCACGGTCGAGCACCGCCTCGACGAAGTGCGCATCCGTCGAGCCACCCGCCCGGCACCGTCGCACGCCGATCCGGGTGGGGGCTCCCCGCCAGGCCCCAGGCCCCCGTCGGGAACCCGGCAGGGCGGTCCTCCCTCGATGTCGCCCCTCCACATCGGATCGGAGCCCGGACAGGGACGGTACGCGGGAAACGGCTGGTTGGTCGAGGCTGCCTGGGGGCCTGCTCCGCGCCTCGGCTATCCCCATGTGGCGCACTTCGCGCCGGAGAGCGTTAGCTTCCCTCTCTCCCTGCGTCCATGGGCGCCGGGAGACCGTATCAGGATGTCATACGGGATCAAGAAGGTGAAGAAGGTCCTCCTGGAAGCGCGTATCCCCGCCGACCGCCGCGACGGAATACCGGTCGTGGCGGACGCCGCCGGCACCGTGCGGTGGATTCCGGGCATTGCGGAGCCGTACGCCGCGGCTCCCGAGACCGTCCGGAAACCACCGCCGTGCTGCGTGGAGGTACGCATCGTCCGGGATGCACCCGACCTGGCCGATATTCCCAACCACTCCGATCACCCACAACCACGCCGACCGAGGAGGTCCGGTTTGAACGCTACCACCCGCGCCCAGCTCGGTACGCAGGAACTGAAACGCGTTGTATTCACCGAGCTCATGATCCGAAGACGTGTCCGGGAGATGGGCCGCGACATCGGTGCCTGGTACGACCCGGACGACGACATTCTCGTGCTCGGGCTGCTGAAGGGGTCCTTCGTGTTCGTCGCGGATCTGGTCCGCGAAATCCCGCGGCCGATTCAGGTGGACTTCATTCTGGCGTCCAGCTACGGCGGGGAACGCGTGAGCAGCGGCGAGGTAAGACTGGTGTACAACCCTCGTACAGATATCGCGGGGCGCCATGTCATCCTCGTGGAGGACATCGTGGACAGCGGCAACACGATCAACCGGCTGGTGCCGCTTCTGCTGGACCGGAAGCCCGCCAGCCTCGAGCTCTGCACGCTCCTCCACAAGCGCTTGTCCCACCCGAAGAAGGAAGCACGCTGGGTCGGGTTCGACGCTCCCGAGGAGTTCCTGGTCGGCTACGGGTTGGATTTTGCGGAGAGTTTTAGGCACCTTCCCTATATCGGATCGATCTGATTCACCCGACGACTGATGTCCGACAACAATCCCTCACCGAACGAACCGCCCCGGAAGCTGAAGGGGATTTCGCGAACCGCGTCATTCTGGGTGCTTCTCGCGCTGATGTCGGTCCTCGCGTTCCAGTTCATGCGCGGAGGCGAGCAGACGGCGGGTGAAATCAGCCAGTCGGAGTTTCAGCGTCAGCTCGCCAACAACAACATCCTCGAGGTGACCTTCTTCGGCGAGTCCGAAGTCCGCGGAGAGTTCAAGAACACGATCGTCCTCGACGAAGCCGACGTGGATGAATTCGTCGTGAGGATCGTGCCGGGCGTCGCCGCGACGATGATGGAAGAGCTCGCGGCACAGGAGGTCGAAGTGCGGGCGCGCTCCCAGTCGCCGGGGTGGCTGCCGCTGATCGGCACGTTCCTGCCGTGGATGCTCATCATCGTCTTCTGGATCTGGATCCTCAGGGCGATGCAGAGCGGCGGCAACCGCGCGTTCCAGTTCGGACGCTCCCGCGCTCGGCTCATCAGTCCCGATACGCCCCAGGTCACCTTCCAGGATGTGGCCGGGGCCGACGAGGCCAAGGAGGAACTCGAGGAGATCATCGAGTTCCTGAAGGACCCGCCCAAGTTCTCGCGCCTGGGTGGCCGCCTGCCCAAGGGCGTGTTGCTGGTCGGTCCCCCCGGCACGGGCAAGACGCTGCTGGCGCGAGCGGTCGCCGGCGAAGCGGGCCGTCCCTTCTTCCAGATGTCGGGCTCCGACTTCGTCGAGATGTTCGTAGGTGTCGGCGCGTCCCGCGTACGCGACCTCTTCGAGCAGGGCAAGGCCCACGCGCCGTGCATCATCTTCGTCGACGAGATCGATGCCGTGGGCCGACACCGCGGGGCCGGGCTGGGAGGTGGCCACGACGAGCGTGAGCAGACGCTGAACGCCCTGCTGGTGGAGATGGACGGCTTCGAGGCCAACGAGGGCGTGATCCTCCTGGCGGCGACAAACCGTCCCGACGTTCTCGATCCGGCGCTGCTGCGCCCCGGACGGTTCGATCGGCAGGTGGTGGTGGACCTCCCGGACGTGAAGGGAAGGGAAGGCATCCTCCGGGTCCACGCGAAGAAGCTGCCCCTGGAAGAGGACGTGGAGCTGTCCCTGGTCGCGCGGGGGACACCCGGCCTCAGCGGCGCGGACCTCTCGAACATCTGCAACGAGGCCGCGCTTTTCGCAGCTCGCCGCGGCGTCGAAAGGGTGGCCATGGAGGACTTCGAGCAGGCCAAGGACAAGGTCATGCTCGGTACCGAGCGGCGCAGCATGGTCCTGACCGACGCCGAGAGGCGCCTGACCGCGTATCACGAGGCCGGGCACGTGGTGATCGGGGTCAAGATCCCCGGCCTCGATCCGGTCCACAAGGTAACGATCGTGCCGAGGGGCCGGGCGCTGGGGCTCACCGCCTCGCTGCCCGAGGAGGACCGGCATTCCCACACGCGGGATTGGATGAACGGACAGCTGGCTATGCTGTTCGGGGGCCGGGTGGCCGAAGAGCTGGCCTTTGGCCCGGAAAAAGTGACCACCGGCGCAGGGAACGACATCGAACGGGCCACGAGCATGGCCCGCCGCATGGTGACCCGGTTCGGGATGTCGGACCGGATCGGTCTGATGGCCGTTGGAGACTCGGATCAGGAAGTGTTTCTGGGACGGGAACTCGTCCAGCGCCGCGAGGTCTCGGACTACACCGCGCAGCAGGTGGACGAAGAGGTGAAGCGGCTTCTTGACGCGGCCCACGCCAGAGCCCGCGAGGTCATTGAAGCCAATCGCCGACTCCTCGACGACCTCGCTGAGGCGTTGCTCGAGAGGGAGACTCTGGACGGCGACGAGATCCAGCGCCTCGTGGACGGCAAGGAGCTGGCGCCGCTTACCGGTGACTTCGATGCCGAACCGGCCCAGCCCGAGTTGCCGGGCGCGGAAGCGAAATCGGTAGCGAAGCCGAAGACGGGACTGGTGGGGCCGGAACCGCTGCCCTCGCCTGGCTAAGTCGTTCCCGCGGCCCCCGTCGTCGCCCCCGCCCCCTGTCGCCCCCCCGGCGCCTTGCGCTAGACGGGGTCCAGGACGGTGGACGGACCGAGCGGGGCCGTCGCCGACCGGGGAAGCGAAAGCTCCAGGATGTCGCGGAGCCGGTCGCCGTCGACGCCCACGTCGAGGCGGCCCCGGATCGCGACCGAGATGCGGGAGGTCTCCTCGCTGATCACGATCACGATCGCGTCCGTCTCCTCGCTGAGCCCGATAGCGGCCCGGTGACGCGTGCCCATCGACTTGTCGGCGACCGGATTCTGCGTGAGGGGCAGGATGGCGGCGGCGGCCTGAATGGTGTCGCCGACAATGATCACCGCGCCGTCGTGCAGCGGTGAACTCGGCGAGAAGATGGTGCCGAGGAGCTCGGGCGAGACGACCGCGCCGACACGCTTTCCGGTTTGCGCGTACTCGCGCAGGCCCGTTTCGCGCTGCACGGCCAGGATCGCGCCCAGCCCCGAGCGGGCCAGCTGCTCGGCGCTTTCCACCAGGTGGTCCACGATGCGTTCCTTGCGGCTGGCACTCAGGACGTGCACCAGACGGCTCTGGCCAAGCCGGGCCAGGGCGGCGCGCATCTCCGGCTGGAAGACCACCAGCGCCGCGATCGCACCGTACTGCAGGAGCGCCTCGATGAGACGGCGAATCAGAGAGAGTTCCAGGATGACCGCCAGCAGATAGAGCCCGGCCAGCAGGAGAACGCCCAGCAGCATCTGCATCGCCCGGGTCTGCCGCAGGAGCAGGAGCAGCCGGTAGACCAGCAGGAAGACGATGACGATTTCGACCAGGTCGTTCCACCCCGGCCGGAGAAACTGCAGCTGCTGGAAGAAGCCGTTCATTACCCGTCAACGATAACGAATACGGGAAGCGAACGTGGCCGCGAGCGCGCCTTGCGGGAGTGGTCCGCCACGCGCTGCCTTGCGCGTAACCTCACGTCGTCGGGACTTCGTTGACGTCGTGGGTCCGGCATCCTACATTCCCGCCGGTACATCCATCCACTTGCGAACCTGCTCACCAGGGAGTCCAGCGTTGGGCGACAGCTACGGTCTACTCACACTTTTCGCGGACGGCGGCCTGATGATGTACCCGCTCGTCCTTTGCTCACTCATCGGTCTCGGGGTCATCATCGCGAAGTTCTGGACCTTGATGGTGGCCCACCGGAAGACGGTTGCCGTGATCGAACAGGTTGAAGAGGCGGCCATGTCCGGGCGGCTGGACGAAGCGGCCGAAGTCGCTGCGACCACTCCCGGCCCCGCGGCGGCCATTCTGTTGGCCGGACTCCGCCGGATCCGCAACCTCACGCTCAACAAGGGCGAACTCGAGCAGGTAATCTCCACGACAGGGGCGATCGAATTGAGCTTCCTGGAGCGCGGCCTGGTGATTCTGGCCACGATCGCCAACGTCGCGCCCCTGATGGGCTTTCTCGGCACGGTGGCCGGGATGATCGTGGCCTTCGAATCGATCGCTTCCGCCGGCGACGTCAACCCGGCGTTGGTCGCCGGGGGCATCAAGGTCGCGCTTCTGACCACCGCGGCCGGGCTCACTATCGCGATCCCCGTCAATATCGGCTACAATTACTTCGTCGCACGGATCGACACCCTGATCGTGGACATGGAGCAGAGCACGCAGAAGATCCTGAACATCGCGTGGGATCTGGAAAAGGAAGGGAAGCTTCAGGTTCTTTCCTAGAACGTTTTGGCAGGCGCGGACGGCGTCCCTCCGGGGCGCGGAACTCCGCGACCTTTTTGCGGTAGAAAACAAACAGGGAACTTGGACAACCACACGGGAGAAAACCCCATGGCGGTTCTCGGCAACAAGAAATCGAAGGTCTCCGACGAGATCCCGTCCTCGTCGATGGCCGACATCGCGTTTCTCCTGCTCATCTTCTTCCTGGTCACCACGACCTTCCCGAAGGACAAGGGGCTCGCAATCCTCCTTCCCGAGAGCGAGTCCGAGGTCGAGGTCAGCCAGAAGAACATCCTTCACATCATCGTCACGCCCACGGGTGCGGTAAACATCCGCCGGGGCGAGAGCCAGCAGGAGCAGACGGTGCGCCCCGACGATGTGGAGTCGATCTGGCGCCAGGATGTGGCCCAGAACGAGAATCTGATCGCCGCGGTAAAGACGGATCCCAACGCTCCGTACCGCTTCATGATCGATGTTCTCGACGCCCTGCAGAGCGCGGGCGCCGAACGCATCTCCCTCCAACTCCTGGAGTAGCGCGCAATGGGCCTGAAAGGCGGTGGACTGGAGCGTAAGCAAAAGGCGTCGCAGGAGATTCCGTCATCCTCGATGGCGGACATCGCGTTCCTGCTGCTGATCTTCTTCATGGTATCGACGGTCTTCCAGAAGGACCGCAACCGACAGATCGACTGGGCTGCCGCGGAAGCCACGGAAAAGATCGACCAGAAGCAGAAGAACATTCTCAATATCTGGGTCGAATCCAACGGTGACATCTACATCAACGATGTGTTCCGTCCGATGGATGAGGTCCGTGTCCTGGTGGCGCCGATGTACCGTGACAACCGTGAGCTGGTGATTTCGGTTCGTTCGGATCGCGGTGTTCCGTACCGATTCATCGACCAGTTGCAGCAGGAGCTGGTCGCAGCGGGCATAGTCCGGGTCGTATTCGCGACCGAGCTTGAACAGAGCATGACGAGGGAGAGACGATGAGCGAGCAAGCAATCACGGAATCGGCGGTTCAGGACAGCGCCAACGACCTGTTCAAGAAGTCGTTTTCGTCCTGGTTCTGGGGCTCGATGACCACGGCGACGGTGCTCCATTTTGCCATATTCGCCCTCTGGCCGCAGATGACGCCCGACGATGTCAGCCTGTCGATGGACGAAATCGAAGCGATCGAGCTCCCGCCCGAGATCGAGATCCCGCCGCCGCCCGAGGCCATCGCACGGCCGGCGACGCCGGTGGTCGCGACCGCGGAGATCGAGACCGACATCACCATTGCGCCGACGACGTTCGAGTCGGTCTCGGTCGAGGATTTGCCGCCGCCGCCCGACGACGTGGAGACCGATATCTCCGCCGCGCCCGTCTTTACCCCATATACGGTGAAGCCGGACTACACGAATGGCGCCGAGGTCATGCGCGCCCTGGAGCGCGAGTACCCGCCGCTGCTGCGTGACGCGGGAATCGGCGGCACGACCCTGGTCTGGTTCTTTATCGACGAGCAGGGGATTGTGCGCAACCAGCAGGTGCAGGAGAGTTCGGGACACACCGCGCTCGACGAGGCGGCGTTGCGCGTGGCGCCGGTGTTCAAGTTCACCCCGGCCCTCAACCGCGATAAGGCGGTGCCGGTCTGGGTGCAGCTGCCGATTACCTTCACTACCAAGTAGCGCCAACGGCTGACCGGGAAGCGGGAACGCCCCGCCGGCCGCGCGGCCGGCGGGGCGTTCCCTTGTGGTAGACGCCCGGGCCGGGGATCCCCCTCGGCCCGGGCGTCTCGCGGCCCACCTTGGAGACGGGACGAGAATGGTAAACAAGGATGTTTACTATCGCGGCATCCGGGCGCGGCTGCCGCGCGTGCTCGACCGGATCGCGGCCGCTGCCGAGCGGAGCGGACGCGATCCTGCAGAGGTGAGGATCGTCGCGGTCACCAAGGGGCACGCCGCCTGCGCGGTGGAGGCGGTTGCCGAGGCGGGCCTGCGGGACATCGGCGAGAACCGCGTGGACGAGCTCGAACGCAAGCGCGCCGTACTGAACGATCTCGCCGTCAACTGGCACATGATCGGGCACGTGCAGCGCCGCAAGGCGGGCCCCGCGGCACGCCTTGCGGGGCTCGTTCACAGCGTCGATTCGCTGCGCCTCGCCGAGAAGCTGTCGCGTCTCGGCGAGGCCGAGGGGCGGCGCGTGACCGTGCTCGTCCAGCTCAACGTCTCCGGCGAAGCCACCAAGGGGGGCTTCCCCGAGGCGGAAGGGCTGGACGCGGTCGCGACGGTGGCCGCGCTGGGGGGACTGCGCGTCCTGGGCCTCATGACGATGGCGCCGTTCGTGGCCGACGAAGCCGTGCTGAGGTCCACCTTCCGAAAGACGCGCGCGGTGATGGAGGCCGCCGCCGGCACCCCGGGAGTGGAAGGGCGGGAACTCTCCATGGGCATGTCCAACGACTACGAAATCGCGGTTGAGGAGGGGAGCACGATGGTGCGCCTCGGCACGACGCTGCTGGGCGAGCGTCCCGGGTGAGTCCGCCGACCGATCCCCTGGCGCGGTAGCGACCGGCTCGACGGAACGTTTCGCTCCAGGGAGCGGTAGCACAACCAGGGTGTCGACAATTGCCGCACACGGAGCGAGAGACGATGAACGAACAAATCACCCACCAGGAGCAGATCACGACCGAGAGTGCGAACGGCCGCTTCAAGAACTCGTTCTCGTCCTGGTTCTGGAGCTCGATGATCGCTGCCACCGTGGTTCACTTCGGGTTCTTTGCCTCTCTGGAATTCGCGGAACCGCCCGACTTGGGCCTCAACGTCGAGCCGACCGCGATGATCGACCTGCCGCCGGACGTCGCGCTGCCTCCTCCGCCCGAGGCCATCGCCAGACCCGCGACCCCGGTGGTCGCCCCCACGGACATCGAGACCGACATCACCATTGCCCCGACCACCTTCACGTCGCTCTCCGTCGATGACCTGCCGGAGCCGCCCGGCGAGGTGGAGGTCGACATCTCCGCGGCACCGGGGTTCGTCCCGCATACGGTCAAGCCCGCTTACACGAACGCCGCCGAGGTGATGCGGGCGCTGGAACGCGAGTACCCGCCGCTGCTGCGCGACGCCGGAATCGGCGGCACCGTCCAGGTGTGGTTTTTCATCGACGAAAACGGTGCAGTGCAGAATCAGGTGGTGCAAGTGAGCTCCGGGCACCAGGCACTCGACGACGCCGCGCTGCGCGTGGCGCCGGTCTTCCGGTTCACGCCGGCGCTCAACCGGGACAAGGCGGTTGCCGTCTGGATATCGCTTCCGATTACCTTCAGAACCAACTAGCGTTCGGTCGCCCTGCACGCGGGAACGCCCCGCCGGCCGAGTGGCTGGCGGGGCGTTCCCTTGTTGGGCAACCGCCCGCTCGACATCATGGTGCGCCTGGGATCAGGCTGCCGGGAGAAACGACCGAAATGACGCCAAGCGAGATGACGCGTCTTCACGAGGCGGCGCAGGCGGTTCGCGCCCTCGAAGGACCCGTCCCCCGGGTGGGGATCGTCCTGGGGACCGGCCTGGGCGGCCTGGCCGGCGCCATCGACGTGCAGGCCTCGGTCGCGTACCCGGACCTGCCCCACTTCCCCGTCTCCACGGTCGAGAGCCACGAGGGCAGGCTGCTGCTCGGCACGCTTCAGGGCGTCCCGGTCGTGGCCATGCAGGGCCGGTTTCATCGTTACGAGGGGTACTCGCTGAAGCAGATCGTCTTTCCGATCCGCGTAATGAAGCTGCTCGGGGCAGACACGCTGATCCTCTCGGCGGCGTGCGGCGGAATGAACCCGCTGTGGGGACCCGGTGACCTGATGGTGCTGGACGACTTCATCAATCTCATGGGGTCCAGCCCGCTTGTGGGCCCCAACCTGGATGAACTCGGGCCGCGCTTTCCCGACATGTCGGCACCCTTCGACGCCGGACTGCAGGAGGTGGCCCTCGAGGTGGCCATGGCCGCCGCAGTGCCGCTGCGCCGCGGGGTGTACGTCGCAGTGGTGGGCCCGCAGCTCGAGACGCGCGCGGAGTACCGCATGCTCCGGGCCATGGGCGCGGATGTGGTGGGCATGTCCACCGTGCCCGAAGTGATCGCGGCACGCCACATGGACATGCGCGTGCTCGCTTTCTCGATCATCACGGACCAGTGTCTTCCGGACGCGTTGGAAGAGGCCGACGTGCCCACGATCATCGCCACGGCGCAGGCGGCGGAGCCGAAGCTGACCACCCTGGTGACCGGCGTGTTGCGGGAGGTCGGCGGGGGGGACAGCTCGTGACCGCTCCGATGCGCTACCCCGCCGTTCCCACCTCACGCGTCTCGCTCGAGGAGGCCGTTCTCGACACGTGGCGCGAGGAAGACACCTTCCAGCGCACGCTCGACGCCACCCGGGACGGGGAGCCGTTCGTCTTCTTCGAGGGTCCGCCCACCGCGAACGGGCGCCCGGGTCTGCACCACATCATCAGCCGCGCGATCAAGGACCTGGTGTGCCGCTACCAGACCATGCTGGGGAAACACGTGACGCGCATCGCGGGGTGGGACACGCACGGCCTGCCCGTCGAGATCGAGGCGCAGAAGCAGCTTGGCATCGAGGACAAGCGCGAGATCGAGGAGCGGGGGATCGCCTGGTTCAACGAGCGCTGCCGCGAGTCGGTGTTCACCTACAAGGACGAGTGGGAGCGCTTCTCGGAGCGCATCGGGTACTGGCTGGACTACTCGCGGCCGTACGTGACGTTCCACGCCGAATACGTGGAGACCGGGTGGTGGCTGCTCAAGCAGATGGCGAACCGGGGGCTCCTGTACCGGGGCCACAAGGTGGTGCCATGGTGCCCCTCCGACCAGACCGTGCTCTCCTCGCACGAACTCTCGCTCGGATACCGCGACGTGAAGGATCCGTCGCTCTGGGTCACCCTCGAACTCCTCGACGGTTCCGGACGCCTCCTGCTCGTGTGGACGACGACGCCGTGGACGCTGGTGTCCAACGCGGCGCTGGCCGTGAATCCCGCGATCGAGTACGTCGAGGTCGCGCACGAAGACAGGCGCCTAGTGCTGGCGAGAAGCCGGGCGGAGGCGCTCTTCGGCAGCGAGCACATCGGCGGGAAGGTGGATACGGCCGAACTGATCGGTGCGCGTTATCGACGCCCGTTCGAACTCATTGCGGCCGACACGGTGAGGGGGAAGGCCTGGGAGATCGTGCCCGGAGACTTCGTGTCCGACGAGGAGGGGTCCGGGATCGTGCACATGGCGCCCGCGTACGGTGCCGACGACTACCAGGCGGGGAAGGACTTCGGCCTGGCCGTCCTCGAACCCGTGCAGCCCGACGGGACCTTCGCCGCCGACCTTCCACTCGTGGGGGGCGTGTTCTTCAAGGACGCCGACGAACTGCTCCTCGCGGACCTGAAGGCGCGCGGGCTGGTCTTCCGGTCGACGCGCGAGGCTCACTCGTACCCGCACTGCTGGCGCTGCGACACGCCGCTGGTGTACATGGCCAGACACAGCTGGTTCGCCCGCACCTCGTCGCTCAGGGACGACCTGCTGGAGAACAACGCGCGGGTGTCGTGGCATCCGTCGGAGGTCGGGGAGGGGCGTTTCGGCGAGTGGCTGAAGGGCAACGTCGACTGGGCGCTGTCCCGGGACCGCTACTGGGGGACGCCGCTGCCCGTGTGGGTGTCGGAGGACGACCCCGACCGGACGGAGTGGATCGGGAGCTTCGCCGAGCTGGCCGAAAGGGCCGGCGGGCTGCCGGAGGACTTCGATCCGCACAGGCCGTTCATCGACGAGATAACATGGACGTGTCCCGAGACCGGGGCCACCATGCGCCGCGTGCCAGAGGTCGTCGACGTGTGGTTCGACTCGGGCGCCATGCCCTGGGCCCAGTGGCACTATCCCTTCGAGAACCGGGAGCTGTACGAGCGGCACTTCCCGGCGGACTTCATCTGCGAGGCGGTGGACCAGACGCGGGGCTGGTTTTATTCGCTGCACGCGATTTCGACGATGCTGGGTCTGGGGCCCGCCTTCCGCAACGTGATCGTCAACGACCTCATCCTCGACGCCGAGGGGCGGAAGATGTCGAAGTCCAGGGGCAACGTGGTGGATCCGTGGGACGCGGTGGCCGATCACGGGGCCGACGGGGTGCGCTGGTACATGGTGACCGTGAGCAACCCGTGGCTGCCGACCCGCTTCGACCCGGAGGGGGTGAAGGAATCGGCGGCGCGATTCTTCGACACGCTGCTCAACACGTACCGCTTCTTCGCGCTCTACGCCAACGTCGAGGACTGGACGCCGGATGTCGCGGGAACGCCGGACGTGTCGGACTGCCCGCCGCTCGACCGCTGGCTGCTGTCGCGCCTGCACGGTCTGGTGGCCGTTGTACGGTCCGAGATCGACGGCTACAACCCGACGCGTGCCTATCGCGCGGTTGCCGCGTTCGTGGACGGGGAGCTGTCCAACTGGTACGTGCGCCGAGCCCGCCCTCGCTTCTGGGGGAACACCGACGCGGCGGACTCGGCGGCGGCCTTCGCGACGTTGCAGGAGGCGCTTCGCACGGTGGCGCTCCTGATCGCGCCCATCACGCCATTCGTCTCCGACTGGCTCCACCGAGCGCTGACCGGACGGTCGAGCCACACCGAGCGGTTTCCGGAGGCCGATCCGGCGATGATCGACGAGGTGCTGGAGGCGCAAATGGCGGATGTCCGCAGCCTCAGCACGCTTGCCCGGTCGGCGCGGGAACAGGTGAAAATCCGGGTGCGGCAGCCGTTGGGCCGCCTGCTGGCGGTTGTGCCGGCGGAGCCACCCGCGGACGAGGTGCTCGCGCTTCTGGTCGACGAAATCAACGTGAGGAAGGTCGAGTTCACGGCCTCGTCGGACGCGCTGGTGACGCTCGTCGCGCGGCCGACGTTCCGCGCGCTCGGCCGTCGCTTCGGCAGGCTCACGCAGGAGGCCGCGCGGAAGATCCGGGAACTGGGCGCGGAAGAGCTGGGCTTGGTGCGCGCGGGCGGGCGAGTGCGCATCGAGGTGGACGGGGAGTCGCACCGGGTCGGTAGCGACGAGATGGAGGTCGCGGAGGAGGCGCGCGGGGGGTGGATCGTGCGGTCGGAAGGACGCTACACCGTGGCGCTCGATCCCGTCCTGACCGACGAACTCCGCCGCGAAGGCCTCGCGCGCGAGTTGGTGAACCGCGTGCAGCGGCTGAGGCGGGAGTCGGGGCTCGACATCACCGACCGGATTCGCCTGGCGGTGGAGGGCACCAGGGCGGTATGTGAGGCCGTGCGGGAGCATGAGGCGGTGATCGCACGGGAAACCCTGGCGGTGGCGGTGCGCGTCGGGCACGGCATGGACGGCGATTTCGAATTCCGGAGCGAGGCGGTGCTGGACGGGGAGGCGGCCGAACTCGGGCTTTCACGCCAGTCGTGAGTCCGGAGTCGGGCGCGGGTCCTGCGGTCGGGGAGGGCGGGACTCGCATGTGGCGGGCAGGGGCCGGGGCGAGCGGGCGCCTGGACCTCTACCTGGCCGGGAGGCTCGATTTGTCTCGCAGTCGAATCCAGGCGCTGTTGGAAGGAGGACACGTGCGCGTGGACGGTGTCCGCCCGAAGAAGTCGGACCGGATCGGCCCGGGCCAGTTGGTGGAGGTCGAGGTGCCCGACCCGGTGCCGCTGGACGCGGCGGCCCAGGACATTCCGCTCGAGATCGTATTTCAGGACGGGGATATCGTGGTCGTGGACAAACAGCCGGGGCTCGTTGTGCATCCGGCGCCGGGACACCACGACGGCACGCTCGTCAACGCGCTTCTTCACCACGTCGGGGACCTGTCCGGCATCGGGGGCAAGTTGCGGCCGGGAATCGTGCACCGTCTCGACATGGATACGTCCGGCCTGATGGTCGTGGCCAAGACCGACCGTGCCCATCAGGGGCTCGCGGCCGCGCTCAAGGCACGGGACGTGAAACGCACCTACCTGGCCGCCGTCTGGGGCACCCTCAAGACTTCTCCCTCGGTCGTTGATCAGCCGGTCGGGCGACATCCGAAGCACCGTCTGCGCATGGCGGTGGTGCCGGAGGGCCGGCCGGCGCGGACACGATTCCGGCACCTGGAGGCATGGGGCGCGGCGAGCATGTGCGAAGTCGCACTCGAGACCGGACGCACGCACCAGATCCGCGTACACGCGGCGTCGATCGGGCACCCGGTCGTCGGCGACGCCCTCTACGGCGCCGGCCGGGAGCGCGGGGTGGCGGGGCCCCAGCGCCCGTGGGCGGCGGCGTTGGCCAGGCGCACCTCCCGCCAGTTCCTGCATGCCCGCAGACTGGAGTTCCGCCACCCGGTGTCGGGTGAGCCCCTGGTCTTCGAGTCGGGCCTGCCCGAGGATCTGGCCGCGGTCAGGGAATGGGCCCTTTCTCACGGGCGGGGAAGGGTGCCGTGACGGCCGGGATCGCGCTGGCGCTCATGATCGCGCTGGCGGGAGCGGGTCAGGACGACGACGAGTGGCGGGTCCTCATTGGCTCGTCCGTGATGGCGCGCTACCAGGGGGTGGACTCGTTGAGGGCTTCCAGGGCACTGGTGACGCTCGACGCGCTGGGACGGCTGCCGGGCCTGCGCGAGACGGGCATGCGCGTCGTGCTGACGGTCGCGCCGACCCGCGAGGTGATGGACTCGCTGGTGGGCGGGAGGGTCCCGGAGTGGGCGGGCGCGGTGGCGATCCCCGAGCGCATGGAGATGATCATTCCAGGTGGACGGTTCTGGCCGGGTTCTCCTCTGGACGAGGCGCGGATCCTGCGCCACGAGTGGGCGCACCTGGCCCTCGCGCACGAGATGGGCAACCTGCGCATACCGCGCTGGTTCAACGAGGGCTACGCGGAATGGGCCGCGGGCGCATGGCTCGACGGCGGCGCGAGGAAGCTGGGCATGGCGCTGGTCCTCGGCGACGGTCCGCCACTGGACTCGCTCACGCTCGCATGGCCCCGCGAGCGCGTGCCCGCGGAGCTGGCCTATCTGCTCTCGGCTTCCGTGATCCAGTACCTGGTGGAATCCAGCGGCAGGCGCGGTCTCGAGACCTTCCTTGCCGAATGGAAGCGGCGGCGCTCGTACGACGCGGCGCTGAGGGGCGTGTATGGCGCGACGCCCGCCCAACTCGAATCCGACTGGCGGCAGTGGGTCAAGAGACGGTACGGATGGATGATCGTGCTGTCGGATTCCGCTTTGTTCTGGGCGGTTCTGGCAGCGGCTCTCACGGCGATGTTCCTCGTCCGCAGGCGGTATCGACGCCAGCAGATGGCCCGGCTGAGGGCGGGCGAGCCGCCGGATGCGCCCCCGTTCTGGGTTGTGGCGGACGAAGGGACCGACCCGGCTGGCGCGGAACCGCCGGTTGACCGCCGCGGACCGTCTCGGTAGCGTCCGAACATGGCTCGAAGAAGAAAGACGGCCGCGGCCGAAGCATCCCTGCGGTTCTCAAGGGCCAACCTGTGGTTCGCATTGGCGGGAGTCGCCACGGTCGCCGCGGGCTACTATGTGCTGAGCCTGGGATCCATCACTCTGGCCCCCGTCCTCCTTGTGATCGGCTACGTCGTACTCCTGCCCCTGGCGATTATTCGCTGAACCCCGAAGTGGGAGTATTGTGGCCGCCACCGGTCAAGCCCGAAGGAGCATCGTGATGTCTTGCCGTCTCACCGTTGGCACGGTCCTGCTGGTCCTGGCAGCGTCCGCAGCCCCGCCCCGCGTCGTTGCCCAGCAGTCCGCGTGGCGCTGCCCCGACCCCGCCTCCCTGATCGGGGATCTTCGCGGTCCCCTCGCGCATGTGCGGTACCTCGCGGACGACCTGCTGGAGGGTCGCGCCGTGGGTACGCGCGGCGAACGGTGCGCGGGCGAGTACATCGCGGCGCAGTTTCGTGCGCTCGGTCTGCGGCCCGCCGGAGACGGAGGCACATGGTTCCAGGCCTGGATGGTCCGCACGGGAAGCGCGGCGGGGGCCGGGAACGCCTTCGCGCTGACCGGCGCCGACGGTAGCCACTTCGCGCTGGGAGAGGACTGGATTCCCTACGGCTTTTCCGCGTCCACCCGCACCCGGGCCGAGCTCATGGACGCTCCCGGGGAGACTGGCGAGCCGGATGCCGGCGCCGCGCACAGCCAGCTCGAGGGTCGCGTCCTGGTGATCGAGGGCACGGCGCCGCACCCCCACGCGGCCACCCCTGACGCCCACAGGGTGGGTTCGAGCGCGGCGTCCATGGGGGCGGCCGCGCTGATCGTGCTGCTGGACGGCTCCGGGCCGCTCCCGGCCCTGGAAGCCGAACGGCGCGCCCCGCTCGCCATCCCCGTGATCGCGGTGCGGGGAGCCGCCGCCGACCGGGTCCGCGCGGCCGCCGCCTCGGGCTCGTCGGCGACCATCGTCACCGTGATCGAGCCGGTCAGGCGCGAGGCGCGCAACGTCACGGCCCTCCTCCCCGGCTCGGATCCGCACGGCGGCCAGGTCCTCGTCATCGGCGCTCACTACGACCACCTGGGGTTCGGTGGCGCGGGCTCGCTCTCGCCCAACGCCGTCGGCGAAGTGCACAACGGCGCCGACGACAACGCGTCGGGGACCGCCGTGCTCATCGAGGCCGCGCGGGAACTGGTTGCGGGTCCCCAACCGGCGCAGAACGTCCTTTTCATCGCCTTCACGGGTGAGGAGCGCGGCCTGTGGGGTTCGGCCCACTACGTGGAATCGCCGCTGCTTCCACTGGCCGGCACGATCGCCATGCTCAATCTCGACATGGTGGGCCGGGTGGTGGACGACGCGCTCACCGTCTTCGGCACGGGGACGGCGGAGGAGTGGACCGGCGTTCTCGACCGCGCGAACGCCGCGACCGTATCCCCCCTGGCACTGCGCTACAACAGCGACGGCTTCGGCGCCTCGGACCACAGCTCCTTCTACGCGCAGGGGATCCCCGTCCTCCACTTCTTTTCCAACACCCACCCCGAGTACCACCGGGTCGAGGACGACTGGGAGCTGGTCAACGCCGAGGGGATGAGCCGGGTGACCGATCTCCTGGTTTCCGTGGTCCGGGAAGTGATCCCCACCGCGGACCTGGCGTCGCTGACGCCCGTGGAGGGGGCCGGTAACCCGCACGGGGTCGCCGGGCCCACGGACGGCAGCCCGGCAAGGAGCGGGTTCCAGGTCCGCCTGGGGACGATTCCCGACTATTCCCGCGAATCCGGTGGAATGGGCATCACGGGCGTTCGAGAGGGCAGTCCGGCCGCGCAGGCGGGGATCAAGGGCGGCGACATCATCGTGAGATTCGGCACTCACGACATCGAGGACGTGTACGGTTACATGTACGCGCTGAGCGAACACGAGCCGGGCGACGAGGTGGAAATCGTGGTTCTGCGCGACGGCGAGCGAATGGTCTTCACGGCGGTGCTGGCGGCGGGCGGCGGCTAGCGCCGGACCCCGGACGACACTCGCGCCGGACCCCCGGACGACACCGCGGCCGGTGACCTTGCGGAACAGGCCCCCGTGCGGCAGTATCCAAATACAGATACTGCAGCCAGGAGGCTATTCTCACCGGTCCGACGAGACCTGTCCCTGTCCTGGTAGTGGCGGTTTTACTGGGACTTACACTCCCCTCCGGGACCGACTCCGCGCGGCAAGCGCCGGAGGTGTTCCGGCCGGGGCCGGCCGCCGTATTGCCTGTCTCCGCCGCACCTGCCGTTCCCGCCGCGGACATCGTGCAGGAGTACTGCGTTCGCTGCCACAACGAACGGCGTCTGCTCGGCAACATGTCGCTCGAAGACTTTGACGCGGCGAATCCGGTCGCCAATGCGCCGCTGGCCGAGAAGATGATCCGCAAGCTGCGCGCGGGCATGATGCCGCCACCGGGGGTCAGTCGGCCGCCGGACGACGAGGTTCTGGCGTTCGTGACCGGGATGGAAGAGACGATCGACGGCGCGGCCGCGCGGAACCCCAACCCGGGTACGCGCACCTTCCAGCGTCTCAATCGGGCAGAGTATGAACGCGCCGTACACGACCTGCTGGGTCTGGAGATCGATGCGTCCGCATACCTGCCCGGCGAGACGGTGAGCGCGGGCTTCGACAACATCGCCGACGTGCAGAACCTGTCCGCAACACTGCTCGAGGCCTATCTCACGGCAGCGAGCGAGGTGAGCCGACTCGCCCTGGGCGACGCCAACGCGACTCCCGCCGAAGCGACGTACGAAGTGTCCCGCTACGCCGAACAGCGCCAGCACGTTCCGGGCGCTCCGTTCGGCACCCGCGGCGGAATCTCCGTCGTCCACAACTTTGTCGCCGACGGCGAATACTATTTCCGGCTGGCGTTCCAGCACGAGTCGACCGGAAACTTCTTCGGGCAAACGGCGCCCTTCGACGAGGAAGTCGAGGTATCGATCGATGGTGCCCGGGTCGCGCTGATTCCGCTGGACCGCTGGATGCACCGGCAGGATCCGCGCGGGGTCGAGGTCGTGACCGATCCGATCAGGGTTACGGCTGGGCCGCACCGCGTGTCGGCCGCGTTCATCAAGGTTACGGAGGGGCCGGTCGAGGACCTGACTTCACCCCACGAGTGGTCCCTGGCGGACAAGAAGATCGGATACTCGTACGGGATCACGGGCGTTCCCCACCTTCGCGACCTGACCATCGGCGGGCCGTACAACGTCACGGGGGTCTCGCGGACGGCGGCCTGGCAGCGTGTCATGAGTTGCCTGCCCTCCACTCCCGCCGAGGAGCCGGCCTGTGCCCGCGAGATCATTGACAGACTGGGCACACGGGCTTTCCGGCGCCCGGTGACGGAGGCCGAGGCCGACGGCCTTATGGGCCTCTTCGCCGAAGGCACGGCTGAGGGCGGGTTCGACATCGGGGTGCGGACGGCGCTGCAGGGCATTCTGGCGAGCCCGGACTTCGTGTTCCGCTTCGAGGAGCCGGCGCCGGGCAGCGTCGATGCCAACGGGATGTATCGTCTTGCCGACGGTGCCCTCGCGTCACGCCTCTCCTTCTTCCTGTGGGGACGCCTGCCCGACGAGGAGTTGGTCGCTGCCGCGGCCGCGGGCGACCTGTCGCATCCGGAGGTTTTCGAGCATCAGGTCGAACGCATGCTCCGGGATCCCCGGGCCGAGGCGCTCGGGACCCGGTTCGCGTCGCAGTGGCTGCGCCTCCAGGACCTGGACAAGGTGCATCCCGACGCGTTGCGCTTCCCGGACTTCTATCAACAACTCGCCGAGGACATGCAGCGCGAGACCGAGATGTTCTTCAACGCGCTCGTGCGGGAAGACGGAACCCTCGTCGACGTGCTCACGGCGGACTACTCCTACATGAACGAGCGGTTGGCGCGGCACTACGGTATTCCCGGCGTCGCCGGCGACCACTTCCGCCGTGTCGATTACCTGAATCCACAGCGGCGCGGCATCCTCGGCCACGGCAGCTTCCTGACGCTTACTTCGCACGCCAACCGGACCTCGCCCGTGCTCCGCGGGAAATGGGTGATGGAGGTGTTGCTCGGCACGCCTCCGCCTCCGCCTCCGCCCGATGTCCCCGAACTGGACGCAACCGCCGATGCGAGCGGGGGACGCTTCCTCACGGTGCGTGAACGGCTCGAGCAGCACCGTGCGAACCCGACGTGCAACTCCTGCCATCGCTTCATCGACCCCATCGGTCTTGCACTCGAGAACTTCGACGTCACCGGCACGTGGCGAGTGCGGGACGCGGGCTCGCCGGTCGAGACGCTCGGCGAGCTCTACGACGGCACGCCCATCCACGGGCCCGACGACCTGCGGGCGGCGTTGCTGCGGCGCCCGGAGTCCCTGGTCCGCACCTTTACCGAGAACCTCATGGCCTACGCGCTGGGGCGCAGGATCGAGTACTACGACATGCCCGCGGTGCGACGGATCGCACGTGCGGTGGCAGCGCAGGACTACCGCCTGTCGGCCTTCATCAAGGAAGTGGCGCGGAGCGACCCCTTCCGCATGGCGAAGTCCGCCGTCGTCGTCGAAGAGCCGATGGGCGGCGACCGCAACTGAGGAGAGAGAACAGCATGGAATACATCACGGGAGCAGCCATTCCTCGCCGTACCTTTCTGAGGGGTGTGGGAGCCACGATCTCGCTGCCGTTCCTCGACGCCATGATACCCGCCGGTCGTGCCCTGGGAACTGCCGCGGACGGCCCGACACGGCTCGTGGCGATCGAGATGGTGCACGGAGCGGCGGGGAGCAACGAGTGGGGCCGCGCGCAGCACTACTGGTCTCCCGCCGAGACGGGCAGGGTCTTCGACCTAACGCCGAGCGCGCTGAGCCCGCTCGAACCCTATCGGAAGTACCTCACGATCGTCAGCGACACCGACATCGAGCCCGCCGAGGCCAAGAAGCCGAAGGAAATCGGGGGCGACCACTTCCGCTCCAGCGCCACCTTCCTAACACAGTCACACCCGCACCAGACCGAGGGTTCCGACATCTTCGTCGGCACGTCGCTCGACCAGATGTTCGCGCAGCGCTTCGGTCAGGACACCCCGATCCCGTCCATGCAGCTCTGTATCGAGAACGTGGACCAGTCGGGCGGGTGCGCGTACGGGTATGCCTGCGTCTACACCGACACGATCAGCTGGGCGTCGCCCACCGATCCACTCCCGATGGTCAGGGATCCGCGGGTTGCCTTCGACCAGCTCTTCGGTGCCGGCGGCAGTCCCGAAGAGCGGGCGGCACGCCGCCGGACCAACAAGAGCATCCTCGATTTCATTACCGGCAGGGTGTCGCACCTGAAGCGCACGCTGGGTCCTGCGGATCTGGTTCGCCTCGACCGCTACCTGGAGCATGTCCGGGAACTGGAACGCCGAATCCAGCGCGTGGAAGCGCAGAACACGAGCGGCGAGAGCCGGGAGTTGCCCGAAGCTCCGGCCGGCGTGCCGGACGACTTCGAGGAGCACGTCAAGCTGATGTTCGACCTGCAGGCGCTGGCCTTCGCCTCGGACGTGACCCGGGTGTTTTCCTTCAAGATGGGACGCGATTCGTCCGCGCGGGTCTTCCCGGACAGCGGCGTTGACAGGCCCTTCCATCCGGCGTCGCACCACGGCGGGAACGAGGACAACATCACCGCCTTCTCGAGGATCAACCGGTACCACGTAGGCATGCTCCCGTACTTCCTGGGGCGGCTGGAAGACACGATGGAGGGGGATGCGCACCTCCTCGACAGAACGATGATCATCTACGGGTCCCCGATGGGCGACCCCAACATCCACAACCACAAGCGCTGCCCGCTCTTCGTTGCCGGCGGGGCGAACGGGCAACTGGACGGCAACCTCCACCTCCGCGCAGCCCCGGGCACCCCGATGGCCAACGTCATGCTGAGCCTGGCGCACAAGCTGGGGCTGGACGACATGAAGCGCTTCGGCAACAGCACGGGCGACTTTTCCCTGACGGTGTAGGCTCATGGCGACGCGCGTGAATGCCTGGCTTCCCCTGCTGCTCTTCGCAGCTCTGGCACCGTGGATGCCGGACGGGGGTCGACCGGGTGCTGCTGCCGGGTACCTGGTGCCGCCGCCGGTGTTGGACCCGTCGACCGAATCGCCGGTTGCCGACGCGGCCATGCGCGGCGACAGGGATGCGGTCAGGGGGCTTCTCGCGGAGGGAGCGGACGTCAACGCCGCCCAGGGAGACGGGATGACCGCGCTCCACTGGTCGGCGCGCAACGGGGACCCGTCGCTGGCGAACGTCCTGCTCGACGCGGGGGCCGACGTGCACGCGGGGACGCGCATCGGCCACTACACCGCGCTCCACATGGCCGGCGAGGTTGGTGCGGGCGAGGTGGTCGCGCTGCTCCTCGACGCGGGCGCCGACCCCATGGCGCGGGTCGACGTGGCCGGGAGGCCGACGCCGCTCCATTTCGCAGCTGCCTCGGGCAGTGTCCTTGCCGTGGAGGCGCTGCTGGGCGCGGGTGCCGACGCAAGCGCAACAGAGGAGTCCTGGGGACAGACGCCGTTGATCTTCGCCGCGTCGAAGGGACGAACGGAAGCGGTGCGGTCACTTCTGGCGGCGGGGGCGGATGCGTCGATGCACACCGGGGTAATGGACGTGGTTGCCCGGGCGGTCACGGACCGGATCGAGCGCTCGGAGCGCAACAGGCGCGTCGCGGCGGGCGAACCGTGGGGACCCGAAGTCGCCGAGACCCTGCGCCGCGAGCAGGAGGAGGAGTCGCGCCGCGAACGGGCCGAAGCCGCTTCGCTGGAAGAGTCCGAGACGCGCATGATCGAAGAGCCGGAACCGCTCTCCTACGGTGAGCTGGTGGGCGGACACGGCGGCCTCACCGCGCTTCTGCACGCTGCCCGGGAAGGCCACGCGGAGACCGCGTTCGCGCTCGTGAACGGCGGTGCGGACATCGATCAGACGAGCGCCGGCGACGGGACCAGTCCCATGCTCATGGCGGCCATCAACGGACACTATGATCTGGCCATGCGCCTGCTGGAGCGCGGCGCGGACCCCAACCTTGCAAGCCACGCCGGGGCCACGCCGCTGTTTGCCGCGCTCAACACGCACTGGGCGCCAAAGTCGCGATACCCGCAGCAGCACATCTACATGCAGCAGGATCACACCTACCTGGAGGTGATGCGGAAGCTCCTCGAGGCGGGCGCGGACCCGAACGTGCGTCTCCGCAAGCACCTCTGGTTCATGTCCTACAATTTCGACCTGCTCCAGATCGACGCGAAGGGTGCCACACCCTTCTGGCGCGCAGCCTACGCCCTCGACGTGGAGGCCATGAAGCTGCTGGTGGCTTACGGCGCCGACCCTTCGATTCCGACCGAAAAGGTTCCATCGAGGCGCTACGGCCGCGGCGGAGACGACACGGCCGATGCATCCGGCTTGCCGCCCGTACCCGTCGGCGGTCCCGCGGTGTACCCCGTGCACGCGGCCGCGGGAGTCGGATACGGTCAGGGATTCGCCGGCAATGCACACCGTCATGTGCCCGACGCCTGGATCCCGGCCGTCCGCTACCTGGTCGAGGAACTCGGGGCCGACGTCAACGCGCGCGACCACGAGGGATTCAGCCCACTCCATCACGCAGCCGCCCGCGGCGACAACGAACTGATCCTGTACCTGGTCGAGCAGGGCGCCGATGTCACCCTCGTCAGCAGGCGCGGGCAGACGACGGTGGACATGGCCAACGGCCCGGTGCAGCGGATCCAGCCGTTCCCGGAGACCATCGCTCTGCTGGAGAGTCTCGGTGCGGTGAACAACCACAACTGCGTTTCCTGTTGAGGCGTACATGCTGAAGCACGCGGCCCCGGTAGCGGCGGCCGGCGTTGTTCTCGTCGGCCTCGGGGTCTCGCTTGCGTCCACGCCCGACGGCCGTGCCGCGGGCTCACCGGTTGGGTGGGGTCCGGCCCAAACGGTCTTCGGGATCGCCGGACCGGCCGGCGGGGGAGCGCTCAACGACAACGAGGTCATCCGGCAATACTGCGTTCGCTGTCACAACGAGCGACGGCTGCTCGGGAACATGTCCCTGGAGGCATTCGACGCAACCGACGCGCCCACCAACGGCGAGCTCGCCGAAAAGATGATCCGCAAGCTGCGGGCCGGATTGATGCCCCCGCCCGGGAATCGGCGCCCCGAGGCAACCGTCCTGTTGGGCCTGATCGAGTCGCTGGAGTCCCAGATGGACCGTGCGGCGGCCGAGAACCCCAATCCCGGTCGCCGCACCTTCCAACGCCTGAACCGCGCCGAGTACCAGGCCTCGATCCGCGACCTTCTCGACCTCCGGATCGACGCGGGTGCCTACCTTCCCCTGGACACCAAGAGCGCGAACTTCGACAACATCGCCGACGCGCAGCTCCTGTCGGCCACGCTGACCGACGGCTACCTGCGGGCGGCCGCGGAGATCAGCCGGCTGGCGATCGGCGACCCCCACATCACGCCCAGCGAGTCGACGTACCGGGTTTCTCGCTGGGACTCCCAGAGCGAGCGGGTGGAAGGCGCGCCGTACGGCACGCGGGGTGGGGTGTCCGTCCTGCACAACTTCCCCGCCGACGGCTACTACGGCTTCCGCGTGTCGTTCCACCACGAGACCACGGGCGCGCTTGTCGGCAACGGCCGCAACGCCCTCCACACCGGGGACGGCGAGCCGGAGTTGCTGGAGATCTCCGTCGACGGTGAACCGGTGGCGGTGCTGGAGGTCAACCGCTGGATGCACACGTCGGATCCGGATGGCGTGAATATCCGCTCCGAGCGCGTGTTCGTGCGCGCGGGTCCGCGCCAGGTGTCGGCGGCGTTCATACGGCGCTCCGAAGGGCCGCTCCAGGATCTGATCTCGCCGCACGACTGGTCGCTGGCCAGCACCAGTATCGCCGGCAGCTACGGCTTCACCGTGCTCCCGCACCTGCGGGACCTTGCGATCGGCGGCCCGTTCGATCCCCAGGGCGTATCGGACACACCGAGCCGCCACGCGGTGTTTACGTGTCGTCCCAAGGCGGCGGCCGACCCGGAAGCGACCGTGGACGTGGCGCGAGGCTGTGCGCGCGAGATCGTCGCGCGCCTGGGCACCCGCGCGTACCGGCGTTCGTTGACCGAGGCGAACATGGCCGCGCTGATGGGGCTCTATGATGCCGGTGCGGAGGTCGAGGGCTTCGAGGGCGGGGTGCGCATGGCGCTGGAGGGCATCCTCGCCAGCCCGCACTTCATCTTCCGCATCGAGGAGCCGACCGCGGCAGCGGGCCTGGCCGGCGGAACGGGCGAGGGGCCGGCGCCAGCCTACCGCGTCGGCGACCACGATCTGGCCGCCCGCCTCTCCTTCTTCCTGTGGGGATCCGGCCCCGACGACGAGCTGATGGCGGTAGCGCGCGAGGGCCGGCTGTCGGACCGGGCCGTGCTGGAAACCCAGGTGCATCGGATGCTGCGCGACCCCCGTTCCGCGGCGCTTTCGACGCGCTTCGCCGGGCAGTGGTTGCGCCTCCAGGACCTGGAGAAGATCCAGCCCGACCCGCGCGTAAACCCGGACTTCGACGAGCCGCTCAAGCGCGCGATGCTGGAGGAGACCGAGACCTTCTTCGACAACCTGGTCCGCGAAGACGCGTCGGTCATGGACCTGTACAGCGCCGACTACACCTTCGTGAACGAACGGCTGGCGCGGCACTACGGTATCCCCGATATCGCAGGTGACCGCTTCCGGCGCGTCCGCTACCTGCACGACGAGCGACGGGGCCTGCTGGGCCACGGCAGCATCCTCACGCTGACCTCGCACGCGGGCCGCACGTCGCCGGTGCTGAGGGGCAAGTGGGTGATGGAAGTGTTCCTGGGGACGCCGCCGCCACCACCACCGCCCGACGTGCCCGAGCTGGAAGAAGAGGCGGTGGGGGACGGTCGCTTCCTCACGGTGCGCGAGCGCCTCGAGATGCACGCTGCCAACCCGACGTGCAACTCCTGCCACCGCATGATCGACCCGATCGGTCTGGCGCTCGAGAACTTCGACGTGACCGGCGCGTGGCGGATCCGGGACCAGGGCGTTCCGATCGACGCGGCCAGCGACTTCTACGACGGCACGCCCATTTCGACGCCCTCGGAACTGCGCGCGGCGCTGCTGAAGCGGCCCGAGCCGCTGGTGCGCACGTTCACCGAAAACCTCATGGCATATGCGCTCGGGCGCCGTCTGGAGTATTATGACATGCCGGCCGTGCGCCGGATCACCCGCGCCGCGGCCGAGGAAGACTACCGGGTATCTGCGTTCATCGTCGGAGTGGCGACCAGCGACGCCTTCCTGTTGAAGGCCGCGCCCTTGGTGGTCGACGGCGAAGCGCCGAACGGAAACGGAGGCTGACCAGGATGCATCTGATCACCGGGCGGCATCTGCCACGCCGGACCTTCCTGCGCGGCCTCGGCGCAAGCGTCGCGCTCCCGTTCCTGGATGCCATGGCCCCGGCCCGGGAGCGGTGGGCGGTCACGCGGGCTCGTACCGCGCTGGATCGCACCCGCCTCGTCGCGATCGAGATGGTGCACGGTTCGGCGGGCAGCAATGCGTGGGGCGCGACACAGCACCTGTGGTCCCCCCCGGAAACGGGCCGCGGCTTCGACTTCGGGCCCAGCGTGCTGAGTTCACTGGAACCCTATCGGGACTACCTTACGATCGTCAGCGACACCGACGTGGAGGGCGCCGAGGCCAGGAAGCCCAAGGAGATCGGGGGCGACCACTTCCGTTCCAGCGCGACCTTCCTCACGCAGTCCCACCCCAAGCAGACCGAGAGTTCGGACGTCTGGGTCGGCACCTCGCTCGACCAGCTGTACGCCCAGCGATTCGGCCAGGACACCCCCATCCCGTCCATGCAGCTCTGCATCGAGAACGTCGACCAGGCCGGTGGCTGCGCCTACGGGTACGCCTGCGTCTACACCGACACCATCTCGTGGGCGGCGCCTGACCAGCCGCTCCCGATGGTCCGCGATCCGCGGGTCGCCTTCGACCAGCTCTTCGGCGCCGGCGGCAGTCCCGAGGCCCGGGCAGCCCGGCGCAGGGCCAGTGCCAGCATTCTCGACTTCATCGTCGGCGAAGTGAACGCGCTGAAGCGGGAGCTGGATCCGGTCGACGGACGCCGGGTCGACCGCTATCTGAACGACATCCGTGAACTCGAACGGCGGATCGCCCGCGTGGTCGCCCGCAACGAAAGCGGCGAACAGCGCGAGCTTCCTGGCGCGCCCGCCGGCGTGCCCGATTCCTTCGACGAGCACGTCAAGCTGATGTTCGATCTGCAGGCGCTCGCCTTCCAGGCGGACGTGACCGGCATCTTCTCGTTCAAGATGGGCCGCGACGCCTCCAGCCGGGTCTACCCGGAAAGCGGCGTGGAGAAGGGGTTCCACCCGTCGTCGCATCACGGCGGACGCCCCGACGCCGTGCTCGAGTTCGCCGAGATCAACCGGTACCACGTGGGGCTGGTCCCGTACTTCCTGGACCGGCTCGCGAGCATCCAGGAGGGGGACGCCAGCCTTCTGGACAAGACGATGGTCGTCTACGGCTCCCCGATGGGCGACTCCAACGTGCATAATCACAAGCGCTGTCCGCTCTTCGTGGTCGGCGGCGCCAACGGCCGCATGGACGGGGACCTTCACTTGCGCGCGGCCCCCGGAACGCCGATGGCCAACGTCATGCTCAGCCTGATGCACAAGCTGGGGATCGACGACGTGCATAGCTTCGGCAACAGCACGGGCGCGTTTCCGCTGTCAGTGTGAGGGAGGACGGCATGAGGATCGCCATGGCGGGGTTCCGCGGTTGGAGAAAGCCCGGCGTCTCGTGTGCGGTGGAGTCTGCTACCCGTGCCTGCGGGCAGCCGGCCCCGGCGGTGCCTGCGGGAAGGCTCGCGCCGCTGCTGTTGGGAGCCCTGATTGCGTGGCTCCCCGCCTTGCCCGGCGGCGTCCTCACGCCCACCGCTTCAGCGCAAATGCCCGCCGAGGCCGCCCCGCACGCGGCGTCCACCTCTCCCGTGGCCGACGCGGCCATGCGGAACGACGTGGAGGCCGTGCGGGCCCTGCTTGCCACCGGCGCCGACGTCGATGTCCCCCGTGGGGACGGCATGACCGGCCTTCACTGGGCGGCGCTCAACGGCAACGCGGAGATTGCCGAACTGCTCGTCCGCGCGGGTGCGAATCTCGAGGCGGCCACTCGCCTGGGGGCCCATAGGCCGCTGCACATCGCCGCCAAGGAGGGCCACGGCAGGATTGTCACAATGCTGGCCGAGTTGGGTGCCCACATGTCCCCGGTCACCGAAACGGGGGCCACGCCGCTGCACTTCGCGGCCGCCTCGGGCGACTTCCGCGCCGTGGTGGTGCTGCTCGCCCACGGGGCGGCCATTGACGCAACGGAGCCCGAGTGGGGACAGACTCCCCTCATGTTCGCTGCTGCCCTGGGCCGCACGAAGGCCGTGACGGCGCTGCTCGAGGCCGGGGCCGACGCGACGATCACCGCGCGCGTGATGGATCTCGTCGAGCGCGACATCATGGATCGCGCCTCGGAGCGGCGGCGGCGGACGGAGATCGCCGCGATGCGCGGGGGCACCGACGCGCAGAGCTACCCGGTCGAGTCGGGTGTGGCGGGCCGCCAGCTGCAGTCTTCAGCCGCTCCGGTCACGTCGCGGGAGGAGCAGGCCAGGCAAGCCGCGCAGGAGGCGCTCGAAGCGCGCCGCCAGACCGGCGAGCCCATTCCGCTGAACTACGCCGACCTGGTCGGCAAGCACGGCGGCCTGTCCGCGATCCACCTGGCGGCGCGCGAGGGCCACACGGCGACGGTCATGGCGCTGCTGGACGGGGGCGTCGACATCGACCTTCCCAGTGCGGCCGACGGCACCACGCCGATGCTCATGGCGGCGATCAACGGCTACTTCGATCTCGTCGCCGAACTCCTGCACAGGGGTGCCGATCCCAACCTGGCCAGCGACGCCGGCGCGACCCCGCTCTACGCCGTCCTCAACGTGCACTGGGCACCCAAGGCGCGGCACCCCCAGCCGCTGGAGTACGAGCAACAGGAGACGGGCTACCTGGCACTGATGCGCACCCTCCTCGACGCCGGCGCGGATGTCGATGCCCGCCTGGAGCGCACGCTCTGGTTCACCACCTACAACCGGGACCTGCTCGGCGTCGACCGGACAGGCGCGACGCCCTTCTGGCGCGCCACGCACGCGACCGACGTACCCGCGATGAGGCTGCTCCTGGAGTACGGCGCGGACCCGGGCCTCCCCACCATCAAGGTCCCGCAGCGCAGCTTCGGACCGCGGAACGACACCGATCATTCCGGGTTGCCCCCCGTCCCCATTGGCGGTCCCGCGGTCTACCCCATACACGCGGCGGCCGGAGTCGGCTACGGCCAGGGCTTCGCCGGCAACTCGCACCGCCACGCCCCGGACGGCTGGATGCCCACCATGCGCTTTCTGGTCGAGGAGCTGGGCGCCGACGTGAACGCCCGCGACCTGAACGGCTACACCCCGGTGCACCACGCCGCCGCCCGCGGCGACAACGAGATGATCCTGTATCTCGTGGAACACGGCGCCGACGTCACTGCCGTGGCCCGCAACGGGCGGACCACGGTGGACATGGCCAACGGCCCGGTGCAGCGGATTCAGCCGTTCGTGGAGACGGTGGCGCTGCTGGAACGCCTGGGCGCGAAGAACAACCATCGCTGCGTGAGCTGCTAGGCCAGGCAGGTCCTCTGCTCAGGCTCGCCTTCGCGCAGTGCCTGGACGCATCGTGCTGCTAGCGCCGCTGGTGATGCTCCTCGTAGTGCTTGCCCAGCCAATCCTCGCCGTAGTCGTTGCCGGGGTCCCGCATAATGCTGTGCACGTGGTTGGCTGCGTCCCCGCCGACGCTCTCCTCGACGATGTACTCGATGAGGAGTGAGGGGCCGTGCACCCGGTAGTAGTAGCGCGCCGACAGGTCGTCCACCGGTCCAATCCAGGCGAAATGCAGAGCGTCCAGCCCGTCCGCGCGGATCTTCTCCAGCTGCGCTTCGGCCGCTCCATGGTCCGCGTTCGCCGCATACTCCTCGACGAGCTGCCACAAGAGCGTGCGCTGGCCGTCGTCCAACGCGGAGGCGGCAAGTCCTGAAAACTCGCTCAGGCTTCCCTTGCGCCCGGGACCGGTGAGTACGTTACCCGGGATCTCACCGCCCAGGACCGCAACCGACCGCTGCCCCTCGGCGAGCGCTTGCAGCAGCTGCCAGCCGCGCTCCCCCTCGTTGGCGAGCACTCGCCAGCCTGCTTCCAGGCCACTCTCGATCTCGTGCGGTTCGGCCCCCAGGAACAGCGGCGTGAACGCCACCCGGTCGCCCGCGACGGTGAAGCTGGCCGCCAGGTGATGACCGTTGACGAGCCATCCCCAGGCCGGATCGCCGGGCCGGCCAAAGAATGAGATCCAGTAGTTGGCGGATGTCCAGCTCTCCAGCAGGCTCTCCGGCAGGCGTCGCTCGCCACGCGCGACAGCCGCGGACGCGTCCTCGTGCAACACCTCATCCAAACGAATCACGCCCGCGATCTTCTGATACCCCTGGCTGCTGGTCGACGCGCGCAGCAGGTCGTGGAACCGGCGCCTCTGCGGGTCGCCGAGATCACCGAACCTGACCCCCGCGCGCTCCACCATGCTCGCCGGCAGGTTGCTCCAGCGCGTGCGCTCCGAGTCGGCGTCGAAGGGGAATTCGGCGTCGGCCCGTTGTTGGGGTGAAAGGGCGTCGAGGAACTCGCGGGCCGCCTGGGCCATGCGCTCGGGAGAGGCTTCGGCTGCTGCGGCGGATGAGTTGACCGGAGTCGTCTCGGCGCTCTCCGCCTGCGCCTGGGTGGCGTCTCCGCGACAGCCGCCAAGCACCGCGGCGGAGATGAGCGCGAATATCGGCAGTTGGCTGTGGCGGAAACTGGTTTGCATTGCGCCGTCGGCCTCCCTCGGGTCCGGTTCTCCGGGTCGCATTGTCGATTCGGGCACGCCGAATACTAAACCGGTCCTATCCGGGCATGGAAGCGCCCGCGAACCCGATTCACCCTTCACCCGGCTTGCCGTCCGGGCGCCCGCGTCGGCATTATCGAACTCGGGGAGGAGGAAGTGCCATGAAGCTGTTCAGGGAAAACGGCCAGGTGATCGCGGTGATCGTCAGCCTGGTGGTTGTCGCCGTGCTCCTGTCGGGACAGATCGGTCGCGTGGAAGATCGGCTGACCGGCCGAATCTACCGCGTGGAGGAACGCATCGACGGGGTGGAGGAGCGACTGACCGCCCGCATCGACCGTGTGGAGGCCCGTATCGACCGTGTGGAGGCCCGTATCGGGCGGGTCGAGGATCGCGTGCACAGCATCGAGGTCTTCCTGCGAGGGGACAGGGTGGGAAGCGGCGAAGAGGCCCAATGAAGCTGGGTGCGCGTCTGTGCGCCGCCGGTGCGGTGATTGCGCTGGGGGGATGTGCGGCCGAGCCGGACGCGGGGCCGGTTGGTGGGCCCGTGCCGGGCGCACCGCTGGAGATCGAGGCCATCCGCGCAATGAGCGTGGGTGTGCTCGGGGGCGATCCGTACCAGGAGTTCGACGGGGTTGTCAGGCCGTTCCTGCTACCCGACGGGCGGCTGGTGGTGCCGAATTCCGGAGGTTACGACATCCGCGTATTCAATGAGGGTGGCGAGTTCCTTGAAGCCCTGGGCGGTAGAGGTGAGGGTCCCGGTGAGTTCATGTACCTTTCGGCCGCCTGGCCGCGGGGAGATACCGTCGAAGCCTTCGACAGCAGGCTGCGGAGGGTAACGCGTTTCCTGCCGGACGGCTCAACGGAAGTTGTCCCGATTGCCAGCGGGGAGTATCCCGATCTCGGGCTGGGCGCGGGTCCGCTGGGACGAGGCTGGGTGTTGGGCGGCGTCGTCTTTGCTGGCCACGGACAACGTGACCGTATCTCGGTCCATCACTTCGACCGGAACGGCGGCCACCTCGGCGAGCTGGTCTCGGTCGGCGGCATCGTCCGCTATTCCGCGGGCAACTTCGGTGGCCCCGAACCCCTGTCGCCGCGGTCGGTGGTCGTTACAGATGGGACCTATCTCTACTTCGGGGACACCCTGGAGTCCGTGATTCGCCGCACGTCCGCGCCCGGCATCGCTGACGGAGAGATCGCGTGGGAGCCGACGGAATCCCCGGCGGTGCGCGATGCCCTCGACCGGGTGATCGATCAGGCGGTTTCTGAAGCGCCGGCGGACGAGGCATCGGCCACGCGGGCCCGACACGAGGCCGCACCCGTGCCGGACGAGCTCTCGGTGTTCTGGGATTTCCTGGTGGATCCGGAGGGGTTTGTCTGGATTCAACCGTATGATCCGCTGGCGCATGCCTTCGCTTTGGGAGGCAGATACGTCGGAGGGGTCGGAAGCGGCGGTGCATGGTCGGTCATTGCGCTGGATGGACAACGCGCCGGATCGATCGCAGTCGCCGATGGTCTCGAATTGACGCAGATCACCCCCACGGCGGTCGTCGGGATCCGGCGCGACGAACTCGGCGTCGAGTCGGTGCACGTACACGGGATTCGCCGAAATTGACAAAGTTTGCCATCGTGACGGCCCGGCACCCGCGATCCTTTGGAGGCACCATGACCGCACGCGCCGTTTTCGCCCCGCTCGTCGCCGGATTCACCGTCGCCATCGCGCACGTCCCCGGTCCCCCCACGCTGGACGCGCAGGTCGTCCGCGTGCAGATCGACGAGCGGGCCCCCTTCGCCGGCGGCCACGCGTTCGGCGACACCGGACCGTACGAGAAGATCGTCGGCAGACTCCATATCGAGGTGGACCCGAAGGACCCCGCCAACGACCGCGTGAGCGACCTGGGTCTGGCGCCGACCAACGAGCGCGGCCTTGTGGAAGTCTGGACCGACTTCTTCCTCCTCAAGCCCGTCGACACCGGACGCGGCAACGGTCGGCTGCTCTACGACGTGGCCAACCGCGGCAACAAGGTCGCGCTGGGGACCTTCAACGGAGGCCGGGGCAACGATCCGGCCACCGTGGCGGACGCCGGCGACGGGTTCCTCATGGAGGAGGGCTATGCGATCCTGTGGAGCGGGTGGAGCGGGGACGTGGCAGCCGGCAATGACCGTGTGCAGATCGGGGTGCCGGTCGCGCGCAACGAGGACGGAAGCGCGATCGTCGGGCGCATCTACGCCGAGCTGGAGTCGACCGTCTACGGCCTGTACATCGCGAATGTGCTGGAGCCGGACAGCGACGCCGCGATGCGCAGGTACCACAGCCTGCCCTTCGATTGGGGGAGTTCGCTGCCCTATCCGTCCGTTGCGGCGGATAATGGCAGAGCGACCCTGGTGAAGCGGCCGGACCGCGGCGCGAAGGGTGTGGAGATTCCGCGGGACGAGTGGAGTTTCGGGCGTCTGGAGAACGGCGCGGTCGTGCCCGATCCGACGTGGGTACACGTGGAGGAGGGGTTCGAGCCGGGCTGGCTCTACGACCTCGTCTACGAGGGGAAGGACCCCAGGGTCACGGGGCTGGGACTCGCGGCCACGCGCGACGTGATCTCGTTCTTCCGCTACGCGTCGGACGGGGAGGGGTCGCTCGCCAACCCCCTCGCCGGGTCGGTGGAGTTCGCCTACGGCTACGGCGGGTCGCAATCGGGCCGCTTCCTGCACCACTTCGTCTACGAGGGATTCAACGCGGATCTGGAGGGGCGGTTCGTTTTCGACGCCATCATGCCCCATGTCGCGGGCGCGGGGAAGGGGATCTTCAACCATCGCTTTGGCCAGACCACACGCCACGGGAGCCATCACGAGGAAGGGCTGTATCCGTCGGACTTCTTCCCCTTCAACTCCGTCCACCAGACGGATCCGGTCACCCGGGCCAGCGGTTCGATGCTCGATCGGGCGCGCGCGAGCGGCCACGTGCCGAGGATCTTCTTCACGCAGACGTCCACCGAGTACTGGTCGCGGGCGGGTTCGCTCCTGCACACCGACGTCGAGGGCACGGTCGACGCCGGGCTCGATCCTTCCGTGCGCATCTACCTGATCGCGGGCACGGCGCACAACTCGATGACCGGCGGTGTCTATCATAGTCCGGTGAACCGGGCCACCACGCGGCCGGTGATGCGGGCGCTGCTGGTGGCGCTCGACCGGTGGGCGGCCGAAGGGGTCGAGCCGCCCGAGAGCCGGTATCCGCGGATCGACGACGGTACGCTGGTCGATCTGGAGGCGTTTCGCGCCGCCTGGCCCAGGATCCCCGGGACCCTGGCGCCCGAGGACTTCTATCGGCCGCTCCGCCTGGATCCCGGCCCCCGCTGGTACACCGAGGGCATCGCCGACCAGGTGCCGCCCAGGGCCGGGCCGGCATTCCGGACGCTTGTGCCCATGGTCGACGCGGACGGCAACGAATTGGCGGGGATCCGGCTGCCGCACGTGGCGGTGCCGCTGGCGACGTACACCGGCTGGAACCTGCGGGACGCCTCCTGGGGTGCGGGCGGAATGCTCACGCGGTGGATGGGGTCATATCTGGTGTTCCCACGGACCGAGGCTGAGCGGTCGAGCCTGGGGGACCCGCGCAGGTCGGTGCGGGACCGCTATCCCACGCATGACGCGTATGTTGCCGAGGTTGAGCGCGTGTGCCGGGAGCTGGTGGCCGGTGGCTACCTGCTGGAGCGGGACGTGGCGGCGCTCGTGCGGGAGGCGGCGGACCGGGAGTGGTGATCGCCGGCGCGGGGCGGGTCGGTCGGGCGCCTGAGTGCAACGATCATCGGCCAAGACTGCGAACGAGGCCCAGACGGACGAAAGCGAACCGCTGGTCGAAGCCGTAGCGGCAAGGGCTGGGGAGCCCGCTCGGTCCGCAGACGCCGGCATTGACGCCCAGCCGGTTCTCCGCCTGGTGGACGGTCTCACCGAAATCCTTGTGAAGGCCTTCGAATCGCAGGGCCCAGGCACCGGCCACCGGCATCTCGACGCCGACCCCGGCGATCCACCCGACCAGCGTCGGCCGCTCGTCGAAGGAATCGTCGGGATCCAACTGCATGCCACCGTCCATTCCCGGATCGAGATCGGTAAACGAATTGGATGCCCCGGCGACCGACACGCCGCCGGCGACGAACACGCCGGCGCGGCCGAGGGACCTCCGAACGCCAATGCGCGCCGTCCCAACCCAATGCAGCTCCGCCGCCGCCGTTTCGTCCAGTCCGACCGGATCCACTTGTTCGGCAATCGCCGGAAGGCCGACGAACGTGCCGTCCGCCTCGATCAGGAACTGGACGCGCCCCAGGCGGAAATATCTTCCCGCCACCACGCCGGCCGCGAGTCCGGTGTCGTCGTACTCGAAGACCTGGCCGGGGACGCCGTTCGACCCCGTAAAGCCGTCGATGTCGGTCATGCGGACGTCCAGTGAGCCCGGTCCGGCGAATGCGCCGATGTAGCTTCTCGCCTGGCCGGAACCGTCCGTGCCGTCCTGGGCCTGCGCGGTGCCTGCGAGCGCCAGCAGGCTCAAGAGCGCCGAGACAGGCGCGTGCCGATCCAATATAGTTAACATTATTGTTTAGTATTTTGCGCGCAGGCGGGGTGGACATGTTGGAGACACTGCCGCACCGCTGTCCGGACCTGGCTCATGGAGATATCCGGCTGGTCTGCCCGCTCGGCCACCCGGCGGGCGATGTCGTCCAGCGTGCGGCGACCGTCGATGGACGAGACCACCATACGGATCATGGAGGCTTCGGACCAGAACACCGCCTGGCCCTCGAACGTCGGGATGGGCAGATGTCGAAAGACCAGCCAGGGCGGCGGACCGGGTTCCGGCCGTGACCCCTTCTCCGGCGCTTCGAGCCGGGTGGCCGAGAACGCCAGCACCCACTCCACCTTCCCTCGACCGTTCAGCCTGGAGACCAGATAGGGCCCGGTCGCGCTCTTCCACGGCCCCACGCGGAATCCCGCCTGCTCGGCAAGGTCGAACAACTCCTCCCGGGCGAAGCGGCGCGAGACGGGAATGTCCAGGTCGTACTTGAGGGGACCCAGGTTCACCCAGCGCCCGCCCGGCTTGAGCAACCGGTGGAGAGTGCTGATCAGGTCGCGGACATCTTCGGGTCCCTGATCGATGAACCACGGAGTCAGCACCGTGTCGAAGACGCGGGGGTCGAGCGGCGGATCGACGGCATCCGCGATCAGGAAGTGGAAGCGGGCATCGTCAACCGGGCCCTGCGGCGCCGCCAACGACCACTCCTTCACCGCGTGGTGCATGTCGCCCATCTCGAGATTGGCCTCGCGGACGGTCAGGGACTTTCCGTGGGTCACGGCGTGGGCCGCCGCAAAGAGGACCGGATCCAGATCCATCACCATGATCTCGGCATCCGGATGGCGGTGATGGATGTCGTAGGCGAGCCGGCACGCGCCGGCGCCCATGACAAGCGTGCGCCCCGGTCCGGTGTCCCCCAGCATCTCTTCCACCATGGACAGGGCCTGCTCGTTTTCGCCGTCTGCTTCCGAGGGCCAACCCCAGTCCCGGTAAAGGTACGGCAGGTGATGCAGGGTGGCGGGTGCCTGGTGCGACCACGCCTGCCCTTCGGAGCGGGTCGTGGCCGGAAGCCGGGGCTCGATGATGGCGCGGACATCGTCCAGCTGGCCGGCGATCCCCTGGATCGTGGCCTCGCAGCGCCGCCGGGTAGCCGGCAGCAGGTCCGCCGCCTGAAGCTGCTCGCGGATGTCCCGGACGGTTCGCTCCACCTGTCCCTGCAACCGGTTCAATTGGTGCCGGCACGACGCGAGGTAGGCGAGCGGCTCGGAGAGAATCACGGGAATGCGACCCAGGCGGGGGTATCCCTGTCCGCACCTGCGGCAGCGGAGCGCGGGCGCGCTCAGGTCGAGGTCCGCCGAACACCGCGGGCAGAGGACGGCGCGCGGAAGGCTGTCGACCTCTGCCCGCGGACTGTGTCCTGCGCGCTCGCGCGGTGGTGTTCTGGACATCGATTCGTCTCAAATTGATTTGTGACCGTGATACAGGTAGCCAGGCAGCCCGCGGACAAACCCGCCCAGCATTCGCCCGGCGATGCATCCACGCTGGACCGCTTCGCTCTGCGTTGCCCCTCGGGCGAATGGCGCTGCCATTCCCCTCTCGTCGCGCCTTGCCAGCGCGGCGCATCCCCGGTCTCGCTGCTCGTGCGGATTTATCCACGGACTGCTAGAATGTTGGTATCCAGCGTCGGATACAAGGCGTTCAACGGGGGTGCAATGGCGCCGAAAATGCCGAAGAACGAAGGCTCGTTGGTCCCGCGCCAATCCGGTCGGGTGACGGGTCAACCCGGTCCGACGACGGGTCACCGGGCCTGTTCAGGAAGGTGGGCGGTGGGGTTGATCGTCGCCGGGGTGGTGTTCCTGGCGTGCTCGACGCTCCCTTCCACTTCGTCGACGGGCGAAGTCGAGGCGGTGACCGACGCGGCACTCGGCGTGGTCGAGACCCGAGAGGCGCATCCCCCGCCCATGGCCACGGGTGCCGAGGCCCAGGCCATGGTCAATGAATACTGTCTGCGCTGTCACAACGACGTCCGTCGCACTGCATCGCTGGAGCTGGACCGATACGATGCCGCAAACCCGGCGGCCCACCCGCAGATATGGGAGAAGGTGGCCGGCAAGCTGCGCGCGGGCGCCATGCCGCCGGGCGGCGTGCGACGGCCCGACCGGCCGACCTACGACGCGGTGGCGGGTTGGCTCGAGTCTGAACTGGACGCTGCCTGGTCGGGGAGTCCCAACGTGGGTCGTATCAACGCGGTGCACCGCCTGAACCGGACCGAGTACAACAACGCCATCAACGACCTGCTGGGACTGGATGTCGATGTCATAGACGCCTTGCCCGGCGACGAGACCATGGGCGGCGGGTTCGACAACGTGGCCGACGCGCTCAGCATCTCGCCGCTGCACATGGAGCGGTACCTTTCCGTCGCGCGAGCGGTCACCCGATTGGCGGTCGGGTTGCCGCCGGCGGGAGCGGGCTCGTCCCGCTACGCCGCAGACGATGCCAAGCGCCAGCACGTGAGGATGAGCGATGATCTGCCGCTCGGCTCCCGTGGCGGCATGGCGATCCGCCACACGTTCCCGGTGGACGGCGAGTACCGGATCCGGGTCCGTCTGCAGAAGAACTACGCGGGTTACGCCCGGGGGCTGGCGTGGCGGCAGGAACTCGAGATCCGCATCGACGGAGAACTGGCGGCCACGCTCGCCTTCGGCGGGGAGGGGCTGCAGCACCGGCCCGTGGCCAACAGCTATGCCGGTGCGGGTGGCGGTCCGGGCTGGCCCGGGTCGCCGGAATGGGAAGACTACGCCAAGTTCGGCGCCGAGGCGCCTCTCGCAGCTACCGTGCGCGTCGAAGCGGGAAGCCGCATCGTCGGCCTCTCGTATGCCAGGGACCTGGGCTACGGCGAGGAGTACCTCCTCCCGCAGGTTCCGGTCCAGACACGCGGCCAGATCGACTACTTCAACAACGAGCACTTCGGCTTGTCGGGCGTGCTGGGCGTGGAGATCGACGGGCCCTTCGGCGAGACGGCCGTTGCCGACAACACCAGGAGCCGGGAGACGATCTTCGCCTGTGAGCCGGCGTCCACTTCCACGGACGAGGCCTGTGCCAAGGAGATCCTGACGGCGATGGCGCGGCGCGCCTACCGTCGGCCGCTGGCCCGCGCGGACGTGGAAGTCCTCCTGCGCTTCTACCGCATGGGCAGGGACGAAGGCGGGAGCTTCGACCACGGGATCCAGCTGGGACTGGAGCGGATCGCCGTCGATCCGGACTTTCTGCTGCGCATCTACCGCGAGCCGGAGGGGGGCAGCCCCTATCCGCTGCGCGATCTGGAGGTCGCGTCGCGGCTCTCCTTCTTCCTGTGGAGCAGCATTCCGGACGAGGCGCTTCTCCGGGAGGCCGAGGCGGGCCGGCTCACCGATCCCTCGGTTCTGAGGGAACAGACCCGACGCTTGCTGAACAGCTCCCGGGCCCGCGAAACGCTCGTGGACGACTTCGCCAGCCAGTGGCTGAAGCTCCGCGAGCTGGACGACCGGCTCCTGCAGGACGACATCTACCTCGAGTACAGCCACAACCTTCGCGAGGCCATGGAAGAGGAGACCAGGCTCTTCCTCGACCACAACATCCGCGAGGACAGAAGCGTGCTGGAACTCCTGAACGCCGACTACACCTTCGCAAACGAGCGGCTGGCCGACCACTACAACCTGCCCCACATCGCCGGGAGTCACTTCCGCCGGGTGCTGCTTCCCGATCTGGATAAGCGGGGCGGCCTTCTGGGCCAGGCTAGCATCCTTACGGTCACTTCGTACCCCGAGCGTACCACGCCGGTGCTACGAGGCAAGTGGATTCTGGAGAACATCCTGGGCCGTCACGTGCCCCCGCCCCCGCCCGGTCTCGACACGAGCCTGGAACCACCCGAAGACGATGGGAACGCGCAGCAGCCGTCCATCCGGGAGCGGCTGGCCAGGCACCGCACGGATCCGACCTGCGCCAGCTGTCACCGAACAATCGATCCGCTGGGCTTCGCCTTGGAGGCGTACGACGCCGCGGGCGGGCGCCGCCTCATCGACGAACTCGGCAACGCGATCGACGATACCGGTCTGTGGCCCGAGACGGACCAGGAGATCCAGGGACTGGCGGGTCTCCGCAGTCTCATACTGGAGAACAGGGAGCAGTTCGTCCGCACCGTAACGACAAAGCTCATGCAGTATGCGCTGGGGCGCGATGTGGAGTACTATGACCAGCCGACGATCCGCAGGATCATGCGCGACGCGGAGGCAGACGACTACACTTGGTCGTCCATCATCCTGGGTATCGTGGAGAGTCCCCAGTTCCTGATGAGGATGAGCGCGCCCTCAACGCCAACGACCGGACTGCCGGGCTTGCCGAACCGTGAATCCGGAGAGGAAAGACATGGACCTGATCACCGGTAGGCACATCTCGCGGCGCACCGTCCTGCGCGGGGCTGGAGCGGCGCTGATGCTGCCGTTCCTGCAGGCGATGACACCGGCTCGTCTGACGGCCGTCAGCGGCCCCAGGCGCAAGTCTCCTCACAGGTTCCTCGCCTACTACACACCCAACGGGCAGTCCATGCCCTACTGGACCCCGACCGGCGACGGCCGGGACTTCGCGCTCTCGGAAATACTGGGGCCGCTGGAGCCGTTCAGGAACAGGATCATCATCCCGACCGGCGTGAACGCGTCGTGGAACTTCAACCATGCCGGCGGTCCCACCAGCTTCCTGACCGGTATGGTAGGACGGTCGCTCGGCGACATCGACGCGGTCGACAACACCGACATCATCGCCGCGGAGTCGATCGACCAGATGCTGGCGCGCGAGTGGGGCAGGGAGACGCAGCTGGGCTCGCTGGAGCTGTCCCTGGACGGCCCGCCCAACGCCGGCACGTGCGCCATCCTGAACTGCGCCTACACGCACACCATCTCCTGGCGGACTCCCACCCAGCCGCTCCCGATGGAGAACCACCCACGGACCGTCTTCGAGCGGCTCTTCGGCGATACCGGAACGACCGACCGCGAGCCGCGGGAGCGGCGCCTGCACCAGCAGAAGAGCCTGCTGGACTCGGTCAACGACAAGCTGCGGGCGCTAAGGCGCGAGCTGGGTCCCGAGGACCAGCGCAGCGTCGAGCAGTACACCGAAGCGGTGCGGGACGTGGAACGGCGGATCGTGATCGCGGAGGAGCAACTGGACGTGGACCTGCCCAACATGGAGCAGCCCCAGGGCATCCCGGAGACGCTGGAGGATCACCTGGAGCTGCTGCTCGACATGCAGATCCTGGCCTGCCAGGCGGACATCACCAGGGTGTCGACGATGATGATCGGACGCGAGGTGAACGCGCGCCCGTATCCGCAGATCGGCGTGCCCGAGGCCTGGCATCCGCTGTCGCACCACGGCAACCGCCCCGACCTGGTGAAGTACGTGGCAAAGATCAACCGCTACCACGTCGAACTCTTCACGCGCCACCTGACCAAGCTGAGCCGCACGCCGGACGGGGACGGTACGCTGCTGGACTCGATCACCGGGCTGTACGGATCGGGGATCTCCAACAGCCAGCGTCACGCGGGCGACAACATCCCGCTGGTCGTCTTCGGCGGCGCCAACGGCAAGCTCAACGGCGGACAGCACATCAGGTACGAGGGCGGACCGACGCACGCGAACCTGCTGGCCACGCTCATGGACAAGATGGACATGCCGATGGACAAGATCGGCGGCAGTACGGGGCGGCTTCCCATCGACACCCTCGGCGAGCTCTGAGCCGCGGGAGAGGCTGTGGCTGACCGATGCCCATCTTCGAGTATCGATGCCGGGACTGTGGTGAGGAGTTCGAGTGTCTGGTCCTGCGCTCGTCCGGCCCGCCCCGGTGCCCCGCCTGCCGTGGCGACGACCTGGAGAAGCTGATTTCCCTGCACACCGTCAGCTCCGAGCATTCACGGAAGCGTGCGCGGCAGAGTGCGCGGGCGCACGCCAGCGGGATCCGCCGTGAGAAGCGGCATGAGGACCACAAGGTGTTGCACGACCACCTGGCGGACGACCACTGATGAGGACCGTGTCGATCCGGACGGTGGCGGGAGGCCTGGTGGTCGCAGGCGCCGTGTCGTGCCAGCCGGCGCCGGACGCGGACCGCGAGACCGCGCAGGCCACCGGCTACGAGTTGGTGGACGGCTGGGGCGGCGCTCGCGAGGACATGGGGACCGTAACGGCGGTGGATGTCGACGACGACGGCAACGTCCATGCCTTCCGCCGGGACGCCAACGATGTGTTGAAGCTCGACGCGGACGGAAACCTGCTGGAGGAGTGGGATCAGGACTTCGCCCAGTGGGCGCATGGAATCCGCGTCGGGCCCGACGGGGCAGTCTGGACCGTCGACGGACAGGGGCACCAGGTCAAGAAGTGGAGTCAGGACGGCAGCGAACTGCTCATGACCCTGGGCGAATACGGCGTGGCCGGCGAGACCGCGGATCTCTTCGATCGTCCCACGGACACAGCCTTCGGCCCCGACGGGGAGTTGTTCATCTCCGACGGCTACGGGAACAGCCGCGTGGTGAAGTACGACCGCAATGGGGAGTTCATAACGGCGTGGGGGGGACCGGGCACCGAGCCGGGACAGTTCAACCTTCCGCACACGATCGTGGTCGACGCGCGGAACCGCGTGCTCGTGGGGGACCGCGAGAACGCCCGCATCCAGATCTTCGACCTGGACGGCAATCTCCTCGAGGTGTGGGACCACCTGGGCTCGCCGTACGGCTTGTCGATCGATGACAACGACCGGCTATACGTGGCCGACCTCGTGAACGCCAGGATCTGGATCGCCCGGGCCAGCGACGGCGAACTCCTGGAGACCATCGAGGATACGAAGGCCATCCACTGGATCGCGGTGGACGGACAGGGCAACGTGTATGCCGCGACCCCCGCGCCCTCCGACAGCCAGTTCTGGGACGATCCATCCGAGGTCTGGTATCTGAGGAAGTACCGGAAGGTCGGAGACCCGTGATCAGGCCGGTTGTCATGGTGTCCGGGGTCGTGGCCGGCCTGGGGCTCCTCGCCGCGGCGGTGGGGGCACAGGAGGGCGCTCACGCTCACATTCTGAAGGTGGTGAATCCCGAGGCGGCTTCGGTGGCCGAGTTGGGGTTCCTGCGGCAGGCGTTGGGCGAGGCCGGCACCGCGGCCGAGTACGCGTCGTTCGCAGCGGGGGGACAGCAGCGGCCGGGTGATCTCCAGGCCATGAAAACGCACGCCGGCAACGTCCTGCACGCCCTAGATCCCACCCGGATGGACAACGGCCCCGGCCTGGGCTTCGGACTCGTGGAAGCGTCCCGCAAGACCATCGCGCACGTGCGGATGGCGGCCGATGCTCCAGACGCCTCGGAGAGCTTGCGCACACACGCGGGGCACGTGGTGAGCTGTGTGCAGAACACCCTTGCGCGTGCCCTCAGGATGCTGGAGGTCACGGAGCACATCCGGGCGACGGTGTCGGCAGATGAGGCAGACCAGCTGTCCGACGAACTCAACACCCTGGGCTTCCAGCTCCGGAACGGTGTGGACGCGAACGGAGACGGGCGCGTAACCTGGCAGGAGCGAGAGGGCGGTCTGTACGTGGCCCAGGAACACATGCGATTGCTGTTGAAGGGAGAGGGGATCGGATGACGCTGCCTCTGGTACTCGCGCTGGCTCTCGCGGCTGCGGGCGATCCAGTCCCCGCGGCGGGTGATCCCCCACTGGTGGAGGCCGCGAAGAATGGCGACGAGGCGACGCTCCGCACGCTGGTGGAGCAGGGCGCGGACGCCAACGCCACGGGTGGCGACGGATCGACGGCCCTGCTATGGGCTGCGCACCGGGATCTGCCGGAAAGCGTGGCATTGCTGGTCGCTGCCGGGGCCGATGTGGACCGGGCCAACGACCTCGGCGCAACGCCACTGTGGGCGGCGAGCGAGAACGGCAGCGTGGCGGTGACGGAACTGCTCCTGGATGCTGCGGCGAAGCCGAATCTCGCGCTGCGCCATGGGGAAACCCCGCTCATGGCCGCAGCCAGGGCGGGCGCCGCGCGGGTCGCCGAGCTGCTCCTGGAGCACGGGGCGGATGTGAACGCGACCGGACCGAGGGACCAGACCGCGCTGATGTGGGCGGTGCTGAGTCGCTCGCCCGGCGTGGTGAAGGCTCTGCTGGATCATGGGGCGAATGTGCACGCCCGGACGGTTGTGACCGTCGAGCTGAAGGCGCACGAGCCGCATACGCACATCCAGAACCAGGGGTGGTTCGAGCACGGTGGCAACACCGCCCTGATGTTTGCGGCGCGCGTCGGAGAGGCGGAATCGGCGAGGCACCTGGTGGCTGCCGGCGCCAACGTGGACGACCGGTCGGGTTTTGGCGTCAGCGCACTGGCCATGGCGGCCTACTCCAACTTCCGCACCCTCGTGGCCGAGCCGGCATTCTCGTCGGGCGGTCCCTACACGATGGGCGGCCGCGAGGGCTTCCGCCCCGGCCGGTTCGGGGAACTCATTCAGTTCCTGCTGGAGGCCGGCGCCGACCCCAACGCCGGATCCGACAGGTTCACGGCCTTGCACGCCGCCATCCTGCGCCACGACCAGCGCTCGGTGGACCTGCTCCTGGAGCACGAGGCCGATGTCACACTCCCCATCGCCACCTTCACCCCCCACCAGCGCGGCTCCAACCAGGCCTTCTACTTCCACAACGGCTGGATTGGCGCCCGCCCGGTGTGGCTCGCCGCACGTTTCGGAACAGCCGGTATCCTCCGGAGCCTCCTGGCCCACGGCGCCGACCCGCGTTTCGTGCACCGCAGCGAGTACTTCGCCGGCAGCGACGGCGCCCTGACTTCGGGAATCTTCGCGGCCCGGCAGCTGGAGGTCACGACCACCCTCATGGCGGCCCTCGGCATGAGCAATGCGGGAAGGCCGTGGGTCTACGAGCGCGTCTGCACGGCGGAGCATGAGCAGGCGACGCTGGAGAAGGTCCAGCTACTCGTTGGCGCCGGTGCCGACCTGGCCATGACGACCGCTGAGGGCTTTACGGCCCTCGACCAGGCCAGGGCGCTGAAGTACGAGTCGGTGGTCGAGGTTCTGGTGTCAGCCGGAGCACCCGGAGGAGAGGGTCTGGAAGAGACCGAGTACGACTTCCTGAACCGGAGGACGCAGGGGGGTTGCGGGTAGGCCTGCGAGGTGAGGCGCAGCCGGCGCACTAGGTCCGACACCCCGCCCCTCAGTGCCCCGCCGCCATACCGTCCATCCGCGGCTCCGACGCGGCGGCCCATCCCCGCTCCAGCCGCATGATCGCCTGGCCGCCGCCGAAGAACACGCCGGTGGGGTCGGCCAACACGTGGCCCATCGCCTCCAATTGCCGCCTCACTTCGAGCGGCACGACGGACTCGATCGCCACGCGGTTCCCGGACAGGTGGTTGAACCGTGCCGCATCGAGGGCCTGCTGCAGGTCCATGCCGAAGTCGACGAGGTTGATCAGCACCTGGACGTGCCCCTGCGGCTGCATCGCGCCTCCCATCACCCCGTAGCTCAGCCACGGCTCCTCCCGCCCATCGGCCGCCGTCTTCGTGACGAAGGCCGGGATGATCGTGTGGAACGGCCGCCGCCCCGGCGCCACCGCGTTTGCCCGATCGGGATCGAGCGAAAACCCGACGCCGCGGTTCTGGAGCGCAAACCCGGTCCCCGGCACCACCACGCCCGACCCGAACGCGCTGGCGATGCTGTTGATGAACGACACCATGTTGCCGTGGCGGTCGGCGACGGTGAAGTACGTCGTCTCGCTTGCGGTGATCGCCGTGCCGGGATCGGCGCGCTCGATGGCGCGCTCGGGATCGAACAAGGCGCGCCGCGCATCGATGAACTCGTCGCTCAGCAGGTCGTCCGGCGTAACCCTCATGTTGCCGGGGTCGCCGACGAAGTGCTCCAGGTCGGCGTACGCGAGCTTCTTGGCCTCGATGAGGTGGTGCAGGTACGCCGTCGAGTTGTGTCCCATGGCCCGCAGGTCGAACGGCTCCAGGAGTCTCAGGGTTTCAAGGGCGGCGATCCCCTGACCGTTGGGCGGCAGTTCATGGAGGCGATAGCCCCGATACGGGACGGAGATAGGTTCCACCCAGTCCACGCTGTGCGACCGCAGGTCGTCCATGGTGAGGAATCCGCCCAGCTCGGTGACGCGCTCGACCATTGCTTCGCCCAGCTCGCCGCGATAGAGCACGTCCGGCCCCTTCTCCGCGATGAGCCGCAGCGTGCGCGCGAAGTCGGGGTTGCTGAACCACTCGCCGGGGCGCGGAGCGCGCTCGCCGTCGATCAGGAACGTCTTGCGCGCGCCCTCGTCCCGGCTGAGCATCTCCTCCGCCCCCTCCCAGAAGTCGACGATCACCGGGCTCGCGGGAAATCCCTGTTCCGCCATTTCAATCGCGGGCTGGAGCGCTTCGGCGAGCGAGATCGTGCCGTAGTGGTCGAGCAGCGTCTGCCACCCCGTGAGGGCGCCGGGCACCGTGATCGTCTCGGCGCCGGAGCGCGGCATTCGCTCGTGACCGCGGCCGACCAACTCTTCACGGGTCATGAGCGTGCCGGCGCGACCGCTCGCGTTGAGCCCGACCAAGCGCTGCTCGTCGGCCAGCCAGACGATGGCGAACATGTCCCCGCCGATGCCCGTCATCATGGGCTCGACCACGTTCAGCATGGCCGCGGTGGTCACGGCCGCGTCGATCGCGTTGCCGCCGCTCTGCAGCACGGCCAGTCCGGCGCCGGTGGCGAGGGGCTGGCTGCTGGCTACGACCCCGTTCGGCGCGTAGACGGTGGAGCGGCCCGCCATCGTGCCGGACCGGTCCTGCTGGGCGTGGGCGGCGTGGCCGGGGTTGATCGCCAGGCCGATGGCGGCGAGCGCGGGGAGCATCCGCGTGCGCGGGGCGGCGAGCTTGCGCGGAGCGGCGGGCTTGTGAGGGGCGGCGGGCTTGCGCAGGGAGGGAGCGGGCAGGATGCGCATGGGGGCACTCCTTGCGGGACTGTGTGGCGATGCGCGAGGCTGGTCGTCAACCTCGCGGGCCGGATGGCTGCGATCAAGCGCCCGCATTCCCGCCAGGGACACTCCATGACGCTTCACGATTTCCTGGACTGCCACTACGGCGCCGACGGCGACGCGGTCCTCCGTCGCATGCTCGACGAGGGCGCTGACCCGAACGGGCGTGACGAGCCGCACCGCGAGACCCCGCTTCACACGGCCACGCGCCGCCGCCGCGCTTCGGCGGTCGACGTTCTCCTTGCTCACGGCGCCGACATCGATGCGCCCACGGCGGGCGGCAAGACCGCATACGCACACGCTGTCCGGCGCGGCTTCGACGATGTCGCCGCCCTGCTCGTCCAGCGTGGGGCCGACACCGAACTGAACCATGCCGACCGATTCGCAGTTGCGGTCGTAAACGGCCGCCTCGATGAAGCCGGCGCCATCCTCGCCGCGCACTCCGGCGTGGCCCGAACCGGCAACCCCGAGGAGGACCGTCTGTTGGCAGATGTCGCCGGCCGCAACGACCCGGGGCCCGTAGCGTTCCTGATCGAGGCCGGCGCAGACCTGACCGCGAGCGGTCTCGACTCCGGGACGCCGCTACACCAGGCCGCCTGGTTCGGCCAGCCCGCCAACGCCCGCCTGTTGATCGATGCCGGGGCGCCGCTCGACATCTTCGAGGATGTGCACGATTCGTCGCCGCTGCATTGGGCCGTCCACGGCTCCCGGTTTTCCGGCGGCGCCCACGAGCGCCAGGACGCCTATGTGGAGCTGGTCAAGACGCTGCTCGCGGCCGGGTCCAGCCTGCACTACCCGGATGACCCGGGTGGCGACGCCTACCGGAAACGGCTCCTTGAAGATGCGACCCCGCGGGTCCGCACCGTGCTGCAGCGGACCATCGCCTGAGCGGTGCGCAGTGGGAGACCCGCGCGAGTCCGGGCAGAGCGTGGGTCCGGAGTGGCGCGGGTGTCACCGGTGGGCTGCCACGCGTATCATCTCCGCATCGGCCACTCACTCCCGGATGCGATCATGACTCACCGACGCTGCTCCCCGATGTCCCTCGCCGCGCGCCTCCTAGTGCTCTTCGCATCGATGGCGGCCATGGCAGGATGCGAATCGCCCCAAGGCGCCTCCACCGCGGACTCCGACATCCCCATCACGGAGACCGTCTACGCCGACCGACCCTTCGAAAGCCGGCTCATCGACGCCACGCGCGACTACGTGCTGCACGCCATGCGCGCGCACGGCACCCCCGGCCTCAACCTCGCCATGGGCTACCGGGGCGAGCTCATCTGGGAGGCCGGCTTCGGGTGGGCGGACGTGGCGGCCGGCAAGCCGATGACGCCCGAGACCGTGTACCACTCGGGCTCGCTGGGGAAGACCTACACGGCCACGGCGATCATGCACCTGGTCGACCGGGGCGTGATCGCGCTGGACGACCCGATCAGCCGGCACCTGCCGTTCGAGGTGCACAACCCGCTCGGCGACCGCGACGTCACCGTCCACGATCTGCTCACCCATCGTTCCGGGCTTTCCGGCGGCGGCGCCAAGGGGGTATGGGACAAGCCCGTGCCGCTCGAAGAAGCACTCAGGGCAAGCTACGCCAGCGACACAAGCCCACTGCTCGGGGGGACAACTCCGTTCTGGATCGGCAAGGTCGGAGCTCAGTTCAACTACTCCAACCCCGGCATCGCGACGCTGGGCCTCATCGTGCAGACGGCCAACCCGGACGGGCTTTCGTTCTCGGACTACGTGCAGCGGCACATCATGGATCCGCTGGGGATGGTGTCGTCGCAGTATCCGCCCGCGCAGCACGAGGACTACGTGCGGCCGGACATCTGGGAGAACATGAGCACGGGGTATGCGCGCATGGGTTCGGCGTGGGTCCCGAGCGTGCCGCTGTACTTCAGCCACTATCCGGCGGGGGGAGTGGTGGCGAAGCCGGCCGATCACATCCGGCTGCTGACGGCCATGATGAACGGCGGCGAGTACGACGGCTATCGGGTGCTCGAGGCCGGGACCGTGACCGAGATGCTGACGCCGCAGTACGACGAGGAGATTGGTCCGGGGATCCAGGTCGGCCTGGTGTGGCGCCTGCGGAATCACGGGGCGCGGAGCATGTCGTTCGCGCACGCCGGGGGCCACATGTTCGGCTGGCGGACGGAGGGGTACGGATGGCCAGAGCTGGGGGTGACGCTGATGGTGGCGCACAACCAGTGGAGTCTGCCGGACGCGTCGCCGGAGGGTGGGATGATTACCGACTTCGTCGAGGACTGGCTGATGGGCGAGCCGCCGGATGTGGACCCGACGGCGGCGTCGGCCGAGTGGGCGTGGAAGGTATCCTACGTCCGGGGTGTGACCTATGCCGCGATGTTCAGGATGTTCGTAGGTGTCGAGGGCGAGATCCCGGACGAGGGGCTGGAGGAGGCGATCGCGTCGACGCGGGTCCGGCCGGGGGGCAGGGAGGACTGGGATCCGGAGGGTTTCAGGGCGGGGGTGAGCGACATCCGCGAGGCGGGGTTCGGATATGAAGAGGTCAACGGCTTCTGGTCGTCGGACGCCAGCCGGGTGACGGTTGAGGAGGCGGAGGTGATCCTGGGGGAGCTCGGGGCGCGTTTTCCGGGGTCGAGCGCCATTATGTTCCCGCCGGCGCGGGGGGAGGGGGGTGGGGGTTAGTAGCTGGTAGCTGGCCGGCGCACTGGCGCGGTTCCTCCCGAATGGCAACTATTATATTAGTTGTCAATCACGGGGAGTCGGTTCGTCCCGGTGGGGGGAGCCGGTCCGCCTGGGTGAGAGCCGATTCGCCCATGGCCCGGGAGCCGATTCGCCAATACTTAACTGACATGTTAAGTATTAGAATCGTCAACACTAAACATAAATGTTTACTATCAGCAGGCGACGCGACCTCGGTTCTCGCATCCGATGGTGGTTCCCACGGGCCGCGACCGGGTCATTCCTTCCTTTTCCGATCGCGCTCGGCGCACTGATCGCGCTCGGGGGTTGCGGGAACGGGGAGGACGGCGGCCCATCGGCGGAAACCCTCGCCGCGCTGCGCCCAACGGGCCAATCGGCTTTTGATTCGTCGGAGCATCCGGACCTCAGCGAACTGAGTTCTGTCGTAGCCGGCTTCTTCCTTCCGGACAGCGGTCTCGCCCTGGTGGAACGCAGCGAGATCCACTTGATCGACCTTTCCTCCGGCGGGACTCAGGTGGTCGGCAGGGAGGGGGAAGGACCGAGGGAGTTCCGTCACATCGGCCGCGCAGTTCGCACGCCTCATGGCATCGCAGCTTGGGATGTCCAACGTCAACGCCTGTCGTTGGTCTCGCGCGACGGCGAGTTTGTGCGCGCCCAGGGCTTTCTTGAGGCCGCGTTACAAGGCTTCTTCAACGCGTATCCGGTGGCCGTTCATCCGGACGGCCGCGTCGTCTTCCGTGATGGAATCGACAACTTCGGGAGAAACTACGAAGGGCGAACCTGGAATGTCGCCAACTACGTCACCGTGCGGGACGACGGTGAGCTTGAGCTTTTTGCGGAGGCCGAGGGGAACGAGCACTACTACGGATCAAAGCGAAGCGGTGCCGTGGTATTCAACCATAGAACCCTGCAGGCCGCGACCGAAGACGGTCTCATCATCGCCGAAACCCACCGCGGCTCCATTGCTGTGCTGGACTGGAACGGTCGAGAGGTTGCGCAGATCCCCATGCCGGCGGGTGTGCCGGTGCCGGACGCCAGGGCGGCCGGGCGGCAGGTGCTCGTGGCGCAGTGGCAGCAGTTCGCGGAGCAGTTCGACAAGGCCGCCGCGTCCGGTTCGATTCCGTTTGAGCCGAGAGGTTTTGACGAATCCGAGGAGTCCGATCTTGACGACTGGCCGATCAACGAAGTGGCCCCTGCGATCGACGCCCTCCTGACCGACTTCGACGAACGGCTTTGGGTCAGGGATTATCAACTTCCGAATCAAGACAGCGTGATCTGGCGTGTGTGGGACATCGACCGGCAGGAACTGCTCTTCACAGTCAGAATGGACGGCGAGGATACCCTGCTTGACGCGCGGGACGACCTGGTCCTGCTGCGCCGGCTGGACCAATTCGACGTTCCCCGAGCCGTGGCTATTCGACTTCTGGCGCCGCCGGGAGACGACTGAGACCCTGAACCACGGGTCCGGATACTAAGCCAGTATGTTTAGTATTCGCCAGCCGCAAAAAGGGTCCGCGCCCTCGCCCGCAGGGCCCTCTAACGATCGACTCCCGGGACGCGAGCGCTCAACAAGTGCTTCACCAGGTAGTTCTTCTTCAACTCCATGTTGTACTCGCCGGTCTGACCGAACGCCCCATGCCCGGTGTTGGCGTAGACCATCATGTCGTGCTGGATCCCGGCCCGGACGAGCGTCTCCGACATCTGGAAGAGGTCCGCCTGCGTGCCGGTGTCGTTGATTCCGCCGGTCAGCAATAGCTTGCCCTTCAGACCGGGGGCCATCCGGAAGACATTCGCCGCCTCGTAGTACTCGTGGTTCTCCTGGGGCATGCCGAGGTACGGCTCGTAGAGGTGGAAGGCGTACATGTCGTACCCGGGGACCTCGCTGATGCACACCTTGTAGAGATCCGGCTCCTGCAGGATGGCGCGTGTCGAATAGTACCCGCCCCACGACGCGCCCATGATCGCCACGCGGTCGCCGTCGAGAAAATCGAAGCGGTCGATCAGCTGCCGGATCGCCGCGGCATGATCGTCGATCACGGGCTTGCCCCAGTTCCTGACGATCACATCGTGGAAAGCCTTCGAACGTCCGGGCGTCCCGCGGCCATCGAGAATCACCACCGCGAACCCCAGGTTGGCCAGGGCCCGGTTGAAGTTGCCGATCCGCGCGAAGTCGCTCCCGAGGCCGGAGAACGGCTCGCCCCCGAAACCCATCGGCCGCGTGGTGGTCTGAGGACCGCCGTAGATGTACTCGACCACCGGATAGCGCCGCGACGGGTCGAAGTCGTAGGGCAGGTACATCGTCGCCCACAGGTCGGTCTCCCCGTCCGCCGCCTTCACCACGACTTCGCGCGGGGGCGTCCAACCCACCCCTTCCAGCCGACCGGTGTCGGCTTCCGACAGCGTCAGCACGAGTTCGCCATCGGCGCGGCGCAGCACGGAGCGGGGCGGGGTGTCCACCGACGAATAGGTGTCCACGAAGTAGCCGTGCGAAGGCGCCATGGCCACGTTGTGACGCCCCTTGCCCTCGGTCAGCTGCGTCCGGTCGGTCCCGTCGAGGGTCACGCGGTTCAGGTGCAGGTCGTATGGCCGCTCCGGATCGGTCTGCGCCGTGAAATACACCCACCCGCCCTCCTGGTCGACGCCGACTACGGCCTCGACGGGGAAATCACCCTCGGTGAGCCGCCGGACCAGGTTTCCGTCCAGGTCGTACAGGTACAGGTGCCGCCAACCGTCCCGTCCGGTGACCACGGATTCCACAGCGTGGTCTCCACGTCCCACTGCTCGAATTCGTTGCCGTCTTCCGTGACCGGCACGACCCGGCCATCGACCGTGGCGCGCAGCGTCAGGTTGTGATTGTCCAGTCCGACGAACCACTGGCCGTCGGGCGACAGCCGCTCGGGGTATGGCCTGGGCCCGAGACCCTGGAAGACTTCGCGGATGAAGGTCCGGGGCGTGACGCGGTCCGCCTCGCTGACCAGGTATGAGACGAGTCCCAGCGAGGAAGGCGTGCGCTGCCTCTCGACGGCGTACGTGTCCAGATCCAGCACGAACGTCTGCCCCTCCACCGTGAACTGCACGGACGCGGGACCGACGAAAGCCAGCTGGCGGAATGGCACGCCCAGGCCCGCGGGCTCGTGTCCCAGCGCGTCCGTGAGCGCAGCGCGCAGCCGGGGTGTGTCGAACAACTCCTCGACCACGCCCGTTGCGGGATCGACCCGGTGTATGACGGTGTGCTGCGGACCGCCCTCCGCGTACCAGAAGCTGTTGCCGTCGGGCATCCAGTTGGGCGTGACGCGGCCGCCTTCGATCAGCGAGCCGAAGTCGAGATAGCGCTGATATGCGGCCACCTGGTCCGGTGCGACCTGGGCAGAGGCAGGTGGGACGAGGGCTGCCACCAGCAAAAGGGAAGTGATCAGGGGGGGCCGGAACCGGATCATGGCTTGCTCCAATGCTCTTTACGGACTGAACGCGCCCCTCTACCCTGCAAGGGACCAGAGACCCCGGGCAAGGAGTGGCAAATGCGGAACTGCACATGGGTGTTCGCTGCCGTGGCGATCGCGCTTCACCCCGGTCAGGCGAACAGCCAGGACCGAAGCACACTTTCTGACGAGGTACGGTCCTACCTGAGCGTCTCGGCGCCCGTCGTGGCGCTCGAAAACGTGCTCCTTTTCGACGGGACCGGCGGCCCGGCGCAGGCCGGCCAGACCATTGTCATCCGCGGGAACCGCATCGAGGCGGTCGGCGCAGCGGGCGCGGTCGACATCCCCGCCGATGCGGAGCGCCTGGACTTGGCGGGCCACTCGGTCATGCCCGGCATGGTCGGCCTCCACAACCACCTGTACTACTACCAGAACACCCCGAGGGTCGCGCAGATGCAGTACTCGGGGCCGCGCCTGTACCTGGGAGCCGGCGTCACGACGGTGCGGACCACCGGCAGCATGTCGCCGTATCAGGACATCTCGCTCAAGGGCGCGGTCGAGCGGGGCGAGGTGCCCGGTCCGCGCATCGTCATCACGGCACCGTACGTGATCAGTCCCGGGCCGGACGAGCGGCTCAGGGACCTGGGGATGTATGTGATCCGGGACGAGGAGGCCGCGCGGCGATACGTCCGGTATTGGGCTGCGGAAGGGGCGGAGTGGGTCAAGGTCTACACGCAGATCTCGCGGGCGGCCTTGAGCGCCATCATCGACGAAGCTCACAGGCAGGGGATCAAGGTCATGGGCCACCTGTGCTCCGTGAGTTTCCGCGAGGCCACGGCGCTGGGCATTGACAACCTGGAGCACAGCCTTTGGGCCAACTCGGACTTCGATGCCACGCGCGAGCCCGACAAGTGCAGTCCCAACCTCGCTTTTTCGCTGGCCGAACTCGACGTCAACAGCGCCGCCGTGGACGTCACGATCGACGAGATCATCGAGGCGGGTGTGGCCATCACCTCGACGCTGGCCATCGCGGAGCAGGCGACTCCGGCCGCCCCGGACCTCACGGCGAGGGATCTCGAAGCGCTCCCCGATCACGTGGTCCAGACCGAAATGGAGCGCCGACAGGTGATTCGGTCGGGGATAACGGAGTGGATGATTGACCTCCTGCACAACATGTTCGCTTTCGAACGCCGCTTCGTGGAGGCGGGCGGGCTGCTCGCGGCGGGCGTCGACCCCGCGTGGGGCGCGCTTCCCGGCTACGGCGACCAGCGCAACTTCGAACTCCTCGTGCAGGCGGGCTTCGAGGCGGCCACCGCGGTCCAGATCGTGAGCGCCAACGGCGCGAGGGTGATCGGCATGGACGACGAGGTGGGTACGGTGACCGCGGGCAAGCTCGCGGACCTGCTCGTGATCGAGGGCGACATCGGCAGCAATGCATCCGACATACGCAACGTGCGGCTGGTTTTCAAGGACGGTCTGGGCTACGACGCGAAAAAGCTCACCGATGCTGTGAAGGGGCTGGTGGGCATGCGGTGAGGCGGGGGTGGGGCCCGAGCCGCCGTCGTGTCAAACCCCCTGGACCCGCGCGAGGAACTCTGCGGCGGTCTCGCATTCGATCAGTGCGTCGGCGATGAGCGCGATATCTTCCTGGTCCGAGAGCGTTCCAAGTATCGGCAGGAGTTGTTGGGCGGTGCGCGGACCAAACCTGCGACCCACCATCCGGTGAACCAGTTCGCGCTCCCGCTGGATCGATGCTTGCCGCTCCTGCTCGATGCCTTTCTGTAGCCACAGTCGGTCCCGCTCTTCGCCCCACTTCCGCGCCCGCTCGATCAACGTCATTGTGCCCCGTTCCTCTCTTCTCTTTCGCAGTGTCCGCCGGAGTCTCTCGCCCGTGGAACCGTGCCGCAGCGTCAATACCAGTTCAATCCATGTCCAGAAGACGGGGTTGAGTTCCGGCTCCCCAACCACTTCGAGGCGGGTCCCCAGAGAGCCCACCAGTTCCTCCAGGACCCCGGCCGTGGGAGCCTGTTCGAACCTCGCGATCATCGCGAGGACGTTTTCCTGCGGCAGCGAGGCCGAATCCTGCGTGCGCACCTCAACGAGAAGATACCGGAGGCGGGGCCGGTATCCAAGCGGTTCGCCGGGCACCGCGCCGACCAGGTCGCCGATATCGGTTGCCGCGGTCCAGCGCCGCTCCCCGTTGTAGATGACGACCGGGAGAACGTAGGGGTACTCACCGCCGGGCCCGAGGTCCTTCTTGCCGAGCCGTAGCCAGATTGTGGCGGTGTAGTCCATCATGCGCAGTGCCATGCGGCGGTCGACGGTGGACTGGAACTCCAGCAGGATGAAGATGTAGACCCAATCGCCGCCGACAGTCCCGATTCGCCAGAGCATATCGGTGTGCCGCTGGCCGAGGTGCTCGGTGACGAAACTGGCCGGCATCTGTTCCAGGGTAGCGAATTCGAGGTGCTGGGCGATGTCGCCCGCAGCCGCGCGCAGGGTGTCGGCGACGGTTCGATGGTGGGTGAAGAAGTTCTTGTACGACGCGTCGTGTTTCGGGTTCTCGGACCGCTGCTTTCCCGGCATGGTGAGCGTCTTCCCCGTTGGGTAGGACGGCGGGGCGCGGCGTCGGAGGCCGTATCCGGCGGTCCTTCGTGGGCAGAGGGAAACGGTAGCGAGAGGCCGAGGGCGGTGGCATGGCGGGATGGGACGGATCATGATGTCCCAGGTCCTGACTCGCTGCGGCCACAGATACTAAACAATATTGTTCAATATCATGGGCCCGCCGACATCGGTCATGATCGGACATCTGTTATCGTCCGTGAGCCCGGACTCTTGTTCGTCACCCACCAAGGAAGGTGTCTCATGACCTGGCTCACCCGTCGAGAAGCCTCGATCCCGGTCTCCCTCGCCGTACACCTCCTGCCATTCCTCCTCGCTTCCACGCCAGGCACGGCCCTCGCCCAGGACGCAGAGCCCTTCTTGTCCCTCGGGGAGCGACGTGAACTCCACTCGGACGTGCTCGGCGAGCAGCGGGAGATCATCGTGGGCGTGCCGGCAGGCTATGAGGGCGGCGACGAGACGTACCCCGTGGTCTATCTCCTCGACGGCCCGTCGCATTTCCACCACACGACGGGAACGGCCCGGTTCCTGGCGAGAAACGGTCGCATGCCCAACGTCATCGTCGTGGCCATTGCCAATACCGACCGGACGCGCGACATGTCGCCTCCCGTCCTATCCGACGCGGGGCCCGCGCGTCCGAATGCCGGTGGAGCCGACAACTTCCTGGAGTTCATCAGCGCCGAACTGATGCCCTTCATCGATGAGAACTACAGGACGAGACCGTACGCCATTCTCATCGGGCATTCGCTCGGGGGACTGTTTGCGAACCACGCGCTGGTGCATCGGCCGGACGTCTTCAACGCGTACATCTCGATCAGTCCGAGCCTTTGGTGGGACGAACAGCGCCTGGTCGCGCAGGCCGATTCCGCGTTCGACCACGCCGGCGACCTGATCGGCGACTTCTACATGACCATGGGTAACGAGGGCGGTGCGATGCTTGGCGGCGCGCTCAAGTTCGCGGGCATTCTCGAAGCGAAGGCGCCCGAGGATTTCCGGTGGGAATTCAAGCTCATGGAAGAGGAGAGCCACGGCTCCGTACCGCACAGATCGACCTACTACGGGCTCGAGAAGATCTTCGACGGCTGGAATCTGCACGATCCGGTCGGCCTTTACGTGGCGGCCGGCCTGGAGGCCGTCGACCGGCACTTCGCACGAGCATCGGCGAGGTTCGGGTACGAGAGGACGCCATCGGTGGGGATTCTCGGTCCGATCGGCGGCAAGGCGCTCGAAGAGGGCAACGGCGCCGACGCGGAGGTGATCTTCTCACGCCTGATAGAACGCGACCCCAACCTGGCGCCCGCTCACAACGGGCTGGCCGAGGCGCACGCCCTCATGGGCCATCGGGATCTGGCCATCGAGCACTACCAGCATGCCCTGCGGATCGACCCGAGGAACGGTTCGGCCCGCGAGAAGCTGACGGAGTATGGTGTCGACCTGTCCGACTACCCCGAGTCGGTGGACGTGCCGGTCGGCGTCCTGGAGTCGTACGTGGGAACGTATGTCGTGCCCGACGATCCGGACGAGGTGCTTCGCTTCCTCCTAGAGGAGGGAGAGCTCGCGGTGGAGCTCGAGGGTCGCACCTACGAGTTGTACCCGACTTCGACCACGCGGTTCAAGGTGGCGGTCGTGCCGGTGTACGTCACCTTCAGGTCCGACGAAGACGGGAACGTGACCGGCGTTGCGATCGATCAGGCCGGCGAGACGACCGAGGCGACTCGCGTCAGTTAGGGCGTGACCTGGACGGGCGGGTCCGGGCTGAGCTGGACAGCGTACTGGGGCTCCCGGACCGCAACGCGCTACGGTGTGTTGTCGTCGAGATGTTCCTTCAGCCAGGCGGCCCATCGTCGGTCTATGTCGCGTTGATGAACCGGGTCCGCGGGGAAGTGTCCGTCGACAGGGTATGCGATGAACTGCGTCTTCACGCCGTTGTCCCGAAGGACGTGGTAGAGAATGAAGGACTCCGTGATCGGCACGCGCTGATCGCCCGTGTTGCAGAGAATCAGGGTCGGTGCCTCGATGTGCACGGCGTAGGTGATGGGAGCCTGCTCCCGGAACGCCCGAAGGCGATCCGGATCGGTGAACGGTGAGCCGCCGTAGTAGGTTCGGACGGGTGCGTTGATATCGCTGAGTACGTACTGATCGATGTGATCGGTCACGGGGGCGCCAGCGACACCGGCGCGCCAGCGGTCCGGGTAGTTGCCGAGCAGCCAGGTGGTCATGTAGCCACCGTAGGACCAGCCCGAGACCGCCATACGGTCCGGATCGGCAATACCTCGCTCGATGAGCAGGTCGACGCCCGACATGACGTCCCGGCCGGGCCCCTCGCCGGCGTCGTTCCATATGGCGGCCTGGAAGGCCGTCCCACGGCCGTCGCCGCCGCGGTAGTTGGGTTCGAACACCACCCACCCGTGCGACGCGAGCCACTGTGCGCGTGCCGAGAAGGCCACGGTGGAAGTTCCCCGGGGTCCACCGTGGATGAGGAGCACGAGGGGATACGGCTGGCCCGGTTGATACCCCGGCGGATAGGTAAGGACGCCGTCCATGTCGAAATCGTCCGCACCGCGCCACTGAATGGATTCCCGGTGCCCGAGGTCGAGCGCCGCGATATGAGCATTGAAATCCGTGAGGCGCTCGAACTCACCTCCGGGACCGCTCTGAGCGTAGAGCTCGGTAGGACGATTCGGTTCACTGGCGAGCATCGCGATCTGGCCGGAGCGGGAGATCGACAGTCCCGACGAAGGAACGGCGCTGCCCGTGTCGATGCGGCGAGCGCTGCCCTCGAGCGGCTGAATCCACAGACCTGCCGTCGTGGTGTCGTTGGCAAGGATGAGAAGAGAGCGGCCGTCCGGCATCCACCGGGAGGTCCGGATGTTTCGGTCGAGCGCATGGGTGAGGCTGCGCGCGTCCCCGCCCTCCACGGGCGCGATGTGGACCTCGTTGACGAAACGCGTGTCCCCCTCGTGAGGGAATGTGTAGGAGACAAGGGACCCGTCCGGAGAGAACGCCGCCCCCCCTCTCAGGCTATGCCTCGTCGAGTTGAGCGGGCGGATGGCTCCGGTCGCAGCATCCAGAATCCGGATGCTGTTGTCGTAGATATGCCTGGGCCCCGGCTCGGGCTGCTGTGCGAACGCGATCGCCTGCCCGTCCGGAGACCATGAAGGCGCGATCGACCGGCCGTCTGCCAGCGCGCTTCCGACCGACCATTCGCCCGAGGTGAGGCGCTCCGCCTCTCCGCCGCCGGCGGGGGCGAGCCACAGGTGCCGCGAACGCGGCGCCTCCGTCAGCAGGTAGTTCACGTCCGCCTCGAAGGAGCTGTTGTGACGCTCCGCTCCTTCGCGCATCTCCGGTTCCTCTTCCGAGAGGTAGGCGAGCGCACTGCCGTCGGGGCGCCACGAGTAGGAAGTCACGCCCGTCGGCGCGTCCGTAATCTGCGTCGCCTCGCCGCCATCGACGGGAAGGACGAAGAGTTGACGCCTGCCCTCGACCGGAGAAAGGAACGCCAGAGTGGAGCCTGAGGGAGACCAGTTGGGCTGAGCGACGCTTCTGCGCGTCATCACTTTCTGCTCGCCCGTCGCCACGTCCACGAGCACCAGTTCGATATCGCGGCGGTTCTCCTCGAAATCGGCGCGAGAGACGATGACGGCGACGGAGCGGCCATCGGGCGAAATCTGCGGATCGGAGAGTCGAACAATCTCGCCGATTTGATCGAGGCCGAGTCGCTCCTGTGCAGAGGCAGCGCTGGCAAAAAGGAGCAGCAGCGAGACAGATCGAATGAAGTGCGACATGACAATCTGACACTAGCCGTCCGGCCGGCTGCGGGCCAGCCGCGGGTCGACCGGCTGATATGTGCCGAGACGACGAGGTGGCGGTCGGTTCTTCCGCCCGACGGCCCAGCCGGCCCCTGTCGAGGGGGACACCGTTGCGGCCAGTGAAGCTCAGGAGTATGCTCTCGAAAACACCACCCGGGTGAGGGCTAACGCGCCCGGCGTGAGCCGACCGGAGCGAGGAAGAAAGAAATGACTGTAAGACTGGTTTTGCGGAGTCTCTGGCTGGTGAGTGTCCTCGCTTTTGCCGCCTTTTCCCCCACTCAGGGACGGGCCCAGGTCCCCGCAGAAACCGAAGCCCGCCTCCGGTCGATCTTCGAGGCAAGGGACGTCGACGCCCGGTCGTTCCAGGCGACGTGGCTGCCCGACGGTACGGGATACACAACGCTCGAGGTCCCGCCGGGGGCGTCGGCGCGCGAACTGGTCCGGTACGACGCAGCCAGCGGCGACCGCACGGTCGTCGCCTCCGTGTCGGACCTCACGCCATTCGGCGCTTCGGAGCCCCTGAACATCTCCGGCTACCAGTTCGCCCCGGACGGCAGCTGGGTCCTCCTTCAAACCGGCGGCGACGGCTTCTGGCTGTTCGATGTGGCCATGTCCACGCTGAAGAAGGTGGAGGCGGGCGGCGGAAACACGATCTCCCCGGACGGAGGGCGAATTCTCTTCACCCGCGATGACGACCTCCACGTGCACGACCTCGCGGCCGACCAGACGACCCGGCTGACCTGGACCACGGCCGAATCCGTTTCCAACGGCCGCGCCGTCTGGAGTCCCGATGGAAACCGGATCGCCTTCGTTGAGTCCGACGGCTCCGGGGTGCGGATGAGGTCCATGCTCATCCCCAACGATCCCTCCTATCCCGAACTCCGGCAGGTCCGATTCGCGCGGGTGGGCGGCACGATCGCCAAACTCCGGGTCGGTGTGGTGGACGCACAGGGCAGGGAAGTCCGCTGGATTTCCATCCCTTCCCCGAACGAGGGCTTCTATCTCGGGCAGGTGAGCTGGGCTGGAAACTCCGAGGAGCTGCTGGTGGAGCAGTTCAGCCGGTTTCGGGACGAAAGGGACTTCTACATCGCCAACGTGTCCACGGGCGAGGTCGACCGGATATACCATGAGTCCGATCCGGCCTGGGTCATCGCCAGCTATCGCCTGAACGCCGGCCTGGAGTGGATCCGGGGGGGCGACTCCTTCCTGTTCCTGACCGAGAAGGACGGGTGGCGCCACGCCTACGTGTACTCGCGCGAGGGGCACGAGGAACGACGCCTGACGCCTGGAGCCAGCGACGTCATGGAACGGGGACCGGTCGATCACGGGACAGGATGGTCCTACTTCTTCGCCTCGCCCGACAACGCCACGCAGCGGTACCTCTACAGGGTCCGGCTGGATGGCGCCGCGGCGCCCGAGAGGGTCACCCCCGAAGACCAGCCGGGCACCCACCTCTATGACTTCTCTCCCGACCTGCGGTGGGCCTTCCACACCTATTCCAACTTCGACACGCCGCCGGTCACCGCGCTGATCAGCCTGCCTGAGCACCGTTTCGTTCGCGTCCTGGAGGACAACGCGGAGGTCCGACGCCTGGCCGAGGCCACGACCACCCACCCCACGGAGTTCCTGCAGCTGGATATCGGGGACGGCGTGGTGATGGACGCATGGATGATCAAGCCGCGGGACTTCGATCCTTCCCGCCAGTACCCGGTGTTCATCTACGTCTACGGCGAACCGCACGCCCAGACCGTCCTCGACCGCTGGTCGACCCGGAACAACTACCATCGCGCGATCGCGGACCTCGGGTACCTGGTCGTGTCGATCGAGAACCGGGGCACACCGGCGCCGAAAGGTGCCGAGTGGCGGCGGGCGCCCTTTCCGACGATCGGCGTGCAGTCGACGGAGGAACATGCGGCGGGAGTCCTGGAGCTCGGCAGGATGCTGCCCTACGTGGATCTGTCCAGAGTGGGGATCTGGGGATGGAGCGGTGGTGGATCGAACACCCTCAACTCCCTTTTCCGAAGGCCCGATGTCTACCACGTGGGAATTGCCGTAGTCCCCAAGCCCCAGCCGCACCTCTACAACGCGTGGTTCCAGGAGATCTACATGGAGACCGTGGAGACGAACCCGGAAGGCTACCGCGTCTCGGCGCCCATCAACTACGCCGAAGGGCTCGAAGGGGACCTGCTCATCATCCACGGAACCGGGGAGACCAACACGCACCTGGAGATCGTCGAGGGGCTGGTGGACCGGCTGGTGGAGTTGGGTAAGACCTTCGACTACACGGCCTACCCCAATCGAAACCACGGGCTGTCGGAAGGAGCGGGCACCGTCATCCACGTTCGCATGCTCATGGTGCGATACCTGCTGGACCACCTGCCGCCCGGTCCGGCGTAGCTCGAACGGGATTCCGAACACGATCCGGCCGGCCGCGTCAAACCCGGTCGAGACAACACAGCCATGATCCACGAAGGAGCAGGACCCATGTCACGTCGCCACCTCCCGCATCGTTTTGTTCTGATCCTGATCCTCGCCGCGCTCTGTGCACCCCTCCCGGCGACCGCCCAGGGCACGCTCGCCGACTACAGGCGGGCGGACGGCCTCGGCGAGCGCCTCCAGGGTCTGGTTGTGGACATCGCCGAACGCCCGTCGTGGATTGGCGAGACCAGCCGCTTCTGGTACCGGAAGACGGTGGAGGGCGGGCACGGCTTCGTTCTCGTCGACGCCGAGAGCCGCGCCCAGGGCCCCGCCTTCGATCATGAGCGGCTCGCTGGGACGCTTTCGGCGATCCCCGCCTTCGCCGAGGAGACGATCTCGGTCGTCGAGCTGCCGTTCGACCGGATCGAGTTCACCGACGACGAGCGGGCCATCGAGTTCGTCGCGGCGGATCTCACCTGGCGGTGCGACCTGGACACCTACGAATGCGAGAGCCAGGGCGAGGCGCCCCGGGGGCAGGGGCGGGGTGGCGGCGTGGGCCCCAGCGGCGTGTCCTGGTCGGCGGGCCCCGGCCAGCTTTGGCGTAACCTGAGCACGGAACCGGTCGTCTCGCCTGACAGCACGCGCGAGGTCTTCATCCAGAACTACAACGTGGCCGTCCGGGAAGTGGACGCAAACGACTACACCATGCTCACCTGGGAGGGCACGCCCGGGAACACCTACACCGACCGTTCCATTGTCTGGTCGCCGGACTCGCGCAAGGTGGCGGTCTACCGGGTGGTACCCGGTCAGGAGCGGGTGGTGCACTACGTCGAGTCCTCACCCGAGGATCAGCTCCAGCCCGGGCACTCGACCTACCTCTACGCCAAGCCCGGCGATCGGCTCGACAAGGAGATCCCGGTGATCCTGGACATCGAGTCGGGGCGGCAAATGATCATCGACGACGCCCTCTTCCCCAACGCCTACACCCTCTCCGACCTCGAATGGCGGGAAGACAGCGAGCACGTCGTCTTCGAGTACAACCAGCGCGGCCACCAGGTGTACCGGGTCATCGAAGTCGACGCCGAATCCGGTGAGACCCGGGCCGTGATCTCCGAGGAGCCCGAGACCTTCTTCAACTACTCCAACAAGCGCTTCCGCCACGACCTCGACGACGGCAGGGAGATCATCTGGATGTCGGAGCGCGACGGGTGGAATCACCTCTACATGCTCGACGGCAAGACGGGGCAGGTGAAGCACCAGATCACGAAGGGCGACTGGCCGGTACGGGGCGTGGACAGCGTCGATGTGGCGAACCGCCGGATCTGGTTCCGTGCCAGCGGAATGAACCCGGAACAGGATCCCTACTTCGTTCACTACTACCGGATCGACTTCGACGGCACCGGGCTGGTCGCCTACACGGAAGCCGATGGAATGCACGAGGTCACCTTTTCCCCGGACCGCGAGTTCTACGTTGACCATTGGTCCAGGGTGGATCTCCCGCCCGTCGCCGAGCTCCGCAGGACGGCCGACCGGTCGCTGGTCATGGAGCTGGAGCGGGCCGACGCGTCGGCACTACTAGCCACGGGGTGGCGGTACCCCGAAGTCTTCGTGGCCAAGGGCCGCGACGGGGTGACGGACATCTGGGGGATCATCATCCGTCCCACCAGCTTCGATCCGAACCGGACGTATCCGGTCATCGAGAGCATCTACGCCGGACCCCACGGGTCGCACGTCCCCAAGACCTTCGGCACCCACACAAGCAGGACCGCCGTGGCCGAACTGGGGTTCATCGTGGCCCAGATCGACGGCATGGGGACCAACAACCGGTCGAAGGCCTTCCACGACGTGGCCTGGCAGAACATCAGGGACGCCGGCTTCCCGGACCGGATTCTCTGGCACCGGGCCGTGGCCCGGGAGTACGACCATTACGACGTGAGCCGAGTCGGGATCTACGGGGGCTCGGCCGGCGGACAGAACGCCATGGCGGCCCTTCTCTGGCACGGCGACTTCTACGACGTGGCGTTCTCGTCGGTGGGATGCCATGACAACCGGATGGACAAGATCTGGTGGAACGAGGCGTGGATGGGATGGCCCATCGGGCCCCACTACTCCGAGTCCTCGAACGTGGACAACGCCTGGCGTCTGCAGGGCAAGCTGCTGCTGGTCGTAGGGGAGCTGGACAGGAACGTGGACCCGTCGTCCACGCTTCAGGTAGTGAACGCGCTCATCGATGCCGACAAGGACTTCGACTTCTTGCTGTTCCCTGGCGGGGGCCACGGTTCCGGGGGTGACTTCGGGGCGAGAAAGCGCAACGACTACTTCGTGCGGCACCTGCTCGACGTGGAGCCGCCGTCGTGGGACCAGTACGTGGCCTCGGACGGGGAGGGCGACCGGTGACTGGCGTGGCCCGGCTCGCTTGCTCGGTGTTGGCGCTCGCTGGCACCGTTCCGGGTCCAGCAGTGCTTGCGGCACAGGAGGTGCGTAGCGCGGACCCGGTAGTTCTCGAGGGCGAAGTCGTCGACCTATCGAACAACGTCCCGGTGGAAGGCGCGATCGTCAGCCTGCCAGGTCTCGGGCTGACTGCGGTTACCGACAGTCTGGGATACTACCGCCTGGACGAGGTGCCGGCAGCTTTTCATACAGTCCGCGTTTTCCGGATCGGCTACGAGGCACTCGAAGCGGTCGTACCAATCAATGGTGCGGAGGTGGTAGTCCTCCATCTGACCCCCGGCGCAATCCCGCTCGAGGGGATCGAGGTCGAGGTTGTCGGACTCAGCGAGTTGGACTGGCGACCGGTGGGCACAAGCCGGCAAGCGTTCATCGGCCCGGGCGAAATCGAGGATCTCCGCGACACTTTCCAAAGCCTCGACCACATTCTCAGAGTGCGCAGACTGCCGCAGGTGAGGTACATTCCACCCGTCCAGCCGGGGGGAATTCCCGGCGATGACACTTCCAACGGTTGTCTCAGGCTCGTTACCCAATCGGGCCGCAGGGTGTGCGCAATGGTCGTGATGGACGGCGTACCCATCGATCCGGCGACTGCAGGATGGATGTACCAGACGAGTTCGCACGACATCTATTCGTTGCGCTTCCTCGGTGGAGTGGAAGGGTTTCACCGATACGGTGACCGCGGCTCATTCGGCGTGATCGAGATCGTTACACATAACCGATGAGCCCGACGCCGAAACGCACGCGATCAGCCGGATTCGTCGCCGCTTCGATCTTCCTTGCATCGAGCCGTCAGCCCTCCGGCTCCAGCGACACCAGCCGAACGACGCGCACGGTCGGCACTTCCAGTTCGTCCAGCTCGATGTAGGCCAGAAGGCCGTCTGGTCCGAAGGCATCCGGGGTCCGCAGTCCGCCCGCAGCCAGCGTGCCGATGTAGCGTCGGTCCGGCGTCACGATATCGGTCGACCCGTCGTCGTCGCCGTCCGCACCGCTGCGGGTCACCCAGATCCGGTCCTCCCAGTCCACCTTCAGGTCCGCAACGACAGGCACCTCGTCGGCGAAAGCAAGCCCTTCGGCCCCTTCGCGTTCCATCTGAAATGTCTGGCTCATGATATTCGCGAATCGGGCGGAAGTTTCGCGGTAACGCTCGCGCTCCGCCTCCATGATCGCCTCGTTGACGGGGAGCGGTGCAATCGGCCGTTCGATGACTCCGGCCAAGCTCCCGTCGAGTCCAATCAGCTTGACGCGGTAGCCGATCGAGTCGGCCAGCGCGAGCCGACCGTCGGGCGGACGCAAGTAAGTTCGCATCTGCCCATGGATGTTGAACTTACGAGATTGGACGGGAGGGTTCCAGCCGTTTGACTCCCGCCGATTGCGGATCTAGCCGCGAGACCGTCTGCGGGCTTCCAGTGCCTTCCGAAGCTGTCCTTCGTCGGGCTTCTGATAGCACTGGAGAACCGTTCTGGCCTCCTTCCAGCCGCCGAGTTCACACAGCACCTTGAGCGGCTGATCCATCAGGTCGCTGGCGAACTTCCGCCGAAGCGAGTGCCAGCCCCTTCCCGGCTTGGGCTCCAGCCCCGCCAGCCTCTCGGCCCTGACCCACCACCCTTGCGCCAGCGCGGATCCCATGCACTTCGATGGACTCTTGGGGGCGGGCAGCACCGGAGCTACCCCGGATCCGGGGTTGCTCCTCCTCGCCTCTTCCAGAACTTCGAGCGCCTCGGCGGTAACGGGCGTGACGTGCTCGTGCCCCGACTTGTCGTGCTCGGCACGCCAGAGGATGGTCTCTCCCTCGAAGGAGATGTCGGACCAGCGAAGTTGGCGGATCGCGCCGATCCGGTGGCCGGTTTCGTGCGCCAGCACGAGCGCGACGCGGAACCGCCAGTCCAACCGCCCGGAGACTTCGAGCAGCGCCCGGTACTCCTCCTCGGCGAGCACCACCCGGGTCGGGTTCTTCTCGGTGGGCTTTCTGAGGCCCTTGAGCGGGTTCCTGTCGAGAAGCAAGCGGCCCCGGTCGTCCCTCGACCGGGCGGCCCAATTGAGCACCGCGACTAGGAACTTCAGGTCGTATTCGACCATCCGGTCGCTCACGGGCTTGCCGCTCGGACCGATCCTGCCCGCCCGCCGCTCCCTGATGAAGCGGTCCCAGTCCCTCTGTGACAGGGTGGCCGGGTCGCGGTTCCGTCCGAAGAATCGGAGGAACATGTGCGTGGCGGCCCGATCATGCCGGCGAGACTTCCAGCCCTTGGTGGGCGTCACCTCCTCGCCGTAGATGTCAAAAAGCTCGCCCAGCTTGAGCGGCTCGGGCTCGGCTTCCGCCTTGCCGTTCAGGTCCGGGCCGGCGAAGCCCGCGGCGAATTCGTCCGCCTGCTTCTTCGCCCTCGGCCAATCGCGGTGCCCCAGCGACCGGCACCGCCTTCGCCCGTCCTCGCGCCACTCAATCTGGAAGTTGCCGGTCTTCGGGTCCGGGAAGATCCTGACCCGGTTCCGGCCCCATTCGCCGGCGCCGTACGAGCGCCGACTTCGTTTCGTGCGTGCCATCATTCGATTCCTCTCGGTGATGAACCGCACGATCTGCGCGAACGAAAGCTCGCGTGGCCGGGTGTTTTCCGCTAGTCTTCGGTTGACCGTCTTTGGCACGGTCGGCCGTCCGGGGGAGGGCGCGGGATCAGGCTCGCGGGGCAGCCGCCCCGGGGGCGCTGGTTTCTGCGGTTTGGGGAGGAGCCCCCCCCCCAGCCCCCCGAACCCGAAGCGACCTTCGCGCGCCATGTCCATGGGCACGGAATGTCCCGGCTCGGCGCCTGGCCGAAACGGGTGCGGAGCGCCGGGACAGGATCGCCCGTCAGGTCGTGCGCACGGG
>JAPPNN010000028.1 GCA_028873815.1 Gemmatimonadota bacterium | reverse complement strand
CCAAGGTCGTGCTCAGGTCCCTAAACCCGACGTACGACAGCCGCGAGTGCCTCGCCGAGGATGTCCGCGTCGTCGGGCGGGCGGTCTGGGTCTCGAAACGGTTGTAGCGGTGGCGGGCGTCTCGCCGTTTATCGGTGCGAGCGGGAGGTCGCTATATTGCGTCATCGACTCCTGACGCGGAGAAAGCAGCGGAGCAGATTCAGCAGTGAGCGGAGCATGAACCGGGAGCGGCGATCGTGAGACAGCCAAGGACCGTGATACCCGACGACGTGCTCGGACCTCTCAACGAGTTCGAGTTGAAAGCCGCCCCGCGGAAGCTCTTCCTGCGGGGCGATGCGTCGCTGCTGGAGGACGGCCCCCGAATCGCCGTGGTGGGATCCCGGCGGGCGTCGTCCGAGGGCCTGGAATTGGCGCGGCGCATTACCGAGATGCTGGTGTCGCACGGTGTCACGGTGGTGAGCGGGCTGGCGTTGGGGATCGACACTGTGGCCCACGAGACGGCGATGACCAACGGCGGCAGGACGGTGGGCGTCTTGGGCACATCGCTGGATCAGTACGCGGTGCCGCGAAACCGGAACCTCCAAGACGCGATCGGGGAGCGGCATCTGCTGGTGTCGCAGTTTCAGGCCGGTCAGCCCACGCACCGGTCGAACTTCCCCCTGCGCAACAAGACCATGGCTCTTCTGTCCGACGCCACGCTGATCGTCGAGGCGGCCACCAAAAGCGGTACGAGACACCAGGGATGGGAGGCGATCAGGCTCGGGCGGCCCGTACTCTTCCCCAAACGATCGCTCGCAAGGCAGTCGCCGGGATGGGCCGACGAGATGATCCGATACGGGGCCTTCAGCTTCGATGCACGGACGCTCCCCCTGGTGCTCGACGATCTCCCTTCCCGATGCGTCGGATCGGCGGCGCGTGCGGATGACCTACCGTTCTGAAGGTGTTCCGTTCGGATCGGTGGCTGCGTACCGTCCCGGTCGGCCGCGCCCCGACGACACGCCCATGACCCGCCAAGGTTGGGAGCTCGTCATGGATCTGAAGTTCTCCGATCCCGAGAGAATCAAGAGCATCGCGTCGTGGCTGGCGTCGGATCGCGGCCGGGACCTGTTCCCGACCTATTTCGGCTCCGGAGTCATTCTCGTTCCCGCACCCGGCCACGCCCCCCGGGCCAAGGGGGGCGTGCCGCGGTCAACGACCGTCGAACTGGTGCGGTCGATGGAATCGGAAGGGCTCGGAAGAAGGAAAGAATGGCTTCGCCGGCTGGAAAAGGTGCCGAAGTCCGCCTGGTCCCGTGGAAGCCGACTAACCGAGGAGCGCCACCACGCGACGATTGCCCTCTCCACGGCACCCGTATTGGGAATCGACCCCGTCGACCGGATCACGGTTGTGGACGACGTGATCACCACCGGCGCGACGCTCCACGCGTGTGTTCGCCGAATGGCGGAGGCGTTTCCATCGGCGGGGGTCGCAGCCTTCGCCGTCGTCCGCACCATCTCCGGCGTGACACAACTCTCCAAGGCCTTCGACCCTGTGCCGGAAGGTCAGGGGCACATCATCCTCAACGCTGATGGCAGCACGCAGCGCACACCATGAACGTTCGGGCCTTAACTTAACCGTCCAAAGTTCAGCAACCCGGAGCAATTGCTTTCCGTCGCGCACGCCCTTGCTATCATCGTCTGCGGATATACGTCCACACGGGGCTTCAAGGCGGGGAAGGGTTGTTAGTGGAAGGCTCAGCACGGACGCCTGAGAACCGCTTGTTGATCGCAATTGCTAAGTCAATCCCGTGACTTCTTGTGTTGTCAGTAACGACCCTCTTGGCTCCTGTAGCCTCCACATAGGCTAGGGTCCCCTCGAAGTCCGCGTGGTTGGACAACGCAACCCGGTATGCCCGTTCGGAAAACTGAAGCAGCGGATGGTCGGTATTCACCATGTACGCGCTACACGTGATGCTCGTACCCTCTCTCAACTCGTTGCCGAAGGAGTCTCCCTTCGAGTAAAGGCGGACATATGACCGGTCGTTCAGCAGGGCACGCCCCGTGTCCGAGTCCAGTGCTACCAGTTCTTCCGCGCCGAAGCCATGATCCCGATACACCTCGACCTCAGCAATCAAGCGCGCACTAGCCAAGACTGGAACGCCGACACTGCCAGCGACAACTTGAAGCACACGCTCGATGGTTCCTCTGTGCGCCTTGACGTGTACGGAACCGCGGCGAAGAGCTTGGGATACCACCTCCAAGAGGCAGCTTTCGGCCTCGGACTGCGTGTAACGTCGAACGCTCGCAGGGCTTCCGTAGGTGCTATCCACGACTAGCTCGTCAACCTGAATCACATCGTCGAGTGGCCAAGCGAAATCGCCCGAATAGCCGCAACGGATGCCGTTAGACAATTCCAGGGCCACCTGGCACGATCCGAGCATGTGACCTGACGGAAGGAGGGTAAGCTTGGAACCGTCGTTGAGTTCCTTCCGTATACCACGGCCCAGCGGGATGAGGTTGTCCCGATACTCAAGATCGTCGTTCCGTTCGGCGATCAGCAACTGGCGGGTTTCGGGACTCATGAACAGATCCTGTTCACCCTTGCTCTTGTTGAACTCCGCCATGTGGTCATCGTGCAGATGCGACTGTACCCGAAACGCATAGCCCATCGCATAGCCGTCGCATACCGTGTTCGCCCCGAGGCGGACGGCACCGGTATCGAAGACGTCAACCGCCCAGTGTGGCATCGATGACAGCGCGCGATATGTGAGTCCGAAGCTGTGCCTCGATGGTCTCCTTGCCAACCTCACGCAAAGAGGCGTTGAACCGCTCGTCACCAACGAGTGTGAAGAACCTGACTCCCAACCGACCCGTCGCGCCCTCTAGGCCGACCTTGCCGACACCTGCCGTCAGAATCGCGTCTCTAACCGATTGCCCAAGTGCCCGCAGCTCTTCCACGCTTTCGGACGCGACCGAGCCGATAAAGACATAGCGCTTTACAACGGTCGGGCGCATCCCAAGGACCTCCCGCACACACTTCTCAATGGAGCGCCCTGACCGCTGCCGAAGCTGTGTAACCTGCCTGACCTCTTTGCTATTGAGGCTGCTCGCCAGTATCGCGGCGGCAACCGCACGCTGATCGTCGGCGTCTGTCAGCTTCGTCGTTTCGACTGCGGCAGAAAATCCGACAAAGTCCTTTCCAGAACCCCAGTCGATCAAGTGCTGAAGATCGGATGGGAGTTCCAGAATACGTAGAAAGCGAAGGATACCGGTGTCATGAAGCTGCACCGCATCTGCACAGTCCGCCAGCGAGGCGCCGTGTATCCGGGCCTTATGAAGAAGCGCACCGACTTCCACAGGCGACAAGGGCCGACCCGTCTTGTGCGTTCCATATCCTACCGACATCCTCAAGCGCCCCAATTCCAAAGCGCTTAGGCCGGCCAGCATGGGACTAGTCATCGAGGAGGCCGCGCCCCGTGAGGGCCTCTTCAATCAGTGTTGCGGCTGCCTCGTCCTGATTCGTTCCTTCTTCCCTTGCGAACCTCTGTAGGGCAACCCGTGTGTCCTCGGTCACCGTCACGACAATCTGAGTGACCTTTGATCCGGTTGTTGCGTCCTCGATCACATCTTCCACTGGCCTCTCTGGACGTTCTCTTCGTTCCTTGGTCACCTTCTTGCGTTGGACCCCTGACATGGGTACCATCGCCTGTGCCAGGATGATAGCGTCCGCCGATTTGACGTTCCCCTGGTCGTCACTAGCTGCGTCCTGCGCCTTGACAGCAGCATTCACATCAACCTTTCCATCGTCCACAAGGGTCTTCAACTCCGGAATAAGGCGAGGGTACTTTACGTTGTCTCGTACCTTGCTGTACGGTAGGCCAGTGGCCTCCACCACATCCTTCAAGCTACCGTACAGATTGTACAGGTAGAGAATGCCATCCTTCAGTTCGCTCCCGGAGAGCTGTCGCCGGATCAGGTTCTCCGTGATGGAGATAGCCTTGGCCTCGCCACTGCTTACCCGTTCGTCCAAGACGGCGGCGGCAATCGACGCCCTCTTCAGCAGCCTGTGAGCGAGAAAACGGCGCTGTCCGACCAGTATCTCCCACTTGCCCTCGTCCCTGGCGGGGCACACCACAATGGGCTGTAGCAGCCCTTGAGCCTCGATGCTCCGCACCAGGTCGTCGATCCCCTTGCCAGGGCTCTGAGTCCGCACTTGGCCCATGCCAATGACCAACTCGTCGAGCGGGATGTCACGATATTCCAAGATCTTCGCCATGATTGCAGTCGTCCTCCGTTTCCTTCTTCAGTGAGTCCAGATCTCCGATGGAGATTTCGAGTATGTGCATTAGTTCCTCGACCGAGAAATCTTGAGCCGTGGTTTCTGTAGACTCCACGACATCCTCAAAGAGCCTTTCCTTGGCGTCTAGGATCGACGCGATTCGCTCTTCGATAGTGTCGGTCAACGTAAAACGCACGACGTGTAGCGGCGTTTCCCGGGTAAAGCGATGTGCGCGATAAATCGCCTGCATCTCAACAGCGGGATTCCACCAGCGATCATACATCACGACATGGGTGGCCTCGCCGAGATTCAGACCGACGCCTCCCGCCCGGAGAGACGTAAAGAGCACTCTCGGGCTGGCCGCTGTCTTGAAACGCTCCATGGCGTCCTGTCGGGCGCGAGATGACATAGACCCTGTGAGGAGATCACACGATAGGTCGAGGCGGTCGGCGATCCACTTGAGAGTCTCGACGAACTGGGAGAAAACGAGGATCCGTGCATCTGGTCCGGCACCCGCGCAGATTTCACGCAAGGCGGCCAGCTTGGTGGATGCGCCGGAGGCCGAATCGAAGTTGCAAATAATCTTCAACTGTGTGATCGTCGCCAACAGGACGATGGCAGCCTCGCCCATGCCTGCCGAAACGGTCTCGTAGCGTTTTGTCCATAGCTCGTCGTATCGCGCTCTTTGAGGTCCGGCGAGTTCGAGTCTCAAGTCCTGAACGATGACTGGAGGCAGTTCGCCTCGCACCTCCGATTTGCGGCGGCGGAGCATGATCGAACTCAGTCGAGCGGATAGCTGTCGCGCAGACATGTCGAAGGGCTGCATAGGTTGAAGGAAACTCAGAATCGAAGCAACGTCCCGAGCATCATTCTCAAGTGGTGTGGCCGACAACGCCCACGAGCATTTGCGAGGGAGTAGTCGGCACGACAAAGTGGTTGCGGAATTCGGATTCTTGATCCGTTGCGCCTCATCGAGAATCACGATGTCAAATGTGTTGGCCGGAATCCGGTCGAATCCATCCTGCCGGATCTGCTCATAGGAGCTCACAAGAACCGGTATCGGCAACAGATAGAACGCCTCACGCTCGCTCACGCCGCCTACCAAGCTGCGCACCGTCAACGATGGAGCCCACTTCCTAAGCTCAGACATCCAGTTCATCTTCAGAGCCGCCGGTGCAACAATGAGTGCACGGCTCATGTCGGCTCGCGTGCTCAGCGTGAGCGCGAGTGCGACAGCAGTCTGCACCGTCTTACCCAACCCCATCTCATCTGCAAGCAGGGCCGCTTGATTGCGATAAAGGAAGGAAACCCCCTCCCACTGGTAGTCGTGCAATCTCGCCGGCACCCCGAGCATGTCTTCGGCGTATCGACGCAGTTCGGTCGCGTCCAACTTGCATTCACTTCCCACGGCTGAACGACCATATCCGTGCTGCTCTCTTTGCGAGCCGGTGTGAGCGTGCCTCGACGACCTGGGGCGTCCAGTTCGGGTACTTCTTCGCCACGTGCCTTGCCATCTCAATAGTGCTGTTGGCGAACCAACGCTTCTTTGCCTCGAAGTTCGCGTTGAAGTCGGCGTCTCCCTGGTTCTCCCGGCGATCAAGCAGTACGAGATTGCCGTTCCGGCGGACCCAATCCGCTGGATGCTCACCAGCGCTGGAGAAATCGCCCCAGCCCTGCCAGTGCATCGACGACTCAGGCAACACATGCTCAACGGTGCATTGGTTCTGTTGCAACCCGGATCCCCTCTGCTGGTGGGCATTGATGCCGAACAGATACTGCAAGGCCCTGGATGTGCGCATCTCCATCGTGGACATGCGCCGGACGAAGTTCTGGTCGGCGATTATCTCGTATGCGTCGTGTTCCGTCAGGCAGTCCATGACGTCAAGTGACGCGAGATCGGCAGCCGTGAACACGTCCCGCGCACAGTTCGCAAGTGCTTTAGAAAGAGCATATGGCTTGAAGGTATAGTTGACGAAGGAACTCCTCATGATGAACGACGCGAGATTCTTCATGCTGCGCGTCACGAGCTTCTTGGTTGCCCTCTTCCTGGCGGCATCCGCCTCGTTGATGAAGCGATGAATCAAAGCGAAGCATAGTGGGTGCGAGACAGTGAACCCCTTGAGTTCGCGGAGGAGCACGAGGAGGTCGCGCTTGCCAGATATCTTGGGTAACCTCGACGCCAAGGACTCGCTCGGGTTCGCTGAGCGGATGGCGCGGAAAATCTCGATGCTGTCGCGGTGTCCCAGCCGACCAACGAGGTCGTATGTGTAAGCAGCGGCGTCCAGCCCGCGAACCGCGTCCTGGAACTTCTCCCGAAACCCTCGATAGAACTCCTTCTGAGGGATGAAGCCATATTGGCATTGCAGAAAGCACCTCAGGTATTCTTCAGGGACGTTGGTGTTCGAGCCTAGGATAACCCGCGCCTTCTCGAAATCAGCACGCACTGTGTCGAGGCGCGCGCCATCGCCATTTGCTGGGAAGTATGAGAACAACCAGTTGCGAATGAGCGCGACCGGATCCAGCGGCCTTCCTCGCGCGTTGAGCGACTCAAACACCAGGTTCGCATCCACCTCGGGAGGTACCGTCAGAACCGAGACTTCCACTCTCGTTGTCAGGAAATCGAAGAACGCTTCCCGTTCGAGCTGGTCCATCGTTCCGATGAAGTCGCTGATTTGGTCCCAGGCAGAGGTCAAGCGCCCGTTGCTGCCGATGTCTCGACCACGAAGGAGATGGCGGTATCTTCCTTTGTCGTCCTCTGGGGGATCGATTCTGACCTCGTATTCGGGCGCGTCGCCCATGTGCGGCGTTGTGACTTCTGGCTGGTTGAAGAGTATGCGGAGCGCGAGCGACTCCCGACTTGTGCCGGGGCATTCGTCAGCGAAGCTATGGCACAACGCGGCCAAGAGCAGCGAAAACGTAATAAGCCGCTGCTGCCCGTCGTTGATCCCTCGCGGATCTTCGGTGCCGAGCAGCATAATGGAGCCTAGGAAGTAGCATACCTTCTCGGTGTCAAGCGCTTCCTGCAGGTCACGGAGGAACTCCGCTACCTCGCGATCCTTCCAGTCGTAGTGCCGCTGATGCCACGGCACCCGGAATCGACCCGATAGTAGCAGCTTGGAAAGAAGTTCAACATCCGATTTGATCCTGGTTTCGGATTTCGTCATTCTTCAGATTCTGGGTTGGATGGCAGGAACACTTCCAAGCGGATCTCGTCGCGCCACCACTCCTCTTCGATGGCGTCAATCTCGCCCGGGACTAGAAGCGGCTCGCTGAGTTCTCGCTCCAACTCTCGGAGCCTCTTCAGGATCTCCCTCCGGATCTCCATCTTGAAGGGGCCGTACACGCGCGATCCGTCTCGGCGGCGCTTCACGAGTCCGTCCCGCCGGAACGGTAGACGGTTCTCGTCGTCCTCGCGGAGTTCAATCAGCCACTCGCGGAAATCGAACAGCGCCTCCATGCGATTCGTGTCCTTGTAGCCCGAGTCGATCAGCCCGCGGAGACTGCGGTCCTTCTTCACGACCGTACAGGTCCAGCACCCGAAGCGGGGCGACGTGCTGCCGCACGAAGGGGCCTGTTCCTTCGTAATGACGAGCGGGCACTCCCCGCCACCAGCATTGCGGTAGAGTGTAATCAGATTGCGGTGGGATCCACCCCACGGCGGCGTGGACTGCAAGAGCGTCATCCATACATCGTTATCTTCAAGATCAGCGAGCGGCGCGAACATCCAGCATTTTTCGACCGAATTATGCTGATTGAGCCGACTTGGGGACCTTTCACGCTTGTCCATCGCCCGCCGACGATTCTGGGACTCGGCGCGGCGGGTGCCGACGAGGAGCACTGCACCATCGGCCCGGCGCGTCATCGACTTGAGCAAGCGCGTGGTCGGCAGGATCTTCATCCGGTCGGTGCACCAGCGGAAGTTGCGGGTGGGCGGGATGTAGCCGCGGCCGATGACGCTGACCCAGAACGTCTGGTCGATGCACGGCACGGTGATCTTGGTCCTGATCGGCAGGTTCTGCCGTACTCCGGCCAACCGGATTTCTTCCATCGATTCCCGGAGATGCTCGATGACCAGAGGAGATTCGACGAGCGTGTCATTGCCCACGACGAGCACGCGACGCTGGCGTGCTTGGGGGGACAGGTCGGCGATGACCTCCCAAACCAACTGCAGCAGCATGGTGGAGTCCTTACCGCCCGAGTAGGCGATGAGCCACGGATAGTCGTGTTCCTCCTGGTACTCCGAGAGAATCACGCTCTTGATGGCGGCGATGCGGTTCGGCAGGGTCGCAGCCGCGTTCGGCAGGGCCGTGGATGCGGTCATGGCTAGAGCTTCCGTAGGGCGGGCACGATCCCGGCCAGCACCCATCCGACATGGTCGATCTCGTCCATCGTCGTAAAGCGGCCGAAGCTGAACCTGACCGACGATAGCACCCGCTCCTCGCCAAGGCCAAGGGCGAGCAGGACATGCGATGGCGTCACCTCTGCGGAGGTGCAAGCGGATCCGGACGAAATCGCCACGCCTCCTAACGCGATCATCAGCGCCTCCGCCGCCACGCCCTCGAAGTGTACGCTGAGAATGCCCGGAACGCGGTGCCGTAGGCTTCCGTTGGTCGATGTCCGCTCAATGCGCCCAAGGTGTGCGCGTAGCTTCCGATCAAGGGACGTGACATGTCCTGCGTCGGCCTCACCGTGCTCACGAGCAAGCTTGGCGGCCGCGCCCATACCCACGACCTGGTGGGTCGGGAGCGTCCCGGACCGCAGTCCCAACTCGTGCCCGCCACCGTGCATTTGGGGAACCAACTCACTCAGCAGAGGCCTGCGAACACGGAGCGCGCCGATACCCTTCGGGCCGTAAATCTTGTGTCCGCTGATCGAGATGAGATCCGCTGCGGTGGCGATATCACCCATCCGTAGCCGCCCCACACCCTGCACGGCGTCCACATGGAAGATTGCTCCCTGCTCACGGACTAAGGGTCCAAGTGCCGCGATGTCGGTGATCGTACCCGTCTCGTTGTTGACGAGCATCAGGGACACGAGGACAGTATCTGGTCGAAGCGCTCGCGAGAGACCTTTCCGGGTTACTCTGCCGTGATCGTCTAGCTCCACATAGCCGATCTCGAATCCCTGCGATTCTAGCCACTCCGCTGAATCGAGGACTGCCCTATGCTCCAGAGGCGAGGTAACGATGTGTCTGCCGCGGTCGCGACGGGCGAGGGCCGATCCCTTCATGGCGAGGTTGATCGACTCGGTCGCGCCGGAGGTCCAGACGATCTCCTCGGGTCTTGAAGAAACCAGGGCTGCGACCTCCCGTCGAGCATTCTCCACCGCCTCCGCTGCCGCCTGGCCGAAGCCGTGAGTCACTGACGCTGGGTTCCCGAAGGTGCCATCCTTCGTAAGGAAGCCGCCCATCACCCGTGAGACCGCCGGATCGACAGGCGTCGTCGCGGCGTAGTCGAGGTAGACGCCGGGATCGGCAAAGACTTGGGCCGCCGCATGGATTGACGAATCGACTCGGCGGCGGCGTCGGGCGTGCTCGGGCACGAGCATCGTTATTCTAGGAGCTTTCCGGGTAAGGGGGGAACTCGCAGCTTGCAGGAAGCAATCTACCAACTCCACCAGCGCGGCGCACCGCAAGTCGACCGGGATCCATCCGATTCGCGATTCGGGAGCACCGGCGTATTCGGCGATGCTCGGCCCTCAATAGGGCCCACTGGCCACTCAGGGGTGCCCACGAGCACCAGCGGCGTGCCGATCGATCTGGCGGACGGGCCCGTGGCGATCAGTGAACACCGGTTACGAGCTGTTACGACGTGTCACCAGGCTAGCGACTCCAAAGCTGTCGGCTGCACCCTGCTCCGGACCGATCTCTCCGCAAGTGGACTCCAGATCATCACCGAAACGAAACGAGCCTGTCGGTTGGCCTTGGTGACGCGGCCTTACGGGCCTTCGGGCCTTCGATCAGCTGGAGCGCGGAGAAGTGGTAGATCTGACGATTCAGATTCCCGCCATCTGATTCGGTCTTCCCCCCAATTCGATCCGATGCAGTCGGATCGCGTCCCGGTGGAAGGAACGCAGATCGATCGTCTGACGGTTGATCCCCAACTCGCGGGAGATCTCCGTCACCGTCAGACCTTCGTCCGGGAAAGGTGTCTGATCTCTCTCGTCAAGTCCCGCAGAATGAGGCGGTTTCCCGGTCGATTCCGTACGGCTCAGTCGGATCGACGTTTAACGGCAGGGAGCGCAGATCGTGCAGTCCCAGTTAGACTTATACGATTCCCTGCCGTGATCCGCTCCACCTGCGGTTTGTGCGGACAACCGGTGGCGGCATTCGTCTGTCCCGGGCATCCCCTCTTGGACGCGGTACTCGACCTGACCTTGGAACGGCACCGCGCTCTCCTGAAGCGAGGTGCCGTCTTGGTTGACGAGCTAGACCACGGTCTCGACCCAAGAGTTCTGGTTCACCTTGAGCACGCCGTGTTCGATGGCCGGCCCACGCGGGTGGGACGGGAGCGGGTCATCTCGAAGCGGACGATCTACCTCGATATGGGACCGGAGGGGGTGCGTCCAGCACGCGTTTTGCCGTGGAGCAATGCGGCGGCGGTGTGCATACCTTTCTCAACGAGCCAGTGGAGGGAGGCCGTTCGTCGAATGCCGGACGCGAAACGCCACATCCTCGGTGGACGGCTTCACGCGCTCGCCATCGGCGGGAGGCTCTTGAGGAAGGCCCACGCGATGCACTGTTCCACGTCCCCCAGCCATTCCACGGCCTCCCCGTGGATGGCCAGCGGCAGCAGCAGGGCCATGATCACCCATGGGCCGTCCGGAGGTTCGCGGAGGGGGGTTGGGTCGCATCCGGGGTGTAACCAAGGGGCCGCCTCCACCGTCTCCCGCCATGCGCGCCGCGCCCCGGTGCCACCCCCTTCCGCCACCGCCAGCACCGCCACGGGCTCCTCGTCCGGGGCCACGATGCGCGCCTTCAGGATGCGCGGCCCGTGCGGATGCGCGAGCACCTCCAGTTGCCACGTGTCGTCCGGATCCCGCAAGGGCGCGGGAACGCCGAGTGCGCCCGCCGCCGCGATCAGCCGTCCGAACGCGCGCGTCACCTCGTCGGGCATCCCGGAGCGGTCCGTTTGGCGGTAGTATCCCGAGTTCGCATTCCAGTGTCCGAGGATCACGGGTCGATTCCCCCACAGAATTATTTGGGTGGCTCCATCCCGACCGTCGTCACGGCCGGTTCGACCTCCGACAAGGGACCATCAACAATACAGGACATCTCACTCAGCGCGCGAGCGCAAGAGAGACCTCACCACGGTGGTACGAGGCGAACGGCCCTTCCGTCCACCTCCCGGCGAGGCCACGCTAAGTGCCGGTTGTCATTGGTACGGGCCTGACATGGAAAGCCCGTCAGGCTGCCACTGTCGTCGTCCCGGCGAATCCCGCTCTTCTATGCCGATTTGCCACGAAATCTGGTACGCTGGAGTCTGATACGGCCCAACGGCAAGGGAAGCAGATCGTGCAGTCCCAGTTGACTTTATACGATTCCTCGCCGTGAATCACGCGGTGCGGCACCCGCTGATCCAGCGCGGGTCGCAGTAGGTCATAAGGTCCGGGTCGCCGGGTGGCACGAGTACGTTGTTCAGGAAGTCGAATCCCCAGGCACCGATGGAACCGTCGCGCTGGGGGAAGGACGGATCCGGGCCTTCCGCCCCTCCGCACGGCGCATGAACGAGACGCAGGTTGTGGCCAAGTTCGTGCGCGACGACGTTGGACACCGGTATGCTCGCGCTCGAGTACCTGCCCAGATCGGCTATGCCGCGAAGGCTGGTCGTTCGGCGTGCAAGCCCCAGGTAGTAACCGCCGCGGCCCTCCATGACCCGGATGGCCTCCGTTTCGCGGAGCACGCTTCCCAACTCGACCGTGCCGGTCACCACGGGTTCATGCACCGTCACGGTGAATCCGCCGATGGGCAATAGAGACCGGACATGCCGGAACAGATCCGAATCGGCGTTCAGGTCTCGAGTATGCTCCAGGACCGAGGAATCCGGATCCGATTCCGCCAGGAACGGGATCACCGTGAGATCGAACGGCGGCATCGCCCGCACGTCCACATTGGTCCGTCCCGTCTCGGGGAGGCGTCCGGTGACTCCCAGCGCCGGGTCCAGCGTTCCGCCGGGGTCGATTTCCACCACGATCTTCAGTCCGGGCTGCATTACCGTGCCCGGAATCACCGCGTTCGCCGAGCGGGCGAGATCTCCTTCCTCGAAGTTGGTCGGAATCGTGGCGGCCTGGGCGGGGATGTCGACCACGTGCGTCTCGGTCCCGTCGAGAAAGAAACGGGCGCGGACGTTCGGCAGACTCTGGGTCGTGGTCTCGTCGGCTCTCACGAACACCCGGAGCAAGCCGTCGTTGCCCGCCACCAGCGGCACGGGGAAGTCGACCGATTGAACCGCCTGCGTCACGTAGGCGACGGATCCCTCCACGGCGCCGCAACGGGCCACCTGCTGGTTGTCCATACCGGCGAGCCAGTCCAGGAATGCCGCCTCGCGAGGCGCGCACAGCCCGGTGTTCGTGAGCAGGAGCGTGTTCAGTTGACCCATCTCCGTCAGAGTGGCCGGCAGGGTTCCCCGCATGTCGCGATTGTTCGTCAAGTCAAGTTCCCGCAGGGCTGTGAGGCGTCCCAGTTCGGGCGGTATCGATCCCGCCAGCCGGTTCTGCGACAGCAGGAGGTGCTGCAGGCGAGAAAGGTTCCCGATTTCTGCGGGAATGACGCCGGTCAAACTGTTCTCGGTGAGATGCAGAGTCTCGACGCGGGACAGGCCGCCCAGTTCGCGAGGGATCCTGCCCGTCAACAGGTTCGCTGCAAGCCCCAGGTACTTGAGGTTGACAAGACGGCCCATTTCGCGCGGAATCCTGCCGGTCAGCGTGTTCCAGCGCAGGTCCAGGTTCGTGACGTTGCGCAGGTTGCTGAGCGTCGGCGGGATCGTGCCGCTGAGGCGGTTGAAGTGGAGGTTCAGGTTCTCCACCTGCGAAAGCTCGCCGAGCGAGGGAGGTATATCGCCGGTCAACGCGTTCTGGTACAGGATCAGCCGCCTCAGGTTGGAGAGGTTGCCCAGCTCGGGCGGGATGCGACCTGTCAGGAGGTTGTTGTTGAGGCTCAGGTCCTCGAGCTTGCGGAGCTGTCCCAGTTCGGCCGGGACTAATCACGACAAATGTAATCGGCAGCGCCACTTTGCTTTAC
>JAPPNN010000011.1 GCA_028873815.1 Gemmatimonadota bacterium | reverse complement strand
CCCCCCCCCCCCCCCCCCCCCCCCCCCCCCCCCCCCCCCCCCCCCCCCCCCGGTCGTTCGCCTACGGCGACGAGTTAGGTCAGCGCCCTCTCTGAATGATCGCTTCCTGAATCTCGATGTACTGCTGGGTGGCGTCCCGGAACTGCTGCAGCCCGATCGCATTGGCTTCGGCGTAGGCTGCAACCCTCGGAAGCACGAAGAACCGCGCCGCCTGCTGGAATTTGGGCAGCGTCAACTGGGCGGTCTCCAGGGTCTGCGGCCTCTCCTGCTCAAGCGCCTGATTGAAGAGCGAGAAGCCGTGCCAGAAGTCCAACTGCCCCCTTGTTCCCTCGGCGACCTCGTTCTCGAAGGATTTCGCGAGGCCGATGACGCGCAGGGCGTGGCCCCAATCCTTCGGGACGACGCCCTTCGAGTGCGCATTGGCCAGGAGCAGGACGGCCATGGCGTCCGCGGTCTGCTCACCCTTCTCGACCGCCTCCAGCAGGAAGCCGAGCGCGTCGTCCTCCTGGCCGGTTTCCAGCAGCCAGGAGCCCTGTCGCGCCTTGACGTTGGCGAAACCTGGATCCCGCGCCTCCACCTCGTTCAGCGCCGCGATCGCCTCCTCGACGCGCTCGGCCCTCTTGAGGACGTCGGCGTAGCGGGACCACAGCGATGCGTCGTCTCCGTGGGTCTCGAGCGCGCGCGCGGCCATGTCGATCGCGTCCTGGAGCTGCTCCAGTTCCGTGAAGCCGGCGATCATGTTGAGTATGTGGCCCACCTCCATCTCGTCGCCCTGGACCTCGTACACGACCTCGTACGAGCCCATCGCCTTGCGATACAGTTCGGCCACCTCGGCGGAAAGCGGGGCCCCCGGCTCCGCACGGGCCGTGATGTCCTGCGCGGCACGCGTGGCGAAGGCGGCATGACGAAGCAGCAACTCGACGTTGTCCGGCTCGATCGCGAGCCCCTCTTCCGTCATGAGCATCGCACCCTCGACGTCACCCGCCTGAGCCAGGTCGTAGGCGATCTGCATCCGTATGATCGCATCGCCCGGATTCAGCGCGAGGTAGGCCGAATAGTGCTCCCGGGCTTCGTCGTTGAGTTCCAGGCTGGCCGCCACGTACCCGGCAAGCTGCAGCGCGCCCTCGTGCAGCGGGTCCGCCTCGATGACCTGGAGGGTCTCCCGGTACGATTCCTCGAGGCGCTCGGTCTGGAAGAGGACGTTGGCGTAGACGAACCTGACCTGCGAGTTGTCGGGGTTCATCTCGAGGGCGGCAGTACAGGTCCTGTCAGCGCCCTCCCAGTCCTTGGACTGGTAGTAGTCGCCGCAGAATTGTGCGGTGCGGAGCTGGTCGACGTACGTCTCGAACGCGCCGGCGATCTCCTGAGCCGCGACTTCGTGATCGTCCTTGTGCCAGGTCTTGTCCTCGATCATGAAGGTAAGACCACCGGGGGCGGCGAACTGGATCCCCTGGAGCGAGAAGGTGTCGGCGTCCTTGTCCTCGGTGTAGGTGCCGCAGAACACCACGTTCGCGTTGATCTGCCCGGCAAGCTGCTGCGACCGGACGCAGTCCAGGTCCTCCATGTCGAGGTCGAACCTGTCGGCCGCGTCCCTGATCTCCCTCTCGTCAATCGGCTGATGGGTGCCGAACTGGTTGATCAGGTCGCGCAACTCCTTGGCGAGGTCCTTGCCGAAGTCGTCATTGGCGTCGTTGAGCGGCATCAGGTTGGTCACCATCACCCTGAAACGCTCGGACACCTGGGCGCTCGCTGGCGCCGCCAGCAGGGGCCCGAAGAGCAGGACGAGCGCGCCCGTCGCGACAATCCCGATCCGTAGCCAACTCCTCATGTTTCCTCTCTTCTCGATGGTAAGTCTCCGGGACTCTCCGTACGCCGCGACGCACCGCCAACCGCGCGGGGTCAACAGCCGCACACAATACGGCCACCGCCGCGCCGTCGCCAGGGCGTCGCAGATTCAGTTGGGAAGACTGAGTAATGTACGATTCCATTTCGGTCAAGGTCAACATGACTTTTACATCGCAAGGGCGCAAAAAGATCCGGCGAAGACGACCGGCGTCGCCTCCGGAAGGCTGCAACGGACGCGACTGATGCGGATGGCGACGGGGAGTCAGCCGCGGCGGATGGTCACCCCGCCGGAACCCGTGTCGACTACGACCGTTCCCTCGCCGTCACCCACGGAGCCCCGGAAATGGTGCCGCCTGGAGGTCTCCACAACGCGTCCGGGAACATCGACGCTGATGCCGCCACTCCCGGTATCCAGCTCCAGCTCGGCCCCGAAGTCGCGCGGCACTTCCAGCGAGACGCTGCCTGAACCCGTGTCCACGACCAGCCTGTCCACGTCCGAGAGCATGCCGAGGTGTACGGAGCCGCTGCCGGTGTCGCACTCGACGTCCGCGGCGCTCAGTCCCTCGATCCGGATGCCGCCGGAACCCGTGTCCACATACAGCTCGGCGACCGAGACATTGCGCCCGCTTACACTGCCCGAACCCGTGTCGGCAGACAGCAGGTCTCCGCGGATATCCTCCAGGCCGATCGAACCGGAACCCGTATCGGCCGTCACATCCCCCTCCACATCGGCGATCGCCACCGAGCCGGAGCCCGTGTCGACCTCGACGTCCCCCACGATGCCGGCCACCTCGACTCCACCGGAAGCGGTGCGGAAGACCAGGTCCGATGCCAGCCCGTCGGCGCGTCCCGACCCGGCAGCGAGGAAGATTGCCACGCTGACGCCGGCGGGTACGCGCACGATCATGTCCGCGTGCGCCTCCAGCCCCCGGCCGCGGCCCGAAATCCGGACCTCGTCCCCGTCCCACAGGCCCCCGAAGGACCGGTTCCGAAAGAACGTCCCGTCGTCCCGCACGCGGATGGTCGTGCTGGAGCGGCCCATGCGCTCGTAGACGACGCGGTCCTCCGGGTAGATGACGCGCAGCGCCTCCGAGTCTCCAACCTGTCCGACCTCCACCTGCAGCCGCGCCCGGTCCGCACCTCCGCGCCTGATGTCGACCTCCACCTGGCTCCCCCGCCCCCGGACGACCTCGACCTCGCCCGCGAGGTTGTAGATCGCAACGCTGCCGCCGTCCACCCGGTAGGTCTCCTGGGCGAGCGATCCGGGAGCCGGAGCGAACCCTGCGACAAGCAGAATCGCCGGCACGGCATACCTTGCCCGGCTGAACCCGGGTGTGACTTTCCACGTATTCATTCCCAGTATCCTTGTTGGGGTACCGCACGCGGCCCCGGCCACCATGACCGGGAGCCTCATAGCGGGACCTACGCTCGGAACATCCTGAAAGTTTTGCCTACCGAAAGGAACTGCCGATGCAGGTACTTCCCATCGACTTCGTAGCGCTCGTCGCGGTCATCATGGGGGTCTCGGTGGTGCTGGTCCCCATTGTCGGGCTCACGGCGCGGTACGCGCTCAAGCCCATCGTCGAGGCGCTTGGACGCTACTTCGAGGGACAGGGGACCCAGGAGTCCATCAAGATCGTCGAACGCCGGCTCGGTCTTCTGGAATCGCAGTTGGACGAGCTGCAGGGATCCCTCACTCGTCTCGTGGAGGCGTCCGAGTTCGACGCGCAACTGCGGGCCGCGGACAGCGAGACGGCGCTTCCCTCCGGCACGGAGCCCGGTCAGGGGCAGCCCTAGGCGCCCTAGACCTTGATGAAGATCCGCCGCTGGTACATCGCCCAGAGGACCGCGAGCCAAAGGAGCACCGTCGCCATCGCGAACGCGAGGGATCCGTTCAGTGGACCGGCCCAGGAAGCGAAGCCGACCTCGTAGATCCGGTTGTAGAGCGACGTGGTGGCGCCGTCCGCCCCCGCCGGCGCCCTCCGCAGCACCAGCACCTTGGCCAGGAGCCCCGACGCGACGAAGACGGTGATCGCGTTCATGCCGTACACAACGAACGGCTTCGCCCAGGCGCGCTGGCCCCGCACATCGATCAGCCAGTACAGCAACGCCAGCGCCACGAGGGCCCACCCGGTCGTGAACAGCACGTAGGAGCTGGTCCACAACGGCTTGTTGATCGGAAACAGGACGTCCCAGGCGTATCCGGCCAGCACGAGTGCAACGCCGGTCGCGGCAAGACGGCCGGCGGGCTCCGGACCCTTGTCCGCCGCAGCCCGCCTGGTGCGCAGGTAGTCCCCCGCAAAGAGCCCCGATAGCGTGGTCGACACGGCCGGTAGCGTGCTGAGCAGGCCTTCGGGATCGTACACGCCTCCGCCTCCGCTCCACATGTGCATGCCAAGGATCATGCGGTCGAGGTGCGCGGCCAGGTTGCCTTCTGGAGACAGGTCCCCCGGTCCGAACCCCGGGATGGGCACCCACGACATGAGCGCCCAGTAGGCGAACAGCAGCGCCAGCATGACGGCGCACACGGCCCGCCGGGACAGCCACAGGACCAGTGTGCCCGCAACCAGGTAGACCAGGGCGATGCGCGCGAGCACTCCGACGAGCCGCACGGTTGCGAGGTCGAAGCCGGGAAACGCCGCCATGAAGAGGCCGAGCCCGTAGATGATGAGGGCGCGCCGCGCGACGTGCGTCCACAGGTCGCGGCGCGAGGCTCCCCTGGCGGTCCGCGCCGCGAAGGAGAACGACAGCGACACGCCGACGGCGAAGAGGAAGAACGGGAAGACGAGGTCGGTCGGCGTGGCGCCGTGCCAGGGAGCGTGCCTGAGCGGGCCGTAGACGTGTGACCAGCTCCCCGGGTTGTTGACGAGGATCATTCCCGCGACGGCGAGGCCCCGGAAGGCATCCAGGGACGCGAGGCGCCCGGGCGACGGCGTGGTCAAAACAGGGCCCTTTCCGCAGCATCCACGACCCGTGCAGCCGTGTCCGCGGCATCCGGATCCAGCACCGGCGCGGGCCACTGGAGGTCGTCGCGGTCGGTGACCACGGCAAGGACTCCCCTTTTTCGAGCCTCTTCCGGTCCCAGCACCGGCTCGGGCTGCACCTCCGAGCGGAAGATCTCCACCTTGGGAAGCTCCTCGTGGCGATATCCCTCGACCACCACGATCTCGGCATCCGCCAGGTGACGGGACAGCAGGAGGTCGAGGGGAGGCTCGGAGCCGGTCTCCCAGCCCCCCATCACGGCGAATTCATCCGGGCCGGCCAGCAGCACGCGTTCCGCGCCGCCCTCGTGCCGGTGGCGCCACGAATCCGTGCCGGGACTGTCCACTCGAAAGTGGTGGCCGTGCTTGACGGACATCACCCTCCGTCCTCGGCGGGCCAGTTCGGCGATCACCGCGACCGTCAGCGTCGTCTTGCCCGAGTTCTTGTTGCCGACGATCGAGAACGCGGGAGGCGGCAGGTCCTCGGGCCGGTTGACGCTGCGGAAGCGGGCGGAATCCACGCCCGTGTCCACCACCAAGGGGCTCAGCGACTCCGCGAACGCCCCGGCCTGGCGATGGCCGCCCCGCAACGCGTCTTCCACGCTATCCAGCGAAGAGACGGGATAGACCGCAGTCAACGGTTCGAAGCCCCAGGGCGGACCGGCAGCGGCCACGCACGCCCTGCCGTGCGACCGCCACTGCGTGGCGAGGCGGACGAGCGCTTCGTGCGGCACCCACGGCGTGTCGACCGCCAACACCATGATCCCTCCGCTGCCCACTTCAACCGCGCGCCTCCAGGCTGCGTGGAGGCCCCCGAGGGGACCCGCGTTCGCCTCGCGATCCGCGAACACCCCGACCGTGGAACTCACCACGCCGGCCACCCGCGCGTCGTTGGCCGACACCTCCACGCGGTCGCACACCGCGCTCAGCCGCTCCACCGCCACTTGCCACAGAGGCTTCGCATGCAACGTGGCCAGCGCCTTGGGCGATCCGAAGCGGCGGCTCTCGCCACCGGCCAGAACGACGCCGAGCAGCGGCCGTCCATCGCCACCGGTGAAAGCGCTCACTCCCCCGCTCCGTCGCCCCGCGAGATCCGGTCTCCGCCGGAGTAGACGTTGTACCCGTCCCGGTTCGCGAATCCAACGAGGGTCATGTTGAAGCGCCGGGCGAAAGTGACGGCGAGGCTCGACGGCGCTCCCACGGCAACCACCACGGGGATGCCCGCCATGGCGGCCTTCTGGAGGATCTCGAACGACGAACGGCCCGACACGATCAGGCCCGACGCCGAGCCGGGGAGCGCCCGCGACAGCACGAGCGCCCCGATCACCTTGTCCACGGCGTTGTGGCGGCCGACGTCCTCGCGCGCCACCGTGATCCGGCCGTCGCCGTCGAAGAGCCCGGCCGCGTGCAGGCCGCCGGTGCGCTCGAAGGTCCTCTGCAGCGTTCGCAGCTTGTCCGGCAGCGCCCGGACATCGTCTTCGGCGATGGTGAAGGTGCCCCCGGCAACCGGCTGGCATCCCATGACTTCGACCGCCTCGAGCGACGCCTTGCCGCACACGCCACACGAAGAGGTCACGTAGAAGTTGCGCGTCAGGCTGGTGGCATCAAAGGCGGCGGGGTCCCGCACGGAAGCCGTCACGACGTTGTACTCCTGCGGTTCCACGTTTCGGCAATAGCGGACATCGGCCACCGCCGCCGGGTCGATGACCACGCCTTCGGTAAAGAGAAAGCCGGCCGCGAGTTCGAAGTCGTCCCCCGGTGTCCTCATCGTCACCGAAACCGGATGTTCGCGGATACCGTCGTCGCCCGGCACCTCCAGCCGAACCTCCATCGGCTCCTCCACGGCCACGCTGTCGCCGCGCGTCGAGAACCGGCCACCGCGCATGCGTCCCACACGCACCCGAGCAGCCTTGCGGCGGAGACCGCTCGGACCGCCCATGCCTGCGCGGCGCTGGTTCATCGCCGTTCCCTTCCTTTCCGGTGTCGGCAAATGTTTCCTCCAACTATTATGTAGGGCACGCGGGAATTCCGCGAAGAGTCACCCGAACGCGTCCACCAACGGACCCAGCAACCTCCCTCCCCGCAACACAGCGTGGCCCGGATGCCGAACCCGACAGACGAAGCCCTTATTGCGCGCTGGAAGGACGAGCCGGCACCCCTGCTGCCGCTGCTCCACGCCTTCCACGCACGCGATGGGTATCTGTCGGAGCCGGCGTTGCGGTCGGTATCGAAGGGGCTGCGCATTCCGCTGGCGGACCTTTTCGGGACCGTCACCTTCTACCACCACTTTTCCCGCGAGGAGGGCGGAGCCGAACGGCCCAGGGTGTGTAACGGACCGGTCTGCAGCATGCGGGGCTCCGATGTCCTGATCGCCAGCCTGCGGGCGGCCGGACACGACCCGCACGCGATGCCGTGCCCGGGCAGGTGCGACCAGCCCGTACCCGTGATCCATGGTCGAACGGTGTTGACCGGAAAGACTGCGGGCAGTCTCGTGACCGGGCCGTCGCCACTGCCGGCCCCCGCTCCCGCGGGCGTCGAGGAATGCGTCTTCGCGGGGATCCGCGACCCCGGGCGCGCGGCCCTGGCGGGATACCGCGCACAGGGTGGCTACGAGGCGCTGACGGGGGCAGTCACCGGAAGGACTCCCGACGGAGTGATCGGGATCGTGGACCGCAGCGGCCTTGCCGGCAGGGGTGGCGCCTGTTTCCCGACAGGCCGGAAGTGGCGTGCGGTGGCGGAGGCGGACGGCACTCCCAGGACCATCGTCTGCAACGCGGACGAGGGAGAGCCCGGCTGCTTCAAGGACCGCCTGCTCATGGATCACGACCCCCACGCACTGATCGAGGGGATGGCGATCGCGGCCTACGCGACGGGTGCCGAGCGCGGCTTCATCTACCTGCGCTACGAGTACCCCGAGACGCTGGACATCCTGGAGGGCGCGATCGCCGAAGCGGCGGCGGCCGGCCTGGTCGGCGACGGCATCCTTGGCTCCGGCTTCTCGTTCGACCTGATGGTGCGGCGCGGGGCCGGCGCCTACATCTGCGGCGAGGAGACCTCCCTGCTCAATTCGCTGGAGGGCAAGCACCCGTTCCCCAGGAACCGCCCCCCCTTCCCCGTCACGCACGGCTATGAAAACCTCCCCACCGTCGTTAACAACGTGGAAACCCTTGTCTCCGTCCCGCCCATTCTCGTGCACGGCGCGGAGTGGTACCGGGACCTGGGACTCGGCGATCACGCAGGCACCAAGGTGATCAGCCTGTCGGGCGACGTGGCGCAGCCGGGGAACTACGAGGTCCCCATCGGGCTGCCGCTCATGGAGCTGCTCAACGGCTGGGCGGGAGGTGCGCCGCCGGGACGCTCCTTCCAGGCCGTCACCATGGCGGGTCTGTCGGGCGGCTTCCTGGCGGGCACGGACCTGGACGTCACGCTCGACGAGCCCTCGATCCGGTCGAAGGGCAGTTTCCTGGGCGCGGGCGGGATCATGGTGTTCGACGACTCGCGCGACATGATCCGGGTCACCCGCGAATCGATGGAATTCTTCGCCGAGGAGTCGTGCGGGAAGTGCTTCCCGTGCCGGATCGGGTGCCAGCGTCTGGTGGAGCGACTGGAGGGCAGCGGCCCCCGTACCGTCGAGGCCTGGGTCGACGAAGTGAGCGACTTGAACGATGTCATGAAAAAGACGAGCGCGTGCGGGCTCGGACAGGCCGCGCCCTTGCTTACGGAGAGCCTGATCCGTTATTTCCCGGACCGGATCCGCGCGCATGTGGGGGCCCCGCCGGGTCCCGCCGTGAGCGCGCGTCCCAGGAAGGGGTGACACGATGAGGCACAACGGTGCGGCACTGACCCTGACCCTTGACGGGGAGAAGGTCGCCTTCACTCGGGGCGAGACGCTCTATGAGGTGGCCGAACGCCACGGCAGGGACATCCCGACGCTCTGCTACGACCCCCGGCTCGAACCCTTCGGCGGCTGCCGGCTGTGCGTCGTCGAACTGGAAGGCGCACGCAACCCGGTGGCGTCGTGCACGATGCAGGCCGACCCCGGCATGGTCGTGCGCACGCGAACCGCAAGCATCGAGGTGCAGCGCCGGATCCTCATGGAGATGGTCGCGTCGGAGAACCGCGACGCCGACGTGGACCCGATGCACGGCTACGCGTCGCAGGAAATGGCCGAGTTGCTCGACCGCTACGATGCCCGTACCGGCCGCTTCGCGGGCGCCACGTCGGGCACGAGCCGGCCGGACGACGACAACCCCTTCATCAAGCGCGACTACGAGAACTGCATCTCGTGCTATCGCTGCGTGCGCGTGTGCGCGGAGCAGGAGGGGGACTACGCGATCTCGGTGATGAATCGCGGCTTCCACACGCAGATCACCACCGAGTTCGGCGGCCACCTCAAGGACTCGGCGTGCACCTTCTGCGGGCAGTGCATCCAGACCTGTCCGACGGGTGCGCTGGGAGACCTCAAGGCGCTCGCCAACAGGGACGTTCCGGGCGAGACCGAGACGACCCGCACCGTCTGTCCCTACTGCGGCGTCGGCTGCTCGGTCGACGTGATGACGCGCGGGGAGAAGATCGTGGGCGTGTTGCCGGCGATGGACGGACCGGCGAACGAAGGGGCGCTGTGCGTGAAGGGCCAGTTCGCCTTCGACTTTGTGCACCATCCCGACCGTCTCGCCACGCCCTTCGTGCGCGACGACGAGACCGGGGAACTGCGCCCCGCGTCGTGGGACGAGGCGCTGGACTTCGCCGCCGACAAGCTGCGCAAGGTGGTGAGGGACCACGGGCGCCGCGCCGTCTACGGGATCGCCTCCGGACGCGCTCCCCACGAGGCCGCCTACATGATGCAACGCTTCATCAGGGCGGGATTGGGGACGAACCACATCGACAACTGCAGCCGTGCCTGACACGCCCCCACAGTCGCCGGTCTGGCGGCAACAATCGGAAGAGGGGCGATGTCGAACCCTCTCGCCGACATGGACAAGCCCGATGTGATCTTCTGCATCGGCACCAACATGACCGAGTGCCACCCCGTGGCCGCCACACGGCTCAAGCGGGCGCTCGCGCGCGGCGCGAAGATGATCGTGGCGGACCCGCGCCGGATCGGGCTGGCCGAGATCGCCGACGTGCACCTGCCCATCCGCGTGGGGTCCGACGTGTCGCTGCTGCTCGCGATGGCGCATGTGATCGCCCGGGAGGGGCTGATGGACCAGGCCTTCATCGACGAGCGCACGGCCCACGGCGAGGACTTCATGCAGCACGTCGCGCAGTACACCCCGGAGTGGGCGTCCGGGATCAGCGAGTGCGACCCCGAGGACATCGAAAAGGCGGCGCTGCTGTACGGCGGGGCCGACCGGGGCGCCATCTACTACACGGTCGGGGTCACCGAGCACATCTGCGGCGTCGACAACGTGCAGAGCCTCTGCAACCTGGCCCTGATGACCGGCAACCTTGGCCGCGAGGGCACGGGGGTGAACCCCATGCGCGGGCAGAACAACATCCAGGGCGCCGGCGACGCGGGCGCGCTGCCCAACAACTACCCCGGCTTCCAGACCGTCACCGATCCCGCCCACCAGGCGAAGTTCCACCGGGCGTACGGGCGCAAGGTCGACCTGGAGACGGGCATGACCAAGGTCACGGCGCTGGACCTGTGCGGCGACGGCATCCACGCGATGATCATCGACGGCGAGAACACGCTGGTCACCGACCCGGACCGCCACCACTGCGAACACGCGCTCAAGAGCCTCGACTGCCTGGTCGTGATCGACATCTTCATGACCGAGACGGCCAAGGTGGCCGATGTGGTGTTCCCGGCCACGGCCTGGGCCGAGACCGACGGCGTCTGCACCAACACCGAGCGCCGCGTGCAGCGGTTGCGTGCGGCGGTGCCGCCGCCAGGCGAAGCGAAGCCCGACTGGTGGATCCTCTCGCAGCTCGCTCGGCGAATGGGCTGGCAAGGCTTCGATTTCGGGTCCGCCAAGGAGGTCTTCAACGAGCTCTGCGCCCTCTCACCCCTCTACAACGGCCTCGACTGGGACCGGATCGACCGGGGCGAGTACCAGTGGCCCGTGCCCGCCCGCGACCACCCGGGGACGCCGAGGCTGCACGAGGAGCGCTTCGAGAACGGGCGCGGGATCTTCAAGATGCTGGAGTATCGCGACCCCGAGGAGACGCTTTCGGACGAGTACCCGATGTGGCTCACGACCGGCCGGCGGCTGCCCCAGTACCACACGCGGACGCAGACCGGGCGTTCGGACGGGATCGACTACCTGCTGTCGGAGGAGACGCTGGAGGTGCATCCCGACGACATCGTGCGGCTGGGGCTGGAGGACGGCGGGTATGCCGAGCTGAGCAATCCCCGGGGCTGCGTGTACGTGAAGGTGCACGGGACCACCAAGTCGCCGAAGGGGACGGTCTTCGCGTCGTTCGCCTTCGAGGACGTGCCGGTGAACGTACTGACCGGGGGCGGCTACGATCCGGTGACGCAGACGGCCGCGCTCAAGGCGTGTCCGGTGGCGTTGAAGCCCGTGGGCCCTCCGCCGGCGCTCAGCCAGACCGGGCCGGAAACCGGGTTCGCGGCCTTGTAGCCTTTTTCCGGCGGAGCTTCCGCTGTCTGGCGCGGCGCCTCTCGACCTCGTCGTACATTTCGTGCATCACCTCCACGATGTCGGGCGCCTTGGCCAGGAAGCGCTCCTCCACGACCCGCTGTATGCCTTCCGGGATGCCGTGGAGGCCCTCCGCGATCGGACCGGCGATGGCGGCGACCGTGTCGGAGTCGCCTCCCAGGGAGATGGCGTTGCGAATCGCGTCCTCGAAGCAGGTCGACTCGAGCGCGCAGGTGATCGCCTCCGGGACCGTGTTCTGGCAGGTCTCGTCGAAGCGGTAGAACGTCCGTATGTCGTCGACCGACCGCACGAGGTTGTAACGGTAGCGGGCCGCTATGGTCCTGCGGATGACGTGCGCCTCTTCGCCCTCGAGCGCCAGCCAGGTCGCGTGCACGGTCGCCCTCGCACCCTTGAGCCCTTCCGGGTGATTGTGCGTGATCTCCGTGAGCCGGTCGGAGGCGGCGAGCGCGGCGTCGAGGTCGTCGTAGTGCAGAAACGCGGCCGGCGAAATGCGCATCGCCGCCCCGTTGCCGAAGCTCCCGTAGGGCTCGGGGTGATCGGACCACATCCAGTCGACGAACCAGCCGCCGTAGGATGCGGGATGCCGGCGGCACCATTTCTGGAGCGTCTCGGGAGCCCCGCGGTCGTGCAGGAGGATGTCGGCGATCGCGGCCGTGCAGACCGAGTCGTCCGTGAAGTGACCCTCCGAGTGGAAGAGGTCGAACGTCTTGGTCTTGATCCTGTCCCATTCGTAGACGGATCCGACGACATCCCCGATAATCGCGCCCCACATGTGCATCCCCCTTGCTCGCACTTCACATCCGCGCCAGACTTCGGTCGCCGTTTTTCGTGATCCGGCGTCACCTGAGTCCGACCGCACGCCCCCACTCTCTCTCCGATAACTACCATGCTTTCCGACATCGAAATCGCGCAAGCTCACCGAATGAAGCCGATCGCCGAGATCGCCGCCGGCGTTGGGCTCGGTCCGGACGAGATTCTCCAATACGGCCACGACAAGGCCAAGGTCCCCCTGGACGTGGTGCACGCGCGGCCCGACCGGGGGGCCAGGCTCGTGCTGGTCACCGGGTGCAGCCCGACCGCGGCGGGCGAGGGCAAGTCCACGGTCTCGGTGGGCCTCGCCGACGCGCTCAACCTGCGGGAGCGCAACCCCGTGCTCTGCATTCGCGAAGCCTCGCTGGGCCCCGTCTTCGGGATCAAGGGCGGGGCGGCTGGCGGGGGGTACTCGCAGGTGGTCCCGATGGAGGACATCAACCTCCACTTCACCGGCGACTTCCATGCGATCACGTCGGCGCACTCGCTGCTTTCGGCCATGCTGGACAACCACCTCTTCCGGCCCAACAGCACGGGGCTGGATCACCGCCGCATTACCTGGGGGCGCGCCGTCGACATGAACGACCGCGCCCTGCGCAACGTGATCGTGGGTCTGGGCGGGCCCTTCGGCGGGATTCCGCGCGAGGACGGGTTCATGATCACGGCCGCTTCCGAGGTCATGGCAATCTTCTGCCTGGCGCGTGATCTGGCCGACCTGGAGCGTCGTCTGGGCAACATCATCATCGGGTACACCCGGAGCCGCGAGCCCGTGCGCTGCCGCGACATCGGCGCCCACAAGGCGATGACCATCCTCATGCGCGACGCGCTGCACCCCAACCTCGTGCAGACGCTGGGGGGCACGCCTGCGTTCGTCCACGGTGGACCGTTCGCCAACATCGCGCACGGCTGCAACTCGCTGATCGCCACCCGCGCGGGACTCAAGCTCGGCGACATCGTGGTCACGGAGGCGGGCTTCGGGGCCGACCTGGGGGCCGAAAAGTTCTTTGACATCAAGTGTCGGCTGGGTGGGCTCAGCCCCGATGCCGTCGCGATCGTCGCGACGATCCGCGCGCTCAAGATGAATGGGGGAGCATCCAAAGACAGCCTGGCGTCCGAGAACGTGGACGCGCTCCGGCGCGGCATGGAGAACCTCTACGGCCACGTCGAGAACGTGGCCAGGTTCGGGGTCCCGGCGGTGGTCGCTCTGAACCGGTTTGCGAGCGACACGCCCGCCGAGATCGCGACCGTGCTGGATGGCTGCGCGGCGCGCGGGATCGCAGCGGTGGAAGCCGATCCGCACGGCGGCGGCGGTGCCGGCTGCGTCGACCTGGCCGACGCGGTCTGGGAGATCGCCAACAGCGGGGACGCCGACTTCCGGCCCCTCTACCCGGACGCGATGCCGCTCAAGGAAAAGATCGAGACCGTGGCGACCCGGATCTACGGCGCGGCGGGGGTGGACTTCCAGCCCGGGGTGACCGCCGAACTGGAGCGCCTCGAGTCCTTCGGGCTGGCCGACGCGCCCGTCTGCATCGCCAAGACGCAATACTCGTTCTCGGACAACCCGGCGCTGCTGGGACGGCCGCGCGGGTTCCGGATCGCGGTGCGGGAGGTCACGCCGTCGGCCGGCGCGGGGTTCGTGGTCGTGAAGACGGGGTCGATCATGACGATGCCGGGGCTGGCGGCAAGGCCGGCCGCGCTGAACATGACCATCGACGAGGACGGGGTAATCTCGGGCCTGATGTAGGGGATGGGCCAGGTCAGCGGCTTCTGGCTGACCTGGTACTACTTCTCCGGCTTCTATGGCACGGTCATCGCACTGGTCGAGATCGGCGGCGGGCTCCTGCTCGCCTGGCCACGGACCTCGCTGATCGGTGCACTCGTCCTGTTGCCGGTGGTGGGCAACATCATTCTCACGGACATCCTGTTCGGGGTGGGCGCCCTGCCGGCCTCGGTTGCCGTTTTGATCTGCCTGGCCGTCGTCATTCGGCCGCACGCTCGCCGGCTCGCGGGTTCGATGACGGGGATACCGTCCATCATTTCGAGTTCGACTCCGGTCAGGTGCGCGTTTGGGAGACGTGGAAGGAGAAGGGCCCGTTGATCTACGAAAGGGAGATCGTCAACACCGGACGGATCGAGTTGCGGCCGACTGGAGGCGGCTCCCCGATCGTGCTCGTCAAAGAGTAGGGCGGCCTGATTCCTGGCGGGGCTGGCCAACAACCGCTTGCTTGCCCAAGTTGTGGCCGCATCGAACCCGTCGACCTCTTCCAACCCCCCAACCCATCGCCATGCCCGACGCCAACGCCTACTGGTCCCGCAACCTCCGCTATCTCGGGATCCTGTTGTCCATCTGGTTCGTGGTGTCCTACGGCTGCGCGATCGTCTTCGCCGACGCGCTCAACGCGATCCGGATACCCGGCACGGGCTTCAAGCTCGGCTTCTGGTTCGCACAGCAGGGATCGATCTACGTCTTCGTGGTGCTGATCTTCGTGTACTCACGCCTGATGAACCGGCTGGACAGGGAGTTCGGGGTGGCCGAGGAATGAGGGACGGCCCCAACGCGCCGCGAGGCCCAGGGCTGACCAGGCGGGCCCCTCGGCGGTTCCCTCCGGCAGCGCCGCGCTAGCCCATGGACGTCCGCCTCTGGACCTTCATCATGGTGGGGATCTCGTTCGCCCTATATATCGGGGTGGCGATCTGGTCCCGGGCCGGCTCCACCAGGGACTTCTACGTGGCCGGCACGGGCGTGTCGCCGCTGGCCAACGGGATGGCTACGGCGGCCGACTGGATGTCGGCGGCCTCGTTCATCTCGATGGCGGGGCTGATCTCGTTCATGGGGTATGACGGCTCGGTCTACCTGATGGGATGGACGGGGGGATACGTGCTGCTGGCGATGCTGCTGGCGCCATACCTGCGGAAGTTCGGGGCGTACACGGTTCCGGAGTTCGTGGGCCAGCGGTATTACTCGCAGGTGGCGCGGGTGGTGGCCGTGGCGTGCGCGATCTTCGTCTCGTTCACGTATGTGAGCGGCCAGATGCGCGGCGTGGGTATCGTGTTCAGCCGCTTTCTCGAGGTGGACGTGACCGTCGGCGTCGTCATCGGGATGGGGATCGTCTTCTTCTACGCCGTCCTGGGCGGGATGAAGGGCATCACCTATACCCAGGTGGCGCAGTACTGCGTGCTGATCTTCGCCTACATGGTGCCGGCAATCTTCCTGGCGGTCATGCTGTCAGGCACCTTCATCCCTCAGCTTGGATTCGGCGGCGCGGATCCGGCCACCGGCGTCTTCCTGCTCGACAAGCTGGATGGCCTGCACCAGGAGCTGGGTTTCACGCCCTACACGGACGGCACCAAGTCGACGATCGACGTGTTCTTCATCACGGCGGCGCTCATGCTGGGCACGGCCGGGCTGCCGCACGTGATCATCCGCTTCTACACCGTGCCCCGGGTACGGGACGCGCGCATCTCGGCTGGGTGGGCACTCCTTTTCATCGCGATCCTCTACACGACCGCACCGGCGGTGGCCGTGTTCGCGCGCGCCAACCTGCTGGACACCGTGGCCGGACAGCCGTACGACGCCATGCCCGAGTGGTTCAGCGGTTGGGAGGACACCGGGCTCATCACGTTCGACGACAAGAACGGCGACGGGAACATCCAGTACGTGGGCGACGCGGCCGAAAACGAACTCACGATCGACCGCGACATCATGGTGCTCGCCAACCCGGAGATCTCGCGCCTGCCCAACTGGGTGGTGGGACTGGTGGCGGCGGGCGGGCTGGCGGCAGCGCTGTCGACGGCGGCGGGGCTCCTGCTGGTGATCTCGTCGGCCATTAGCCACGACTTGCTGAAACGGGCCTGGAAACCGGACATATCGGAGAAGGGTGAACTGCTGGCGGCGAGGATCAGCGCGGCGTTTGCAGTGGGGGTGGCGGGCCTGCTCGGAATCTATCCGCCGGGGTTCGTAGCTCAGATCGTGGCGTTTGCGTTCGGCCTGGCCGCGTCGTCGTTCTTCCCCGTCATCATTCTGGGGACGTTCACCCGCACGATGAACCGCGAGGGAGCGATCGCCGGGATGCTCTCCGGTATCACCTTCACCGCCGCGTACATCATCTACTTCCGCTTCGTGAATCCGGCCGCCGACTCGCCGGAAAACTGGTGGTTCGGTATTTCACCCGAGGGGATCGGGACGCTTGGCATGCTGCTCAACTTCGCCGTCGCGTTCACGGTATCGACGCTCACGCCGGCGCCACCGGCCGGTATCAACGAGCTCATCGACCGTATCCGAGTGCCCGGTACGATCAAGACGGGAGGCCGGTCTTGACCGTCAGTTCCCGGTTGCGCGCCCTGCTCGCCGTGCTTCCGTTCGCGGTCGCGCCGGATGCCGGCCAGGCCCAGACCGAGGTGCACTTCCAGTACGGGAGCCTCGCAAACCCGTTCGCCGAGACCAGCACCGGCACGGCCGTCGTCACCTTCCAGCACGCGTCGTTCTGGAAGTCCGGCGACCACTTTTTCTTCATCGACGTGATCGACGATGGGGTCGACGACGGGTTCAACGACATCGACTTCTATGGCGAGTTGTACTCGAACATTAGCCTGACCAAGCTGCGTGGCGGAGGGTTGGAGACCGGTCCCGTTGCGGACCTCGGCGTGATCTTTGGCTTCGCCGCGGGCGGAGATGCCAACTTCCTTCAGACGTTGACGGGCGCCCGCATTTCGTGGCGCATTCCGGGCTTCGTCTTTCTCAACACCGATTTCATGGGGGCTGCGGACTACAGCGGAGGCCTCGATAGCGGAGGGGCGCCGAAGGCGGGCGGGCGCTTCGTCTTCGATATCAACGGGCTGTTGCCGTTCAACCTTGGCAGCCAGTCGTTCTCGATTACCGGCCACGCTGAGTACATCGGCCCCACAACCGACGAACTCGGCAACGAAGTGCCGTTCTGGATCCTGGCCCAGCCACAGTTCCGCTGGGACATCGGCGAGCAGAACGGGCACTTCGTGGGCATCGAGTACCAGTACTGGCGGAACAAGCTGGGGACGGAGGTGGACGAGAACACCGTCCAGCTGCTGCTGGTCTGGCAGTTCTAGCGCTGGTGGTCAGGGGCGACGGCCGTCCCGAGACCAGGCAGGCCCCTCGCAATTGCAGAGCGTGCGGATGTAGGCGACCAGCGACCTGATCTGACCGTTGTCCAGGGATTTCCCGAATGCGGGCATGCGGTGGTTTTTGCCCAGAATCCAGCCTCCCGCGTGGATTCCGTCGTACAGGGTGTCGTCGGGACGAATGGACATCGCCGCTGAATCGGCATGCGCTGCGGGAGGGACGGGCATGAAGGGCGCGTTGAAGCCGTCGCCTCCACCGTCCACACCGTGGCAGGTTGCGCAACGCGAAAGGTAGAGCGCTTCACCCGTCGGTGGCGTGGCAGCCCCAGCCGTTGTCGTGGCCCCGGCGCCCCTGGCCACATCCGGCAGGGCGGGCATTCCCGGCACGGGATCGGCGCCGAGCCACGCCCCTTCCCGGCGAAGCAGGAAGGACGCGACCAGATTGAGCCGATCCGGCTGCTCCAGCGATCCCGGCATGACGATGTCGGCAGCCAGATGGGCCGGGGCCTCAATCAGCGAGCGGACGTATCCGGGCTGAAGCCGATGAACGATGCCATCGAGACTGGGTCCGATCCTGCCGCCTTCATCGCCGAGTCGATGACAGCCGAGGCAGCTCCATCGATCCCGCAGCAACGTTTCGGCCTTCTCCATGGAGAACGGGGACAGCTCGGCCGGCTCCCAGGCCGCGACAGCCGGAGCCGAATGGTCCATCAGATAGCCGGCAATCGCGCCCACCTCCGCAGACTCCAGGCGGAAATCGGGCATCTGCCCACCAAGCCCGGGCACGGGTCCCGCAGGCCGGATCGTCACCGGGTCGGACAGGTATTCGGCCAGCCAATCCGCGACGACCCTCGATCCCTGAAGGCTCAGGTCCGGTGCACTACGGCTGGGCGCCACCTCCGGATGCGCATGGCATCCCGCGCAGTTCAGGGTTTGAAACAGGGTTCGACCCTCGGCTCTGTCCGCGTCCGGGTGACGCTCCAGTGCTGCGCGAAACGCATCGTCCACACCCCGCAGTTCCCGCTCGTTCGTGACGAAGAGCGCGAGGGCCACGCGCTCCCGTTCGGTAAGGTCGTAGCGAGGCATCCGCGCCGGTGCGATGTCGGGCCGGATTGTCTGCGGATCGGCCATGTAGTGGAAGATGTAGGCCGGTGCCAGTGGTGCGGCTCCGGCTCCCATCGCGGGCGACACCAGCCGGACTTCCTCCGCTTCGGGTACTCCCTCGTGACAGGCGCCACACCCAAGCGACGCGACGAGGCGTTCTCCGTCCGGCTGGGCCTGGTCCGGCCACGGCGCACCCGCCCGCGACCCCGCGGCGCCGGCGAACCATGCCCCGATCGCTGCGAAAGCGGCGACGCCACCGGTTCCCCACCGAATTGCCCGTGTTGTCCGCATGAACATCTGATCTGTCAGTGGAGGTAGAAGAGCTGGACGGACCAGTACGGCACCATTCCCGCCAACGCGGTCACCAGGGCCCGTCCTGTGCCGAAGCCCATGGTCGCGCGCAGCGCCGCCGTCCCGGCCACGAGCACCCAGGCCTGCGCCGCGAGGTGGATCCCTCCGACCAGCGGTGCCAGGACCGCGAAGATTCCCGGCCCCCTCGCAAAGCCCAGTACGCGAATCAGCGCTCCCCAGTCGGCGTTCCCGCCCAGGATCCTACCACCCACGACATGGGCTATGGCTGCCCAGACCCACCATTGCAGAATGCCGGCGGCGGCGGCCTTTGCCATCTCGATCCACCCCAGCGGGTAATCGCTGCTGGCCACCGCCAGCGACGCAAGAATGACCACGCAGGCGGCCTGCGTGGTGGCGCGCCGATCCCGGGCCACCTCGTCGTACACACTCCTGTCCAGGAGCGCCGCATCGCGGACCCTGGCCCATGCGCCCCGGCTGACGGGGTTGGCACGACGGGGTGAATCCGACGTTTTGTTGGAGTCGACGGACATGGTGGGAAAGATGGGCTCAGCCCCCGGACGCTGCCAACGTTGCTCTCGGACGACCATCGCTTCGGCCTGTTGCGCGCACGCGTGTCTCCGCAAACTTCGGGATTGGCCACACACACCTTCCTCGAACCCCGCAGCTTTCCGATCGCACACGACGCCAACACCCTGCCCGCCCGGATCGCGCGGCCCGCCTGCTCCGACCGAACGGCCCTGATCGACGGAGAGAGCCGCTGGACCTACGCCGACCTGCTGGACGCCGCGACCACGACCCGTGACCGCCTGGTGGAGGCGGCGAGAACATCCCGGCCGCCGGAACCGGCACCCGCACGTTCACTGGGGGCGCCGCCGGGATCGCCCGACGAATCCCTCGCCGGCGAGCGGGTGGCCTACCTGATCCCGCCTGGAGGCAGCCATGTCGCGGTACAGTTGGGCACGTGGCTGGCACGCGGGGTCGCGGTGCCGCTTGCCGTGTCACACCCTCCCCCGGAACTCGAGTACGTGCTCGAAGACGCCCAACCAAGCATCGTCGTGCTGGATCCGGCGCTGCCGCACTCGGCCGCGCTCGCCACCACCGCGTCGGCGAGGGGCATCCCCATACTGGAGGTCCACGGCACCGCACCCCCACCCCGGCCCGCCTCCCGCGCCAACCGCGCCGACTTACCCCCGCCCCACCCGACCGATCCCGCCTTCATCCTCTACACCAGCGGCACCACGGGCCGGCCCAAGGGAGTCGTCTCCACCCACCAGAACGTCACAGCTCAGATCACCGCGCTGACCACCGCGTGGGCGTGGCACGAGAGCGACCGCATCCTCCATACGCTTCCCCTCCACCACGTCCACGGCCTCGTCAATGCACTGGCCTGCGCCCTCTGGTCCGGCGCCACATGCGAGTTCGGCCGGGGGGCGCCGGCCTCCACCTGGGAGCGCTTCGCTTCCGGCGACATCACGCTGTTCATGGCGGTCCCCACTGTCTACGCCCGCCTGATCCGCGCCTGGGAGGACGCTCCCCGCTCCACCCGGCAGCGGTGGGCGCGGGGGGCCCGGCGGCTCCGCCTCATGGTGGCGGGTTCGGCGGCGCTTCCCGTGGCGACCTTTCACCGCTGGCGGGAGATCACCGGCCACACGCTGCTCGAGCGGTACGGCATGACGGAGATCGGCATGGCGTTGTCCAATCCGCTGGAGGGGGAACGCCGGGCCGGGCATGTGGGACATCCGCTGCCCGGAGTCGAGGTGCGGATCGTAGACGGTGACGGGCAACCGGTCCGCGCAGGGGCCCAGGGTGAGATCGTCATTCGCGGTCCCCAGGTCTTCCGCGAGTACTGGCGGCGCCCCCGGGAGACGGACGCGTCCTTCCGTGACGGCTGGTTCCGCACCGGTGACGAAGGACGGGTGGGCCACGGGGGCTACCACCGGATCCTCGGACGGCGCAGCGTGGACATCGTCAAGACCGGAGGCTACAAGGTGTCGGCGCTGGAGGTGGAGGAACTCTACAGGACGCACCGGGCGATCCGTGATCTTGCCGTGGTCGGCGTGCCGGACCCGGAATGGGGCGAGCGGATCTGCGCGGCGTGGGTGGCAGCGGACGGTTTCGGCCCCGTGGACGGGCCCACCCTGCGCGCGTGGGGCAAGGAGCGGCTTGCCCCCTACAAGGTGCCCCACAACTTCCTTCCGGTCGGCGATCTGCCCCGCAACGCGATGGGAAAGGTGCGAAAAGACGCCGTCTCACGCATGTTCACGCCTCTCCCCCAGCCGAACGAGGAACCCGCTTGATTCAGGCCATCCTGGACAACCTGCGTACGTACTGGATCGTCCACGCGCTCCTGCTCGTGTACACGGTGCTTCTGGCCTACCACGCCTGGCACGGGAACCGAAAGACGAGCGGCGTCACCGACTATTTCGTCGGAGGACGCTCCATGGGGCCCATTGCGATCGGTCTGTCGTTCTTTGCGACCTACTCCAGCACGAACTCGTTCGTCGGATTCTCCGGACAGGCGTATGACTGGGGGGTCACGTGGTTCCTGCTCGTCCCGGCAGTGGTCGGATTCTCGCTGTTCGCGTGGATCGCGGTCGCGCCCCGGCTGAGAACCTTCACCGAATCGCTCGGCTCGTTGACGATCCCCGATTTCATCGGCTTCCGTTTCGGCAGCACGTCCGCGCGTGTCCTCGCGGCCGTGATCGTCATCTTCGCGTCGTTCTTCTACATGACGGCGGTGTTCAAGGGGATCGGGAACCTGCTCGAGGTCTTCCTCGAGATTCCGTACCGGACGGCGATCATCATCGTCTTCTTCATCGTGATGATCTACACGGTCGTGGGCGGCTTCATCTCGGTGGTGAAGACCGATGCCGTGCAGGGCGTGGTGATGATCGTGGCGGGCGTCCTCCTGTTTCGCGGAGCGGTCGCGGCCGCGGGCGGACTCGACTCCGTGGCAGCGCTGGCGAACGACCCGTCGACGGAACCCCTTCTTCGATGGGGCGGCGGGGTGTCCGTACCGCTGGCGCTGGGGGTCGTTTTCGCGGGAACCGTCAAGTTCGCGGTCGAGCCGCGGCAGCTGTCGCGCTTCTACGCGCTTGAGAGCAGAGCCGCGATCCGGAAGGGCGTGTGGGTGTCCACGGCCGCGTTCATCCTCGTGTATTCGCTACTGATCCCGGTCGGCCTGTACGCGCGCAACATCATTCCGGGCGGCCTGGCCGATACCGATCTGGTCGTGCCCCGTTTGCTCGCCGCACCGGATGTCTTTGCTGCCGGCACGAGCGCCTTTCTCCTGCTCGCGATGGTCGCGGCGGCGATGTCGTCGCTGGACAGCGTGCTCCTCGTACTCGCCTCAACCGTGCAGCGGGACCTGGTGGGCGTTGCGTATGGATCCGTCTCGGAACGCGGCACCTTGACGGCGACCCGCTGGTACGTGGCCCTCTTCGCCTTCATTACCGCCATCATCGCGCTCAACCCCCCGGACGGCGTGGTCGCCCTCACCGCGTTCTCGGGGGCGGTCTACGGTGCCTGTTTCGGACCGGCGCTTCTCATGGGGCTCTATTGGCGAAGGGGCAATGGCAACGCCACGGTGGCGTCGTTCGTCGTGGGGCTCGCGGTGCTCCTCCTGTGGAACCGCTTGCCGGGTACCGGGGGCATCCATCAGGTCTTCCCGGGCGTAGGACTCTCATTCCTCACCTACTGGGCGGTTGCGAAGTGGACGCCTGCGTACGAGTCGGCGGAAATAGACCGTCTCTTCGCGGAGGAGAAGCGCGGCACCGCGGCCTGACCCCCGCAGGCGTCCGGTCAGCGCGCGACCAGCACTCCGTCCCGGACCCAGACCTCCCCGCCCACCATCACGGTGGCGTCGGTGAAGAAATTCCAGCGAACGTAGCCTCCGCCCACCGCTCCACCGAGTTCGGTATTGTCGCCCAGCGAGAGCCTCACCACCCCGCCACCGTAACCGTAGTACGGGATCCATTCCTCCCCGTTCGGAATCGCGAGAAGGGGGTTGAAGCCCACGGCCAGTTCACGGAATGTGCGTCCCGCATCGCCAGCGGCATCCATCTCCGCGATCACCCCTTCCCTGCCGCTGTCCGCCTCCACGTCGACGACACGGCCCTCCACGAAGCTCAGGACCAGCCCTTCGACCGCACTGCCACCCCACTGGGCAGGCGGAAAGGCGATCCTCCCCTCCACCGTCTCCGGTACGGGTGACACGCGCGCGGCCCCGGCCGGCAACTCGACTTCGCGGTCGATCAGGTTGCGCGCTTCCGTCATTCGCGCCGCCGAGGCGTCCCCGTCCTGGCGCGTCACCGGCCGGTCGGCCACCTCGAAGCTGATGTCGGTGCCGGCCGGGGTGGTCACCCTCGCCACGCCCGCACGCAACGCGGCCTCGAAGGCGGTCAGGGTCGCGGCCAGTGCCTCGTAATCGGTTTCCAGCAGCGCTCTCTGGTACACCATGTCGACGTTCTCGTCCACGGGAAGCTCGACCATCCCGAACGAGGTCGCGCCGGCCCAGTGAAAGTGCACGGTGCGGCCGCGGTCTCCGCGCAGGACGTCCTGGAGGGCGCGATACACGTCGTAGTCGACGTCGGGCGACGGCGTGGCGCCGGGAAGCTTCACCGCGAGGTCCACCTCGGCCAGCGCATCCGCCCACCCCTCCGGATCAAGCCCGAGCCCCGCCGCGAACTCGGCGGGCTCCGCTCCCGGAAGCGGTGCGCCGAAGATATCCACCGCACCCAGGTACGCGGCTCCCGCCTCCTGGATTCCAGTGCTCAGAAGCGGCAGAATCGAATCCCACCGGGTCCCGGCCTGTCCCACCAAAAGGACCCGTTCACCGGGTTGCAGGTCGGCCCGCTCCAGCATGGCGGCGACGATGGCGGGGAAGTCGAGGGCCCCGTCCGTTTCGGACTCGGCAACATCCGCGGACTCGGGCGCGCACGCACCTGCCGCAAGCAGGCAAGCGAGCACACAAGGGATCGTCAGCTTGAGCCGGTGTGACATTGGGGGTGCCTCCTCCTGACCGTAATCGTCGTTGCGGGTGGAACGTACACGACTCAGGATAGTAACTTGGAGGGGCAAAAGCTGAGGGCACAGTATGCGAATCAAAGTGGTCACGGTCGTGCTGGCGGTTCTGGCGGGCTCTCTGCCGACGTGGCAGGAGGGCGTCGCTCAGACGATACGGGGCAGCGTGACCGATCCCGCCTCCACCCTTCCCGTCGAGAATGCGCTCGTCGTCCTGGTCAACGAGACCGGGGACCGCGTTGCCAGCGTTTTCACCGATCCCGGCGGCATCTTCGCGATCGACACGCCGGGCAGCGGCTCCTACATGCTGGGCGTAGCGCGGATCGGGTACCAGCAGGCGATCTCCCCTCCACTTGACGTTGGTGCGGACGACGTCACCGTCGACATCCTGCTCCCCCCGACGCCCATCACACTCGACTCGCTCACGGTCCGGTCGACGCGCAATACTCCCGATGCGGGCCGCCTGCGAGGCCTCCTGCCGGGGGAGCGCTCCCGCGGCACACTGGTCGGGCGGCTGACGCGCGCGGAGATCGAGTCGCGAGGACCCCGCAGCGACCTGGTGTCGCTCCTGGCGACGATGAACATCCCGGGGCTCCGAGCGCGCCGCATGGCGCTATCCACCGGAGCTCCCGAAACCGGCCTGTGTGTCGAACTGGGGCGCAATCGCTCGGTTCTGCCCAAGACGAGCAGCCGGCTGGGCGGCGCAAGGGACCAGCTGGGCTTCGCCAACGAGGACGATATCGCGGCTCGCGCGGACGCCTGCGCCATGATGGCGGTAGTCGTGGACGACGTTCCCGTGCCCGATCCGGCAGAAGTCCTCGCAAACATCACGCCGGCGGATCTGGCAAGCCTGGAGATCATACCGCCCCTCGAAGCACTGGCCCGCTATGGTGCCCGGGCGGCCAACGGCGCGCTGTTGCTCCGTACCCGCTAGGCGGAGCGCGCAAGCCCTCGGACCTGCTGCGGCCGGATCTACCCCCCCTCGCCGTAAAGGAGGAAGATCACCCCGCTCCCGTCATCGTCCCGCCCGGCCACCAACGAGAGCTTGCGCCCCTCGTCACCGTCGTCACGCGACGTTACCTCCAGGCGTCCCCGGTCCGGCTCCACGACCACCACCGATGTGCTGTAACCGGCCCCGTCCAGCCGGTCTTCGTACCACGCAACGACATCGCCGGCAGCCGCGTCGGTGCTCAACACCACGGCCCCCGCCCGCCCCGACTCCGACTCATTGGCAAAGAGCACATTCCGCACCCTCGCACCGGGATACACCGGCACCCAATTCGGAAGCTCTCCTGCCTCGTCGCCTCCGCTGAACCGTATCGCGCCGTCGGGCGAGTCTATACGCAGGAAACCACCGTCCGCGTCGCCCCGGAGTTCGATAATGGTCTCGCCGTCCGCAGTCCGGATCCGGATCCGCCCTCCGGATTCCCCCGCTTCGCCTTCAAACCGAACGCCTTCCCGGACCCTGTCCATTACCTGAGCGAGGTCCACTGTAACCAGCTCGCCTTCGTCGCCGAAGCGAACAACCACCCGCTCCGCGTTCTCGTCGGTCTCCACGACCGTGACGTCCTCGGCGAACCGCTCGGCCATTTCCGCGAAGGCCTCCGCCGGATTCTCGCGGAAATCGACAGCCCTGTCCGACGCCTTGCGCACCAGCAGCAAGCCCACGACGACAAGCGCCGTCATCCCCAAAGCGGCGCACCCTGCCACGACGACCATGATCTTTGCCAACGGGGACATTCCCCGCCGGTCGTGACGAGTCGCTTCCGAATAGGGGTCGGACATGGGTCTCTCTCCGGGTCCTGGGACGAATTCATCGGGCCACGCTCGCAAGGTCGAGCCACGCTCCAGATGGTACGAGCCGCCGAAACGGTTTGTTTCACGCACCGCGGTTGCCAGGGCACATGCGCCTCATGGGCACCGGCTGTAGCTTCTCCGTGAATCCGTCATCCACTTCACCGAACGAAGGAGCCGGGGCGCGCTTGCAGACGGTCGCCGAAGCCGAAGGGCCCGACACCACGCCCGAAATGTCCCGGCTGCCGCAGCTATGGGCGGGCGAATGGCTCCGCGCGATCCGGCGCACGGTTGTGGTGTTCCTGTTGACCAGCGCTGTCGCCACGGCGATGCTCGCGGCCTGGGCACCGACGCTGGCGTTTAGGGCCGCGGGGCCAGGGCTGCGAGCCCGGATTCGGCGCCGAGCCCAGCGCACCTGGGGGAGGGGCATGATGCTCGCCACCGGCGTCCGGGTATCCGCGGAAGGGACGCCCCCGCCCGACGGAGCCCTGGTCGTCTCCAACCACCTCGGATACCTGGACATTGCGGCGGTGAACTCCGTCGCGCCGATGGTCTTCGTTTCCAGAGCCGATGTGCGAAGGTGGCCTTTCTGGGGAGCCATGGCGGCACTGGGCGGAACCGTTTTCGTCGACAGGGCCAGGAAGCGCGACGTGATCCGCGTCCGGCGCGACATTGAGGCGGCCCTGGGGCGCGGCGACCGTGTCCTGATCTTCCCGGAGGCCACAACCACCGACGGATCGACCATTCGCCCGCTGAAGCCGGCGCTCCTGGCCGCCGCCGCCGAGCGCAACATGCCCGTCTACTGGATGACGCTATCGTATGGAACGCCTCCCGGAAGCCCGTCGGCCCGCGACCGGGTCTGCTGGTGGCAGGGGGTCGGCTTCGTGCCTCACGCGCTGGCGCTCTTCGGACTCAAGCGGGCGTACTGCACAATCCGGTTCGGCGACACGCCGGTGCGCGCCACCGATCGCAAGGAACTCGCGGTTGCGTTGCGCACCCGGATGCTGCAGCGTTTCGAGCCGGTTACGTGACGAGGAAGGACTGAGCAGCCCGTGGACAAAAGCCCCCCGGCATTCGAGCGGCGATGCATCCGAGCCGGACCGCTTCGCTCTGCGTTGCTCCTCGGGCCCGTAGCGCTGCTACTGGCCTTTCGTCGCGCCTTGCCGACCCGGCGCCTCGCCGCTCTCGGTGCTCGGGCGGCTTTATCCACGGACTGCTGAACCATGGCCTGGATCGAGGAAATCCCGCCGGCGGAGGCCACCGGGCTCCTCCGACGGGAGTTCGAGGCGGCGGTGGCGCGCTCCGGCCGCGTCTGGAACATCGTGCAGGTGATGAGCCTGAATGCGCCGGTCCTGCGGACCACCATGGCACAGTATGGAGCCATCATGTTCGGCCCGTCTCCCCTGTCCCGATTCCAGCGCGAACTCCTCGCCACGGTGGTCTCTGCCGAACTGGATTGCTTCTACTGAACCCAGGCGCACGCGCATGACCTCCGGGCAGAGGTCCAGGAAATGGGCATGGGCGATGAGGAGGGCGATGCGCTGGTGCACCGGATCGTGGCCGACTGGCCCGAGGCGCCGCTTGCCCAGACAGACCGGGCACTGTGCGACTACGCGACCAGGCTGACGCGCAAACAGACGGGCATGACCGAGGCAGACCTGGACCGACTGCGGCGTGTGGGATTGAGCGACCGGGCGATCCACGACGCCGTGCAGGTCGTCGGCTTTTTCAACTACATCACGCGGATCGCAGATGGCCTGGGGGTGGAGCCGGAGACTTTCATCAGCGAATGGGGTCTGGACGTGTGACCCCGTTTTGTCGTACCTTGACGCCGACCGTTGCCCGGGTGCCTCGGGCCCACAACCAAGGAGCTAGGCGGAAATGACTGGACAGGGCGGAACGCGGATCAGGGTTACACTGCGGTGGCTGCAGATCCTCGACAACCTGGAGCCGTTCTTCAAGGAGAAGGGCGAGTTCGTCTTTTGGGCGAAGGTAATCACGGACAACCACGGCGGTCAGGTGCAGGAGACCCGGATGCCCGGACAGGGGCACTACTCGATCTCGGACCGCCCGCGGTGGAACCGCCTGAAGAACCTCGACAAGGTGCTGTTCGAGGGCGAGGTGACCGATCACCTGGTCGTCGAACTGCGGGGTGAGGAACTCGACCAGTTCAGCGCCAACGACCAGCTGGACACATACCGGAGGACCTTCACGGGCCCCATCGGGGAGCATGTCGCCTTGATTCAGCCCGGCGACGAGGGTTCCGACGACCCCGAGAACATGACCAACTGGCGCATCGGCTACGAGATCGAGGCCGTCTGACGGACCATCTCAGGCGAGCGAGGCGGCTACCCTGCGGATCTTCTCGACCATCGAATAGAACCCGTTGCGCCGGTTCGGGCTCAGGGCTTCCCCCAGTTTGAGCCGTTCGAAGACGTCGGAGAGGTCCACCGCCAGGGCCTCTTCCGGCGGGTGGCCGTTGTACACCTCCGCCAGGATCGCGAAGAGTCCCTTCACGATGACGGACTCCGAATCCCCGACGAAGCGGAGGACCGGAGGGTCACCGTCCTCCAGGCCACCGGCGAGCCAGGCCGGACTCATGCATCCGCGCACCTGATTCGCCTCCGTCTTCAGCTCGCTCGGCATGGGAGGCAGCCGCCGACCCAGCTGAATGATGTAGTGGTATCTCAGCGTTCGGTCGGCCAGGCTGTTCAGCCTCTTTTCGAGCTCTTCCAGCGTCATTCGGAGCGATCTCCTTGCAAAAAGCCGAATAAAGTCCGAAATTGGGACATGCGGATGCCAACTGTCAAACTCCGGAGGGATCCGGGCCGTCCTCGGGCGGGCCTTTCGATCCGCCATCGGCTCAAGGGACGTGCCGTACCTTACGATCCTCCCAACCGTTTCGAAACGGTTCACACGGAGATCGACCCCGCGGACCTGGCAGGTGAACCTCCCCGCACAGAGTTCCTCAACGATGCCACGAGGGAGATCATAGCGACAAACCGCAGTCCGGACATTCCCTTCGACGCGTCGGTCAATCCCTATCGGGGCTGCGAGCACGGCTGCGTCTACTGCTACGCGCGTCCTACGCACGAATACCTCGGGTTTTCTTCCGGCCTGGACTTCGAGAGGAAGATCCTGGTGAAGCACCGGGCGCCCGAGTTGCTGCGCGAGGCGCTTTCGGCGAGCTCCTGGCGGCCGAGGCTGATCGGCATGTCGGGCGTCACCGATCCGTACCAGCCGGTGGAGCGGCGCCTGGGCCTTACCCGGGGCTGCCTGGAAGTGCTGAGGGACTTCCGCAACCCGGTGGCCATCGTGACCAAGAACCACCTTGTGACCAGGGACGCCGATGTGCTGGGAGACCTGTCAGCGCACAACTGCGCGAACGTGACGGTGTCCGTAACCACCCTGAAGAACGAACTGCAACGCGTGATGGAGCCCCGCACCTCCGTCCCGGCAAGGCGGCTCGACGCGATCTGGAGTCTCTCATCCGCCGGGATACCGGTCGGCGTGTTCGTAGCCCCCGTGATTCCCGGACTGAACGACGAGGAGATACCCGCTATCCTGGAGGCGGCCGCCGAAGCCGGTGCCGCATACGCGTCCTTTCTGCTCCTGAGGCTGCCGTTGGGGGTGGCCGACCACTTCAAGAACTGGCTGGAGGCTCATTTCCCCGACCGGAGGGCCAAGGTCCTCCACAGGATCAGGGAGGTGCGCGGCGGCAGGCTGAACGACTCCGGGTTTCACACCCGCTTTCGAGGCAAGGGACAATACGCGAAGCAGATTGAACGACTGTTCCGCGCGACCGCTCGCAAGCTGGGGCTGGACGGGAAGGGGCCCCGGCTTTCGACGAAGGCCTTCCGGAGGCACGGAGGGACCCAGGGAGACCTCTTCGACTCCTAGCGTGTCCGCGTGTGTTCGCCCGGAAGTCCTACAATCGGCTCAGAATGTATGCGTACGCGGAGACCGCCTCCACCTGCTCGTCGGTCAGCGGCATTCCGGCACGTGGCAGCATCGCGCCCGGATGCTCGATGGGTTGTGAGACGCCGGTCTTGACCAGCTCGATGATCGACTGGTACTCGCCGTCCACGTTGATCCACGTGTCGTCGGTAAGGTCGGGCGCGAGCGGCCCGCCTGTGGCCTCGACGGTGTGACAGGTATAGCAGATTCCTCCGCCGTTGAAGAGGTCACGTCCCTGCTCGACCATGGCGACCGTCACGCCTTCCGGAAGGAGCGCCGGATCGAGTCCGGCCAGCAGGTCAACGGGCTCCGTGGCGGCTGCCGACGCCGGATTCGCGTCCGTGTCCGACGCTTCCCCCGACCCTGCGGAGCCGGAATCGCCTCCACCGCAGGCGGCCGCCGTGAAGAGCGTCGCCGCGAGGATGGCCTGAGGGAGCGGTGCATGCCCCTTGTTCCCAGTCATTATCTTCGTTCCTCGGATCAGTGTGCATTCCATGTGGTGCGACCGGAAGCTCGCTTGCGGGCGTGGTGGCGGTCAACCGCAGATGTGCCGCATCGAGCCCAGGGACCCCCGAGACCGTGACGACATCGCCGACGCGCATCGCGATCATTGGAGCAGGACCGGCCGGATTCTTCGCGGCCGAAGCGCTGCTGAAGCGTGACGACCCCGTCGCGATCGACATGATCAACAACCTGCCCGCGCCCTACGGGCTCGTGCGCGACGGCGTGGCCCCGGACCACCAGGCCATCAAGTCGGTCGCGCGCGTCTACGCGAAGCTTCTGGCCCGGGACGAGGTCCGCTACTTCGGCAACGTCACGCTTGGCGAAGACGTGACGCTGGAGGATCTGCGCTCCCGCTACGACCAGATCGTCTACGCGGTCGGGGCGCAGAGCGACCGCCGCCTGGGCATCCCGGGAGAGGATCTGGCCGGAAGCCACGCCGCGATGCGGTTCGTGGGCTGGTACAACGCCCATCCGCACTTCCGGAACGAGACATTCGATCTCGACTGCGAGGACGTGGTGGTCATCGGGAACGGCAACGTCGCGATCGACGTGGCGCGCATCCTGGTGCTCTCGCCCGACCGCCTGGCGACCACCGACATCGCCGACCACGCGCTGGCGGCGCTGCGCAAAAGCCGCGTGAGGAGGGTCACGCTGCTGGGTCGCCGGGGTCCCGCGCAGGCGTCGTTCACCAACCCGGAGCTGCGGGAATTCGGTCGCCTGGACGGGGTCTCGGCCACGGTGGACGCCGCCGAACTGGAGTTGGACGACGCGAGCGCGGCCGAAATCGAGGACAACGCCGTGCGCAAGCGCAACATGAACACGCTACGAGGCTACGCCGAGGCCGAGCCTGGGGACGGGGACCGGGTCGTGCGTTTCCGCTTTCTGGTGTCGCCGGTCGAGGTGGTGGGTAAGGACGGCAAGGTGTGCGGCGTGCGCGTGGAGCGGAACCGCCTGGTCGCGCAGGAGGACGGCTACCAGCGCGCCGAGGGCACCGGCTTGGTGGAGACGCTCCCGTGCGGGCTGCTGATCCGCTCCGTGGGATACCGGGGCGCTCCGGTGCCGGGCGTGCCCTTCGACGAGCGCGCGGGGATCGTGCCGAACGACGGCGGCCGCGTGCTGGCGCTGGCGGATGGCCCGGAGGTCGTCCCGGGTGAATACGTCGTCGGCTGGGCGAAGCGGGGGCCGTCGGGGGTGATCGGGACGAACAAGGCCGACGCGGCAGGCACGGTCGCCCTTATGGCCGAGGACCGGGGCGCGGGGGTCACCGCCGGGAGGAGAAGCTCACGCGCGGACGATCTTCCGCGGCTGCTGGAGCGGAGGGGCGTTCGCTGGGTCGACAAGGAGGGGTGGGCGCGCATGGACGCCTGCGAAACGGCGGCCGGAGAGGCTCAGGGGCGTCCGCGGGTCAAGTTCTGCCGGGTGCCGGAGATGCTGGAGGCCGCGGGGGCACCCCGCTAGACGCCCCCGGCGAGCCGCCAGAACTGCGCCACCAGGAAGCAGACCACGAATCCCATCGCCAGCGGCAGCAGCGCGGACACAGCCGTCCAGCGACCGCTCTTCGTTTCCTTGTATATGGTGTAGATCGTCGTGGAGCAGGGGTTATGCAGCAGGCTGAACAGCATGAGGTTGACCCCGGTCAGCAACTCCCACCCTCCCGCGACCAGCAATCCCTCCATCTGCCCAACCGAATCCCGCTCGAACATCACGCCGGCCCCCTCGCCGAGTTCGGGCGTCCCCAGGGTCAGGACGGTGAGCATCAGGATGGTCGGAATCACGATCTCGTTGGCCGGGATCGCGATGATGTAGGTGAGCAGGATGACCCCGTTGAGCCCGAGCAGCACGCCGAAGGGGTTCATCCAGTCGATCGCGTGCTCGGCCAATGAGGCACCGCCGAAGCCGATGTTCGAAATCAGCCAGATCACCGCGCCGGCGGGCACCGCGAAGAGGACCGCGCGCCAGAGGATGATCAGGGTGCGGTCGATGATCGACGTGTACAGCGTCTGCAGGACCCGTGGCGGGCGGTACGGCGGCAGTTCGAGCGAAAAGGTCGTGGCCTCGCCCTTCAGCACGGTGTTGGACAGCCCCCACGAAGTGATGAACATGAAGAAGATCCCGAGCAGGGCGATCGTCACGACGGCGCCGGCGGCGACCACACCCGCCAGGTGCGGCGGCACGAGGGCCCCGATGAAGATCGTCGCGATCAGGATCTGAGTCGGCCAGCGCCCGTTGCACAGGGAGAAGTTGTTGGTGATGACCGCGATCAGGCGTTCCCTGGGACTGTCGATCACGCGCGTCGCGACCACCCCGGCCGCGTTGCAGCCGAAGCCCATGCTCATGGTCAGCGCCTGTTTGCCGTGGGCGCCAGCACGCTTGAAGAGCGAGTCCAGGTTGAATGCGACGCGCGGCAGGTACCCGAAGTCCTCGAGCAGCGTGAAGAGCGGGAAGAAGATGGCCATGGGCGGCAGCATGACGCTCACCACCCAGGCGGTCGCCCGGTACACCCCGTCGAACAGAAATCCGCTCAGCCACCAGGGCATTCGGGCCCATTCGCCGAAGTTCAGCAGCATGGGGTGCAGGGTGTCGATCAGAAGCGTGGCGAGCATCGCCGAAGGCACGTTCGCACCGGCAATCGTCAGCCAGAAGACGACCGCCAGGATGCCCAGCATGAGCGGGAAGCCGAGGACGCGGCTCGTAAGCCAGCGATCCAGGCGACGGTCCAGGCCCGCGCCCACCTTTTTCAGTCCCCGATGCACGCTCGCCTCGCCGATCCTTGCGGCTTCCCGGTAGAGGTTCTCCGCAACGGCGTCCTGAAAGCCGGGCCGCAGGGTCCAGCGCTGACGGGTGGCGGCATCGAGGATGCGCGCCCGGGCCGCGGTCGCCTCGGGTGGTGACGCGCGAGCCGGACGGTTCTCAGTCGCCCCCTCGCCGCCACCGGCCACTTCCGGGGGCGTATCCAGGTTGAGATCGCCGATCTCGCCGGAGCGCACGGCCTCGGTCACCCGTTCGTCGGCGTTCAGCAGCCGCAGCGCCACCCACTTGGCGTTGGGCAGCTCCGGGAACGCGTCCACGATCAGGGGCTTGAGCGCGTCGACCGCTTCCTCCACGCCGGCCGGATGCGAGCGCAGGCGGCGCGGAGCCGTCTTGCGCGCGCCGGTGGCCACTTCGGAAGCCGTGCGCAGCAATGCGTCAATCCCCTCCCCCTGACGCGCCACGGTCGGCACCACCGGCACGCCGAGCTCCTTCTCCAGCCGCGCCGGATCCACTGACACGCCGTGCCGCCGGGCCTCGTCGATCAGGTTCAGGCAGACGACCACGCGATCGGTGATCTCCAGGATCTGCAGCACCAGGTTCAGGTTGCGCTCCAGCCGCATGGCGTCCACCACCGCGACCGTCACATCCGGTTGCCCGAACAGAATGAAGTCGCGTGCGACCTCCTCGTCGACGCTGCCGGCCTGGAGGGAATAGGTACCAGGCAGGTCGACGACCTTGACCCGGCTTCCGTCGTACAGGAACGCGCCCTCGGCCCGGGTCACCGTCTTGCCGGGCCAGTTGCCGGTATGCTGGCGGAGCCCGGTCAGCGCGTTGAAGACGGTCGTCTTGCCGACGTTGGGATTGCCGGCCAGCGCGATCAGGTGATCCCACTTGTGGGGGCTGAGACCGAGACGGATCAGGTTCTGCTCGCGTCGCGGCCCCGGTCCATGGCGCGTCGCGGCTGCCGCCTGGGCGGTCACGACCCGTCCTCCAGCCACTCGCCGTTGACATGGATCAGCGCGGCCTGCTCGCGGCGCAGGGCGATCAATGCGCCCCTGATGTCGTATGCGACCGGATCGCCACCCGCGCTGCGCATCCGGGGCCGCACGACCGTGCCCGGCACGACCCCGAGGTCCAGGAGGCGCCGGCGGGCCGGACCACGGCATCGGGTCGAGATCCCGACCACGGTAGCGACCTCCCCCGGCTCGATTTCGGCCAGCGTCCGGGACCAGCGGGGCCCGGCCACGTCTTCCGCGATTTCAACCGTCACGTTGCGGGCCAGCGCACTGGAAACCTCGTACTGCCGGTCGCTGGTCTGGAAATGCACCCTGCCCGCCTCGCCCTCCAATCGCCGCACCGGCTCCATCAGCCCGAGCCCGAGCGCGACAAGTTGACCGTAAATCTCGGGAGGCTCGTCCTCGAGGTGAACGATGACCGCCTGATCTCCCGCTCTCAGAGACGACAGCGGCACCCCCGTCCGGGCGGGCATCTCGCCCGAGGCCGTCGGGATCGGATCGCCGTGCGGGTCGTAGACCGGATTCCCCAGCGACGCCGCCAGGTCCTCGGTCTCCTCCGCCGACAGCGTGTGCTCCCGGTTTTCCGCCTGGTCATGCCACTCCTCGGGACGCGTCCCCGTCCTGTCGGCAAGGAAGCGCTCCCACAGGCGGTGAGTCCGCACAATCCGCAGGGCCTGGCCGCGACCGGACTCGGTAAGGTCGAACCGGGTCCCGCTTGCCGTCACCATACCCTCTTCCTCCAACCGCTGCAGAAGCCGAATGGCCTGGTTTCGCGGGATCTGAACGCCTCCGGCGACGCTATCCGCCGTGGCGGGGTGTCGGTCGTACTCGAGTTTGTAGAGCTGCTTGAGCATGTCCTCCAGCCGTACACGCTCGGTCAGGCGGGCCAGTCGCCGCACCCGCGCGGCGACGCCGGAGCCGGGCCACAGGACGACGCAGCCAAGCGCAACCAGGCCCGTGAAGACGGCGAGAGCGAGGAACGGATCGGTCATGGGGACTCTGGGGACCGGGCGGTCGGCTGGACGTAGTGTTGTGGTAAGGAATCGCCTCGAATTTAGGCAAGCCTAAATATTTCTGCAACCTTGGCGCGCCTGGTCCGCCCATGGGTCCCCGGTCGGCCGAGTTGGCGAGACGTGGCGGAACGCGTATTCTAGATGGTGCGGCTGCCGGTTCCACACGGACGTCGCCGGCTCAACATGTGTGTCCACGGCCCGAGGATGGGATACAGAGTATGACGCGTGGCCTGTTGCCAATCGCCCTCGTGCTGTCGGCGAGCCTGCTTCCAGCGGACGCCGAGGGGCAGACACGCCGCCACCCGGGAGCGCCGGGCAGCGACGGATTCTCGGCGGCCGCGGCCAGGGCCGAGTTCTACGCCGACGTCCTGGAGCACACCAACGAGGTCCTCTCCAAGTGGCGCGCGGCGTGGGCGGCGGACGACCTTGACGCCCTGCTGGAACTCTACACCGAGGACGCCTCCTTCATCTTCACCAACGATGCCCCGGTTCAGGGGCGCGAGGCGATCCGCGAGAAGCTGGTGACGCTCCTCGAGAGAACCGGCGAGGTGCAGGCGGCCTTTACCGACTTCGACGCGAGCGGACGCATGGGACTCATCTCCGGCCTGCTGACCTTCCAGATGCGCGAAGCGCGGAGATCGCGGACGGTCGGGGGGATCCACATGACGGTCCTGATCCGCCAGGGCCGCGACTGGAGAATCCGGGCCCAGCTCTTCAGGCTCGACGACGAAGTGCCCAGCCCGCCCGAGGTGCCGAGCCCGCCCGAGGTGCCCGGCCCGCCCTCGAACTAGAGCAGCCCGGCTGGCGCAGGCTCCCCCTGCCGCGGCAGACCAGGCGCGACGCGTTTCAGCTGAAACGTTTTTCCGGGGTCCCGGCTACTTGTTGATCCGGTACATCCGCACGTACTGCACGTCCAGATCGTCCGTCCAGACGCCCAGTATGTAGTCATCGCCGATTTCCATGTAGGGCGCCTGGTACTGGATGAACGCGCGCTCGAGCCCGGGTGGCACGGCGACGCTGCCCAGCCAGGAGCCGTCGGGTGCGTGGATCTCGAAGGGCGGGGGCTCGGCACCGGCCACGTAGTAGGGCTGTAGCCAGAGGTGTCCTGTGGCGTCGACGTGGATGGAGCGCAGGACGGGGAGCACGGGGGCCCTGGGGAAGTCCCGCCACATCCGTTCAACGCGATCGACCTCCTCGCGTGGAACGTCGCCGATCATGTCCATGATTCCGGCCAGGTGCTCTTCGAAGAGAGCGTCCGTCACTTCGCGCGGTGCCAGGTCGCGCCGGACAATCCGCTGGATGGTGCCGTCCACCGGGGAAAGCACGCGGACCGAGTAGGCCTCTGTATCGATGACGCCGACACGATCGGCCGCGGCTCCGAATTCGGCGTAGTTGCCGAAGGCGTAGCGGCCTTGCGAGCGGCCGCCGCGCAATACGGTTTCCTCGCCACCGACCACGATGAGGCCCGTGGCGGAGCCGGTTCCCAGTGCAACTGCCACCACACGGTCGTCCCACTGCCGCACGACTCCGCTTGTCCTCCGGCCTCTCAGCTCAAGGAACCGAACGATCAGGTAGCGCTCAACAATGCCCACTGCCTTGTCGGGAAACGACAGGTCTTCCGGGGATGACATGTCGCCTGCGCGACCGGAATCGAATCGCTGGGGATGGACGTCGAAGCTCCGCGACACCTGTCCCCCGGCATCGAATAGCTGCACGCGCATCAGCGCCTCGTCGTAGGTCACCAGCGAATCGCCAGTCGTGCTTCCGACGAAGTCCAGGCTCTCGAACTCGCCGGGGCCCTGTCCAAACCTTCCCGCGCGCCATTGGAAGGTCCCCGTTGCGTCGTAGCTCCGCAGTTCCGAGGCGCCGCGGTCCGCGACCACGATGTCGCCGTTGCTCAGACGCACCGCGGCCACGACTTCGCTGAACTGGTACTCGAGCGCGCCAGTGACCGTCCCGATCTCGACGAGGGGCTCCGCTTCGATCGTCCAGCCCTCGTCCGGACCCCATAGCGGCTCGACGGCGGTGGCGATGGGGATCCCGGCAGAGTCAGTGTGTAAAGTGTGTAAAATATGTATTTCGGCGGAGTCGCAGGCGGCGGTGGCGAGCAGGCCTGCCAGAGGGAATAACGCCACGAGTGCTCGTCCGGGATCGGGCATTGGCCAGCTACTTGTTGATCCGGTACATCCGCACGTACTGCACGTCCAGTTCGTCCGTCCAGACGCCCAGGATGTAGTCCTCCCCGATCTCCATGTAGGGGGCCTGGTATTGGATGAAGGCCCGCCGGCGCCCGGGCGGCACGGAGACACTGCCCAGCCACGTGCCGTCGGGGGCATGGATCTCGAAGGGCGGGGGTTGTGCACCCGCCACGTAGTAGGGCTGCAGCCAGAGGTGCCCGGTGGTGTCGACGTGGACGGCGCGCAGGACAGGGAGCACAGGGGCCCTGGGGTAGCCGCGCCACATCCGCTCAACGCGATCGACCTCCTCGGGGGGCACGCTGCCGATCAGGTCGAGGATTCCGGCCAGATGCTCCTCGAAGAGGGCGTCGGTCGTCTCCCGCGGCTCGACATCGCGCCGCACGATCCGCTCGATGGTCGCGTCGGCCGGGGAGAGTACGCGGACCACGTACGCTTCTGTGTCAATGACGGCGACCCGGTCCGCCGCGGCTCCGAATTCGGGCATGTTCCCGAAGGCGTACAAGCCTTGCGAGCGACCGCCGCGCAACAGGGATTCCTCGCCGCCGACCACGATCAGGCCCGCGGCGGAGCCGTCTCCCAGTGCGACGGCCACCACCCGGTCGTCCCCTTGCCGCACGACTCCGCTAGTCCTCCGGTCTCCCACCTCGAAGAACCGAACGATCAGTTGGCGCCCCACAATGCCCACCGCCTTGTCGGGAACCGATACGTCTTCCGGGGAAGACATGCTTTCAGCGCGGTCGGAATCGAATCGTTGCGGCCGCAGGTCGAAGCTCCGCGCCATCCGCCCGTCCGGGTCGAAGAGTTGTACGCGCAACAGCCACTCGTCGTAGGTCACCAGCGAATCGCCGGCGATGGTCCCGAGAAAGTCCAGGCTCTCGAACTCGCCGGGCCCCTGTCCGAATCTCCCCGCGCGCCATTGGAACCTGCCCGCGGCGTCGTAGCTCCGCAGTTCCGAGGCGCCCCGGTCCGCGACCACGATGTCGCCGTTGCTCAAACGCACCGCGGCCGCGACATCGCCGAACTGGTACTCGAGGGCGCCGGAAACGGTCCCGATCTCGACGAGCGGCTCCGCGTCGACCGTCCAGGCGTTGCCCGGTTGCCAGAGAGGGGCGACGGCGGTGACGACGGGGACTCCGGTGGAGTCGGTGTCTAAAGTATGTAAAGTATGTATTTCGGCGGGATCGCAGGCGGCGGCCGTGAGGAGGATCGTGGTGGCCACGACCCGGGTGGACCAAGCGCAGCGCGCGTTGCTCATGCAGGCTCCGGAGTCGGGTTTGTGCCGACGGGGTTCACCAGCGCCCCCACGCTCGGGACATCCAGCTCATCCGTGGCGACTCCGTACAGCAAGCCACCCCAAACGTCGTTGAGCCGGAACCGCTCGGGGAGAACAATGCGCCATTTCTCCCCCGTGCCCAGCACAACGACGATCCAGTGCTCCTGGTCACCCTCGACCGCCTGGCGAAGCCAGTATTGGCCGTCCTGGCCCAAGATCAGTCTGGTTGCAACCGACCAATACTCGGGGACATCGAAGAGTTCGGCCCCGCGGGGCAGATCGTCTTCCGCCCTCGCGCGGTCGAGGTCTCGCGAACTGATCGGGCGGCCAGCCAGTTCCAGATCGATGGTGTCAGCTTCGAACGAGTCGCCCATTGGCCTGACGAACGTCAAGGTGCCGGCAACGCCATCGGCCAGAACGATTGCGGTGTCACCCAGAAGCTCCCAGGCACCACCGTTTCCGAATGGTGTGCGGAGCAGACCCGCCCTTCTCTCGGTGCCCCATCCGGCGACTCCCCAGTGATAGCTCAACAGTGTGTCGAGGCGTTCGACCCCCGGGTAGGCGAGGACCACTCTCTGGAAGGGTTCACTGTTCTGGACACTGGGCCAGGTGAATCCGGGCTCGCTGTGGAGAACATGCACTCCGTTGCGGAGTTGAGCGGAACCCCTCACCGGCCGTTCGCGTCCTGTCCCGTCCCTGAAACGCAAGCTCTGGCGGGTCTCCAGATGGGTGCCGTCCAGACCAAAACGGACTTCGCGACCCTGGCGGGGGTCGTTCACGGTGAGGATTGAATCGACTCGGAACCTCCCGACAGACGCGAACTCGCCGGGCCCACCGCCGCCTCGACCGTATTCAGCCATCAGATTCCCCTGATCGTCAAACCTCAAGACCTTGGTCTGCCCGTAGTCCGCCAGCCATATCCCGAGTTCCGTGACCACGACATTTCCGATGCGTTCCAGAAATCCCCGATCGTACTCGGAGGGGACGATGGTGGCGATGGGGCTATCCGAGAGATCCACTACCCGGGTTTGGGCAAGGAGTGGGCGCCACGTGCCGTCCCCGTGAGCCATGGCCGCAGCAAACACCAGAGACGGCAGAACGCCACGGCCGGGCCTCGAAGGAAATGGCCTCACCGCAGCCACCTCGGGATCGGCCGCCCTGGCGTCCACGGCACGCCCGCGGCCCCGAGTTCCGCCTCCAGTGCGCCCAGGTCCGCTTCCACCAGCGCCCTCAGCGCTTCCGACATCTCGGCCAGCTGCGCCGACGCGACCGCGTAGCTGTCGCGCTGAGTGGTCGTGGGCGCGGACGTCGCCCTGAACTGCGCGCCCACGATGCGCGAGACGCGCTGCATGACCGACGGCGGCGCGAATTCCGCCCGGTCGAGGGCGGTGCGGTCTCGCGACAGCACGCGCCGGATCTCGAAGAGGCGCGCCTCGAAGGCGGTGATACGCGTCTCGTAGGGTGCCGCGTCCACGTCGGGGGCGGCGCGTACCGCACGGCGCAGCAGTGCCAGCCGTTCCGAGGTTTCCCGCGCCGCACGGTCCACCGCGACCGCGGCCCGCTGCAACTCGGCGACTTCGCGCTGGAAGGCCAGCAGCGCATCCCGGTCGGCAGCGGCGAGGGTGGCCGTGCCGAGCGGCTTGACGGTGAAGGACTGCGGGGCTGTGAGATCCTGGTAGCCGTCGCCGGTTGCCAGAACGACCCGCGCGGAGAACTCGCCGGGGGCCACCATGGGGCCGTCCGCTTCGCCGCCACCGGGCGACGGCGGTTGCAACGACGCGTACCGCAGATCCCACGCAATACGGTGCAGCCCCGCCCTTCTCGGAGCGGGGACACGCCGCACCACATCGCCGGCCGCGTCGGATACCACCACGAACACTTCGGGAGGCCGCTCCATGTCTTCGGCGGTCAGCGTGGCCTGGTCGGGGTAGGCGATGTCCTCGCCCCGCGCCAGGGTCTCCCGCTCCAGCCGCTGCCGACGCTCCCTCAGCGACTCGTGGCTTTCGCGCAGGTAGTACGTGAAGACCGCGCCGAAGGGCGGGTTGGGCGCCGTGAAGAAGGAGTCGCCGAAAGTCCCCTTCTCCTGCCCGCCCAGCGGGCGCGCCGGGATGTACGCCCACGGGTCCTTCACGGGGAAGAGGTGGGCCGGGGTCGCCGTGCCGGCCGCACCCGCGTCGCCGACCGCGCCCGCCTCGCCCGTCGCAACCGCACCCGCCCCCGCCACCGCCTCGTCCATCTCCCTGAGCGGGGAGTAGTCGTCCAGGATGTAGAACCCGCGCCCGAACGTCGCGAGCACCAGGTCGTCCTCGCGGCGCTGGATCTCCAGGTCGCGCACCGCGATCGTCGGCAGTCCGCCGCGCAGGCGCACCCACGACCCACCCCTGTCCCGCGTCACGAAGAGCCCGAACTCGGTGCCCAGGAAGAGCAGGTCCGGGTCGACGTGGTCCTCCATGAGCGTCCAGCTCGACTGCCCGTTGGGGACGTCCCCGGTGATGTTCGTCCAGCTCGCGCCCCGGTCGTCGCTCCGCACGACGTACGGCGCGAAGTCGCCCTCCTTGTGGTTGTTGAAGACGGCGTAGACCCGGTCGCCCATGTGCCGGGACGCCACCACGTCGGCCACGTAGGCCATCGCAGGCACCGCCGGGAACGTCTCGTGCCGGCGCCAACTGCCACCGCCGTCCTCGCTGACCTGCACGAGTCCATCATCCGTCCCTACATACAGCAGCCCTTCGACCAGAGGCGACTCGTCGAGCGCCACGATCGTCCCGTAGGGGGAAGTGAAGACGTTCTTCCAGACGGCCTCGGGCGGCCAGATCCGGCCCATCACCGGACGCTGGTTGCGGTCCAGCCCGCGGCTGAGATCCCCGCTGACGGCTGTCCAAGTCTCGGCGCGGTCGTCGGAGCGGAAGAGCTTCTGGGCCGCGAAGTAGATGCGGTGCGAGTTGTGCGGGCTGATGATCAGCGGCGAGTCCCAGTGCCAGCGGAGCGCCCCCTCCCCCGCCTCGGGCTGCGGCTGGATGTCGAGCTCCTCGCCGCTGGCCCGGTCGTAGCGGACGATGCCCGCGTACTGGGACTGCGTGTAGACAATGTTCGGGTCGTCGGGGTCGATACGCGCCTGGAACCCGTCGCCGCCGTGCGTGATGAACCAGTCGCTGTTGCGGATCCCGTGCACGTTGTCGGTGCGCGACGGGCCGCCGACGGACGAGTTGTCCTGCGTGCCGCCGTAGACCGTGTAGAAGGGCGACTTGTTGTCGATGCCGACGCGGTAGAACTGCATCAGCGGCATGTTGCCGGAGACGTAGCGCCAGGTGCGGGTGCCGTCGAAGGTCTCGTAGAGGCCGCCGTCGCTGCCGACGAGCATGTAGTCGGGGTCGTCCGGGTCGAAGACGATCTCGTGGTTGTCGACGTGCTTGAAGCGCGTGTTGACCTGGTCGAAGGTGCGCCCGCCGTCGTTGGTGACGTGGATGATTACGTCGACCGCGTACACCCGGTCCATGCGGTGCGGATCCGGGTAGAGTTCGCCGTAGTACTGCGGGTCGACGACGATGTAGTCGGACATGCGCACCCACGTCTCGCCCCGGTCGGGCGAGCGGTAGAAGCCGCTGTTGTCCTCGGTGGCGGCGGCATTTGCGTAGAGCACGTCGGGGTCGATCGGGGAGACCGCCAGGGCGATGCGGCCGAGGTCGCCGGGAGGCAGCCCGCTCGTGATGTCGCGCCAGGTTTCGCCGCCGTCGGTGCTCTTCCAGACGCCGGACTCGGGGCCGCCGGCGACCAGCACGCCGACGTGGCGGCGGCGCTGGAAGGCGACCGCATATAGAACGTCCGGGTCGCGCGGGTCCATGGCCACATCGGCGATGCCGGTGTTCTCGCTGATTTCGAGCACCGGGGTCCAGCTGGCGCCGCCGTCGGTGGTCTTGTAGAGGCCGCGGTCACCGCCGGGCGCCCACAGCCCGCCCATCGCCGCCGCGTAAACCACGTCAGGGTCGCGCGGATCGATGAGGATCTGGCCGATGTGCTCGGAGGTGCGCAGGCCGGTGTTGGTCCAGCTCCGCCCGCCGTCCAGGCTCTTGTACACGCCGTCGCCCCAGCCGACGCTCCGCTGGCTCGTGTTCTCGCCGGTCCCCAGCCAGATCACGTTGGAGTCGGTGGGGTCGATGGCGATCGAGCCGGTGGAGTACGCAGGGTATTCGTCGAAGATGGGCGTCCAGGTGGTGCCGCGGTTCTCGGTCTTCCAGACGTTCGACGAGGAGGTGGCGACGTACCAGACGCTCCGGTTGGTCGGGTCGACCGCCACGTCCGCGATCCGGCCGGACATGAAGGCCGGGCCGATGCCCCGGAGTTCGAGGGCGGAGAGGAGGGCCTCGTCGATGGTGGGGGACTGGGCGTGGAGGGGGGTGCAGAGGGCGACCAGTGCCAGTGTGGCAACTTTGGTTGAGGGGAGGAGGGCGGCGGTGTGGGACGCGGGATTGGCCCGGGCGCGCATCGTCCCGGACAGGGTTGCGGGCAGCCTGCGGAAGACGGCGGTAGCGGCGGCGGTGAAACGGCTCATGCGTGGCCTCGGTGGCGGTTGTAGCGTGAGTTGGTACGGCAGCTAGCAGGATGCTTCCGGCTGCGCGTCCCCGCAATCACCGCCGAACCGGAACCCCGGCTCGCCGATGTCGTTTCGCGCCAAAGAGGACGCGTGCGGGGGTCAGGGGGCTGACGCTGGTTGCGCGCGGTCGTCTCGTCCTTACTGGACTGATGCGATCGCGACCCCGCAATCACCCCAGCTCCCAGAACTCCCCGCTCAACCCCGCATCCCTTAGCAGCGCCTGCTTTGTCTGGCCCGAATACGGCCGCCATGCGTCGTCCAGCCGCCCCGCGTACCACTCCCGGCTTAACTCGCCCAGCACCTCGACCGGCACGATGGCGCCGGGATCCCCGCCCCGCCCCCGCTCCCACGCTCTGGCATCCCCCTCCGACCGGAAGGCTACGATGTTGCTTCAGGTGAAGCCGATGTCGTCCCAGAAGTCGCGCAGGGGCACGGCCAGGCGGACGACAGCCCCACTTGGCCCGGCCCGGCCACGCGTCATGGTCAGGTCAAAACGCGTGCCCGAATGCGGGCAGCTGGTGCGCGTGCGGCCATCGGTGCCGAAAAGCACCGGAATCGCCAGCGCATCCCAGGCGCAGTTCGCCCAGTACGCACCGATCAACGTCTCCACCCGGTACGGCGTGGGCACCGCCGAGAAGGGATGGGCCATCCAGACTTCGCCGTCGTCGTCCAGCGCCAGCACGCAGGCGTCGGCGAGGAAGCGAAGGGCCCGGTCGATCTCGGCGCCGGCCGCACCGAGGTCAGCGGCAAGCTCGCCGCGGGAAGGCACCGTCCCGGTGTCCCGGATCCGGCGGTAGAGGTGGCCGCGCAGGCGCCACGCGAAGGCTTCGGCGGGCGGCGTCATGGGGTAGGCGAGGCAGCCTGGCGTCTCCCGGCCAGCCACGAATCCAGACTCAACCGGTCCTCTTCGAAGAGCGCCAGCACTACGATCAGCAGCAGGACGCGCGGGATCACGTGGGTGTGGAACGCGTACAGCGGCTCGGCCAGGAGGTGCCCGAAGGTGACCAGGATCAGGACGCACCCCAACCCGACGGCGGCCGCAAAGCGCTTCCAGCCGGCCAGCATGAGCGCGCCGCCGATGAGCTCCACGTACGGGACCACGACGCCGGTGAACCAGAGCGACCATTCGGGCAACGGGCTGGCAGCGTAGGGTTCCACGAACAGGCCGCGGGCGTGCTCGACCGCTCCCAGCCGGAACACCTTCCAGAATCCGGCGGCGAAGAAGATGAGCCCCAGGATCACCCGCGCCACGAACACGGCCCAACACTTCGGCGTCATCGCATGTCCTCTCCCCACCGGGCGCCGAAACCTTGTCGGAGACGGCCCCGTAGTAACCGGTTCACGCAGGTGGACAACCTTCACTCTCGACACACGGCGAAGCAATGAGACCGACGACCCACAACGCCAGGGACCGCGTCGCGGCCGCGACCAGAGAGAGAGCGCCATAGAACGGTAGACAAGACGTTCATCGGGACCGAATCGGCCCCCCGGCGCTCACATCGCCGGGGGGCCGATTTCTTTTGAGGAGCCAGCAGAAAGCATGTCACACCTGACACAAGACACGAGAATCATTGAGCGCTACACGGATCAGCCGGCGCGCATGCCCGCCGAGTTGCGGCGGCGCATCGAGGACCGCTGGGACGGGGAGCCCGTGCAGCTCTACGCGATGGCCGACCTGGACGAGGCCTTGGCGCTCACCGAGCGGTGGTTCGCGGTGGGGCCCTCGCGGGGGGCGACCGCGATCCGGCGCAGCGACGGCTCGTGGAGGATCGACTCCTTCGAGCGCAGGGACGTCGAGGCCGTCCGGGAGATCCCAGGGCTGAGCAGCACGGTCCTCCTGGTCCTGGGGCCCGCGGGTGAGCGGCCCCTGGCGAGTCTGCGCTACACGCACCGCCAGCGGCGCGCGATGGAGAATCTTCGCTTCGTGCTCGAAGCCGGTGTCGAGCGGGCGGCCACCGTGACTTCCGTCGACCACGCCGAAGCAACGTCGCCCGCCGACGCGGACCTCGATTACGAGAGAGGCGTGGCCGGCCCCGTGCGCGAGGCACAGGCGCTGGTGGGGGGCACCCGCAGGGCGGTCCTGTGGAGGCTGCTCTCTTACCTGGGGCCGTACAAGACGCGGTTGCTGGCCGGTTTCGCCGCGGCGGCCCTGATCACCGGAGTGAGCCTCGTGCCGCCCTTCCTGGCGGGCTACCTGATCGACGAGGTCGTCAGGCCCGCCCGCGAGGGGTCGCTCGCCATGGCCGACGCCCTGCGGACGGCGTGGGTCGCGGTGGCCGGCATGGCGCTGATGTACCTGTTGCGGGAGGGGGCGGCGCACGTCCGCCTGAAGCAGATGAGCGTGCTCGGCGAGTACGTGGCGCGGGACCTGCGCACCGAACTGTACGAGCATCTGCAGCGTCTGAGCCTGAGCTTCTATGCCAGGAAGAAGACGGGTGGCCTCATCACGCGGGTCAGCTCGGACACGGACCGGCTGTGGGAGTTCCTGGCCTTCGGGATTGTGGACGTGTCGCTGTCGGCCGTCATGCTCATGGGCCTGAGCGCCGTGCTGCTCAACCTGGACTGGCGCCTGGGTCTGGTCATGATCCTGCCCGTGCCCCTGTTGTGCTGGTCGATCTTCCGGCACGGCGAGCGCATCCACCGCCTGTTCGCGCGGGCGTGGCGGAAGTGGTCGGGCCTCACGGACATCCTGTCCGACACGATCCCCGGGATGCGCGTGGTGAAGGCGTTCAACCAGGAGGACCGCGAGAAGCAGCGCTTCGATCACAGCAACGACTCGGCCATGCGCGAATTCAACCGCATTCACCGTGTCTGGACGGTCTTCTGGCCCGCCCTGATGCTGGGGATTCACGTCATGACCATGGCCGTGTGGGCGCTTGCCGTGCCGCGGCTTCTGGGCACACCCGGGAGCCCGGGCAACCTCACGCCGGGCACGTTCGTGTCGTTCCTCCTGTACATGACGATGTACGTGCAGCCCATCGAGGTCATCGGCCAGATGACCCGGGTGATGAACCGGGCGACGAGTTCGGCCCACCGCGTCTTCGAGGTGCTGGACACGGAGCCGGAGGTGCGTGACGCGGCGCGGCCAGTGCGGCTGGAGCCGGTGCGCGGAGCGGTGGAGTTCGACGCCGTGACCTTCGGCTACGACGGCGTCAAGCAGGTGGTGAAGGGCGTGTCGTTCTCGGTCCAGCCCGGCGAGATGATCGGACTCGTGGGACCCTCGGGCGGGGGGAAGACGACCGTCACGAACCTCATCGCGCGCTTCTACGACGCCACGGGCGGGCGCGTGCTCATCGACGGAACCGATGTCCGCACGCTCGACACCGGACACTACCGGCGCCAGATCGGGATCGTGCTGCAGGACCCGTACCTGTTCCACGGCTCGATCCTGGAGAACATCCGCTACGGTGACCCGGACGCGTCGCTCGACGCGGTGGTGGAGGCGTCGCGGGCGGCCAATGCACACGACTTCATCTGCCGGCTGCCGCTGGGTTACGACACGGTGGTCGGGGAACGGGGACAGACGCTGTCCGGGGGTGAGCGCCAGCGCGTGTCGATCGCCCGCGCGATCCTTCACGACCCGCGGATCCTGATCCTGGACGAGGCCACCTCGGCGGTCGACACCGAGACCGAGCGCAAGATCCAGGAGGCGATCGACCGGCTGGTTTCCGGCAGAACCGTGTTCGCGATCGCGCACCGGCTTTCGACGTTGGCACGAGCGGACAGGATCTTCGTAATGAAGAACGGGCACCTCGCCGAAGCGGGTACCCAGGAAGAGCTGTTGGCGATCGAGGACGGAGTCTATAGAAGGCTCTACGAGTTGCAGATCGAAATACGAAAGGACGATTGAAGTGAGCAGAGCGAGAGGGAAAATGGGGACTTCAGACCAAGGCCGGGCCGTGCTGCGCTGGCGGCCCGACGGACAGCTGTGGGCCGAGGCCGGGGGACGCAGCGCACCGGTCGTGGTTCACCGGTGCTTTCCGTGGTCCGATCCGGCCCGGCACATCTCCCTGCGGGACCATGACGAAGAGGAGTTCGCCTACGTTCGCGACGTGTCGGAGCTGGGCGAGAAGTCGCGCGCCGCGCTCGAGCGTGCGCTTGTCGCGGCCGGATTCCTGCTGGAGATTACCGCAGTTGTAGACGTCTCCGAGGAGGTTGAGATTCGGCACTGGGCAGTCCGAACACGCCAGGGGTCACGGCGGTTCCAGACGCGGCTGGACGACTGGCCCGTGCAGATTGCCGGCGGCGGCCTGCTGATTCGCGACCTGGCCGGCGACCTGTATCACGTCCCCGATCCGGAGGCACTGGATTCGGGGAGCCGCGATTGGCTCTGGGCGTACGCCGGATGATGGTGCAGCGCGACTACATCCTGCGGGTGATCGAGGAGCTGGGCGCGGTGCTGATCGCGTTGCGCAGGGCGATCCTGGGCGGCTCGGCCCGGGCGGCCGACGTGGAGGACACCCTGCGTCGCGCGGCGGCCGGCGCAGGCATGGATCTGGACCTCGCCCGCGCGGCGTCCATCGACGCGCTCCCGGCGATGATGGCGCCCACGGGCGAGGTCGATCCTGCGCGCTGCTGGCTGCTGGCCGAGGTGCTGATGACGGACGGGATAAGCCTGCTGTCCTCGGGAGACGCGCAGTTGGCGCATTCCTCCCTCGCCAAGGCCGCCGCGCTCTTCACGCTGGTCGCGCCCCGGGGCGCCTTTCTGACCGGATTCCCGGAGGCCAGCGAGCGCATCAAGGAGATCGAAGCGCTGATCGCCGGGACCACGCGCTCCGGAAACGGACGGTCATCCTGACGGAACGAGCGTCGGCATCACTTCGCGGATGACCTGAGCCGCTCGCTCGGCGTCGCTCATCGAGATGTCCCGGTGCATCACCGCCCGCACATCGTGGCGTCCCGACACCAGCATCCTGACGCCGTGCTCGATGCACGCGTCCACGAAGTCGCCCGCCGGGGGGCGCACGGAGAAGCGGAGGATGTTGGTCTCCACGTGGTCCCGGACCAGATCCACGCCCGGGAGCCCGGCCAGCGCATCGGCAAGGAGGCCCGCCTTGGCATGATCCTCCTTCAGGCACTCGCGGTGGTGCTCCAGAGCGTACCGTGCCCCCGCCGCGATGACGCCGGCCTGCCTGAACCCGCCGCCGAACAGCTGCTTGAACCGCCTCGCCCGCCGCACAAAGTCCTCGGAACCGGCCAGGGCCGAACCCACCGGCGCACCCAGCGCCTTCGAAAAACACACCGACACGCTGTCGAAGTCGCGCGCGTAGCGGGCCGGCGGGATCCCGGTCGCGGCGGAGGCGTTCCAGACGCGCGCGCCGTCGAGGTGGCAACCGAGCCCGGCGGCGCGGGCGACGCCGACGACGGCGTCGATTTGCTCCAGGGGCCAGATGCTGCCTCCCCCGCCGTTGTGGGTGTTCTCCACGCAGAGCAGGGTCGGTGGAGGGGCGAGCGTGGAGGGCGACCCCGGGTGGGACGTTCCCAGCGCGTCGCGCACCTGATCGGCCGTGAAGATGCCCCGATCGCCGGCAATGCGCTGAGCGGTGACCCCCGACAGCGCCGCCGGCCCTCCCCCCTCCGAGCGCACGACGTGGGACGCGGCGTCCATAAGGACGAGGTCGCCCGGCTCGGTGTGGGCGCGGATCGCCACCTGGTTAGTCATCGAACCGGTCGGCATGTAGACGGCGTCCTCCTTGCCGAGCAACTCCGCGGTCCGGGCCTCCAGGCGCTTGACGGTCGGGTCGTCGCCGTAGACGTCGTCGCCGACGACGGCCTGGGCCATCGCCTCGCGCATGGCCGGCGAAGGGCGGGTCACCGTGTCGCTGCGGAGATCGATCATCCGAGAAGACTACTCAAAGTCGACATCCATGACATCCTGGAGCGGGCGGTACCCGACCTCGCGGTAGATCTTGTTGGACGTGGGATTCGCGAGGTCGGTGTAGAGGACGCAGTGGCTGAATCCCAAGTCGAGCGCATGGCCGCTGAGCTGGGCCACCAGCGTGGTGGCGTAGCCCCGGCGGCGATGCTCGTCGGGTGTGTAGACATAGCCGATTCGGACCCCGTGGCGTGTGCGCGCCGGGAACCCGGCCATCGAGACGGGCTCCTCATTCATCCATAGCGCCAGCAAGCGGTTCCCTCGCTCCCGGCCACACAACCGATGGGCGTGCTCGAGGGGATCTCCAGGATCACTCAGACCGCTCTCCCGCACGAACGATTCCAGCCACCCGGCGACGAGCGGGATGTCCGCGGGTCGTGCAGGCCGCATTGCTCCCGGAGCCATTCGCGCAGGGAGCACCACACGCTCCAGGATGTGAATTCGCTGCCGGGCTCCGGGCCTGGCGCTTACACCCCTGAGTTTGCTCCAGGCGTCGCCGAAGGCGCGGGCGACCGGGTTCGGCGCCAGCACCGCCGGTATCTCCTCGTACACATCGGCCACATCCCGGGACAGAAGTTCGATTGCGTCCAGGGGCATGTGCGTCAGGCCCAACTTGTAGGGCGGCGTGCGGAAGGCGCACCCGACCACGTCGCTGCCCGACTCGATCGTCGCGAAGTAGAGAGGAGGTGGGGATGCCGGCTCGACACCCGAGGGCGACGCCGCTGAGTGCGCGGATGCCGCCGCGGGACCCGGCGACGACGCCGGGCGGGCGCCCACCAGGGAGGCAGCCACTCCGAGGGGCAGGTTGTTCTCGGCTTCGCGCTGCAGCAGCCAGGGCTCGGCCCGGTCGAGGAAGGCGCGCGGATCCGCGTGGCGCACCACCCGCAGACCGCGCATGCTCCGCGGGCCGCGCACGCTTCGCGGACCGCTCCCGGCCGACCTGCCGCGCGGTTGCCTACCCGTCCGAGTCTTCGCCCGTGACAAGGGTCCTGATGAAGTCGCCGACGCCCGAGAGGCGGGCCATCAGGGTGATGTGAATGTCGTGCACGCGGTCCTCGCCGCCGTTCCTGCCGTAGTAGTCGCCCACCTCGAAGACGGCCGCGCCGCCGCCCACGGGCGCCTCGATTCCGAATCCGCCGTGCAGCGTGCGTGCGCGCTGGTGGCCGACAAGGGAATAGGGCAGGATGGGCGTCTGCTCCGGAGAGCCGATGATCTTGGAGCCGACGCCCGAGAACATGTAGGCCCGGACGCCGTCGTATGACGGAGTGTAGGCCATGAGATCCACGACCACGGTCTCGAAGTACTGCGAGTCCTGACCATCGTCGAATACGGTCAGGCCGTTGGACAGGATGCTGCTTGCCGGATCGCTCCGCGGGGTCCAGCGCGTCGAGCGCTCGAACAGCGCCCTGACGCCGTACCAGGAGCCCCTGCGCTTCGCCGCCAGTTCCATGCCGTAGGTGGGCCGCCGCGCGGTGCTCTGGTCCCCGCCGTGCTGGGGCAGGAAATACCCGAGCCTCGGGGCGAACGAGATCGCCCAGCCGTCCGGCTGGGATGCGCGCGTCACAGCTTCCGGCCGCGCCTGCGCCGATCCGGCTTCGGACGAGGCGATCGTGACCAGGCCGGTGACGGCAAAAGCGATGGTGAGACGGGAGAGCGACTTCATCTGGCGGACTCCTCGTGCGTGCGTCCCTGTTGGTGACAGCTGCAACATAGCCCGGCTCCCGCGATGCGGGCCACCTCCCCGCGGCTTCCGGCCACCGAACGCGGCCTCAGGCCAGCCGGAAGAGCCCGTTCAGCCGTGTGCGCAATTCGAGGCGGTAGCCACGGGCAATGAGCCAGGATTCCAGTTCGGCCGACCGCTGCCCGTCGCGCCGACCGGTCTTGAGTTCGACGATGAGGTGTCGAGGCCACAGTCCATGTGGCGCGTCACGAAGGAAGGGCTGGATGACATCGGGCTCGTGCCCCTCCACGTCGACCTTGAGACAGTCGAGGCGGTCGAGCCCCGCGTCCCTGACAATGTCGGCCAGGGTGACGATGCGCACCGGGATGGTCGGCGGGGCGACACGACCGGCTCCGGTGGAATCCCGGGCAGTCGCATACTCCGGGCGCTCCCCCACCTCGGCCAGCCGCCCCTCGCCCGAGTTCCGCGGATGGACAACCAGCGCACCCGTGTCTCGGACCGCTCCAACCGCCGCCTCCAACACGCGCACGCGGTCCTGCGCGCCGTTGATGCCCACGTTGAACCGGAGTTGCCGCGCCAGATCGGGGTTGGGCTCCACTGCGACGACGCGCACGGAGGTGCGGACCAGCGACAGGACCCAGAAGGAGTAGCCGCCGACGTTGGCGCCGACGTCCACGAAGGTGAATCCCGGCCTCGCCCACTTCGCGAGGAGCCTGCGTTCGGCCCGGTCCCAGGAACGGGGCAGAAACAGGATCCTGGCCTCCGAGACCGAGCGGTCCGGGTAGAGGCGCAGGCGCTGCCCCCAGACCCGCGTGTCGACGGGGCCGGCAAGGTGCCGGCGCGCGGCGCGGCGGGCGAGAAGCGCGAACCGGCTCCAGGGCCGGCTGCCGGGAAAGGAACGCGCCACGCGCAGCCAGAGCGCGCCCCGTCCGCCCGGGCGGCATTCGCCCCAGGCGCCGGGTTCGCCGAAGGCGTCCACAACCCGAGCTTCACTCTGGCCCATGCCCGCGCCCGCCTCTCTCATCGCCTGTTTGCCGCGACGTTATCGTAGTTGCTGTCGTTCATCCCCAATCAAGCGGCTCTTCGGTCCGCGCGGAGACTGATTAAACATGAACCCCGCTCCCGGCGGGACGCTCACTTCCGGCCACATCGCGCGGTTCTGGTCTCCCCTGGCCGCGACCTGGGTCATGATGGCGCTCGAGGGCCCGCTCATCGCGGCCACCATCGCGCGCCTGCCCGAAGCCAAGATCAACCTGGCGTCGCACGGCGTGGTCTTTGCCATCGCCATCCTGGTCGAGGCGCCGGTGATCATGCTCATGACCGCGGCCACGGCACTGGTGCGCGACCGGGACAGCTACCGCAAGCTGCGTCTTTTCGCGCACGGGCTCAACGCGCTCTCCACGCTGCTGGTCGTCCTGCTCCTGGTACCGGCCGTCTTCGAGCCGCTGATCCTGGGACTCCTCGATCTTCCCCGCGAGGTCGCCGACATCATCTACGGGGCGCTGTGGATCTACCTGCCCTGGCCGGCGGCGATCGGCTACCGGCGCTTCATCCACGGCGTGATGATCAGCGGGGGCCAGACGCGGCAGGTTGCTGTGGGCACCATCTTCCGCCTGGTGTCCATGGCGGGCACCGCATTCACGCTGCCCGCGTTCACCGACCTGCACGGTGCCTGGGTGGGCGCCGCAAGCCTTACCGTGGGCGTGTGCGTCGAGGCGGTGGCGGCGCGCATCATGGCCACCGGCGCGCTTCGGCGGGTGCTCGCCACCTCGCCCGAGGAGAGCGGGACGGCGCCGATGAGCTACCGGGCGATCCTCGCCTTCTACTATCCCCTCGCGCTGACATCGCTGGTCGCGCTGTCCACGCACCCCATGCTCACCTTCTTCGTGGGCCGCGCGCGCGATCCGCTCGAGTCGCTGGCCGTCCTTCCCGTCGTGCACTCGCTCTCGTTCCTGTTCCGCGCCGCGGGCCTCAGCTACCAGGAGGCCGCGATCGCGCTCACCGGGAACGACTTCAAACACCGCCGGCCCGTGGGACGCTTCGCGGTGCGAATGGGTCTGGCGACCACCGCGGCCTACGCGCTGATCGTCCTCACTCCGCTCTTCGGCGTCTGGTTCGAATCCGTTTCGGGGCTGACGCCCGAGTTGTCCGGATACGCCAGAATCCCGGCGCTCGTGCTGATCCCGGTGCCCGGACTCGGCTTCTGGCTGGCGCACCAGAGCGCGATTATGGTGTTGATGCGCCGCACCAAGGCGATCACGATGGCCACGACCCTCGGATTGCTGGGCATCCTGGTCATCTTCCCCGTGCTGGCCTGGGGGCTGGGATGGGTCGGGGCCACGGCAGCCGTCGTAGCCTTCCTGGGCGGGCGCATCGTGTCGAACCTCTACCTGCATTGGACTGAATCACGATGAGCATGAGCAGGATCAGCCGCCGCCGCTTCGTCACCGCCACCGCCGGCTGCGCCTCGTACCTGGCCGCCGCGGGACCCCTGCTGAGCGCACCCGCGCTACGCCGGTGGAGCGGCGCGGAGGCGCGCCGGATCGTCGCCCAGACGCCCTTCGCGCGCATCGAGGAGCTGGGTGACGGGATGTTCGCGATCATCTCCACGCCGCTGAACGGGGACTACACGACGGTGTGCAACGGCGGCATCATCGGGGGGTCGTCCGGGACGCTGGTGGTGGAGGCGTTCGCCACGCCCGAGGGGGCGGCGTGGGCGGCGGAGCAGGCCCGGGCGCTCACCGGGCGGTGGCCCACGCAGGTCGTGGTGTCGCACTACCACGGGGACCATTCGGCCGGGCCCGCGGGGTACGCGGAGGACGGCGAGAGCGCGCCGCAACTGCGAGCCACCGCCGTGACGCGCGACCTGGTGCAGGGCTCGCCCGGCGACGGGGCCGCGAAGGCCCGGTGGGCGGACGTGGTGGTCGTGCCCGAGGACGGCCCGGTCGAGATCGACCTCGGCAGCCGCACGGTGGCGGTCGTGCCGCGCGAAGGTCACACCGCGAGCGACCTCTCGGTAGAGGTGGACGGGGGCGAAGGACCGGTGTGGTGTGGGGACCTGGTGTGGAACTCCATGTTCCCCAACTACATGGACGCGGTGCCGTCGCGTCTGTCGCGCTCGGTCCGGGCGCTCCAGGCCATGGGCGCCGACACCTTCGTACCCGGCCATGGCCCGCTGGCGGACGCCGCGGTCATGTCCCGATACGTCGCGCTCATCGACTCGGTCGAAGAGGCAGCGCGGAACGCGTGGCGACGCGGCATCAACTCGGACGACGCGGCGGCGGCCTACGTGGTTCCCGCCGAACTGGGCGAGTGGATGATGTTCAGCCCGAACTACCACCAGCGCGCGATCCAGGCCTGGCTGGACGAACTGGCGGGCGCCGAATAGGGTTGGCCGGCGCCGATTAGGGTCGGGAGCGCCAAACACTAAACATTTTGGTTTAGTATTCCGGGGCAGGACGTTCCAACCGAGAGCCCAAGGCGCACGTATCAGCTGAAACTTAACAAGAATGTTAAGTATTCTCAGAGCCGCAGGGCCCGCCTGAACCGCTCCCCTAGCCCCCGCAAGCGCTCCACCGGCTCGTTGCTGAAGACGATCCGCACGAACTGGGCCGCGTTTTCCCGGCCCCAGTGGGTCATGGGCGTGGCCGCCAACTTGCCGCGCTCCAGCAACCGCGCGGACGCGTCCGCCCCGTCGTAGCCGAGCGCTCCCGTGTCGACCAGCAGCGACCAGCCCCCGTCCGCGCGCACGACGGGCAGCCCGTCCAGCTCCGCCTGCACGGTGTCGCGCCTGCGTTCCCACTCGGCGACCGCGTCGGTCACGCCGGCTCCCGCAGGATCGACGAGCGCCGCCAGCGCGCCGGGCTGCGCGATCCCCACGGGCGTGACGACATTGTAGATGCTCACCAAACCGATTCGGTTCATGACTCGGGGCGGTCCCGTCACCCAGCCGACACGCCATCCGATCATGCGGTATTCCTTGGAGACAGAGCCGACCGTGATCGTGAGGTCCGCGAGTCCGCCCACGCCGGCCGGATGGATGTAAGGGCGGCCGTCGAAGAGGATGCGCTCCATCGCGGCGTTGTAGAGCAGCCAGATGCCGCGCTCCGTGCACACGCGGGCGATTTCGTCCCAGTCCTCGCGGGTCAGCACCGCGCCCGACGGGATGGACGGGTTCATGAGGAAGATCACGCGGGTGCGGTCGGTGACGGCGTCGCGGAAGCGGTCGAGGTCCAGCGCCCAGCCGCCACCGCGGACCGTGAAGGGCGCGAAACGGACCACGCCGCCCGCCAGCCGGACCCGGTAGAGCATGCCCGCGTAGGTGGGATCGGTGACTACGACCTCATCGCCCGGCTCGATGAGTGCGAGGAGCGCGTTGAACAGCCCCTCGGTGCCGCCCGCCGTGATGATGGTCTGCGCGTCGGGATCGTAGGGGACTCCGCTCAGCCGGCTCACGTGCGCGGCGGCCGCGGCGCGCAGGCCGGCGCTGCCAAGAAAGGGGAGATAGCTGTTGGCGTCGTCCTGGCCGGCGGCGGTGCGGGTGGCGTCGATCGCGGCCGGGGGCGGAGGGATGTCGGTGTCGAGGTTTTCGAGGCGGAGGACTTCCGCGTCGGACTCGGCGGCCTGCGCGACCCGGTCGATCGAGAAGCCGACGATGTCGCCCAGACGGGAGGGTCGGGAGGGCGGCGGCGGTTGCATCGCGGGACTACTGCTGGGCACCGCCCTCGGGAGGCGGCGGAGGCGCTTCCCACTGTTGCTGCTGGGCGGCGAGCGGCGGGTCCCCGTCGAGCACGGAGCGCCTCACGAAGGCGATGACCTCGTCGACGGTCGAGGCGGTGGCGACCGACCGGGGCAGGCTTTGCGCCCGCTCGAGATCGCCGAACAGAATCAGGGGCCGGCCGTAGCGGATGGCCAGGTCGACCTCCGAGGCCGTACCCGAGCTGCCGGGCAGCGCCACGACCACATCCGAGGTGAGCACGTTGACGTGGTTGCGGGAATCGGGCTCCGAGCCCTCCTTCCCCAATTGCGTGCGGATTTGCAATTCGACCCAGCGGTTGGGATAGCCCGGCGGGGAGGCGGACCCGCCATCCTGTTCCAGGTGCGGGAGAATTCCGATCACCAGCCCCGCGCGCCCCTCCACTTCGGCGAACGCACGAGAGACCGATGCCATGACCCCGCGTCCGCCCCCCGTCAGGAGGTGAACCCCCAGCGCGGCCAGGCGGCGGCCCAAGGGCGCGGCAAGATCAGCGTGGGCGCGGGTGCCCGAGCCCATGACGCCGACAATGGGTAGCTTCTTCACACCCCAATCTCGCAACTCGGGAGGTGACGCGCCAATGAAAGGCGTGCGCGCGAGCGGCTACGGACCGTACGCCGCCATGTCGGTGGTGGTCGCCAACATGATCGGCACCGGCGTGTTCACCAGCCTGGGATTCCAGCTGCTCGACCTGCAGTCCACCTTCCCCCTGCTCCTCCTCTGGGTGGTCGGCGGCGTTGCGGCCTTCTGCGGCGCGATCTCGTACGCCGAACTAGGCGCGGCCATCCCCAGGTCCGGGGGCGAATACACGTTTCTGTCGCGGATCTACCATCCGGTCGCGGGGTTCATCTCGGGCTGGATCTCGGCCACGATCGGCTTCGCGGCACCGACGGCACTCGCCGCCATCACCTTCGGGACCTATCTCGCTTCGGTGTTCCCCTCCCTGTCGCCCATCTGGCTCGGCGGGGGACTGGTCGTCGCGCTCACCTGGGTCCACGCCACGACCCACCGCAACTCCAGCTTCCTCCAGCGCTCCTTCACGACGGTGAAGGTCGTGCTGATCGCCGCCTTCTGCATCGCCGCCGCCACCATGGTCGACGCGCCGCAGCCCGTGTCGCTGCTGCCCGCTCCCGGCGACGCCGCGCTCGTCTTCAGCGGCGCTTTCGCCGTGTCGCTCATCTACGTCTCCTACGCCTACACCGGCTGGAACGCCGCCACCTATCTCACGGGAGAGGTGCGCAACCCCGGCCGCACACTGCCCCGGGTGCTCGGCGCCGGCACGCTGCTCGTGATGGTGCTCTACGCCGCCCTGAACTACGCTTTCCTGCGCGCGGCCCCGATGGCCGAGCTGGAGGGAAGGCTGGAGGTCGGCTACGTGGCCGCGACCCACGTGTTCGGCCCGATGGGCGCTGCGATCATGGGCGTCACCCTGGCCACGCTGCTCGTCTCCACGGTGAGCGCGATGGTCATGGCGGGACCTCGCGTGCTCCAGGTGATCGGCGAGGACTACAGCGCCTTCCGGCGGCTGGGCCGCGTGAATCGGCACGGGATACCCGCGGTCGCCATCGTGACCCAGGCCGCGCTGACGCTCGTCTTCATCGTCACGGCCTCGTTCGAGTCCATCCTCGTCTTCGCCGGGTTCACCCTCGGGCTGAACAGCCTGTTGGCGGTCGCCGGGGTGCTCGTTCTGCGCGTGCGGGAGCCCGATGCGCCGCGGCCGTACCGCGCCTGGGGGTTCCCGGTGACGCCGCTCGTCTACATCGGGCTGACGCTGTGGACCCTGGTGTACATTGCGATCGACCGGCCGGCCGAGGCCGCGATGGCCCCGGTGGTGATCGGCGCCGGACTCGTCTTCTACCTGCTCGCCGGGCGGAGGGCGTGAGGGCCTACTGCACGCCCAGCAACTCGATCTCGAAGATGAGCACCTGGTTGGGACCGATGTTGGGCGGCGCTCCAGCCTCGCCATAGGCCAGCTCGCTGGGAATCACCACCCGGACACGGCCGCCCACCGCCATCAGCTTGAGCGCCTCGGAGAAGCCCGGGATGACGTTGTCGACGCCGAAGCTGGCCGGCTGGTCGTCGGTGGCCGGGTCGTCGTCGTAGGAAGAGTCGAAGACGGTTCCGTCCGGGAGCGTGCCCCGGTAGTGCAGAATGGCGAGCTGGCCCGACTCGACGCTGGGACCGTCGCCCTGCTCCAGCACCTCGTACTGCAGGCCGGACTCGGTGGTGACCACCCCTTCCCTGGCCCCGTTCTCGGCGAGGAACGCATCCCCCTCCGCCCGGCCCTCCTCCGCGGCGGCAGCCTGGACCGCCTCGCTGAAGGCCGTCATGGCGGTCCGGATCTCCTCCTGCGACAACGCGGGATCCACGTCTCCCAGGCCATCGGTGAGCCCCTTCATCAGCGCGGGCATGTCCACGTGATCCATCACGTCGACGAGCGACCGTCCCATGTTCAGGCCGATTCCGTAGCTGGCCTTCTGGGCGTCGGTTTCCAGCGTTGCCTCGGGCATGCAGGCGGCAAGGGGCAAAAGGAGGAGCGGCAAGGGCAGGCATCGGCGAGCGGACATCGGGGTCAACCTTCTCCGGGGAAGCCCGGGGCAGTGAGAAACCCGGGGCGGCAACAGGCCCGAGGCAGAGAGTGAAGGTAAGCCCCGCCGGCAGTCACGCCAGCAGCGTTGCCAGTTCCCGGAGGTCGTCGAAGACTGCGTTGGCGGTCGCTTCCGCGGCGGGCGACCTCAGGCCGGCCGGGTTGTGCCACACCACCGCGAAGCCGGCGGCGTTTGCTCCAACGACGTCGAAGGGAGATCCGGCCACGAACAGAACCTCGTCCGGCGCGGCGTTCATGGCCTTCGCGCCGGCCGCGTAGATGCGCGCGTCGGGCTTGTAGAAGCCTGCGGACTCGGCGGTGACGACGGCCTCGAATGGTGCGTCCACCAAGTCGGCCGCCCGCTGTCCCATGGCTTCGGAGCAGTTGGTCACGACGCCCAGCCGTCTGCCCTCAGCCGCGAGTTCGCGCAGCACCCTGCCGGCACCCGGCCACGGCGCGAGTTCAGCCCACCGGGCTTCCAGCTCGTGCGCGGCCCGGCCGGGCAGGCCGACCGCCTCCGCCGAGTCGGCGACGAGGTCCCGGTAGCGGACATAGGCGCCCGCAGCATAGGTGAGCTTCAGGTATTCCATGCGCCAGCGGCGTCCCAGGGCGCGGCCCCCCGCGATGTCGTCCCAAAGCGACCACGAGTCGAGCAGCGCCGACAGAAGGTCGAAGAGGATCACCCCGGGGCGTAGGCGTCGCGCGCCGGGCGGCTTCATGAGACCTCCGCGTCCGCTTCGATTTCGACGAGAAGGTCGTCGCCCACCGTGTTCGCGCGCACGAGCGTGTTCGCGGGACGAATGTGGGCGAAGCGCAGCCCGTGGGCCCGTGCCACCGGCTCCCAGTCCACGCCGTCGCGAATGAAGACCCGGGTGCGGACGACGTCCTCCAGCGACCCGCCCAGCGATTGCAGCGCCCCGTCGATCTTGTCGATGATGAAATGTGTCTGGGCTGCCGCGTCGCGTCCGCCGATCAGCCGGCCACCGTGGTTCGAGGTGGTGCCCGACACGTGAATCCGGTTGCCCTTGCGCACGGCGCGGCTGTAGCCCGCCAGCGCTTCCCAGGGCGTCCCCGTGGAAACCCGCGCGGCCCCGTGGCTGGAGGTGACCGGCCAGGGCGCGGGGAAGTGCGTGACATGGTGGCTGAGGTCTCCCGCGGCGGTCAGGAAGGGGGGTCGGCGGTACTCGTCGCCGCAGTCGCCCGGGATCGGATCGAGCGCCTCGCACGCCGCTTCCAGCTCCCGGCGCGCCCGGGCGTCGAGCGCGAATCGAAAGAGCCGGAGGTTGTCCTCGATGTGGCTCCGTTCGCCGGGCCTGGCGCCCACGATGATGCCGGCGACCGCAGGCTGATCGAGCACATGGCGGCAGGCCACGTTGGCTATGGAGGTGCCGAGCCGATCCGCGATCCCGCGCACCGTCTGCAGCAGCGCCTGGAACCGGTCCCAGCCCCCCGCCTCGTCGACGAAGCGACGGTATTTCATCTGCGACCAGGTCAGCGATTCGTCGATCGCCGGCTCCGCGCGGCCCAGCCAGCGGTCGCTGAGCAGGCCGCCCGCCAGCGTTCCGTACGCGAGGAGCTTCACGCCGTGCTCCCGGCAGACCCGTGACATGGCGCCCGCCGCCCGGCGGTCGACCAGGGAGAAGCACACCTGGTTGGACACGATCGGGACGCCGCTCCGGATCGCCATGTCGAGGTGGACGGCGTCGCAGTTGGTGAGGCCCAAATGCAGGATCCGGCCCGCCGCCTGGTGCTTGGCAAGCAGGAAGAGGTTGTCCAGCCAGCTCGGATCCGCGTAGCTCCACGGGTGGAACTGCAGGAGGTCGATGCGGTCGGTCCCCAGCCGCTTCAATGCGCGTTCCACCGCGCCGGCCGCCGCCTCCGGGCTCGCGGGGCCCGGCTCGGGCACCCACTTGGTGAGGAGCTGGACGTCGCCGCGGCGGGCAGCCAGGCGCCCTGCGATGACTTCGGCGGAGCCGTAGTGGTCCGCCATGTCGAAGCTGGTGAGGCCCGCATCGGCGTGCGGGTCGAGGGCCCGCGAGGCGGCATCCGGGTCGAGCGCCCGCCCGTCCCGCTCCTGGTCGGCAACCTGCCAGAGTCCTGTCAGGACGCGGGACACCTCGAGTCCCGGACCCAGCGGTGCGCGCTCGACTTTCATGGCCGAGAGGGGCCCTCGGTCCAGCCGATCATCAACCGCGCGGCAGCTCCCGGAAGAGGGCGCCCGTGTCCGCGCCCTGCCTCCGCATTCGCCCCACGCGCACGAAGAAGATCGCCGAAGCGACGGCCATCACGCCGATCCACACCCAGGTGGAGTGGAAGTACCAGGCGCTCACGTCGGCGCTCAGATCCTTGTTGATGTGGACGCCCAGAAAGACGGTGAGCAGAATGACGCCCGCCGTCCCCACCACGAGCTGGCCCGCACGCGCCCTGAGGACCTGCATCCGCGCCGCGCGTTCCGGGTTGCGGCGCGCCAGGTTCAGCAGCGACAGGCACATCAGGAGAAAGTTGACCAGCATCGCGGTGACGAGGATGTCGATCCCCAGGAAGAAATCGCCGGCCAGGTGGCTTCCCAGGATGCCCACCGTCGCCATCAGGCCACTCGCCACGAGCGCCGCGTGCGGGGTCCGCCAGCGCGCGTTCACGCTTGCAACGGCGCGCGGGAAGATCCCGTCCTCGCCCCACGCGAACATGAGGCGCGAGACGGCGAGCAGCATGGCGGGCAGGTCGTTGATGAGCGCCACGGCCGCCCCCGCGACGATCGCCACCGTCCATCCCGTGGGAAGCAGGTAGCCGAGCAGGCCGGGGGCGGTCAGGTCGCGGAGCTGCGCCTCCTGGGCCACGAAGCTCCACGGGACCGCGTGATAGATCGCGGCCGTGAAGAGGAGGTAGAACGCGCCCACCGTAACGACCGCGAGCCCCGTCGCAAGGGGCAGATTGCGGCCCGGGTTGCGCGCTTCCCCGCCCGCCTGGGCGATGGAGTCGAAGCCGATGAAGCTGGAGAAGAGCAGCGCGGCGGCCGCGAGGAAGGTACCGAGGCGGAAGGGAGCCGCGGGCTCGGGCGGGACGGCCCGCCCCTCGGTGGCCATCAACGCTGCGCCGAAGTCCCCGTGATCGAAGAGGAAGCCGGCCACGATGACCACGCTGCCCAGCGCGAACATGAGGAACATCATCGGCACGAGCGTGACCTGGTACACACCGAGCCCGCGCAGGTTGACGATCACGAAGGTCCACAGGAACGCGAGCGCGAGACCGACCCGGATCGGTCCGGTGTCGAGCGCCGCCGCTGTTCCCGCCCATCCCACGGCATCCGCGATGTCCCTCAGGAACGGGATGAGCACGTAGGACACGACGCCGATCGCGATCGAGAGCCCGAACCACTGCGAGAAGCTCGCCACGAATCCCCAGTAGGGGCTGAGCGAGCGGCTCACGTAGATGTAGCTGCCGCCCGCGCGCGGCATGGCCGAGGACAGGCTGGCGTAGGCGAGCGCGGCCACCAGCGCCGGAATCGCGGCAAAGAGGTACGAGGGCAGAACATGGGGCCCGATGCCCGGCACGTTCCGCTGCAGCATGATCGGGATGATGTTGATCGCGGCACCCAGCATCGCGCAGATGCCGGTCGCGGTCAGCCCGAGCAGCCCCAGCCGCCTGCTGAGTCCCGGGGAGGGTTGCGTGCCGGTCGTGCCTCCGCCGTTGGAATTGCCGTTCGTCACGGGCGTTCCCCGGGTTCCGTGACCGCCGTCGATGTGTGACCGGAGGCGAAGAGCCAGCGGCCGTCGTCGTTGCGCAGCACGATGGTCATCGCCCCCGAGTACGAAAACCCGCCCCCGCCCTCGATGCCGATGTCCTGCTCGAAGTGACAGCTGGCGACCGCGCTGCCAAGTCCGAGCGCCGTCACCGACAGGTCGCGGAGCGTGAGCCTGGTGGACGACGCCATCGCGCCCAGGGCTGCCAGCGATTCCCGCGCTTCCCGGGTCGAGCCGTAGCGCACGGCGCCGTCCTCGACCCATTGGAATCCCGGTGCGTCCGAGTAGAATGTGCCGGCCGAATCGAGGTCCATCGCGTTCACCGCGTCGACGTACGCCTCGATGGCCGAGCGGGCTTCACCGGCGATGATCTCCAGAACGCCGGCGCCCCGGTCGCGTGCGCAACCCGCCGCAGCAACGGCCAGGGCGAACAGCACAAGCAGTCGAACCGGGTTCAAGGCTCAACCGTGCCGGTCGTGGCTCTCTTCATACCGGATGCGTTCGTGCATCCGGTCCCGGGCCTGACCCGCGTCGCGCTTTCTGGCGGCGCGCATCGCCATCTCGCGAGTGGTCGAGGACTTGACCCGAGGCAGCGACAGGCGCCGCGCAAGGTTCTCGCTGGCGCACTCCGGACAGGACGGGGTGCGTCCGCCGAGCACGAGGCGCTCGAAGTCGAGGCCGCAGTCCCCGCAGGTGTACTCGTAGATGGGCATGGCTGGAAGGTAAGCCGGGGGCGAGGGGGGGACCAGTACGGGACGCGAGGCTAGAACCAGCCCCGCATGAGCCGCGGCTCAAACTCCAGAAAGCGCCCTCCGACGGTGTCGACCACCACGCGCACCCAGCCGATGTCCGGCGAGCCGAAGGTCTCCAGGCGGGTGAAGTTGGCGTGGACCGCGCCCGCGCTGTCATGTAGCGGCTGGTCGACCCGCTGCTGGTGCGAGTCGCCGTGGATGAACAGGACCGGTCCAGGAAAGACCGAGACCTGCTTCTCCAGTGCGGTCACGAACGGCTCGTAGGGCTCGGATCCCCACTCACCCCACGCACCTCCCCTTTCCAGGGAAACATTGCCGTGGGCGAAGATCGCCACGCCCTTCGCGCTGTCGGCGCGCGCCGCGGCGAAGGTCCCATCCAGCCATGCCACCGCGGCCTCGGTACGGCGCAGCACTTCGGCGTCGTGCGCGGGGGTGCGACCCTCGAAGATCAGCGTACCGTTCGCGGACCCGACGATATGCACCGTGGCAAAGACGAAGCCGCCCCGGCTCCAGCGCGCGTTCTCGGGGAAATCGGCGTAGTCCGGCGTCGCCGCCTGCGAAAGGAGCAGCATCGGACGGCCCCCCAGGCTGGTGTGCGGGTCGTCGAAGAAGACGCGCCGGAGGGAGGCCAGGCGCTCCAGCGTGTCATAGCCGCCGGGCGCCTTCTCGTGACAGTCGGTCCACTCGTTGTCCCCGGGCGTATAGACCACCGGGAGCTCCAGTCCATCCAGAGACGCCCGGCGCTCGCGGAACGCCTCGTCCGAGCACGGAGTCCAGAGGATGTCCCCGATATGCACGAACCACTCGACGTCGGAGGCCGCGACATCCGCGAGCAGCCGCCGATACCGTCCGTTCTCCCAGAAATAGTAGGGGCCGTCCCCGTAGACGCCGAACGCGAAGGCGCCCGCAGGCGGCGGCCCGGCGGCGGGCGGCGTGCAGGCGGCAGCCACCCCGAAGACGGACGCCGCCAGCCAGGCCCACCCCACTCCCGATGCCATGGCGCGTCCCCTACGACACCCTTCGCTTCACTTCCAGCCCCAGGGTCTTCCCCTTCAGGATCGCGGGCACGCCTTCCTCCATCCAGACCGGGGCGGGAGCGTCCATAAGGTAGTGATCGAAGAACTGCTGCATGCGGATCGCCCAGTCCTTGCGGTCGGCCTCGCGGCTCAGACCGTGCCCCTGGCCGTTGTAGTTGAGCATCCAGACCGGCTTCTGCAACCGCCGCATGGCGACGAACATCTCGATCCCCTGGTACCACGGAACCGCGCCGTCCTCGTCGTTGTGCATCATCAGGAGCGGGGTGTGGATCTTGTCGGCGTAGAAGACCGGCGAGTTGTGCAGGTACTCGTTCGTGGACTCCCACAGCGTGCCGCCGATCCGGCTCTGCGTACGCTCGTACTGGAACATGCGGCTCATGCCGGACTGCCAGCGGATGCCGCCGTAGGCGCTGGTCATGTTGCTGACGGGTGCGCCCGCCTCGGCCGCCGCGAACAGGTTGGTCTTGGTGACCATGTACGCGATCTGGTACCCGCCCCACGAATGCCCCTGCACCCCGATCTTGTCTTCCTTGACGAAACCGCGGGCCACGAGGCTCAGTACGCCCGGCACCACCGCGTCGAGGGCGCTCTCGCCGGGATAGCCGATCTCGTACGGGATGTCGGGAATGAAGACGACGTAGCCGCGGCTGACGTAGAACGGCACCGAGACGGACGAGCCACCCGGCCGGGGCGAGCGGTACTGATGGATCCCGTCGGACATGCGCTCGTAGAAGTAGACCATCATCGGGTACTGCGTGGACGGGTCGAAGTCGTCGGGGGTGAAGAGGATGCCCTGGAGCGGGGTCCCGTCGTTGGAGTGCCACTCGACGATCTCGGCCGATCCCCAGCGGAAGTCGGCCTGCTGGGGGTTGGCGTCGGACATCCTGACCATCCCGGAGAAGTCGATGTCGACGCCTTCGCCGCCGGTCACCAACAGGTCGGGGAACTCGCGGAAGTCCTCGCGGGTGATCAGCCAGCGGTCCGCGTCTTCGGCCTTCCCGCGGAAGCGGAAGGTCTTGTCCGCCATGACGACGGGCTCCGGCGTGGCGGTCCGGTCGGTGCGGCCGCGGTGGAAGCCGGACTGCTTGCCGAGGTAGTGGAAGGCCTGCCAGAGCGCCTCCCCTTCCGCGATGGCGGGTTCCTCGAAGTCCGTGCGGGCGTGCCGGAACCGCGTGCCCGACGCACGGCCCGTGCCGCCGGTCAGGTTGGTGGTCTCGCCGGTGCCGGGCTCGAAGCGCCAGGCATCGTAGCGGTCGTAGAAGAGGAGGGCGTTGTCCCCCTCGGTCCAGAAGGCCGGCCCGTAGGGCGGCGGCAGATCCGGGTGATCGTCGAGTTCGTTCCAGACCGGGTGCGGGACGTCGCTGCTGGCCGCCATCGCCTCGCCGCCATCGACGGGGGCGACCATCCAGTGCCGCGCCTCTCCGTCCCACCACGACATGTAGCCACCGGCCGGCGACATCGACGCGCCGAAGAAGCCCTTCACCCTCTCGGCGATCCTGCGATGCTCGCCGGTCCCGATGTCGATCGCGTAGATGTCGTTGTAGCGTCCGTCCCAAGAGATGAGCTGGCGGTACGGCATGTCCGTCGTTCCGATGGCATGTGTGGCGTCGCCCTCCGCGGCGAAGCGCACGGTCGGCACCTCGGGGGTGCCCAGCTGGACGACCCGGCCGCCGGACGACCCGTCGTCCATGTGCACGACCGCGCTGTACGTGCGGTTGCGCTCCTGATTCGCCTGAACGAGCTGCATCGGCTGCAGGTAGGGATCCTGCCAGTTCCACACGTCGAGGGTGACCTTGTCCTCGTCCAGGGTGTCGTCCTCTTCCTCGGGCTCGGGGCGCGGCGCCGTGCCGAAGCGGATGCGGCCGCCGCCGTCTGAAAAGCTGACGTCGCCGTTTTCACTGACCCACCAGCCGGACGGCACGCCGGCGGAGGCCGAATTGGCCATGGCGGCGCCCGACCAGGACGGGCCCGCTCCGTGGTACAGCGTGAACTCGGGCTGATCGGCTGCGTAGTCGTCCCGGTCGGAGAGGAACGCGACCTGGGAACCGTCGTCGGCAACCGCCAGTTGCTTGTAGTTGCCCTCGCCCTCGAGCACGGCGTGGCGGGTCATGTCGTCGAGGTCGACCACGTACGCGCCGTCGCCCGAGCCGTCACTGGTGGAGGTCGCGAAGGCGAAGACCTCGGCGTCCTCGCCGAAGAAGTAGTCCGTGACCATGTCGTACCGCGTCTCGTCGCCGGTATTCAGGCTCAACAGCACCAGAGCCGACCCTTCTTCCTTGTCCTTCTCTTCGCCGTCGTCCGCTTCGCCGCCCTCCTCCTCCTCCTCTTCAGCAGGTTCCGCAAGCTCCTCGGCCTCTCCGGCACTCTCCTCCTCTTCCTCCTCCTCGACCGGCACGTAGGCCACCCAGCTTCCGGTGCCCGCCATCCTATGGCTCTCGACGGCACCCACCGTGCGCGCCTGCATGCCGCTGCCGCCGCCGAGGGCGACGACACCCAGCGAGTCCTTCGGCAGCGCGTCACCCCTCTTCCCCTCCCGCCGCAGCGAATCCACCACCGCTTCCACCGGCGGCACCTCGTACACCACAAACCGGGAATCCGATGTAAACCGCGGGCTCGTTCCCCTCAGGGTCAGCGGCTCGGACCCTTCGCTCGCGGCGCGGACCACCAGGACGGGGTCGCCCTCCATTGCGGTCAGCACGAACACCAGCCAGTTCCCGTCCGGCGACAGCGAGGGGCTGCCTATGGTGTTCCAGTGAAGAGCGTCCTCGTGGTCGAGTGCCCTCTGTTGCGCGAGTGCCGGGGCGGCGGCCGCGAGGAACGCGAGGGAGAGGGTGAAGGCCGTCGTGCAGGGGCGCGCGTGACGCATGGTGGATTCTCCGGTTCCGGGACTTCTGAGACTTCCGGGACTTCGCGTCGGAAGACTGGACTGCCAGCGAAGAAGCTGTGGACGATCCGGTTGGATCGCCAGTGTCCGTCGACTCAGCCGCCTCCCGTCCCGAACACCGAAGCGAGAATGTCCCGGTTGTACCCCACCACAAACGTGGTGCCGACCCGCATCGCGGGAGCCCTGAGCTTGCCCCAGCGGCTGGTCATCATTGCCGCGAGTTCGCTGTCGGACGGCCGATCCTCGCCGGTGAGGTCCACGCGGACCACCTTCCTGCCCTTGGCCACACAGAGTTCGGTCATGCCTTCGAGCAGGGACGGGGCCTGGTCGGCGGTCACCGGGTTCTTCGTCGCGCTTCTCGTTTCAGCCGCGTCGATTCCGTTCTGCGCAAGAAACTCCTGCGTACGCTTGCAACTGGTTCAGCCAGGGCGGTGGTAGCGCCATTCGAGGCTCGGGGTCATTCCTGGGTCTCCCTGTTCGTAGTCGCTTGGGCCCGTGGTCCCTTGGGCGCCGGCACCTGTTACCGGCCACTCAAGATAAGCTCGCGGACTTCGACGCGCTCGACCCCGAATTCGTCCCTCGACACGCCGACGACTTCGCCCCCGCTGATCTCCTCGATCGAGAAGGAGCCAGGGACCTCTACGCGCCCCTGGTAGCGGCCATCGGCACCGAAGACATCCCAGCGGAAGGCCGGGGCGCCGCGCAGGTGGTAGCGGCGGGCCCAGAGCTCTCCCGAATCGGCGGTGCGCAGATCGGTGTAGGCGGGGAGCGTCTCCGGCAGGGGCATTTCCTGGTAGTTGGCGACCATGGTCCGAATGGAGGCCTCATCCTGGGCGAACGGGTTGCCGGAGTTGCGAACATACGATTCCAGGTGCTCGTCGGTGCGCGGGGTCGGGGGTTCGGCAACCCGGACGATCCGGATCAGCGTGCCGGTGTCGTCGAACACGCGGGCTTCGTATCGGGTGCCGGCGGTAACGGATACGCCACGGTCGGATCCATGCGCCGTCGGCTCCGGCGAGAAGGGTACCCTCAAGAGGTTCAGGGACATGCTGGTGCCGCTGCCGGAAGCCGAGACCGACATCTTCTCGCCCGGATGGCGGGCCACGGTGTCGATGGGCGCTCCGTCCAGACTGTACCTGACGAAGTACTCCGGTGGGGCCTCGTCTCCTCCGAAGGCCTCCTCCAGACTCTCCAGCGGCGATTCGCTGATGCCGGGCATCGTCAAAGACCGCACCTGGCTCAGGAAGGTCGCGGGACCCGCGGGTCCGACGGGAGTGATCATGTCCATGCCCTCCACGCCCGCAAGGGTCCCGGTGCCCAGAAGCGTTCCCTGGGAGTCGAATCGCGAAATGCGCTGCAGGCGCCTGTCCGCCGCGACGATGGTCCCGTCCGCGAGCAGCCACGCACCGGCCAGCGCCTGAAATTCCCCGGGACCGTCGCCCCGAGATCCGAAGGAGCGCAGATGACGGCCCTCCGAGTCGAAGACCCGGATCTCGCCGGCGCCATTGTCGGCCACGATGAGGTTGTCGTCGCCATCCCGGACGACGCTGACGACACCGTCGAAGAGGATTTCCTCCGGCCCTTCCAGGGCACCGATAGACAGTGACGGCTCCGACGCGAGTTCCGCGTATGCGGCGTCGCTGGGCAAGCTGGTCACGATGGTGACTCCCGCCGAGTCGACTACCTCCGCGGCCGGCGCTGCGGGTGGCCTCTCGTCGCGACAGCCGACAAACGCCAGGGCTGCGATTCCGTGGACGATGCGTCTCATGGTTCCCGTCCTTCCGACCCCTGCCCGGGGTCTTGCCGTGCCGGACGCGCCAGCCTTAATCTCACCACCACTTCGGACACACCGAAAGTGCTTTTGGTTGTCCGTCCTCTCCGTGGCCCGGCACCCTTCCAGACGCGAAAGGCAAGTTCCAATGAATTCGACAATTCCGCTGACCTCGACAATACTGCGCAAGTCCCCGGTTGCGGCCCTGGCCGCCGCGCTCCCTGTTCTGGCCATGGGCTGCGCAGACGCCAGCACGGCCGGCGAGATGCCAATGCAGGACGCCTTGCCCGCAGTCGAGTTCGTCAACGCGCGCTCGGCCGCCGACGGAGACGGGGTGTTGCCGTTCAGCGGAGCGGTGTGGGTCGACAACACCTTCTACGTGTCCGGCATGCTCGGGCTCGAGGGGGGCCAGGTTCCGGAAACTGCGGAACAGGAGGCCACCAATGTCCTCGATGGCGTCAAGGGCGTCCTGGAGGGCGAGGGGCTGACGATGGACGATCTGGTGGTCGTCCAGGTGTTCGCGTCCGACGTAGCCGACTACGACGCCTTCAACAGCGTCTACCGCACCTACTTCACCGGCGAGTTTCCGGCCCGTGCGTTCCTGGGTTCGGGGCCGCTGCTCTTCGGCGCCCGGTTCGAGGTAATGGGGACTGCGGTGCGGCGGTAGGTGGTGGGGGAGTGGGGTGGCGGGGGGTGAGGCGCTGTGCGACTGGGGTGAGCCGGGGCCCCGAAGCAGCTGGGGCCGTGGAGGGGTAGCCGACGCTGGCCGACCGGCGAGGGGCTACTGCAAATACTAAACATTTGTGTTTAGAATGGTCGAGAAAATACTGAACCATTTTGTTTAGTATTGGTGAGATTCACCGGGTCTGGTCGGGAAAATGGGTAGGCGCGTTTCACAGGAAACGTCTTTGCGGCTCTCCTCCGAGGTCCGGTCGATGGCGGGGGCAAGCTCTCCTACTCCAAGGTGCGGGCCCTGACCCGCATGGCCACACCCGAGAACGAGGAGGAACTCCTCTCCTTCGCCGACCACGGCACCACCGCCCACGTCGAGAAGCTGGTCCGGGATGCGCGGCGCATCAACGGGAGCAAGGACGCCCAGACCGAGCGCGCCGAGCGGCGGCGCCTGTACCTGTACCCCGCCGAAGACGGCGGCTACGAGATCCGGGGCCGGCTCAGCCCCGAGGTCGGAAGCCTGCTGCTGAGGGCGCTCGAAGTGGTCGAACGGAAGCTCTACCGCGAGCAGCGCGAGGCCGGAACCGAGCACGAGACCACCCCCGAGCAGCGCCGGGCCGACGCGCTGGGGCTGTGGTTGGAGGAGCAGGTGCAGCCTGGGGTACAGCTCGTCGTGCACTCCTACGAGGGGGACGGCGGCGTGCCGGCCGGTCTGGTCACCGAGGAGGGCGGGCGCGTTTCAGGTGAAACGTCCTTGCGGCTCGCCAGCGATGCGGAGGTCGTGCCGATCAAGCGGGGCGCGGACGGTTCCGTGCTCGACGTCGGACGCCGGCTGCGGACCGTGGACTGGCGGCTCCGCAAGGCGCTGGAGGCCCGCGACGGCGGCTGCCGCTTCCCCGGATGCGGATCGCGGCTCCGCACCCACGCCCACCACATCATCCCCTGGGCCGAGGGCGGCGAGACCGCCATGGCCAACCTGGTGCTGCTGTGCCCGCTGCATCACCGCGCGGTCCACGAAGGGGGCTGGCGGGTGGAGGCGGACGACAGGGGTGTGCTGCGGTTCCTCAACCCGCTGGGCGTGGAGATGCCGCTGGCGCCCAAGGCTCCAGACATCGGCGGCTTGCTGCCGGGCGGCAATGGGGTGACACCCCCGCCCCAGGACTTCGGGCTGGCCCGCTGGCACGGCCGGACGGACATCGAGGCCTGGGCCGGCAGCACCGTGTGGCACGGCGAACGCATCGAATGGGACTGGGCGCTGGATTGGTTTTGCAACAGACCGGACGCCGGCGAGGGCAAGGGCGAGGGCCGGAGGGAAGGAGGTGAGCACGCCCCCTCGGGCCATGCGGCTAGCCGATGAAGCCGACACTAAACATTATTGTTTAGTATCGGTGCGCCCGGCGAGTGGGCCGGAGGCCGCCCCTCTACCCCAGAATCACGTCGCGCAGCGCCTTCACGCCCTCGACCGCCCTGGCCACGTGCTCACGTGTGTTGTACACGTGGGGACACAGCCGGAGTCCGCCCGTGCCCGCCCCCGCGATTCCGTGCTCCTCGTACAGGCGGCGCAGCGCCGCGCTGCGATCTCCCGGCACCTCGATGATGCACACGCCGCCGGAGAACTCGGGTTCCATCGGGGTCACGAGGGTCGTCCCGAGCTCGGCGAGCCCCTGCTTCAGGGCGGTGGCCAGCTCGGTCACCCGCGCCTCGGTTGCCGGGCCGCCGATCGCGCCGTGGAAGTCGGCCGTGGTGCCGACCGCGGCCAGGCACGCGTCGTCGCGCTGGCCCATCGACTCGAACTTGCGCGCGCCCTCGACGTCCGGATCGGCGTCGCTGCCCCACCCCGGCGCCACGATGTTGGGCCAGATCTCGGCGATCCGGTCCTCCTTGACGTAAAGCACGCCCGCCTCCTTGGGCCCCATGAACCACTTGTGGGAAGAGGCGGAATAGGAATCGCAGCCGAGTTCGCGCAGGTCGACATCGAGCGCGCCCCAGCTCTGTGCGCCGTCCAGGTGGACGTGGATGCCACGGGCGTGGGCCGCCTCGACGAGTTCGCGCACGGGCAGCCGCACGCCGCTGACGTTCGAGACGTGGGTAATCGCCAGGACGCGGGTCCGGGCGGTCAGGGCCGCGACGAACGGGTCGATGAGTTCCTGGGCCGAAGCCGGGTGACGTGGCACGCCTACCCTCCTCACCGTGATCCCGAACCTCGCCGCACGCACGTCCCACGCGACGTTGTTGGTCGGGTGGTTCTGATCCCAAACAACCACCTCGTCACCCGCGCTCAGCGGCACGCCGTTGTTGACGATGTTGTTGGCTTCGCTGGTGTTGCGGACAAGCGCGACCTCGTCGGGGATGACGCCGAGCTGGGCCGCGACGGCCGCCCGGGACGCCTCCGTCAGGGTGCGGAACTTGGCGCGGTTGTTGGACGAGCAGTCACGGTCGATGTCGCGGGTGAGATCCTCCACGCGAGCGGCCACGGAGCGGGGCGACGGGCAGAGGTTGGCCGCGTTCATCGGGACGCGCTGCTCCGTGAACGAGAACTGCGCGCGGACCTGCTTCCAGTAGGACTCGTCGGCCGGCGAGGCGGGACCGGTGGGAGGCCACGCGGGAGGATCGGTTGCGCGCGAGATGGCTGCGGGGAGGACGACAGCTCCGGCGGCCACGTCGGTGAGGAAGGAGCGACGGCTGGTTCGACGCTTCACGGGACTGCCTCCTGGGACTGGGGCCGAACGGGCGGGTTGCTCTGATCATACCGCGTGCGCAGCTTGCCTTGCCAGTCTGGTCGTGTCCGCAGGCATAGGAGAGCACCTTGTCACTGATCGCCCAGCGCATGAGCCACCTGGGTACGGAGAACGCCTTCAAGCTCGGCGACGACATCCAGCGATGCGTCGACAGGGGAATGGACGTGATCCGCTTCAACCTGGGCGCGCCCGATTTTCGCAGTGCCCCGCACCTCAACCGCGTCGCCAGCAGCGCGCTGGACGCGGGGAATTCCGGGTATTGCGACCCCGCCGGCATCCTCCCCTTTCGCGAGGCCATCGCGGCCCATGTGACGCGTACGCGGGGCGTGGAGGTCGCGCCCGGCCGCGTGATCGTCACACCGGGGGCCAAGCCGCCGATCGGCTACACGCTGCAGACCTACGTGGACCAGGGCGACGAGGTCATCTACCCCTCCCCCGGCTTCCCGATCTACGAGTCGTGGGTGCGCTTCGCGCGTGCAGTGCCGGTACCGCTGCTGCTCTCGGACGAGCGCGACTTCGCCTTCACCGCGGACGATCTCGAGCCGCTGATCACAGAGCGGACGAAGGTGATCATCCTGTGCTCGCCCTCGAATCCCACGGGGGGCGTGCTGTCGCGCGACGACCTGTCCGGGATCGCCGCGCTGGTGCGGGAGCGCTGCCGACCCGACATCCGCATCTACGCCGACGAGATCTACGAGCACATCCTCTTCGACGGCCTCGAACACGAGAGCATCATGTCGCACGAGGGCATGCCCGAGCGGACCGTTCTGGCGAGCGGCCATTCCAAGGGATTCGCGATGACCGGGTGGCGCCTGGGATGGGCGGTGCTGCCCACCGAGGAGGAGGCCGCGATCTTCAAGCAGTTCAACATCAACATCATGTCGTGCGTGCCCCCGTTCCTCCAAGAGGCGGGCGCGGCCGCGTACGAGGACCCGGAGTCGGCGGTGCAGGTCGAGCGCATGGTGCGGGAGTTCGAGCGGCGGCGGGACTGGGTCGTGCCGGCGCTGAACGGCGTCCCGGGTGTGGGGTGCCGGCTGCCCAGGGGAGCGTTCTACGTCTTCCCCGGCGTGTCGGGGATGTGTGAGCGGCTTGGGGTGTACGAAGCGCGGGCGCGGCTGCCGGCCGAGGCACGCGGGCGGGCGACGCCGGCGGCCATACTCCAGATGTTCCTGTTGTACCGCTACGGGGTGGCGTCGATGGACCGGGCGTCGTTCGGCAGGATCGGTGCGGAGGGGCAGGACTTCCTGCGGCTGTCGATCGCCAACAGCATGGAGGACATCCGTCGAGGGGTGGAGAGGATCGCTGAGGCTGCAGAGGACGATGCCGGTTTCGCGGAGTTTGTGGGCAGCGCGGACTTCCAGGAGCTGTTCGGGTGAGCCTGCGGGTATGCTTGGCGGGTGTCACGGGGTGGACCGGGCGCGAGGTGGCCGCGGCCGTGCGCGATTCGCACGAGTTCGAACTGGTGGCGGCGGTCGCGCGCCGGGCGGCGGGAAAGGATGTCGGCGAAGTACTCGGGTGGGAGGAGCGCGCGGGCGTGGAGATCACGGCCGACCCCCCGAGCGCGCTGTGCCGCGCACCCGACGTCTGGATCGACTACACGCATCCGCTGGCGGTCAAGGACCACGCGCTGACCGCGCTGAAGGCGGGCACGCGGGTGGTGATCGGCACCTCGGGCCTGGGAGCGTCCGACTACGAGGAGATCGAGGCCGCGGCGACCGCGCACGGTGCGGGAGTGATCGCCGCGGGGAATTTCTCGCTGACGGCCGCGTGTCTCAAGCACCTGGCCGGGATCGCGTCGCGCCACCTGCCTCACCGCGAGATCGTCGACTACGCCCATGCCGGGAAGCCGGACGCCCCGAGCGGCACCGCGATGGAGTTGGCGGAGTACCTGGACACCGTCGCTCCCAACCGCATCCACGTTCCCGTGGACGAGATCGTGGGCGTGCCGGGAACCCGCGGCGCCGGCATCGGGGGCACGCAGGTGCATTCGGTGCGGCTCCCCGGCTACGTCATTTCGGTCGAGGTACTGTTCGGCCTCCCCGGCGAGCACCTGACCATTCGCCACGACGCCGGCGAGAGCGCCGAGCCGTACGTGGCGGGGACGCTGCTGGCGGCGCGCCGGGTCGGCGATGTCACGGGACTGGTCCGCGGGCTCGACCGGTTGCTGTTCGGATAGAGGGGGCGGAGCTGTCGCGGAGGCGGAGCTACTCCTCCGTGACGACGATTTCGAACATCGACGGCCACAGCTTCCCGGTGACGTAGAACGTGCCGGAGGAGGCGTCGTAGGCGATGCCGTTGAAGACCGCGCCCGCTTCCGCCGGACGGCCGCTCGCCACGGAGAGTCCGAAGGCGTCGAGCTGTCCCGTGACCTCTCCGGTCGCCTTGTCGATCCGAACGATCTCGTCCCTCATATAGATGTTTGCGTAGATGTCGTCGCCGACGCATTCGAGTTCGTTGAGGTTGCGCACCGAGAACCCGGAACGCTTCACGTCGATCTGGTCCAGCAGTTCGAAGGTTGCGGGATCACGCCGCTGCAGGGTGTCCGAGCCATCGGACATGAACAGCGACACGCCGTCGTAGCAGAGTCCCCAGCCCTCGCCCTCGTACGCGAACGTGCCCTCCGGGACCAGCGTCGCGGCGTCGTAGACGAAGGCCAGCCCGGCCTTCCAGGTGAGCTGGATCAGCTTGTCGTCCACCAGAGCGATCCCCTCGCCGAAATGCTCGTCCGAGAGCGCGTGGCTGCGCAGCACCTCGCCGGTGGCGATGTCGACCTGCCTGACATCCGACTCCCCGTATTGACCCGTGCTCTCGAAGAACACGCCGTCGTGGATCAGCAGTCCCTGCGTGTATCCGGACGGATCGTGAGGGAGCGTGCGCCTCAGTTCGTAACCGAGTACTGCGACGGACTCTCCGCAGCCGCCGAGAAGGAACGGCAGCGCCGCAACAGCCGCTACCAACAGTCTGCCTCGCCGAATCATCACTTGCCTCGCATGCGCTTGCGCACCGTCGCCGGAGCCGATGCGCCCTCTATTCTCATCGTGGGGTCCTCTGGCTAACGTATCACTTCTCATCTCGATCCAAGGAGGCGGAAGTGCCCGGGCTGCATCCCCATATCGATCCCGACGGACTGCTGGAGTACTCGGTCGTGTTCACCGACCGGTCACTGAATCACATGTCGGAGCGGTTCCGCGACATCATGAAGTATCTCTCCAGGACACTGAAGACGACGTACGGTGCGGAAGCCGTCGCCGTGGTTCCCGGCGGGGGGACCTACGCCATGGAGGCGGTGGCGCGCCAGTTCGGAACCGGGAAGCGCTGCCTGGTCATTCGCAACGGCTGGTTCAGCTACCGCTGGTCACAGATCTTCGAGGCCGGAGGCATCCCTTCCGCCGAGACGGTGCTTACCGCGCGCCCCGTTGGCGACGGTCCGCAGGCTGCGTTCGCGCCGCCGCCGATTGCCGAGGTCACGGCGGCCATTGCAACGGAGCGCCCCGACGCCGTCTTCGCGCCCCATGTGGAGACATCGGCCGGAATCCTGCTGCCGGACGGCTACCTGCGTGCCGTCGCGGACGCGACGCACGCGGTCGGGGGACTTTTCGTGCTCGACAGTATCGCGTCGGGGGCAATGTGGGTCGACATGAGGGAGTGCGGTGTCGACGTGCTGCTCAGCGCCCCGCAGAAGGGCTGGAGCGGATCGCCCTGCGCCGGGCTCGTGATGCTGCGTCCCGACGCACTGGCCAGGATGGAGCCGGCGGACAACACGAGCTTCTCGTGCGACCTGCTGCGGTGGCTCCACGTGATGAGGAGCTACGAAGAGGGCGGGCACACCTACCACGCCACCATGCCCACCGACGCACTCCGCATGCTGCATGACGCGACGGTTGAATTGCAGGCATTCGGCCTGGAGCGGGCCAGAGCGCGCCAGGGGGAGCTCGGCGACCGCGTCCGGTCGGTTCTTGCGGAACCCGGCTTCAAGAGCGTGGCCGCACCGGGATTCGAGGCGCCGGGGGTCGTTGTGTGCTACACCGACGATCCCGAGATCAGGCAAGGGACCGCTTTCGCGCGGGCGGGGGTGCAGATCGCGGCTGGCGTGCCCCTGCAGTGCGGCGAGCCCGAGGGATTCAGCACCTTCCGCATAGGGCTCTTCGGGCTGGACAAGCTCGGTCACGTGGATCGTACGGTCGACACCTTTGCGGCGGCACTGCAGCAGGTACTCGAAGGTGTGGGAGCGGCCGCGGCGGATGCGGCGACTCCCGCGCCCGAACCGGCGGCGATCTGATGGGCCGCCGGATCGTAGCAGCGTTCGAGGTGACGGGCTGGGAGGAGACGCCGTACGGGGAGGAAGGCGACGGCCCGAGCCTCGGTGAAGCGCTGGTGCTCAAGAGCTACAGCGGCGAACTCGAAGCCGTGGGGCGCGCGCGACTGTTGATGTGTCGGGCCGATCCCGCCAGCAACAGCGAGAACGCGGGGTACGTGGCCTCGGAAAGGATCGAGGGACGTCTGGCGGGCAAGAGCGGTACGTTCGTGCTGCAGCACTGGGGAGTGGTGGCGGCCGGCACGCCCCCCAGGACTGCGGGACACGTCGTCCCGGGGTCCGGCACCGGCGACCTGGTCGGCCTGACCGGCACGATGGAGATCGCCGTCGCGCAGGACGGAACCCACACGCTGGTCCTGGACTACGAGCTGGACTAGCCTGAGCCTAGGAGCTTCCCTGGCCGCCCGGGACCACGGTGAACTTCTGCACCCGGCGGCCCGTCGACGCTTCTCCGACGTACAGGTTGCCGCGCGAATCGACGTCCATGCCGTGGGGGCGCAGGAACTGGCCCGCCTGACGTCCGCCACGCCCGAATTCCCCCACCACTTCCAGGTCCTCCCGGCGCAGGGTCCAGACCTTGTGGTTGGTCCCGTCGGCAAGATACAGCCATTGCTGCCCGGGATCCGGCGAAAAGGCCAGGACAAAGGCTGAACCGGAGGCCAGGGTACGCGGTGCAATCGTCTTCTCGGCAACGTACTCTCCGCTCTGCCGGAAGACCTGGATCCGGTTGCCTCGCCGGTCCGCCACGTAGATCAGGCCGTCGGCGGACCCGATGATCCCATGAACGGTCGACCACTGGAGCGGTGGCGGGCCGTCCGGATCGCGGCCGGCATAGTCGTACCTGTATTCGTCGTCGGGCGGGTCGCCGTACGCACCCCAGTGACGCCGGTATTCGCCCGTTTCGCCGTCGAAGACGACAACGCGGCGGTTCGCATAGCCGTCCGCGATGAACACCTCGTTCGAGCCGGGATCCACCCAGATGCCCGCCGGCCCGCCCAGCAGCCGGGTGTCGTCGCTCCCGCTGGTGACGTCGTACTCGCCCAGGGTCATGACCAGTTCGCCCCCGCGCGTGAACTTCATGACGCGGTGGTGTCGGAAGGTGCCCACCCAGACGAAATCGTTGTGGTCGACAAAGAGACCGTGAGGATTGCGGGGATACTCGGCGATGTCCTGCGAGGGGTCGCCCCACCCCTGTACCACACGTCCGTCAGGATCGAACTCGATCACGGACGGGGCGGGCACGCAACAGCTCCCGATGGGCGGATCCTGAACCGCCGAAGTCTCCTCCGGCGTCAGCGTTTCCGGCAAGTGCGCCACCCAAACGTGGTCGCGGGCGTCGACGAACACCGCCGTCACGGACCCCATGATCCACTTGTCCGGCATTTCCAGCGGCCACGACGCGTCGACCTGAAAGGCGGGCGGCGCGTCACCCTGGTTGGCGTCCGTTTCCGGGCGTCCGCCATCCTGCGGAGGGTCGCAAGCCGCGACAAAAACGATCGTGAGGAGTGCCGCCGGATTGCGGAGTCTGCGAATGGCCACGCTTCGGGTTATCGTCATTGGTATTCTCGCTGTCGTGGGAAAGCAGGCTCGTCGTACTTGCGTCGGCGCTGGACGCCCGGGAAAGTTTCGTGTGGGAAGGCGATCACGCCAGCCCCGTGCGAGTGGCTTCGTGATCGCTGCGGGGCGTGCGCTGGAACGATACCAACGGTCGAGAGGGCACATGAACCGGACACTGACCTCACCAGCCCGCGCTGGCGGCGGGACTGGAATCCCCGGGCCTGGCGCCCGACGGTTGCTGGTGGCCGCGGGCGCGCTCCTCCTGTCGTCGGCGTGCTCGTTTGCGCCGCCGCCGGCGGTTCCGGAGCCGGTCGCCGAGCTGCCCGGCAACTTCATGGGCAGTTCGCTGCCAGGAGACTATGAGTCGCGCGAGTGGTGGGAGATCTTTCAGGATCCCGTGCTGAGCACGGTTGTGGACTCGGTCCTCGCGGCAAACTTCGATCTGGCCGAAGCGGTGGCCCGCGTACAGCAGGCCCGGGCACAGGCGGGGATCGCGAGGGCGGGACTGTTTCCGGCGCTGCAGGCCAGCGCCACCGCCACCGATCAGGACACGCCGGCCAACGCCGGATTCGGCGAGCAGTTCCGCAAGCTGGCGGGTGGCGAGGACGGGGCGCTGCCGGGAGGCTTTCAGTTCCCGGATCGGCTTGCGTTCACGACTTATTCGCTCGGCATCGACTTCGCGTACGAGCTCGACTTCTGGGGCCGCGCGCGTAACGACGCCCGTGCGGCGGGCGCCCAGTACATGGCCTCCGAGTCGGACTACCACGCGGCCCGCATCGGAGTGCTCGCGACAACGATCTCGACCTACTTCGAGATCGTGGACCTGCGTCACCGCACGGAACTTGCCCGCCGGACGATCGATGTGCTGATGGAGCGCGAAGCACTGGCCGAGACGCGATACGACCGCGGGCTGGTCACCTCGTTCGAGCTCTATCAGGTCAGGCTGGACCTCCGCAACACGCAGGCCACGCTGCCCCAGCTGGAGACCCTCCTGACCGATGCCGAGGGGCGCATGGCGGTTCTTCTGGGCGGGTTCCGCGGGAAGCTCGACGCGATTCTGCCCGACTCGCTCGCGCCCGTGCCCCTGGGAGATCCGGTCGCGGCGGGCGTCCCCGCGAACCTGCTCTACCAGCGGCCCGATGTGCTGGCCGCGGGGCTGCGGCTGGACGCGGCGCGCTTTGCGATCGGCGCGCGCAGGGCGGAACTGCTGCCGTCGCTGTCGCTGTCCGGTACGATCGGCGTGCAGTCAGCGCAGGCCGACGGGCTCTTCAACGTGGACCAGTGGTTCCGCAACCTGCTGGGCAACCTGACCGCCCCGATCTTCCAGGGCGGCCGCATCCGGCAGAACATCGCGCTGGCGCATGCGCAGTTCGGCCAGGCCGCGGCGGCGTACGGCCGCACGGTGGTCACGGCCGTCTACGAGGTCGAAGCCGCGCTGGCCGCGCTGGCCAACGAAGACCGCCGTCACGCCTTGCTTGTGTCGCAGCGGGAGGAGGCCCAGCGCTCCGTCGATCTCCAGTCGGAGCGATACGCATCGGGGGTCGGCGGCTACACCGACTACCTGGACGCGCTGCGCACACTTCTCAATGTCGAATCGACCCTGTCCGGGGCAAGCCGTGACCTGGCGCTTGCCCGTCTGGCGGTGCACCGCGCCCTGGGAGGTGAATGGACCGCGCCGCCCGAGTCCCTGGAAGGGCTGGAAATGGTCCCCGTGGCGGGGTCGGCCGCCGATGGCAATGCACGCAACTCCGAAGGGAGCAAATAGATGGGTCGTTTCAAGAACGCCTTGATAGCCTCGGGCATCCTGCTCGGTGCGATCGTCATCGCGGTGATCATGTTTCAGCTCAGGCCCGAACCTCCGCTCCGTGAACCGCCGTCGCAGATCCCCTTCGTCACGACCGTACCCACGACCGCCGGCGAAGGCGCGATTCCGGTCTTCGGCGCCGGCACGGTCCGGCCTCACGCCGAGATCGACGTCGCGGCCCAGATCAACGGCAAGGTCGCGTGGGTGTCGCCCGCCTTTCAGGGCGGCGGACGCGTCGGGAGCGGCGACGTTCTCTTTCGCATCGACGACGCCGACTACCGCAACCGCGTACAGCAGGCGCGCGCCAACGTAGCAGCCGGGCAGGTCGCGCTGCTGCAGGCCGAGGAGGATGCACGCATTGCGCGTGAAGAGTATGCGCTCTTCCTGAGGCGCCAGCCCGACGCCGCACGCTCCGGCGAAGCAAGTCCACTGACGTTGCGGGAACCACAGCTCGCCGCCGCGCGCGCCGCGCTGGCGCGGGACAGCGCCGCGCTGGCCGACGCCGAACTTGCCCTGTCCCGCACCGAGGTGCTGGCGCCGTTCAGCGGGGCCGTGCGGACCGAATCGGTCGACGTGGGACAGTTCGTCGCTGCGGGTCAGGGCGTAGGCCGACTGTACGCCGACGACGCGGTCGAGGTGGTGGTGCCGCTGTCCGACTCGGATGCCGCGCTGGTTCCGGATCTGTGGCGATTGGCCGCCGGTGACGGAAACCGCAGCGTGCGGGCTATCGTGACCGCGGGCTACGGACAGGCGAACCACGATTGGGAAGGGTACGTGGACCGCGCAGAGGCCGCGCTGGACGAGCAGACACGCACGATTGACGTGATCGTGCGCGTGCCGAACCCGTTTTCCGGATCGGGGCCTCCTCTTCTGGTGGGCCAGTTCGTCGAAGTGCGGATCGACGGCGTGGCTCCGGACCGGTACTTCGTGGTGCCGCGTGCCGCGCTGCGGACTGGCAACGAGGTCTGGGCGACGCGCCAAAGCACGCAGGTGACCATCGTACCCGTGCAGGTGCTGCAGCGGTCGGAGGACCAGGTCTACGTGACCGGCGCGCTGGAGCCGGACCAGCCGGTCATCGTCAGGGGGATCCAGATCGCGACCGAGGGCATGCTGGTTCAGACGGGGAATACGCGGTGAGCTTGGCCGCCGAGTGGGCGGCCGACCACGCGAGCGCGTTGTGGTCACGGATCGGCTGGCAACAGTGAGTCAGGACGACGGCGGCAGCCCGCGGGAGCGGGGAGGACCGATCGCCTACATGGCGCGTAACGGCGTCGCGGCAAACCTGCTGATGTTCTTCATTCTCCTGGCCGGATTCTTCGCACTGACGACGCTGGTGCAGGAGGTCTTTCCCGAGATCTCGTTGGACCGGGTCAGCATCTCGGTCCCCTACCCCGGCGCCACACCGGACGAGGTCGAGGAATCGATCATTCTCAAGATCGAGGAGCAGATCGAGGGCGTCGAAGGGCTCAAGCAGATCCGGTCCACGGCAGCGGAGGGCCGCGGGTCCGTGGTGGCCGAACTGGAGCTGGGCGAGGACCTGAATCGCTTCCTCGACGACATCAAGGCGCAGATCGACAGGATCCAGACCTTCCCCGCCGGTGCCGAGCGACCCGAAGTCACGGAGGTGACCAACCGGCAGAGTGTCATCCGCCTCGTCCTCTTCGGGGAGGTGTCCGAGCGGACGCTGAAGGAACTCGCCTACCGTACCGAGGACGCGCTCTCCGCGCTGCCCGAAGTCTCCTATGTCGAGACCACCGGAGTGCGCGAGTACGAGATTTCGATCGAAGTCCCGCTACAGCGGCTGCGGGCGCTGGGACTCACGCTGCGCGACATCTCGATGGCCGTCCGGGGCGGCTCGCTCGACCTCTCGGCGGGAAGCATCGACACGCGCGACGAAGAGGTACGGATACGCACCACGGGGCAGAACTACACGCAACAGGACTTCGAGGAGATCATCGTAGTCAGCCGGGCCGACGGAACCGTCGTGCAGCTGGGCGACATCGCCGAAGTACGCGACGGCTTCCGCGAGGTGGACCTCGTCGGCCGCTACGGAGGACAGCCGGCCGCATACGTCGAGGTCTTCCGAACCGCCGACGAGAAGGCTCTCGAGATCGTGGACGCCGTCGAGCGGCACCTCGACGAGGAGGTGATCCCCACGCTCCCGGCGGGTGTCGCGCTCGAGATCTGGAACAACGACGCCGACATCCTCCAGGACCGGCTGGGACTGCTCGTGAAGAACGGCCTGCTCGGGCTGACCCTGGTCCTTCTCGCGCTGGCGATCTTCCTGGAGATCAGGCTGGCCTTCTGGGTGGCGGTGGGGATCGCGGTCTCATTCGTGGGAACGTTCGGCGTCATGGCCATGCTGGGCGTGTCCATCAACCTGATGTCGCTTTTCGCCTTCATCCTCGCCGTGGGGATCGTCGTGGACGACGCGATCGTGGTCGGCGAGAACATCTACGCGGCCCGGGAGCGGGGCGACCGCGGCGTCGTCGCGTCGATCCGCGGCGCCCGCAGGGTGACCAAGCCGGTGATCTTCGCGATCCTGACCACCGCGGTGGCCTTCTGTCCGCTCTTTTTCATCCCCAGTTCCATCGGAAGGATCGTTGGCGAGATACCCATCATCGTCATCTCGGTGCTTCTCTTCTCCCTGATCGAGTCTCTCCTGGTTCTTCCGAACCATCTCTCCCACCTCCCCAACCGGGGCCGATCCATGGCCAGCCGGAACCCCAACCCGGTCTACCGGATGCGGTCCCGTGTCGAAGCCGGGCTCAAGCGGTTCATCAACGGTCCGCTCGACCGGAGCCTGCGGTTCGCGACGGGCCGGCCCGGAATCGTCATCGCCAGCGGCGTCGGCATGATCGTCATCTCCGTGGCGATGATTCCGGCGGGGATCATCAAGGTCGACTTCATGCCTTCGGTGGAGGCGGACCTCGTGACGGCCAGCCTGGAGATGCCCGAAGGCACGCCGGTTCAGCGCACGTCGGACGTGGCCGGGCGGCTGGAGTCGGCAGGATACCAGGCGCTCGAACGGCTCGCGGCAAACGGCGCGGACGGCGTGGACGGCGTCCTGACCGGCGTCAACGTCACGGTCGGACTGCCGGCCAGGCAAAGCGGCCCCGTCGGTCCGGCCGACGCTCAAGCCAATCCGCAGGCGAACATCGCGGCCGTCGAGTTCAAGCTTGTGAGCCCCGAGGACCGGGACATTTCCGCAGCCGACCTTCAACAGGAGTGGCGCGAGGCGGTCGGCGCCCTTCCCGAGGCCAAGTCACTGACCATCACCGCCGAGCTGATCAGCTTCGGCGCCCCGGTTCACGTTGAACTCTCGCACCCGGACCCGGACCGTCTCGGCACGATCGGCGACACCGTCATCGCCAGGCTCCGCGGATTCGCCGGAGTGTTCGACGTGCAGGCGGATCAGGACCAGGGCCTGAGGGAGATCCAGCTCGATCTTCTCCCCGAGGCCCGAACCCTGGGGCTCACGCTCGACAACCTGGCCAGGCAGGTCCGTTCGGCCTTTTTCGGTGACGAAGCACTGCGGGTGCAGCGCGGCCGCGAAGACATGCGCGTTTACGTCCGGCTGCCCGAGGAAGAGCGGAACGCCATTGCCGACGTGGAGGGCTACCTGGTCCGCACCCCGGGAGGCGGCGAGGTCCCCCTGGCGCGCGTCGCTTCCGTGCAATTCGGGCGCTCACCCACCACCATCCGCCGCAAGGACGGTCACCGGGTGCTCACCGTCACCGCCGACGTCAACAGCAACGTCGTCACCGGCGACGAGATGACCAACATCCTGGACCGTTCGATCCTCCCCGAACTCGTGAGCGCCAATCCGGGGCTGACCTATTCGTTCGGTGGAGAACGGCAGGAACAGGTTGAATCGTTCAGCGCGCTCGGCGGCGGCTTCGCCCTGGCGCTGCTCGCGATCTACGCGCTCCTGGCGATTCCGTTCGGCTCCTATACCAAGCCGCTGATCATCATGGCGGCCATCCCGTTCGGGATCATCGGGGCGGTGCTGGGCCACGCGATCCTGGGGCTCCAGATGGCCATCATGTCCCTCTTCGGGGTGATCGGCCTGAGCGGCGTCGTCGTGAACGATTCGCTGGTCATGATCGACTTCATCAACGAGCGGCTGCGCCGGGGCATGCCCGGCCGCGAGGCGATCATTGCGGGCGCGAAGGCACGCTTCCGTCCGATCTTCCTCACCTCGGTGACCACCTTTCTGGGCGTCGCGCCGCTGGTGTTCGAGACGAGCCTGCAGGCGCAGTTCCTGATTCCGATGGCGGCTTCCCTGGGCTTCGGCATCCTGTTCGCGACCGCCGTACTGATGATGATCGTACCCGCGCTGGCGATGGTGCAGCACCGGTTGACGGGCGGCCGCTAGACCCCCTCGGACCCCCTCCGGGAACCGCTAGGGGCGCGGGCCGTCGCGGCTCCGATCCAGCGGATCCGGCCCCATTTCGACGGGGAGGTCGTGGCGGTCGCCCCAGTCGCGCCAGCTCCCGTCGTAGAAATGAATGTCGAGCCCGATCATGCGCGCCGCCATGTAGTCCACGCTGGCTCTCATCCCGATCATGCAGTACACGACGTGGGTCTTCCCCTCCCCTGCACCGTGGCGCTCCAGGATGCGCGCGATCTCGGTGCGGGGCCGGAACCGGGTGTCGTTGTCCGGATCCATCAGCTCTTCCCAGTAGAGCTGCGCCGCGCCCGGAATGTGCCCCGGCCGGCCTCCGTTGCCGAGGCCCCCGTCCTCACCGGTGTATTCGTCATCGGGTCTGGCGTCCAGCAGGACCAGGGACTCCTCGCCCAGCCGCGCCTGAATCCAGTCCGCGGACACACGGAAGTCGACCCGGTGCGCGGGTTCGACGTTTCCCGGCGCGACCTCCGGTGGCGGTCCGGTCGCAACCTCGCCGCCCGCCGCCTTCCAGGCCTCGAGGCCCCCGTTCAGCACGAACGCACGGTCCCCCAGACCCAGCAGATCGAACGTAACCCAGGTCCGAGCGGTCATCGTCATGCTGGCGCCATAGATGACGACCCTCGAATCGCGCCGCACGCCCACCGCGCGCAGGGCGGCCGCAATCTCGTCGACCTCCCGAAACTCGGCGATCCAGCCTTCCTCGCCCTCCCAGGCGATGTCGTCAAACCGCAACGGGCGGGCCCCGGGGATATGCTCTGCGGCGAATGCTCCGGCGCGCCGTTCGGCCTCAATCACGATGACTTCCTCATCCCCGATGTGCCGCATGAGCCAATCGGCCTCGACCAGGGGATCGACGGGCATCGTCTGCAGCGTGGGCGCGCCGGATCGACCCGGAGACTCCTGACCCGCGATCGGAATCGGAATGAGGAGGGCGCAGAGCGTCTTCGCGGCGGCGGCGCGCAAGGCCGGTGCAACGGCAGTTGGCTTCTTCATATGGGCATTTCCGGAATCAGAAACGGGAAGTGACGGTGATGCGGAAGCTCCGCGTGGCGCCCGGATTGCGCTCCTGGACGTCGACGTACTCGGCCTGCAGCAGGTTGGAGACCTTGGCCTGCACTTCCATGTCCCTGACGTCCATCCCGAACCTCAGGTCCACAAGCGTGATCGCTCCGCGCTCGTCGAGGGGGAACGCGAGAACCTGCTCGGGCCGGCTGCGGTAGCGCAGGTCGAGTGCGATCAGGTCCGTCCAGCCGGAGAGGGTTGTCGTGAGGTTGTGCCGGGAGCGGTACGCCAGCCGGAGATCCGTGTTGAGGTCCCTGCTGTCGAGAAGGAGGTAGTTCGTCTCGAAGTTGAGCTTGCGCGACACCAGCCCGACTCTCACGCCGGCGTCCAGGCCCCTTACCCGAGCCTCGGCAACGTTGCGGAACTGAAACGTCAGGAACTGGCCCGGGGCACCGGATACCTCGATCAGGCCGTCGTATTCGCTCCAGAACAGACCCGCATCGAACCACAGCCAATCGCGGGGACTGGCGGTCAGGCCGACCTCGCCGGCCCAGGCGGATTCGCCGCGCAGTTCCAGGTTGGGAACGACGCGAAAGCCGAACACCACCGTGGAGGTGAACTGCTCGGAGACGGAGGGGGCCCGATAGCCGCGGCTAAGCGAAGTCCGGAAGCTCAGGCGATCGCTCCTTTGGAGGACAAGCCCGATCTTCGGATTCAGGGTCAGATCCGACTCCACGAACGAGGCTGCGTGCCTGTCCAGCCGCAATCCGACGGAGCCGCGCAGGCTTTCGGAGAATGCGATGTCGTCCTGGGCGAACAGCGCAAAATCGGTGACGTTCGGCGTCGGATCCAGAAAGTTCGACGCCACCCCGGTATAGGCGGCCTCTCCGCCGAAGGTGAAAGCGTTGCGTCCCGCGCCGAACAGCGAGAACTGAACATCGGTTCCGTACCGCGTCGAGCGGTGATAGTCCTCGTTGTCGTGAAAGTGGTTCTGTACGCGCACGTGCTGAATCTGCGGCCGTATCTGCAGCTTGAGCCGGGAGTTGACCAGCGGCGTACCCGTCAGGCCAACCACGAGGTCGGAATTGCGAATCCAGTCGCCCAGCTGGCTGGGATCCACTTCCAGCCGCCGATCTGCGGAACGCCATGTGAAGAACTCCTGCGCGTCTTCCCGCTTCCAGGTCGTAAAGATCGCCCAGGGGGCGAGGGACTCCGCTCCGAACACCGCCTTCGCCCGCAGGTGCCAGCGGTCCACGCTGCCGTTCTGGCGGAAACCGTCGGATCTCTCGCGACCGCCGAAGAGCGTCAGATCGGTCGTGCCGATCCGGCGCGCGTGCTGTAGCTGAAGCCCTTGCATGTTCAGACGCTCGTCGGTGAAGTGCACGTCGCCGGGCGTGTCGAAGACACCGTAGTATCCCCGGACCACGGACTCGGCTGCGACCACCAGGGGCCGCGTGATCACGTTGACGACGCCACCCATGGCGTTGGTCCCCCAGAGGGTGGAATGCGGACCCTTCACAATCTCGATCCGTTCCACGTCCAGGATCGGGAGGAGCCCGAAGTCGATCGCCGAACTCACACCGCTGAGCATGCGGTGGCCGTCGAGCAGCATGAGGACGCGGCTTCCCACCCCGCGGGCAATGCCGGTTGAACCGCGAATGTCCATCTGGCCCGCGTTGAAGGTCACCCCCTGAGCGAACGGGAGTGCCTCGTCGAGGGACGTCACGTCACGGCGCTGCAGTTCCTCTGCTCCGATCACGGCCACGCTGGTGGGAGCGTCACCGGGCCGGGCCGCGCCACGGCTGGCCGTGACCGTGAGTTCCGGCACCTCGAACAATCGCCTGCTCAACGCAATCCGGACCGGATCATCGCCGGACGCCTGTGGAGCCACGGAATGCTCGATGGTGGCGTAGCCGTATGCCGCCACGACCAGCGTATGCGCTCCGGGGCCGGGAAGAACCAGTGAGAAGCTCCCATCTCCGCCGCTGAAAGTGCGGAGCGGCGTACCCACGACCAGCACCTCAGCCTGCGCGACGGCAGTACCCGTTTCCGCGTCGACGACGACGCCACGGAACGGCGCACCCTCCTGGGCCGCCAGGCGACCGGCGACGAAAAGGGCGGCGAGTCCGACCAGCTCACTGCAGACCCGCATATGCCCACGCACGGCTATTGGCGCCGCCACACCGTGGTGGAGGCCGAGAGCGGCGGTTGCTCCACCACTACCGTCAGAACGGAGTTCTCGAAGGTGTACGTCCCCGTTTGCTGCGGGCTCAGTTGGACCAGTGGCCCAGTCAGGAACTCCTGCTCCCAGGTTCCGTCGAGCCGATTGACGTAGGTGCCCGTGCCCGGGAGTTCGACGATGTTGCCGCTGAAGGGCAGCGTCAGATCACTGGTGAACGTGCCCGTCGCTTCGCCGCCCGCGACCGCGGTTTGCTGCACGGTGAAACTGCCCGACACTTCCGGGGGCAGGAGCGTCGTTCCGGGGTCCAACGCGGAGGTAAAGGACTGGAGGGTATACGTTCCAGTGAGATCGGGCGGCGTCGGATCCGGCACCACAACCTCTTCGTCGCCACAACCCGGCGTGAAGGAGACGCCTGCCAGCACCGCAATGAGCAATCTGGATCGGGCACGAAACACGTCCGCCTCCCTTTTGGATACTCGACGCTTACGTTTCAACGTACATACCGCCCTTGGCGGTAACCAGATCCCCACGGTCCCCACAGTCGCGCAGGCGCCACGCAGCTGCTAATGGACAACAAGCCGATACTGCTGATCACCGGCGACAACCCGAAGGGCCCGCGTGAACTATTCAGCCGCCTGGATGACCTGGCGATCCCCCACAGCACGATGACGCACGATCCGGTCTTCACCGTCGAGGAGGCGCAGCGTCTGCGGGGGCGTATCGCAGGCGCGCACTCCAAGAACCTCTTCGTACGCGACAAGAAGGAACGGCACTGGCTGGTGTCCTGCCTCGCCGACCGCAAGCTCGACCTGAAGTGGCTGGCGGCGGAACTCGGCACGAAGCGGCTCACCTTCTGCAGCGCCCGGCGTCTGGGCGGCTACCTCGGGATCCGGCGGGGCAGCGTCTCCCCCTTCGCGGTCCTGAACGACGTCACCGGCATTGTCCGGGTGGCGCTCGACGCGGATCTGCTGGCTGCGGAGCCGCTCAACTTCCATCCCCTGGACAACTCGAAGACCACGACGCTGTCCACCGCGGGCCTGTTGCGCTTTCTGACGGCGGAGGGCCACCGTCCCCACATCATCCGCTTCCCGGACGAATAACCGCTTTCCGGCCGAGCAGTGCCGTCAGCGGAACGCGGGCAGAACGTGCTGGACCACGATGTCCATGGTCATCCTTTCGTAGTCCCCCGCTGCTTCGCCCATTCGCCACCAGTTGTTGGTCGTGACGACGACCAGATTGAGGCCCGGCACGACGACGACATACTGTCCGCCGTGACCCCAGGCGAAATACATGGGTTCGGGGGCGTCGGGAGCGACCCACCACAGGAATCCGTAAGAGATTCCCTTCAGGGTACCGGAATCAATGCGCCAGTCGAATCGGCCCATTGTGGACCGGTCGACCCAGTCGGCGGGAATGATCTGCCGTCCCCCGCTCGACCCCCGCTGCAGATAGAGTTGCCCGAACCTTGCCAGGTCCCGCGGCCGAAGATCGAGCCCCGCGCCGCCGTTATGAAACCCGCCGCCCAGACTCTCCCACCGGCTCCTCGCGACGCCCATGGGGCCCAGGAGCACATGCTGGGCAAAGTTGGGGAGGTGCATGGTGGTCGCTTGCTCGATTACGACGCCGAGCAGATGCACCGCGCCCGAGTTGTAGGTGAAGCGGGTGCCAGGCGTCGACGTCAGCGGCTTCTCCAGCACGAAGCCGAGGTAGTCTCCCGAACGGATCCAATCGACGTACGATCCGAACCCGCCCGTCTCGTCCCATTCCAGGCCGCTGGTCATGGTGAGGAGATTCCCCACGGTGATCGCGCGCTTGTCGGCGTCGATCGAAACCGTCAACGGGTCCAGATAGTCACCGATCGGATCGTCCAGTCCGCCGATGTCCCCGCGTTCGATCGCGATTCCGGCGAGCGCCGAGACGACGCTCTTGGTCACGGACCGAACATCGTGCAACTCGACGTCGGCCCCGTCGCCAAAGTACTCCTCCACGACCAGCCGTCCATCCTTCACCACCAGCAGACTGCGCATGCGGTCGTTGGCGGCGGCCAACTCCACCGCGCGGGCCATTCGCTCCGGCGAGCCCCCGACGGCGGCCACGGAACCCTCGACCCAGGGCAAAGCCAGATCGATATCGAGGGGGCCCGAGGGTCCGGGACCCAGAGGCCCTTCGCTGCAAGCCGCCAGCAGGCCGGCGGCAACTGCAGCGGCCAACCGTTTCATTTTGAACCGTATGCCGTGCGGATGCACTCGCACTTACCGTCGCGAAGGGGAATCAAGTCTTACACACCGAATCTGCACGAAAAACACCACTGCGCGCCAGTCGAAGTCTTGTCCAACGGCAAATGAGCCTGAACGCGGGGCCGGTTTCCAGCGGG
>JAPPNN010000082.1 GCA_028873815.1 Gemmatimonadota bacterium | reverse complement strand
AGCGCAGATCGTGCGGTCCTGTATGACTTTAGACGATTTCCTGCCCGGATCCTGGTTACCTCCAGTCCGCTGGTCCGCCGGATACCCGCCCGCGGTCAAGGCGAGGATCGCATCCAGTCACGGTCACCTTTCCAACCGGGCAGCCGCCGACTTCCTGGCGGAGACCTTCGATCCCCGCCTGTCCGTGGTGGTCCTTGCCCACCTGTCCGAAGAGTCGAACACACCCCGGCTGGCCAGGGCCGCCGCGGCGCGCGTGTTGGCACAAAGGGGCTTCAGGGGCATGGTCGAAGTGGCGCTGCCGGACCGGCCCACCCCGGTGTTCGACCTCGCGGAGTTGCGGGAACGAGCCGGGCCACGCCAGCTGTCGCTCTTTTGAACCTCCTGCCCCATGCCCTGGCTAGGCGCCATTCGGTGCTCACGGGCCGGAGCCTGGACACTGGCGCTCCTGAACGCTAGAGCCCGAAGAAGCGCAGCAAGTCGTTCCCCAGGGCCCAGACCATGATCCCGACGATCACATAGAAACCGATCTGCCCCCAGCGCACCCGCTGCTTGACCCCCAGCTTCTCCCCGCGCACGAACTCGATGCCGAGAAAGACCATGTGCCCGCCATCGAGTGGCGGAATGGGCAACATGTTGAGGATGGCGAGATTGATGCTGAAGAACGCCATGAAGCCCAGGAAAGTGCTGAGCCCGCCCGCGGCGGCCGCTCTGGAAAACACCCAGATGGTACCGATGGAGCCCACATCCCGCGGCGACTCGTTGAGCGTCACCAGGTTGCGCAGAAAGCCGAGGATCGCGGCAGTGACTTCCGTGGTCCGCGCCGCACCGAACGCGACGGCTTCTCCCAGTCCGAGCGACACGGTGCGCAGCGGCGGCGGCGGCTGCTGAATCCCCAGCATGCCGCGCCGCTCCCCGGCCCGCTCGCCTTCGACGTCGTCGAGCACCACGATCCGGGTCAGATTCACGTCGCCGCGCAAAAGCCCGATCTCCACGCGCTCCCCGGGACGCGCGCCGAGCTCCCGGGTCATCTCCGCCCAACTGTTGACCGACACGCCCGCCACATGGGTCACTCTGTCCCCTTGTTCGATCGCGGCGTCCGCCGCAGGCGTTCCCGGCTGGACACTCCCCACCACCGGATCACTCCAGTACTGCAGCGACCCTGCGAGTGCCCGACGGCCTTCCTCGTCCGCCGGGACGACCAGGTCGAAGACGCCCTCCGGGGATTCGGTGACTGCGGTGAGCGGGCCCGGCGCACTCTCCTCGAACGCCCGCTGAATCTCGTTCCATGAATTGGGACGGGCAGCGCCGATACTGACGATCGACGCCCCCGGGACGATATCGGCCAATGCCTCGGTCCCCGCCGGCAGCGTGCTCTCGTCCACATCCATGACCCGTGTGACGGCCACCTCCTGCAATCCCCATGCGGCCGCCACCAGCGCATACAGGAAGAAGGCGAAGATCATGTTCATGATCACGCCGGCCGAGATCACAACCGCACGCGCCCAGACCGGCTGCGCGTCGAAGTCGCCGGGACCCGGCTTCCTCCGGCCCCTGGCCGCACCACCCTCCAGGTGCTCCAGGACCTCGTCCTCCATCCCCTGCATCTTGACGTAGCCACCCAGCGGGATGGCCGAGAGCACGTACTCCGTGTCGCCCCTTCTATATCCCCACACGCGCGGGCCGAGGCCGATCGAAAAGCGCTGGACCGCGACCCCCACCGACTTCGCGGCCCAGAAATGGCCCAGCTCGTGCACGAAGATCAGCACACCGAGCAGAACCACAACGGCCAGCAGCGTCATGCTCGATTCATCCTTTCCACTTCGGCTGCCGCATGTCTGCGCGCGGCCTGGTCCGCCCCGAGTACCTCGTCAAGCGTCGTCGCCGACCGGTCTGCCAACGCCTCCAGCGCAGCCTCGACGACTATTGCCATACCGGTGAAGCTAACGATTCCCTTCAAGAACGCTTCAACGGCCACCTCGTTGGCCGCGTTGAACACGGCCGGAGCGGCCCCGCCGGCACGACCCGCATCCACGCCCAGCCGGAAGAGCGGGAAACGCGCTTCGTCCACCGGCTCGAAGGCCAGGGGCGAAGCCGTGCACGGATCGAAGCTGCGGAGCGCCGGATCCGGCAACCGCCGCGGCCACGTCAGTGCGTGCAGAATCGGGAGTTCCATGGTGGGCTGACCCATCTGGGACAGCACGGACCCGTCGATGAACTCGACGAACGAATGGACGATCGAGGTCGGGTGTACGACCACGTCGATGCGATCATAGGGCAGCCCGTAGAGAAAGTGCGCCTCGATCACCTCGAGTGCCTTGTTCGCGAGCGTTGCCGAATCGATCGTGATCTTGGCGCCCATGTCCCAGGTCGGATGGCGCAGCGCCATCGTCGCGTCCACCCGGTCCAGATCTTCCGCGGACATCCCGCGAAACGGGCCCCCGCTTGCCGTCAGGATGAGACGTTGAATCTCTTCCCGGCGGGCTGCGCCGACGCATTGGAGGATCGCGGAATGCTCGCTGTCCACGGGAACCAGCTCGCCCCCGCCCCGCTCCGCCGCGCGAAGGACGAGGTCGCCCGCCGCCACGAGCGACTCCTTGTTGGCGAGGGCGCATCGCTTCCCAGCCTCCAGGGCGGCGATGGTGGGACGCAGCCCCGCCGCGCCGACGACTGCGTTCACCACGATGTCGACATCCGCGAGCCGGGCGAGTTCCACGATGTTGTCGGCACCACCGAGCCACCCCGCCGCCGCGAGATCCGGGTGCTCCTTCAGGGCCCCCGGATCCGCCACCGCCACATGCCTCGCCCCGAGTTCGGCCGCCAACGCTTCCAGCGCGCGGACCGATCGCTGCGCGGACAGCGCCACCACGCTGAACAGCCGGGGATGGCGTCGAATCACGGAAAGCGTGGAGCTACCCACCGAGCCCGTCGCTCCCAGGAGGGCGATGCGCTTCACGGACCCGTCATCCGACCGACCGCGTCAGCAGGAGAAGGACGTACGCAAGCGGCAGGCTGAAGAAGAGTGCGTCGAATCGGTCGAGCACGCCTCCATGACCGGGCAGCAACGTCCCGGAGTCCTTGACCCCGGCCTCCCGCTTGAGCAGGGACTCGGCAAGGTCGCCCAATTGGCCCACGACGCCCAGAGCAAGTCCGACGAGTGCCCCGATGGCCGGCGACACTGGAAAACTGTCGAGATCGCGCATGACGAGTCCGGCAAGCGACCCGGCCGCGACGGCCGCCGCCAGGCCCGCCACCCCACCCTCCACCGTCTTCCCGGGACTGACCCGCGGCGCCATCCCGGTGCGCCCGAAACGCTTCCCGGCGAAGTACGCGGCCGTATCGGAGGCCCAGATCACGACGAGCGGGTACAACACCAGCAGCCGTCCCTCCAGGGGGTCATGGGAATCCGCAGCCACGGAATCGGGAAGATGGCGCAGCATTACCGCGAAGGCGAGGGTCCCGCCCGTGTAGAGCGCCCCCGCGACCGTCGCGGTCACGGACAACAGGGGCGCATCCGCGGTACTGCGCCGCGACACGGCGACGACCAGGGCCGCCAACACAAGCGCCAGCAGCAGCCCGAGGGCGCGGTCCGCCCACGCACCGAATGTCGGTTCATACGCGGCCAGGAGCACGAGGATCGACGCCGCGGGGATGCCGAGCCAGCCGATGGGACGCCCGCCCGCGGCCGCGGCGAGTGCCTGGAACTCCAGGGCGGCCACGCCCGCCAGGACGGCCAACAGTCCCCCGAAATACCAGCCGCCGGCATGGATCGCGAGGAGCGCCACCGGGACACCGACAAGCGCTACCGTGAATCTGGCACGGAGTTCGGCCGACATCATGGCGCCCAGAGCAAGCGGACGATCATCGGGCGGAGACTCGTCCGAAACGTCGTTCCCGGTGCTGGTAGTCCAGGATGGCTGAGAACAGATCCTCCCGCGTAAAGTCCGGCCAGAGCACCGGGGCGACGTGAAACTCGGTGTAGGCCAGTTGCCAGAGGAGGAAGTTGCTGATCCTGAGCTCTCCCGAGGTGCGAATAAGGAGATCCGGATCCGGAAGCCCGTGCGTGAACAGCGTCTGTTCAACCGTGTCCTCGCCGATCGCTTCCGGGTCGAGGCGCCCGCCGCGCACCTGCTCCGCAAGGCGACGGACCGCACGAACGATCTCCTCTCGTCCACCGTACGAAACCATCAGGTTGAGCCGCAACACGGCCCCACCCCGGGTCGCGTTCTCCATCAGCTCCACAGCCGCTCTCGCCGCGGAGTCGAGACGCGAGACCTCGCCCAGCACCCGCACCTCCACACCGTGGCCGGCGAGCTCTTCGTGCTCGGATTCGGCGTACGCGCAGAGAAGCTGCATGAGCGCATCGATTTCGGACTGCGGTCGTTTCCAGTTCTCGGTGGAAAACGCGAAGAGCGTGAGGATCTCGACTCCTGCTGCACAAGCGCCCTCGACGGCCTCCCGGACCGCCTTCATCCCCTCCCAGTGCCCCGCGTGCCTGGGAAGCCCCCGTCCGGAGGCCCACCTGCCATTGCCATCCATGATGACCGCCACATGGCGCGGCACGCGCCCTTGCGCCCTGATCAGGGACAGCGGGTCAGCCGCCATGGACAGGTTGGAGCGGGAGTGCGCTCGTCGCGTGCCTCAGATCGCCATCACCTCCTTCTCCTTGACGGAGAGAAGGTCATCGATCCTGCCGACGTATTCGTCAGTGAGTTTCTGCACGTCGGCCATGGTGCGGTGGGCTTCGTCCTCGCCCACCTCGTTCGCTCGCAACCGTCCCTTCACACGTTCGTTCGCCGCTTGCCTCGCCCGCCGTATCGACACGCGGCCTTCCTCCGCCATCTTGTGCAGAATCCGGACGTACTGCTTGCGGCGCTCCTCGCTGAGGGGCGGAATCGGCACCCGGATGATGGTGCCGTCGTTGGAAGGGTTGAGGCCCAGGCCGGCCGTCAGTACAGCCTTTTCGATCGGCCCGATCAGGGACGGGTCAAACGGCTGCACCACCAGCAGGGACGGATCCGGCGCGTTCACCGTCGAGACCTGATTCAGCGGCATCCTGCTGCCATATGCCTCCACCCGCACGGAGTCGAGGATCGAGGGGACGGCCTTGCCTGTGCGCACCGTCTCGAATTCGCGGTGGATCGCCGCCACGGCGGCATCCATTCTGCTTCTCGCTTCGTCCACCAGTGCCACGCCGTGCTCCTTCCACGCGATCCGACAATGATTCCGTGAACTAAGATACCAGCGTTCCGACTCGCCTACCCTGTATCGCTCTGCGGACCGCCCCCTGGGCGTCGAGATTCAGCACGATGATCGGGAGGTCGTTCTCGCGGCAGAGCGACACCGCCGCCGCGTCCATGACCCGAAGATCACGCCTGACGACCTCGTGGTACGAGATTTCCGGAATGAACTCGGCCGCCGGATCGCTGGCGGGATCCGCGCTGTACACGCCCTCAACCTTCGTGGCCTTGATGACGACGTCCGCATCCATCTCGATCGCCCGCAGAACCGCCGCCGTGTCGGTGGAGAAGTAGGGATTCCCGGTACCTCCGGCGAAGATGACGATTCTTCCCTTCTCCATGTGCCGAAGCGCCCTGCGGCGGATGTACGGCTCGGCCAGTTGCGGCATCCGGATCGCCGTCATGACGCGGGTCTCGACCTCTCGCTTCTCGAGCAGATCCTGCACCGCCAGCGCATTCATGATGGTCGCGAGCATTCCCATGTAGTCCGCGGAAACCCTGTCCATTCCGCGCTGACTCGCAATGGCACCGCGCACGATGTTGCCGCCCCCGATGACAAGCCCCAGCGATACGCCGAGATCGTGGATCGCACGGATCTCGTCGGCTATGCCCTCGACGGTCTTCGGGTCGATGCCGAAGCCGCGCGATCCCGCTAGAGCTTCGCCCGAGAGCTTCAGGAGTACGCGGCCGTAGCCCGAACTCCTCCGGTCGCTCACGCCGCGGTTCCCGGTCGACCCGCGTACCACAGGCCCGGCCGGTGCACGATCCGCGACGCCCCCATCGAGATCCCTATCCTCCGATCCTGAAGCGCGCAAAGCGGGCCACTCTGACGTTCTCGCCGGTTTTTGCGGACGTCTCGGTGATCAGTTCACCGACGCTTTTGTCGGGATCCTTGACGAAAGCCTGTTCCAGGAGAACGCTCTGCCTGTAGAACTTGGCCATCTTGCCCTCCACGATTCGATCGCGAATGTGTTCGGGCTTCCCTTCGCGGGCGACCTGGTCGGCGAAGATCTTCCGCTCCCGCTCCACGACGTCCGAATCGATGTCGTCGGTCGCGACGGCCAACGGATCGGACGCGGCGACGTGCATCGCGATATCGCGGGCGAGCGTCCTGAATTCGTCCGTGTTGGCCACGAAGTCGGTCTCGCAATTGAGTTCCACCAAAACCCCGATGCGGCCACCGTGGTGAATGTAGCTGGCCACGACCCCTTCATTGACCGCGCGATCGGCGCGCTTGGCAGCCTTCGCTTCTCCCTTGCTCCGCAGCAGGTCGATGGCGGCCTCGATATCGGCGCCCGTCTCCTGCAGCGCGCGCTTGCAGTCCATCATCCCCGCGCCTGTCCGGTCGCGGAGTTCCTTTACCAGTTTCGCGGCAATCGTCATTTCCGGGTCTTCCTGGATCAGCATCACGGACCGTGCGGTCCGGCGCTCTTGTGAGAGAACCTCAGCCGCTCTCGTTCCCGGCGTCCCCGGGTTTGGTGCCCGCGTCGCCGTCACCGGACTTTCGTACCTGCGCAATGGCCTCCGGGCGCGGACGGCGTCGGCGAGGCCTGCGCCGCACTTCCCTGACGTCCGCGGACTTCTCGCCGGTCTCCGTCGAGTAGGTGGTGGCTTCGAGCTCCGCCTGCCGCCGCAGCTGTTCGTCGGGCACCTCCCGCCGTGCCGTCTCGATCGCATCCGCGATCTGACCGGCGATCAGGCTCACGGAGCGGATCGCGTCGTCGTTTCCGGGGATGGGGTAGTCGATCAGTTCGGGATCCACATTCGTGTCGGCGATGGAGATCACGGGGATCCCCAGCCGATGGGCCTCCCGCACACCGATGATCTCGCGCTTCGCGTCCACCACGAACACGGCGCCCGGCAATCGCACCATGTCACGGACGCCGATGAAGTACTTCTCGAGCTTGGATCTCTCTCGCTCGAGCAGCAGACGTTCCTTCTTGGTGTAGAATTCGAACGCGTTTTCTTCCTGGCCCCGCTCCAACTCCTTCATTCGCCGAATCTGGCGGCGGATGGTCTGAAAGTTGGTCAGCATCCCTCCCAGCCAGCGTTCGGTGACGTACAGTGCCCCGCACCGGTTCGCTTCCTCTTCGATGATCTGGCGCAACTGCCGCTTGGTCGAGAGAAAGAGGACCTTGTCCCCCTTCAGCACCACCCTGCGCACCGCGTCCCGCGCCTCGTTGAGGCGGTCCAGCGTCTTGCGCAGGTCGATGATGTGGATCCCGTTGCGCTCTCCGAAGATGAACGGGCGCATCTTGGGGTTCCAACGCCGGGTCTGGTGGCCGAAATGGACACCAGCGTCGAGCAACTCGGTCAGTCCAACCTGGTTTCCTGCAGGATTCATTCGAATGCGCCGCCTATCGCTTGCTGAACTGGAAGCGCTTGCGAGCCTTCGGGCGGCCCGGTTTCTTGCGCTCGACCTTGCGTGCGTCGCGGGTCAGCAGGCCGCCTTCGCGCATGCTCGACCGGACGTCTTCATCTTGCGCGACCAGGGCCCTCGCGATGCCCAGACGGATCGCGTCGGCCTGGCCGGTGAGTCCGCCGCCGCGCACCCGCACGCTCACGTCGAGGCTGCCCTCCGATCCGGCAACCCGCAACGGATCCTCGATCCGCATTCGGTGCGCAGGTCTCGGGAAGTAGTCGTCGAGCTCGCGTCCGTTGATGGACCACAGTCCCCGCCCCGGGCGGAGGACCACGCGGGCGACGCTGGTCTTTCTGCGTCCCACCGCTTGTATCGGCTGGTTGCTGGCCATTGCGACTCCGTGGCGGATCAGATTTCCAGGGGCTTCGGGCTCTGGCCCTGATGTGGATGTTGGGCACCCGGGTAGACCCGGAGCTTCCTGCGCATGACCCGCCCCAGCCTGGTCTTCGGGAGCATGCCGCGAACCGCCAGCTCGATGACTCGATCGGGGAACCGTTCGAGCATGGTGGAGAACGGTATGTGCTTGTCTCCGCCCATGTAGCCCGAGTGGCGAAAATACGTCTTTTGCTCCGCCTTGCGTCCGGTGAGGACCACCCGCGCGGCGTTGATGACGATGACGTGGTCGCCCGTGTCCAGATGAGGCGTGTAAATGGGCTTGTGCTTGCCCCGCAGGATCCGCGCCACTTCGGTGGCGAGGCGCCCCAGGGGCTTGCCCTCCGCGTCGACCACCCACCATGCCCGGTGGATGTCTTCCCTCTTTGGGGTGATGGTCTTCGTCACAGTTCCCGTTTCCCGCGATACGAAGCCGCTCCCACGCTCCCGAGGGGCACGGCCCGAAAAATCCACAGCATGGAAAGGTATCCGTGCCAGGCCGACGTGTCAACGCGCGTTTCGACCGTCGACCCGACTAGTCGGAAAAGGACTCCAACACTCGCCTTCTCGAAGCGTGGCGGAGGTGGCCCAGGGCCTTCTCCTTGATCTGGCGCACGCGCTCACGCGTGACGCCCAGCAGCGCTCCGATCTCTTCCAGCGACCTGGGCTCCTCTCCGCCGAGACCGAAGTAGAGTCGCAGAATCCTCGCCTCCCGCTCGGCCAGCGTGCCGAGGACCTTCGTCAGGGATTCGGTGAGCAGCTTCTCGTACGTCTCTTCATCGGGGCCCTGCGACACCCGGTCGGGAATGTAGTCGATCAGGCGGCCGTCTTCGCCGGGCACGATCGGCGAATCCAGAGAGACGGGCGAGCGGGTAAGCGTGAGGGTCTGCTCCACCTCCGCCGGGGTCAGGTCCAGCCCCCGCGCGATCTCGTCCGCAGTGGGCTCGCGGCCCAGATCCTGGAGGCGCGCCGCCCTGTATTTCGCGATGCGATGCAGCGTTGCCACTCTGTTGAGCGGTACACGAACGATGCGGCTCTGTTCGGCGAGGGCCTGCAGGATCGCCTGCCGTATCCACCAGACGGCGTAGCTGATGAACTTGATGCCCCTGGTCTCGTCGAACTTGTGTGCAGCCCGGATCAGGCCCAGGTTCCCCTCGCTTATGAGGTCGGACAGCGGAACGCCCTGGTTCTGATACTTCTTCGACACCGATACAACGAACCGCAGGTTCGCGCGCACGAGCTTGATCAGGGCCTCCTCCTCGCCCCGCCTGATCCCCTGCGCGAGCCTGGCCTCCTCTTCCTGATCGATCAGCGGATACCGGCTGATTTCCTGAAGATACAGATCCAGCGAGTCGTCCAGGGGTCGGGATTGCCCGGTGAGGCTCATGAGTCGTCTCTCGCTCGGGGACCACGGGGTTCGGTGGTGAACCGGCCGCCAAGGCCGAATGCGGATCAATGCCGCCACGGAGGATCGTCCGGGGTGCCCTGGAATGTGAGCCCCGAACTGCAAGTCCGAAAGGCCCGAATCGCACAGGCCCGGCTAGCCGCGCTGCAGACCGTGCCTCTCGATCTTCTTGTAGAGGTTCGAACGTGGCATGCCCATGCGGCGCGCGGCTTCCGAGACATTCCAGTCGTGATCCCTCAGTTTCCCCGCGATGAAGGCCTTTTCGGCCGCGTCCTTGAATTCGCTGAGCGTCTCCAGTGCCATCATGTCCCCCGGCACGCCGGTATCCGAATCACCCGGCCGCACGAGCGTATCCACATCACCGCGCTCCACCGAATCACCCCCGCTCAGGATCATGAGACGGGCCACCGCGTTCTTGAGTTGGCGCACGTTGCCCGGCCAGTCCGAATCGGCCAGGGCCCCCAGCGCGCCTTCAGTGAACCGCTTGTAGGTCACTCCGTAGCTTCCGGGCACGAGATCCGCAAAGTGCGCCACGAGCATGGGAATGTCCTCGCGGCGCTCCCTGAGGGGCGGGACCCGAATCGTGACCATGTTGAGGCGGTGCAGGAGGTCCTCCCTGAAGTCCCCCTTTTCGATCTGGTCGTACAGATCCTTGTTGGTCGCGGCGATCACGCGAACATCCACGGACGCGGGCCGCGCTCCTCCAACCGGTGTGATGTCGCCTCCCTGCAGCGCCCGGAGCACCTTGGCCTGGGCCGCGAGGGACATGTCCCCTACCTCATCGAGGAAGAGCGTGCCGCGATGAGCCTGCTCGAACTTGCCCTCACGGTCGGCAACCGCACCGGTGAACGATCCCTTCACGTGCCCGAAGAGTTCCGACTCGATCAGCTCCGAGGGGATGGCCGCGCAGTTCACCTCCACAAACCGCTGTTCGGCCCGCGCCGAGCGGCGGTGCAGCGCCTTTGCGGTCAGTTCCTTGCCGGTTCCGTTCTCTCCGGTAATCAACACGGGCGCATCCGTAGCACCGACCTTCTCGATATCGCGCAGGATCTGCCGGATCGCCGGCGATGCACCGACGATGCCGTGGTGGATCTCGATTTCGCTCGTCAGGCGTTCCACACTGTCGGACAACCCCCTGACCATGAGCGCGTTGCGCAGCGTCACGAGCAGCCGGTTGGTGTCGAGGGGCTTCTCGAGGAAATCGAAGGCCCCCTTGCGCGTGGCCTCGACGGCGGTGCCGATGGTGCCGTGTCCCGATACCATGACCACCACGGCAGCCGAGTCCGCCTCCCGGATCCGTTCCAGGACCTCCAGCCCGTCCATCTTGGGCATCTTCACATCCAGGAAGACCACATCGGGGCGAAAGTCCGGATAATCGATCAGTCCGCTCGGCCCGTTCGGCGACAGATGTACCCGGTGTCCCTCGTACTCGAACAGCTGCTTCAACGCGACGCCGACCGACTCCTCGTCGTCGATGATGAGAATCCTTGCCATGGCTCCGACTCCAGGTTTTCCCCCGGCCCGTCAGGTGCGGACCAGCGCGAGCCGCCCGTCATGGTCTGCGTCCCCTTGAGAGCCACCCCGTGAACGTTCGCATACCGAGGCCCGTCAGGGAACAGCCTGCTCTGCACGATGTGGACGGCTTCAACCCTGAACCACTCGGCCCCGGGCGAGAGTTCGATTCCTCGTTGCCTGCCCCGTCGAGGACGCGCCGGCAGGCGTCCGCGCTTCGACCTTCCGATCGTCAGGTGCGGCCTGAAGGCCTTACGCCCCGCGGCGAATCCCACGCTGGCGAGTTCCCGGTCCAGCAAATCACGCATTCGCACCAGAGGATCCGCCTTCAGTCCCACCCAATGGACGCGCGGCATGCCTCGCTGGGGAAAGGTGCCGTACCCCGCCAGACGCGCCCGAAACGGGGGCTCCGAAGCCAGGATCTCCGCGGCACGCACCAGCCGGGGCAGCGACGCGTCGTCGACGTCGCCCATGAAGCGAAGCGTGACATGATAGCGATCGGGCAGGATCCAGCGGACTCCGGGTGTCGCGTCGCGCAATGGCGCCAGCGAGTTCCAGAGCCCTTCCCTGACCGTCTCCGGGGGCCAGACCGCGAAGAAGACTCTCCGGCTTCTCAAGGAACGGGCACCGCCACGGGTTTGAGAATCGCGTCCACGGCGGTCACCGCAGCCTCTACGTCCTCGTCACTGGACGCCCACCCGAGCGAGAACCTTACGGCCCCGCCGCCGGACGTGCCGAGGATCCTGTGCACCTCCGGCGCGCAGTGCAGTCCGGCCCTCGTCTGGACCCGGTGCTCGCTGTCCAGGCGTCCTGCCAGCGCCGCCGCGTCCATCGATTCCGCCTTGACCGTCACTACCGGCACCCCGTTGGGCGCCCGCGGCGACAACATCGTGACGCCCGGGATCCGGGAAAGCCCGTCGAACAACTTCGCCTTCAGGGTCATCTCGCGAGCGTGGATCGCCCGCGTGCCCGCCTCCGCGAGGAATCGGCACCCTGCCAGGAGTCCCGCGATTCCGGGCGAGTTGCCCGTCCCTGCCTCCAGTCGGTCCGGCATCGCCGTGGGCATCCGGCGGCGGCGCGAGTCGCCACCGGTGCCCCCGCAAAGCAGCGACCGGCATTCGAGGCCTTCCCTCACCCACAACCCACCCGTCCCCTGCGGACCCAGGAGCCCCTTGTGACCCGTGAAGGCGATCACGTCCGCCGCCGGAGATGAGGGGGGCGGAAAGTGGCCGGCCGACTGCGCCGCATCGGCGACGACAACCGCGCCGGCGTCGCGAGCGGCTGCGGCGAGAGCCTCGACCGGCATCAGCGTACCGAGCACGTTCGACGCGACATTGACCACGAGCACCCGCGCTCCGTCCAGGAGCCTGGCGGCCTCGTCCATGTCGACCCCTCCGTCGGGGCTGCCCGACAGCATTCGAACTTCGACGCCCATCGAGGCTGCGAGGTAGTGCGCGGGCCGGAACACGGCGTTGTGGTCGTACTGGGAGATGACCAGGACGTCGCCTTCGTCCAACAGGCCCCAGAGCGCCGTGTTCAGAGCGTGCGTCGCGTTGTGCATGAAGGCGATGCGTCCCGGGTCACCGGGCAAACCCATTATGCGTGCGAGCGCGCGGCGGCAGCGAAACGCGATCCGTGCGGCCTCCGTGGCCCCGGAGTGTCCCCCTCTTCCCGGCGTGCAGCCGTTTCCTCGCAGGAATTCCGCCACCGCCGCCGCAACTTCGGGCGGGCGCACCGCCGACGTGGCGGCATAGTCCATGTAGTGATTCGCGCGGTCCATCCCTGACGAGTGCATCCGCATGAGATTCGCCTCCACCGGCGCCCACGGCTTTTCCGCGGGCTCCTCGGGCTCGGTTTCCCGTGCACTGCTACGATGGCAGGCTAATGCCGAGACGGGCCCGCAAACAAGGGCGTCACGTGCTGCGACCCGGAGACATCCGATGTAGTCCCGACCGCAACCGCAGCGCCTCCGCGACCTGAGGCGCATCGATGAGATCCCTGCCCCCGAGATCCGCAATCGTGCGCGCGACGCGCAGGGTACGGTGCACGGCACGCGCGGACAGCTGGTAGGCAGCTACCCCGGCCTCCAGCAATTCGGCCCCCGCATCCGACAGCGCACAGAACCTCATGACATCGCGCGAGCGCATCATGGCGTTGCACGCGAGGCCGTCGCCGTTGCGCGCGGCCTGGCGCATCCTGGCCTCCCGGACGTGTTCCCGCGCCGCCTCCGTGCCCCAGGCCGGCACGCCGTCCCCCGCCGTGAGTTCCCTCCAGGTGACCGGGGGCATCCGGACCTGGAGATCGATCCTGTCCAGGAGGGGACCGGAGAGTCGTGACCTGTAGCGGGCAACGTCCCGGTCCGCGCAAATGCAGCCCTCGCCGTCCAGTCCGCACGGGCACGGATTCATGGCCGCGATCAACTGGAAGCCGGCCGGAAAGGTGACGGTGTGTCGAACGCGCGCAATGCGGACACAGCCGGACTCGATCGGTTGCCGCAGCGTTTCCAGCACTCGCCGGCTGAATTCCGGCAGTTCATCGAGGAACAGCACTCCCAGATGCGCCAGACTGATCTCGCCCGGACGTGGCGGATTGCCTCCTCCAATGAGTCCTCCCGCCGAGATCGTGTGATGTGGCGCGCGGAAGGGTCGCCGGGTCTTCACGGGCCGATCCCGGTTCAGCAGCCCGGCAACCGAGTGCACCCTGGTGACCTCCAGTGACTCGGCCTCCCGCAACGGCGGGAGAAGTCCGGCAAGCCTCTTCGCGAGCATCGTCTTCCCCGCACCGGGTGGGCCCACCATGAGGAGGCTGTGCCCGCCCGCGGCCGCGACCACCAACGCCCGCTTGGCCAAATGCTGGCCGCGGACATCCTCGAGATCGGGAAGCGCCGGAGCGGGTCTCGCTGCGTGGGCCGGAACAGGGAGCGGATCGCGTTCTCCCCGGAGAATCCCCACCGTCTCGTCCAGCGAGGACACCGGCACCACATCCACTCCGGGCACGGCAGACGCCTCACGGGCGTTGCCCGCCGGAACGAAGAGGCGGCGAGTCCCCTCCGATCGGCAACTCATCGCGAGTGCAATCGCTCCCCGCACGGGCCGCACCGAGCCGTCGAGTCCCAATTCACCGACGAAGGCGGTGTCGGCAGTCGCGTCCGCCGGCACGTGGTTCTCGGCCACCAGCAGCGCCACGGCGATCGGCAGGTCGAACCCCGAGCCCGACTTCGGAAGGTCCGCCGGAGCGAGGTTGACCGTCACGCGTCGGGGAGGAAACGACAGCTCGGCCTGCGCGAACGCGGCGTAGACGCGCTCCTTTCCTTCGCGCACCGCGCCCGCCGGCAGGCCGACGACCGTGAAGATGGGCAATCCGTTGCGAACCTTCACCTCTACCCTGACCGGCTGTCCCTCGACGCCGTGCACCCAGCAGGATTGAACGACTGCCAGCATGAGATCCTCCGTATGGCTGAATCGACCGGCTTCTGCGCGAACCGTGGGCTGGACGCACGAACGGTATTCCCGCAACGGGGGCGCTGGCATGGCTGAACCGGCCAGATGTGGAGGCTCTCCGGTGCGGGCACGGGGGATACGAGGGCCAACTGTGTGCGGGGGGCAGTCTTTTCCAATACGGAGATGAGCCTGAACCAGGAGAGGCGCGAGAGGT
>JAPPNN010000053.1 GCA_028873815.1 Gemmatimonadota bacterium | reverse complement strand
TCACCTCTCGCGCCTCCCCCGGTTCAGGCTCATCTCCGTATTGGAAAAGACTGTGTACGCCCGATCCCTACGCCCGCGGGTGCGCACCCTTGTAGACGCGCCGGAGCCGCTCCCTGGAGGTGTGAGCGTAGATCTGCGTGGTACCCAGCGATGCATGACCAAGCAGCTCCTTGACGGCCATGAGATCGGCGCCTGCGTCCAGGAGGTGGGTGGCAAAGCTGTGCCGGAGTGAGTGGACGGACAGCCCTGCGGCTTCGGCAAAGCCCGCGAGGACCTGCTGGACGTGCCGCTGGATCTGCCTGTTGGACAGGCGGTCGCCGTGACGCCCCACCAACAGCGCGCGGCAGCCGCTCCGCGCCACTTCGGCACGCAATGGAAGGTATCTGGCCACCGCGCACGCAGCCGACCCGGTAACCGGCACGATGCGCTCTTTCCGTCCCTTCCCGAGCACGCGCATCTGGCCCCGCGAAAGGTCGAGGGACCGCAAGTCGAGCGCACCCAGCTCGGCGAGGCGAATCCCACTTCCGTAGAGGAGTTCCAGAATGACGAGCAGCCGGGTCTCGATCAGGCCGTTCTCATTCTCCGCGCGCGCCTCGACCCAGCGAAAAAGCTCCGAGACCTCCTCGGCCCGCATGTGCGCGGGCAGCGTGCGGTCGAGTTTCGGGCCGCGTACATGACGGGCCGGGTTCGACGGGATCTCCCCTTCGCGATGGAGGTACCGAAACAGCGCGCGTACCGCCGACAGCTTGCGGGCGACCGTGCGCGGCGCGAGGCCGCGGCGTCCCGCCTCGCCCAGAAAGGAGCGAATCACACCCCGGTCGATGTCGCTCCATCTGAAGTCGTCGCGGCCAAGGTAGCCACTTGTGAAGGTCTCGAAGTCGCCGAGGTCACGGCGATACGCCGCAACCGTGTGGGGAGACAGATTGCGCGCAACCTCCAGGTGTTCGAGGAAGCGGGCGACCTTTCTTCTCATGCCACTGCCGCTCTCCCCGACATCGCACCGGTCTCGGCAACCCAGCGCCGAAAGCGCCGATCCGCGTGCTCCGCAAGGGCTTCTCTGCGCGCTGCCTTCCTGCGCGGCGCGTTCGGAAGTGGATCCACCAGTCCCCAGTTCGAGTTCATCGGCTGAAAGTCTCCCGGATCGGCCTCCCTCAGGTACCGGTAGAGGCCCCCGAGCATGGTTTGCGGGGGTGGAATGACCGGGTCGGCGCCGCTGAGCACCCGATCCAGGTTGATCGCCGCCAGGATTCCGGAAGCGGCGGACTCCGTGTAGCCCTCCACGCCCGTCAGCTGGCCGGCGAAGAACAGATCCGGACGGGCACGTGACGATCCGCAGGCGGTGAGGCGCGCCGGGAAGTTCAGATAGGTGTTGCGGTGGATGGATCCCCAGCGGAGGAATTCGGCGTTCTCGAGCCCGGGAATCATGGTGAAGACGCGACGCTGTTCTCCAACCCGCAGCCGGGTTTGAAAACCCACCAGATTCCACATCTGCCCCGCGCGATCTTCCCGCCGCAACTGCACTACCGCGTGAGGGCGCCTGCCGGTACGCGGATCGGCCAGTCCCACGGGCTTCATGGGCCCGAAGCGGAGCGTGTCGTGGCCCCGGGCAGCCATGACCTCGATCGGCAGGCACCCCTCGAAATACGGAACGCTGTCCCAATCGTGGCCCTCGTACACGTCCCCGCCGCGCAGCGCCTTGAGGAAGGCGTCGTACTCGGATTCGTCCATGGGACAGTTCAGATAGTCGGCGTCCTGGCCGTATCGGCCCGCGGCAAACACGACCTCGCGATCCACCGAGTCCGCGTGGACGATCGGCGCGATGGCATCGTAGAACGCGAGTCCCCCATCGCCAAGCTCGGCGGCAATGCTCGCGGCCATGTCGTCGGAGGTGAGGGGGCCTGTGGCCAGGACGGTGGGTCCTGCGGGGATCGTCCGTGCCTCCTCGCGCTCGATCCGGATTCCGGGATGACGTTCGACACGTTCCGTAAGGGCCCGGGCAAACAACCCTCTGTCCACCGCGAGAGCGGCTCCCGCCGGCACACGACTCTCCTCGGCCGCGGCAAGCAGCACCGATCCGAGGCACCGCATCTCGCGCTTCAGCTGACCGTGCGCTGTGGTGGGCCGTTCGCTCTTGAAGGAGTTGGTACAGACCAGTTCGCCGAGATCTCCGGTCTGGTGCGCCGGAGTCGCCTTGGCCGGGCGCATCTCGACGAGCCGCACACGCCGGCCCCGGTCCGCCAGCGCCACCGCGGCCTCGCATCCTGCCAGGCCTCCGCCCACTACCGTCACAACGCTCATCGGAACCCGCCTAGCCTCTTCTGGCCCTGGCCGCTCGCCTTCTGGCCGGACGACGCGTCTTCTTGCGCCTGGCGGCTCCAGCCAGGAGTTCGACAGCCTCCTCGAGAGTCGTGGACTCGGCTTCGCGATCCCTGGGCACACTCGCGTTGACGGTGCCATCGGTGACGTAAGGACCATAGCGCCCCTTGAGCAGCTCCACTTCGGCGCCGGACTGCGGGTGCACGCCTAGACGCTTCAGCACGGTCCTTCCCCTCCTCGCGGCCTTCTTCACCGCCAGCCGCGCCAACGCCTCGTCAAGCGTAACCGTAAAAAGCTGATCGGCCGAGTCCAGACTGCGGTATTCGTTTCCACTCGCGACGTAGGGGCCGTACCGCCCCAATCCCACCCTGACCTCTTCGCCGCTCTTCGGATCTGGACCGAGCACCCGCGGAAGCGACAACAGACGCAGCGCGTAGTCGAGGGTGACTTCCGACGCGTCCACTCCCTTCGGCAGCCCGACCAGCCGCGGCTTGGCTCCGCCCCTGGTGGCGCGGCCGAGCTGTACATAGGGACCATATGGCCCCGCCCGGAGGAAGACCGGCGATTCGGACACCGGATCCGTCCCGAGCACTTCCCCGCTTTCGGCGCCGGCAGCCAGAAGCTCCGCGGCCTTCTCCACCGTGAGCTCGTCGATCAGAAGTTCCGCCGGGATCGTCGCCCGTCTGGCCGCCTCGCCGGCACCCGTTTCCGCGAAGGCCGAATTCCTGCCGATTCTGATCCGGATCTCCTCACCCGTGCCGGGATCGACCCCCAGGGGAATCCTGGGGAAGTCGATGCGCGGCATGGTGTCGTCGATTTCGCGAGCCAGTCCGGGGTGCTGTCCTTCACCATTGTAGAAGGCGTCGAGAAAGCCACGGGACTCGGCCTCGCCCGCCGCTATGTCGTCCAGGGAATCCTCCATGCGGGCGGTGAAGTCCAGGTCGACGTACTGCTCGAAGTGTTGACGCAGCAACCGGATAACGGCCATGCCGATATACGTGGGGACCAGTGCGCCGCCCCGCTTCCGTACGTAGTCGCGGTCCTGGATCGTCGAAATCGTGGGCGTGTACGTCGATGGCCGCCCTATACCCTCGTCTTCCAGCTTGCGGACCAGGGATGCTTCCGTGTAACGGGGCGGAGGCCTGGTTTCGCGGCGATCCGGCTCGAGAGAGCGGAGAACGACGGCGGACGTGGAGGAATCCGTGGCCTGCCCGTCCGTGTCCGCAACGACCCTGTCGCCCTCCGACATGGATGGAAGGATCTGGTCCTTTCGCTTGTCGCCGTAGACTCTGAGATAGCCCGGGAAGCGAAGCACGGATCCCTTGGCTTGAAAGGTGTGATCGGTTCCGTCGATCGTGGCCACAAACTCCACCGATGTGCGGTCAACCTGGGCGTCGGCCATCTGGGATGCGACCGTGCGGCTCCAAATCAACCGGTACAGGGACAATTCGTCACGCCCGAGGAGCCGTTCCAGATCACCGGGGGTGCGGCCGATCTCGGTCGGCCGAATCCCTTCGTGGGCCTCCTGCGCGATCTTGGATTTGGTCCGGTATCGCCTCGGCCCCTTATGGTATTCGGCCCCGAACGCCTGCTTGATGTACTGGCCGGCATCGCCGAGGGCCTTGTTCGAAAGCGTGACCGAATCGGTTCTCATGTACGTGATCAGTCCCTCGCGGTCACCGCCGCCGAGATCGACGCCCTCGTACAGCCGCTGTGCAACCCGCATCGTTTGCCGGGGCGACATTCGCAGCCGGCCGGCAGCCGCCTGCTGCAGTGTCGACGTGGTGAACGGCGGCGCCGGCCTTTGTGTAGTGGATTTTCTCGTGACACGCCTGACCTCCCACGGCAGGACCCCCGGCGCCGCCGCCGCGATCGCTTCGGCCGCCTGCCGATCCAGGGACACCACCCTCCGCGACGACGAGAGTGTTCCCGTCGACGGATCGAAATCCTTGCCCGTGGCCACGCGTCTGTCACCAACGGCCGTCAGCAGAGCCGAGAATTCCCGGCCGTCCCTGGCCAGCACAGCCTTCGCCCGCCAGTACTCGGACACCGAGAAGCGGCGCCGTTCCTCTTCGCGGTCGACGATGAGCCGCAAGGCCACGCTCTGAACCCGTCCCGCGCTCAGCTTGGTGCGGACCTTCTTCCATAGCACGGGAGAAAGGCTGTACCCGTACAGGCGATCCAGGATACGGCGGGCTTCTTGGGCCTGAACCAGCCGCCTGTTAACCTTGCGCGGGTTCGCCAGTGCCGACTCGATGGCCGAACGCGTTATCTCGTGAAACGCGATGCGCCGCACGGGCACGGACGGCTTTAGCACCTCGACGAGGTGCCAGCTTATGGACTCGCCCTCGCGGTCCTCATCCGTAGCCAGGAGCACTTCATCGGCGTTCCGCAGAAGCTTCTTCAGTTCGCGGACATGTCGGCGACTCTCCTCCGGCACGACATAGACGGGCTTGAAGCCGTCCTCAACGTTCACCGCCATGCGGCCCCAATCCTTGTCGCGGACGGAGCCGGGCAACTCTCTGGCGGAACGCGGCAGGTCCCGGATGTGGCCATAGGACGCGTGAACGCGGTATTCCGGGCCCAGGAACCTCGCAATCGTCTTCGCTTTCGCCGGCGACTCCACAATGACCAGCTTCACTCGAACTCCTCCATGTCCGCCCCGCACAAGACCGGTTGTCGAATGATCTCCCGCACGACCTCTGCGGGCGACCTGTTCTCTGTGTCGATTGTAATGTCACTTCGGCAATAGTGGGCCGTCCGCGCCTGCAGCAGGTCCCGGGCCGCATCGAGCGGATCGCCGACATCCAGGAGCGGTCTCGAGTGCCGTGCGGTGCGGATTCTGGCCAGCGCAGTTTCCGGGGTGACCTGCAACCAAACCGCCAACGAGCGCTCGTCAAGCATCTCCATGTGACCCGGCTCGGCGGCCCATCCTCCACCGACTGCCACCACCACCCGGCGACGACGCAGTACCCGCCGTCCGTTCCTCGACTCCAGTTCCCGGAACCGCTCGACTCCACGTCCTCGAATCAGCTCCGCTATGGACAAGCCCTCCGCACGCTCCACCTCGGCGTCGAGATCGATGAAACGCCAACCGAGCGCCCTCGCAAGAAGCGGACCCACTGTGGACTTGCCGGCCCCCATGAATCCGATCAACACGATGCGTTCCATCGATCCGGTCAGGTCCGGCGGTGTCGACACCACCGTTGTCTCCGGCATCACCCGTGCTCCGGTCCCCGCTCACGAAAACCACGTGAGTTCAGGCGATCCAGATACGAATCCAGATTCCGCCTGAACTCGCCGAGCGAGTCACCGCCAAACTTCTCCAGCATCGCGTCTGCCATCACGAGCGCCACCATGGCCTCGGCTACCACGGCGGCGGCCGGCACGGCGCACACGTCGCTCCGCTCGACCGTAGCATGCCTGGTGGTGCCGTCCCGAAGATCCACGCTTGGAAGCCGCTTGCGCAGCAATGTCGAGATGGGCTTCATGGCACCGCGTACGGTGAGGGGCGAGCCTGTGGTCACACCCCCCTCGAGTCCCCCGGACCGATTGCGAGACCGCCGAAAGCCCCCGGACCGTGTACGGGTGTCGTCTCTGTAGATAGGATCGTGCACGCGCGAACCCGGCCGGCCCGCGTTGATGAACGCGGGGCCGATCTCCACTCCCTTGATCGCGTGCACCGACATCACCGCCTGAGCGAGCCGCCCGTCCAGCTTCCGGTCCCACGACACGTAGCTGCCCAGGCCCACCGGCAGACCGCTCACCACGACCTCAAAACATCCTCCCACGGTGTCTCCCTGCTCCCTGGCCGAGTCGATCGCAGCGATCATGCCGGTCTCGGCGGTCTGATCGAGGGTCCGTACCGGAGAGCGGTCGGAGACGCCGTTGAGGTCAGCCGGAAGCTCCTCGGGCACTTGGGCCTCCACGTCCCCAATCCGTGTCACGTGGCTTCCCACGGCGGCCCCAACTTCCCTCAGGAGCACGCGCGCCACGGCTCCGCACGCCACCCGTGCGGCAGTCTCGCGCGCGGACGCACGCTCGAGCACGTCTCTCGCGTCCCGCCTGTCGTACTTCAGAACTCCGGCCAGATCGGCGTGACCCGGCCGCGGCAGATACACGGGACGAAGGGCCTTGGGATTGCCTTCCGGATCCGGGGCCTCGTGCGCCATCGCGGTGGTCCAGTTCTCCCAGTCGCGGTTCCAGATCACCATCGAGAGCGGTGAGCCCAGCGTAGAGCCCAACCGCAGGCCGGACATGATCTCCACCCGGTCGGACTCGATCTGCATGCGGCGTCCCCTGCCGTAGCCCCCCTGTCGGCGGGTCAGCTCAGCGTCGATGTCCCGGGCGGGATCGAGGGGGACGCCGGCAGGGAACCCCTCCAGGACGGCGACGAGACCGCGCCCATGGGACTCTCCGGCGGTATGGAAGGAAATGTGATCCAGAGGCATGTGGTAGATGAACAGAGGGTGTGCTTGAACTCCGGCGTCCGACGGCTGCCGGATGTCCATAGATAGCGAAGGGCCCGGTTACGGGGAAGCCGCACGTACAATCGTGGGCGTCACCAGGATCAGGAGGTCGCGCTGGGTCGTGGACTCGCGGCGCGTGCGGAAGAGCCGCCCCACGAGCGGCAGGTCCATCAACAGGGGGGATGCCCGAACGCACTTCCCCGGCCTCGTCAACGGTAAGGCCTCCAATGACCACGGTCTCGCCGTCCCTCACCAGTACCCGCGACTCTGCCTTCTGCCGGCGGAAGATCAGGCCGACATCCGACGGAGCGAGGTCGGCCGAGGAACGTTCGGCCGCGAGGTCGAGCATGATCTCCTCGGCGTCGGTGATTCGGGGAGTGACCTCGAGGATCACTCCGGTCTCTTTGTAGTCCACCGTGGCCACGGGCACCGTACTTCGGGTCCCCACGGCCCCGTTGGCCTGCAGTTGCGCCCCGGCGTCGATCACCCTGACCGGAGTCTCCTCGCCGACAACGATTCTCGCGGTGCGGTTGTCCATCACCCGAACCGAGGGCTACGCCTCCACGTCCGTCAGCTGCGCCGCTTCCAGGGCATCGATGAAGCCCACGAGGGTGCTTCGCCCGATCACGAGCGAGGTGAGCAGCGACAGGGTGGGGTTCGCGACCCGGTTGGTCGCGTTGCCCAGGGCCGCGAGCGAGTTGCCGCCGAGCGAGACCACGTCGATCCCGGCTTCGGTCTGCCTCTCCTCGGCCGAAATGACCCCGTCCCCATCCGCGTCCACGATGCCGGGAACAAGGAGGTTGAGCTGGTTTCCGCGGGTGTCCTTTAGGTCGTATGTGATCCCGAACCCCGCAAGTCCCGAGCGGTTGACGAAGATGATCTTGGCAGCGATGTCCACTTGGCGCGCGCGTACATCGAGATCACTCACGAGGTGGCGAGCCGACTCCACAACCCGCGGAATGTCGCTGACGACGAGCGCATTGCTCGCTGTGCTCACCGAAACGCGGCCGCGGTCGCTGAGGATGGCCGCGATCAGGTCCTGCAGTTCGAGTGCGTCGCCATAGCGCACTGTCAGGGCCTCGGTGACGATGGGTAGCACGGCCTCGCGTTCGAACGCGCGCCGCATGTCATGCACGAGGATGATGCCGCTCTCCTGTTCGTACGCGACGAGGCCGTGAGCCCTGAGCAGAGCATCAAGGGCAACGTTCCACGGCTGATCCCTAATCTCTGCCGACACGAGTCGGTCCAAACCGGTGCCGGGGACGATCGAGCGATCCGCAAACTCGGCAAAGGTGAAGAGCACCTCGCGGATCGGAGCCTCGTCAAAGAACACCGAGATCGGCCGGTTGAGTTCCTCCGTGGAGATCTCGGACAAGGGGACAGCCTGGCCGTCGACCTCCGCCGCGGCACCTGCGCCCGTGCAAGCGAGCACCACAAGGCGCACAAACATCGGTGGGATCCGCCCCGGATTCATGTTCCCGCTCCCCCGGTGGACCGCGGAGCCTCAAAGATCCGCCTGGTGACTCCTTCCTGATCTGTAACGTCGACGACGACCCGCCGATGCAGTATCTGCACGATTCGCAAGGGCCCCAGCGTATCGCCCGTGCGCAGCCGATGCGTAGACGGCTCGAGCGGACGGGGTCCCGCGACACCAAGGCCGCCATCCGGGTCCGTCTCGGTTCGAAGCACGACAAGGCTGTGGCGGGGAATCTCGTGGTGAATGACCCCCACGACCTGGAGACCGGCCAACGCACCGCCACCCATCCGAGCTTCCGCGCGAGGCTGAAACGGGTCTCGCCTTCCATGCCCTTGATACGTGAACCTCTCCCGCTCAAGCACCAGTCTTCCCGGGGGATTCGATCCGTCAGCGTTGCTTGCGTGTTCCGGACGCACCTCGTTGGCATCGACCGGGACTCGAGAAGTCGGCGCAGCACACCCGCCGACGGCAATCATGAGCAACAGGAGCCCGGAGGTGCCATGTGGACGAATACGGGGAATGGCCCCGCGCAGTGCCAGCCTGGTCATGCGTCGCCTTCTTCCGATGCCGTGGTGGATTGCCGCGGTTTGTTCCGGTGCTCAGGCCTGGCTGCGTATGTCCTGATGCGCAAGTGAGCCGTCACGCTTCCGTCGTGGCGCTGAAGGCCGTCAGGTGCTGTGCCGGCGGGGACGATCGTCACAACCTCCGGAACAAGGATTCGTTCCAGGGACGCGACGTCGGTCAGAAAGCTCGCGACCGCGTGATAGCTTCCCAGTATCTCCATCTCATAGCTCCAATGATCGTAGAACGGCCCGTGCTGAATCGGCTCGGGACGCATCCTGATGACCTCGACACCGGACCCGCCCTCATCGGCGGAAAGCGATTCGAGTAGCGCGGATACCTGCCGGTCGGATGGCACAAGTGTCTCAAGGCGCTCGAGCTGCGTGAGATAGTGTGACACGCGTTGCTCCAGCAGCCCCTGCTCCACCGCTTTGGCTTCGGCCTTGGTGTTGTCGGCTTCAAGACGTCGGAGTCTGGCTTCCTGCGTCTCCGCACGCCGGGCACGCGGCACGTGGACATAGGAGTACACGAAATAGACTCCCGAAGCGGCCAGGAACGCGACGAGCACCGCGGTCCTTCTGACCCGGTCACGGGGAAGCCACGTCACCATGCGGCCGTATCGGCCAGCGAGACCAGTTCGATCAGCTCGGGATCGGGGGTCTCGTGCTCGGCCTCGAATACGAAGTTGTAGAGTTCCTCGGCATCACCCGGCAGTGGCCGCTCAATCCGCTCCGAGTTGATGAGCCGAACGTCACGCATGAAGGGCGAGGCCTCCATTCGGTTCCGGAATCGGGTCAACGCAACGCCGCCTTGAGCCCTGCCCTCGATCTGCAGCCAGACCCCGCCCGCGGGCGATGTCGCACGGGCCAGCCGCGTGAGCCAGGCTTCCCGGGGCAGTGCGCCCGCGATCTCATCCAGCAGGTGCGGCCAGATGTAGCGCTGTGCATCCATTTCGAGGACGAGGCGAAGCCGTTCAGCTATGGAATCACGACGCGCCTCCAAGGCGTGTACGGCTTCGGCCGCCGCAGCGATCCGCAGCGAATCCCGGACTGCCGCCTCCGCGCGTTCGGCAACGTCTGCCACATCCTGTCGCGCCGCCGTAAACAGATTAGCCGCGGTGACCAGCATAGCAACCAGGACAACTGCCGATCCGATCATCCACCCATCCCGCGGAAGGATCCTCGTGAATCCCCACGGCGCGGCCTGTTCCGCGCGTGGGCGACGACCCCTGCGTTCTCCGAGCAGATCGACTTCGATCACCGTTATGCGTCTCCGTCCCAATCAGGTCGTCCGCAAGCCAAGACCAACTGCGAGTCCCAGCATCGGAGCCGCCTGATCGAGCGCCCAGTGGGCCGCTACACCTGGACGGATCAGAACGCGTTCACAGGGGTTCGCCAGGCGCGTTTCCACCTTGACTCGCCTCGCCACGTAGTCCGCCAGACCCGGGATGCAAGCACCTCCCCCGCTCATGTAGACCCTTCCGATCCCCCTCCGCGGTGTGCGCGTGGTGATCACCGCCGACGCCCGTTCGACACCGGTCACGACATGTCCGGCCACCGTATCCACGACACTCGCCAGTTCGGTGCCGTACTGTCGATGCCGAAGGGCCTGCTCGGCCTCCGAGCGCGTCAGGCCTCGCGCACGCCGCAACCGCTCCAGGATCCATCCCAGGCCAAACGGAAGGCCCTTGGCGAAGACCGGCATTCCGTCGTCGAGGATGTTGACGCTGGTGACCTCGTGCCCGACGTTGACCAGCGTCGCCATTCCGTCCGCGGCCTCCGGGTGGTTATGCACCAGCATGTTGTGTAAGGCCAGAGCTTCGACGTCGATCAGAGACACCCGCAGCCCTGCGCTGCCCAGCAGCGCAACCCGGGCCTTGATCCGCTCCCGTTTTGCCGCCACCAGCAACACGTCCGCGGATCCGTCGTCGGGATCGGCTCCAAGCACGTGATAGTCAAGCTGGATCTCTCTGAGATCGAAGGGAACATGGTGTTCGGCCTCGCGACGTACCGCCTCGCCCTTGGGCGCTCCGGACGGAGACGGCATGCTCAGGATCTTCATGAACACATCGTGTCCGCCAAGAGCCGTGACGACTTCGGCCGTTTCGGTGGCCAGCGTCTCACCGAGCTTCTGCACCAATGCGCCCAGGCGTCCCGGCCCGGTAACCTCGCCATCGGTTAGGGCACCCCGGGGAACCGGTGCGACAGCGACCCTGGTGAGTTCGGGTGTGTCCCCTCCATGATCAACCTCGACGAGCTTGGCGAAGGCGCTTCCAATGTCGAGACCCACGGTCTTCCGCCTACGTCGGAAACCCGCCATGGTGCTATCGGGCCGCCGGAGGGACGGGACCCGTCCACGAGCGGCCCGGCAACGGTATCGGACGTGCGAGCGTGGTGGCTTCGCGCAGCGCGTTGTGCGCCGCGCAAGCGGATCCGTCAATCAAGGAACCGTCGCCTAGTACAACTGAGCCGCCCGCGCGTACAAGGCCCACAACGGTGGCGTCTTGCTCAAGGGCCACGTCTCCGGAAGCCAGGATCAGTCCGGTCCAGCTCGCTCCGGCCTCGAGACGCAGAGTGCCCCGCACGGCCAGGATGCCGGCTTCCTGACCCGTCACAAGGAGGTCGCCCCGGCTGTGCACGAGACCGCGCGAGCATCCGTTGCATTCCGGTAGCTGGAACACGCCGCCGGGCAGTTCATGGTCGGCGAGTTCCACGAGCATCTGTTCCGAGAACCATCCCAGCCGCAAGTCGGCAAAACTCGCATCGGTTGCGGAGCCCCATTCAGGCGGACTCGGCAGGGTCGAATAGGCCGTTGGGTGCGGCGCGACGACAACGCCGGGAGACGCAGCCAACTCGTCACACCCCTCCATCCCCACACGGGTGGAGAAGACTGAATCCGTACGGACATCGGACCCCACTCCCATCTGTAGCGAACCCGCCTCCACCACCGCGCGGTGCGACTTCGTCCGTGCGACCGGATCCATCCACCATGCGACCCGGACCTCTCGCATGGGAACGCCACCGCCGATCTCGCCCTCTGCGATGAACAGATGGAACTCAGGCGCAAGCCGGAGCTCGCGCACACGCCAGGCTCCCTGGTGGCCGAAGGTCCCGGAATCCAGCACCATGGAGGCGCCGCCAGTCTGTGTGCGGGGAGCTCCGCGTTTGTGCTGGAACAGGATATCCAACCCCCCGCGAGCTCCGTTCCGAGCGGACAGAACCATGCCTGCCATCGTCGCGGCACGCACCTGGCCCACAGATGCGGCTACCGCCGCCGAAGCAATCCCGGCTAGTACCAGTAGCGCCAGCAGCGCCAGAACGAGGGCGAACCCGTCTTGTCGACAGGCGATTGTCTGCCCCTTTGCGCTGTCCTGGCTCACTTGCGCCCCCAGCTGTCCCACTGGAAGGAAGGAGGAATGGGACTTGGTCCCTCCCACGTCAGCCGGGTCGTCAGCCCGCCGGTGGCCCTGAAGGCGATTTCGGCCGAGTCGACGGCAATTCCCGTGCCCGTCAGCGGCTGCCATGTCATGCCGCGCCGATACCGGAACGCGCCGTCGGAAAAGCGGTATGCGCCTCGTTCGAAGTAGATGCCTACAAGGGGTCGATCGGCTGGCGGATCGAGTTGCCACACCTCGCTGGTGAAGCCGTCAACCTGCTGACAGTCGAGACGGCTCCGCCGCGACGATCTAGCCAACGCGGAGACGCTCCACCGCCCGTCTTCGGACAGTACCAGTACCGAGTCCTTGTCGGGGTCGGGCGCGCGGTATCCGGACACTGCCACAGCCCAGCCTTGCGAGATCTCCGTTGCACACCGGAAGGCCATGCCGCGAAAGGCCCGGAGGTGCAATTCCTCGCCGTCGAGCATCCAGTCGAGGCCAGCCTGGCCGTACGCGATCTCTGTCGCCAGCACATGGTGAATCAGTCGCGTTTCGTCGAGGATTCTCGCACCGGTGACCACCTGGGTCCCTACGACGCTCTGGACCGCGGTGACCCACCAACTCACCTGCACCATCAGCAGCAGCAGTGTCCCCGCGACAACCGCTTCGGTCAGTGCGAAGCCCCGCCTCGTCCCGGACGCCCGCATCGTACGCGGAATCACGTTCCCGACTCGTCGAGCGTGGTCCGAACGGCAAAATCGACGCGGATTCGAACCGGAAGAGCCACATGCTCAAAGCTCGCCCAGCCCGGCGATTCCGGGTGCGTGGACACGCTCCAACTCAACACGCCAGCGTGGTGAGTGCGCTCTCCTGAGCTCCCGGCCTGGACCCCTTTCAGCATGACCGAATCCACGAAGCTATGGAGGTGTACCCGTGCCTCGTCCAGTGCGGTGGCGTGAACCAGAGTGCGGGCGGCCGTCGCCGTGAGCGACGCGACGCCGGCCACACCAACACTGACGATGGCTACCGCAACCACCAGTTCCATCATTGAGACCCCCGAGGTATTCATCGGCGAGACACCCGGCCAAGCGAGGACAGCACCAGCAGGCGCTCCTCCCCCGCCAGTCCGAAGCGCAGCGTCTGACTGGAGACCATGCCGACGCCCATGGGTCCGAAGCGGACGCGGGCCGTGGCTCGGCCCCGCGAAAGCCCCAGCGTCACACCGCCCTCGTCCAGGCTTGTGGCCGTCACAGTGTCTCCGTTGGCGGCAATGACGATTCCGTGTGCAGGATCCGTCGCCAGCTCCACGGTTGCGCCTCCGTGGGCTACGGCAGCCCATCGCGCTTCGGCAAAGAGCCTCGCAGCCTCTTCCCGGGATCTCTGCAGGTAGAAAGACGTGCGGAGCTTGCGTGCCGAGCCGAGGAGCGGAGGTGCCAGTGCGCCAAGGACAACCAGCAACACGGCGATCTCGATGATCGAGTATCCGGATCGGGACCCTGGATTCCCCGGTGCTCTCTTGTTCACCATCGCGGCCGTTCCCTTCCGATGCCCTGTAGCTCCCCTGCGCGAAACCATGATTCTTCCCTTCGCCGTGGCGGCAGATCGACGACCTCCAAGAACGCAGGTGAAATCGGGCGCTGGAATAGCGGAATCGGCCAAAATTGCGAGACCCACCGATTCGACAAGAGGCGAGGTCACTGTGTGCACACGACCTGACCCTCGGCTTCCGGACTGACCGAGCCGATCGTCGGCGCGCTGACGGATCCGTAGTAGATCGCGCAGCCCCTGTCCTCTCCCAATGCACCATGAGTCGCCGTCGCCGACCAGCCGGCACTCGACGCCGCAGGGGTCACGGTCACTGCTTCCGAGGACACGAAGCTCAGGTCCGCCAATGAACTGGTGTACTGGTAGTGAGTCGCGTAGTACAGCTCCTGCTGCGCCGCAAGATTCCGAATGTCGGACTTCATCGCAGCGAAGTAGGCCTTTTCCCTGGTGGCCGAGAACTGCGGAATCGCGATTGCCGAGAGGATGCCGATGATGACCAGAACGATCAAAAGTTCTATCAGCGTAAAGCCCTTTGTGTTCATGATTTGAGAATCCTTTATTGATGAGTTACATGAATATCACGCAACGACGCTGTCGTTGCGTCGTCAACCGGAAGGACCAGAGCGCTCGGGGACGATGCGATGAAGCATGGGTCCGAATCATGGGCGCAGGGATAGCGGAAACGGACTTCCTGTCCCGGCAGCCCGTGGACAAGGCCCCCGCGGCATTCGAGCGGCGCGGCATCCGCGACCACGGACTGCCGGAGGGCTACTGCCCCGCGTCTTCCTCCAGCCAGGCGGGCCGCGGCGCTTCCCAGGGCCGCGCCTTCGGCCCCAGAAGATTGCATCGCAGAATGAACCAGATCGCGGCGACGCCGTCCTTCCAGCCGATTTTCTTGCCATCGGCGTACGAGCGCCCATCGTAGCTGACCGGCATCTCGTGGATGCGGGCCCTGGCCTGGGCGAGCCTGGCCGTGATCTCGGGCTCTATCCCGAAGCGGTCTACGGTGAGGGGAAGCGACTGGAGAAGCTCCCTGCGGACCAGTTTCTGGCACGTCTCCATGTCGGTCAGGCTCAGATCGGTCATGATATTGCTGAGCACCGTGAGTAGTCGATTGCCGACCATTTGCCGGAAAAACAGGACTCGGTGCGGTCTGCCCAGAACGCGGGACCCGTACACGGCATCGGCCCTGCCGTCGGCGATCGGTCCCAACAGGCGCGGAATCTCCCCGGGATCATACTCCAGGTCCGCGTCCTGCACCGCCACGACGTCCCCGGTCGCGTGCCGAAAGCCCGTCCGCAATGCGGCCCCCTTGCCCTGGTTGCGGTCGTGGAGCATCAGGTGGTCGATCAACCCGCTTTCGTGCAGATGGGTCAGAAGCGGCCGGGTGCCATCGCTCGAGCCGTCGTCGACCACAATCACCTCGCTGGCGACCGGAACCGACGCCACCCGCCGCAGCAGTTCCTCGACGGTCGCGCGCTCATTGTACACCGGAATCACGATCGATACCGTCATGCGCTCCAGCGCGCGCCGCGTTCGCTCGGACGGCAGCCGGTCAACCTTACTCAACGGTCCGAATCCCCGTCACGGATCGGAACCATCGGCGTCGGCAACTCGAGAAGGTCAGGGAAAGCCAGGCGAACCGGGCCCGCCAGCGGCTACCTGGAGCCGACCGGCACTTCCAGGGTCTGCCCCGCGTAGATGCGCGTACCCCGAAGCTTGTTTGCGGACTGCAGCTGATCCACCGTCGTGCCGTAGGCCTGCGCGATCGTCCAGAGCGAATCGCCCGAACGGACCTCATATCGAACGATGGACGGCATGGGGCCCTCATCGGCCACCAAAGGCCCGGAATCGGCCGCCAGGCGGCGCTCCGCTTCGACACGCTCCACATAGCGCGCATACTCGTGGGTATACACCGCGATGTGGTAGTGCGGCGGGTACCTCTCATAAGTCGCCTGAACCGTGCCCTGCTCCTCGAGATGCAGCAGCACGTCTTCCAGCCACGCGCGGCATGGCCGGTGGTTGCTCCGGCGAAGATCGACTGCCATGCCGGTCGGATGGACCGACAGGCGCGACGAGTTGCGCGGTTGCCGGTCCTTGGGCCGCGTAAGGCTCGTGACGACCAGAATCTCGCCGCAAGCGCTGCGATACTGGCGCGACAGCCGTTCCACGAAGGTCCGGACTTCCTCGCGTGCGTACCCGAAGGACACCTCGTCATCGAGGACGTAGTTGTCGTTTCCGCGTAGCGGCACCAGGAGACCCAGATCGACGAAACGCCGCACGTGGTTCGGGTCCCTGGTGAAGGTGTAGTCGTAGTCGATGGCTCGCTGGTGCTGCTCCTGCATCGACGCGAGACCACCCCGCAGACTCTGTCCCGACACCGGCCCCGCAAAGGTGACCGCGAAAAGGGGCAAGACCGGCAATCCCCGCTTCAACAACCCGCAACCGCTCCGTCGGCCTCGTGATTGAGCCTTCAAGTACGCTTCCTCCTGTCGGAGTTCCGGGCTGAATCGCATCGCCGGCTCGCTAACGCATAAACATATGTATTGGCTTCGCCTTCGTCCACCCCGACAACGGCGCTAGACGGCCGCGTAGTTCTCCCCGACGACCGTCCAGTTGACCACGTTCCAGAAAGCCGCAACGTAGTCGGGGCGACGATTCTGGTAGTTCAGGTAGTACGCGTGCTCCCACACGTCGACACCCAGAATCGGAGTCTTGCCCGCCATGACCGGGGTGTCCTGATTGGGGGTCGACACGACCTCGAGCGCTCCCGATCCATCGGTCGCCAGCCACGCCCAACCCGAGCCGAAGCGCCCAACCGCCGCGGCCGCGAAACGGCTCTTGAATTCCTCCAGGCTTCCAAAGGCCGCGTCGATGCCCGAGGCCAGGCCGCCGGTCGGTTCCCCAGCCCCGCCCGGGGTCATGAGCTTCCAGAACATGGCGTGGTTCACGTAGCCGCCACCGTTGTTGCGGACTGCCGCACGGATCCCTTCGGGGATCGCGGACAGGTCGGCGACGAGCTCGTTGGCAGACTTGCCGTGAAGGGCCGGATGGGCGGCGAGGGCCGCGTTCAGGTTGGCGGTATAGGCGGCATGGTGCTTCCCGTGATGGATCTCCATCGTGCGGGCGTCGATGTGCGGTTCGAGCGCGTCGTGTGCGTATTCCAGATCCGGAAGCTGAAAGGGGTAGGCCATCGTCGGCATCTCCTGGGCGTGGTTACTATTCGTGGCTGCACGCGGGTCCGCGCCCCATCCAGGCCGGACGGGCCCGCTCGGCTTCGAGGCGCAGTAGCGTGGAAGGTTGGAACGTGTCCAAAAGCAGGATGTCGCCGCAAGGTCCCCGGCGGATTCTTCTGGTGGACTGTGACATGTTCTTTGTTCAGGTGGCACGTCTGGAGGACCCGGAAGGCGCGGGCGCGGAGCCCCTTCTTCTCGTTGGCGGGCGGAGCAATCGCGGCGTCATCACTTCGGCCTCGTATGCGGCGCGCGAGTTCGGCGTTCGCTCGGGGATGCCCACCATGAGGGCGCTGCAACTCTGTCCGCAGGCGGTGGTGGTTCCGGTGCCACGCGGGGCGTGCGTGGAGCGCAGCCGCGCCGTCAAGGCCGTGCTGCAAGATTTGTCCCCGGTGGTTCAGGCGGCGTCCATCGACGAATTCTACCTGGACCTCACGGGCACGGAGAGGATGCTGGGACGCGAGGACCTTGCCGGGACCGCGGATCGCATCCGGCGGACGGTGCGGGAAAGCACGGGTATCGCCGTGTCGCTGGGAGGGGGTACGCAACGCGTCGTGGCCAAGGTCGCCACGCGTCTGGCCAAGCCCGACGGGGTGCATGTCGTGCCACCGGGCGAAGAGGCTGCGTTCATGGCACGTTTTCGCCTGTCCGATCTGCCGGGAATCGGGCCGGCGTTCCTTCGGCAGTTGGAGGCCAGGGGCCTGGACACGGTGGCCGACGCGGCCGCCGTGGAACGCGAATGGCTCGCGCGGTGGTTCGGGCCGGCACGTGGCGCGTGGCTTTGGGAGCGGGTGCGAGGGATCGACGCCAGCGAGGTGGACGCCAGCGACCGTCGCAAGTCGATCAGTTCCGAACGGACCTTCTTCGCCGATCTCGACGACGACGAGGAGCTGGAGCGCCGCCTCCTGAAGCTGAGCGCTTCGGTTGGCAATCAGCTGCGCAGCCGCGAACTGCGGGCCAGGACCGTGACCGTCAAGATCCGAGACCAGGATTTCCGGACGCGCCAGGCAGGAAACACAATGCCGGAGGGTGTCGAGACCGACCGCGTGATCTTTGCCGCCGCCACGTCCCTGCTCCACCGGCTGCGGCACCGGAGAAGAACGGGAGTACGGCTGCTGGGGGTCGGTTTGTCCAACCTGGTTCGCCAGGCACCCTCCACGCAGTTCGATCTCTTCGGGGAGGGTCCGGCCCTGGAAACGGAACGCGACCGGACCATCGCGCGTGCCGTCGACAAGGTCCGAGACCGCTACGGCCGCGACGCGCTCCAGCCGGCCCGCGTCCTGGACCGGCCGGAGCGCTGAGCGGGGCCTGCCTCTGGCAACTGCTATTTCGCCTCCCACGGCTTGCGCTCGAAATAGTCGCGCGTCATCTCGACCACCTTGGGCGCGAGGAGGCCCAGCGCGATCAGGTTGGGCCAGATCACGATCGCGAGGAATACGTCGCCGATGGCCCAGATCACGCTCAGCGGCAGAACCGCGCCGACGAAGTGCATGATCACGAAGACGACCTTGTACGGGATCAGGGCGCGTGCGCCGAAGAGGTAGTTGGCACAGCGGTCGCCGTAATAGCTCCACGCGATCGCCGTCGAGATCCCGAAGAGCAGCACCGACAGCACCACGATGTAGTGTCCCCAGTCTCCGAGCGGCGCGAGCCCGCGGCGGAAGGCGGCCATGGTGAGCGGCGCCCCGCTCTCCACCGCCATGCCGTGAAGCGAGGTGTAGGTCTGCCCGTCGTCGCCGGTGGCGGTGCCCGACCCGGGATCGATCACACCACTGAACGGCCGGGTCTGCGCCTCGTCCACGTAAAGCACCGGCACGGGAACCTCGTGCCACGAGATCTGCGGGTCGTCGGGTCCCATGGCCGCGTGCTCACCGCCGTCGATCCGGATCGGAGCGTCCGGGTTCATGTCGACGTAGCCGCCGTCCACCTGCACCGCCCGGTAGGAGAGGTCACCGCCACTCAGCGTGATCTCGGTCTCGAAGCGGTCGTGCCAGACGCCGGTCATGATGATCAGCAGTCCCGTCATCGTGCAGATGATGATCGTGTCGATGAAAGGCTCCAGAAGCGCCACGACCCCCTCCGAAACCGGCTCCTCGGTCTTGGCCGCCGAATGCGCGATCGGCGCCGAGCCCTGCCCGGCCTCGTTGGAGAAGAGCCCCCGCCGAACCCCGTACATCAACGTCACTAGGAACGCGCCTACCCCCGTCCCCGCCACTCCGGCGGTCGGGTTGAAGGCTTCGCGGAAGATCAGCGCGAAGGTCGGGGCGACTTCGCCGATGTTCATAATGATCACGATCAGCGCCCCCACGACGTAGACGACCGCCATCACGGGCGCCAGAACCGAGGTCACCCGCCCGATCCGCGAGATCCCGCCCAGGATGACGGCTGCGACAACCCCGGACGTCACCAGTCCGCTGACCCAGGTCGGAATGTTGAACTGCGTCTCCAGGTTGTCGGCGACCGTGTTCGCCTGAACGCCGTTGCCCGTCAGGAAGGCCGTAATGCCGAGGAGGACGGCGAAGAAGACGGCCATCCACTTCCAGTTCGGCCCCAGCCCCCGTTCGATGTAGTACATGGGCCCGCCGGAAACGGTACCCGCCCACTCTCCCTCGTCCTCGTGGACCCGGTACTTCTGCGCCAGCGTGACCTCGGAGTACTTGGTCGCCATCCCCAGCGCCGCCGTGACCCACATCCAGAAGAGCGCCCCGGGTCCGCCCCAGTGGATCGCCAGCGCCACCCCGGCGATGTTGCCGATCCCGACCGTCGCCGACAGCGCCGTCGTGAGCGCCTGGAAGTGGGTGACGTCGCCTTCGTCGTCCGGGTCGTCGTATTTCCCGGAAGCCACCGCAATCCCGTGGCCCAGGCGGCGGACCTGCAGAACCCCCAGGCGCAGGGTGAGGTACATCCCGATCCCGAGCAGGATAATCACCATGAGAGGGACGTTCTCGCCTCCGACCGGGATGCCGATCTCGACGACGTATGTGGTCAGGAAATCGGTGATTCGCTGGATGAAGTCCATGACGGGGCGGGCTCCTTTCATTTTTGTCGCGACGACCCCGTCAACAGGGGCCGACGATGGCGCCGGGCAAACTAGGGCCGTCCCCGTCCCGGAAACAACCGCGCGCGCGATGTCGGACCCCCCGGTGGTTCATCGACTCGCGGTGGCTGGCCCCGCCCCCGCTTCCGCCCAACCGGACCCCCGAAGCAACGGGGCCGACCCGGCCGGCCGTCATCCCACAGCGGCGATCATGTCGAAGATCGGCAGGTACATGGCGACGATCATGCCTCCAACCACCGCGCCCAGCACCAGGATCATGGCCGGTTCGATCGCCGCGATGAGCGCGTCCAGCGCGCTGTCTACCTCCTGGTCGTAGAAATCGGCGATTCTCACCAGCATTTCATCCAGCCCGCCCGTCTGTTCTCCTACCTCCACCATGCGTATGACCATCGGCATGAACACGCCCGAGGCCTCGAGCGGCCCTGCAATCGTGTCTCCCCCGGCGATCGAGGCACGCGACCTCATGACGGCGTCGTAGACCACCCTGTTCCCCGCGGCGCGCGCGGTGACCTCGAGCCCGGTGAGAATCGAGACGCCCGAAGTAACCAGGGTGCCCAGGGTACGCGTGAAGCGCGCCACCGCCGCTTTTCGGAGCAGCGTCCCGACGAACGGAGTAGACAGGGCAAGGCGGTCCAGAGCCAACCGCCCCCGCTCGGTGCGATACAGACGCCCGATGGTCCACACGGCGGCCGCGAGAGCGGTGAGCAGCGCCCACCAATAGCTCTTCGCGATCTCCGATGCAGCGATCACGATGCGCGTGGGGAGCGGAAGGGGCACACCGGCGGAGGCGAACATGGCTTGAAACGTGGGGACAACGAACACAAGCAGAATGACCATGGCCGGGATCGCCACGGCGAAGATCATGGCGGGATAGACGACCGCAGCCCGCATCTTCCGGCCGAGGGCGTGGTTTTTCTCCAGCGATTCGGAGAGCCGTCCGAGAATGGTGTCCAGGGCACCGGCCGTCTCTCCAGCCTCGACCATGCTCACCGCCAACTCCGAGAAGACGCTGCTGTGCCGGCGCATGGCTCCGGCCAGCGTGTGCCCGGACTCGACCGCCGACGCCATGGAGCGAATCACGTTGCGGAAGTAGCGGTGTCCGGTTTGGCGAGCAAGCAGATTCAGGGACTGAAGGAGCGGTAGCCCCGCGCTGATCATGGTGGCGAACAGGCGGACGAATACCGCCACCTCACGCGCTGACACGCGCCTCAAGCGTGTCACCCCCGGATTCCCCGTTCCTCGAATCCCTCCGGAGCGGGCTCTCCCACGAACCGGAGGAGCGCGGCAGGATCCGAACTGCCCCCGAGCGCGGTCTCCAGCCGGACCACCCCGTTCAGGTAGAGACGCGCGAGCGAATCGGTCATGGTCTGCATGCCATGCTTTCTTCCGGCCTCCATGAGCGACCGGATCTGGTGGACCTTGTCGTCCCGGATCACAGCACGGATCGCGTCCGTACAGACCAGGACCTCGGTCGCCACCACCCTGCCGCCCGCCAGAGCACGCGGCAGCAGTACCTGCGTCACGACCCCCTCCAGCACCGACGCCAACTGTGTGCGCACCTGGCGCTGGCTATGCGCCGGGAACGCGTCGACGATGCGGTTGACCGAGTCCGCGGCCGAATTCGTATGCAGGGTCGCGAGGACCAGATGGCCCGTCTCGGCGATTGTGAGCGCGGCTCCCATGGTTTCCGCGTCCCTCATCTCCCCGATCAGGATCACGTCCGGATCCTGTCGCAGCGAGTATTTCAGGCCTGTCGCGAAGGACGGCGTGTCGACCCCGACCTCCCGCTGGCTCACGATGCACCGTCGGTGTGGATGGAGGAATTCGATGGGGTCTTCGATCGTGATGATATGACCGCGTCGACGCCGATTGATCAGATCCACCATTGCCGCCAGGGTCGTTGACTTGCCGGATCCCGTCGGCCCGGTGACCAGTACAAGACCTCGAGGCCGCCTGGTGAGACGATTCATGATCGGTGGGAGACCCAGCTCCTCCAGCGAGCCCACGCGCTGAGGTATGTGTCGCAACGCCAGCGCGGTCCGGCCGCGCTGCCGAAAGCAGTTGCCGCGGAATCGGGCCAGACCCGGAACGTCGAACGCGAAGTCCAAATCGTGCTCCTCCTGGAAACGCCTTCGCTGATCCGGAGTCAGCAAGGCGGTCGCCAGCCCGTCGATGTCCGCTGGGGTCAGGTCTGCAATGTCCTCGATTCCCGTCAGGGTCCCGTCTATTCGCAGCGTCGGCCGCTCGCCAATGGTGAGGTGAAGATCCGACGCGCCGCGGTCGACCATCTCTCGCAGCAGGCACTCCAACCCGGGAGCCCCGGCCGGCCTCTCGGCGGTCATCTGACAGTTACCAGCGGAGCAACGCGGGCCAGCGTACTCGGTCCCACCCCACGCACCTTGACCAGCTCGGAGACGTCTACGAAGCGGCCGTTCTCGTTGCGGAAGGCGACGATACGCTCGGCGGTCACGGGGCCGATTCCCGGAAGCGTCTGGAGCTCGGTAGCCGTAGCACGGTTGAGGTCGATGGACCTGGCGCCGGATGCCGGACCGGGTGTCCCCCCGCCGGCCGAGCCGGCCGCACGACTCGATGCCTCCGGCCCCGCCACACCGACCTGGGGGCTGGATCCCGAGAACGCGACCCGGAGATAGGGCCTGAGCCGCTCCACAGACCTGACACCGAGCCCGGAAACCCGCGCCAGATCCTCCGCACCGGTGAAAGGACCATTCTGCTCGCGGTCCTGCACGATGCGCATCGCCAGGGACGCGCCCACTCCGGGCAGCCGGTCCAGCTCCTCCTCCGACGCCACATTGGGATCGATCGTCTCTCCTGCGGCCAATGGCCGGCTTCGACGAGCCTCCGTTTCCACCGCGGAGTCGCCCGCCGCCAGGAGGCTGTCCGCGATCGACGGCCGATCCGCAAGTGGCGCCTCCGCCGGTGCAGGCGCGAAGACCAGAAGCCGTACCAGAGCCGCCCCAGCCAGGAGCAGGGCGGCACGCAGCATGCTCTTCTTTTCTCCTTCCGTCACCGTTGTCCTCCCCGCGATGAGGTGGGCGCCGGGCATCTGCCCGAATCAAACGGTCACCCGCTCTCCGGGGCGTTTCCATAGCTGGATGGGACAATCGGCACCGGCCCCGCCTGCCATCGGAGCGGCCCAACGCCACGCCCTCAGCTCAGGCGGGACGGCGAAGAAGATCGGACGTAAGCAGGAAGCGGCCGAAGACGTTGAGTTGAAACTGGGTCGATCCCGCGCGCTGGCCGACGAAGGAGCGACGATCCAGATAACGCAACCGGATGCCCAGCTGGAAGTCGCGCACCGTCGAGTCGAGCACCAGTGCGACGTCCCTCTCCAGCTGATCGATGAACGCCACACACGGACTCTCGGGATTCGGTATTCGGCACTCCACCTCATCTCCGTATCTGTAGCTCAGGGTCACACGCATCGGAGCCCCCCTTTCGCGGAAAGCTCCCACCGGTGATCGCAGCAGAGCGGTCATCAGCAGAGAGTGCACGTCCGCCTCCCGCCTCGTGTCGCCGGTGGGGTCACGGCTGCTCCCCCGGTCCAGGCGGCCCTCGTAGCCCAGAGTCAGGCCACGGGCGAAGGCCAGCGTCAGCGCCACGGGGATCTGGCGGTCCTCGCGGAAGCGATCCTGCAACGTCCCTTCGCCGAACGACAGGCTGCGAGTCACCTTCCGGTATCCCGAACTGAACGAGACGCGCTCCACAACCACGGTGAGGAACCGTGGAATCTTCAGCTCACCGACCGTAGCGCGGACATCGGGCCAGACCCGTCTCAGATCTTCCCGGTCCGAGCGCGTATCGAGCGCTTCATTGAGGGCACGGTCGAACGCCAGCCGGATCGACGTTGACCCCGGCAGCCTCAGCCCGCCCCGAACCGTAACGCGATCGCGCTCGCTGAGCGTCGAGGCCGCGTCAGCTCCGATGGTCAGGAAGTCGTCACGTCCACCCCACCCTAACTCATATATGGCACTGGGTCTTACGGGTTCTCGATTGAAACGTGACGTGAGGCCGTTGGAGTATGTGAAGGAAAGAGGATCGAAGGCTCGGGCCAATCGGCGCTCGCCGGTATCTTCGCCCGATTCATCCGCCACCATGCGCCCGGGATCGACGGACAGGCTTGCGATCAGATTCCGTTGCCCGTCCACGTTCCGCAGCAACACCAAGGCCGAGTCGGCACCGATGCCGCGATTCTCGATCAGGTCGGCATTGCGCTCGGAGAGGTAGATCGTGGTCAACTGGACATTCGTCCTGGCCCAATCCGTCAGCCTCGGCTGATACACCAGCCGGGTTCTGAGGTGACGGTTCACCTCCCATCCAAGGTCGACACCGGCCATGCTTCGGCGCTCCGCGGCGAGCAGCCTCCGCCGCCGGTCGTCGGTCGTCAGGTCCTCTAGAGCCAGAAGATCCCTTCCGCTCAGCAGGTCCGCCGACACGGCAAGCGACTCCACCGGACGGAATCCGATCCTCGCCGACGTGGTCACCAGCTCGCGAGGCGCGCGTGTGGCAACGGCAAGGGAGTCGTCGGGACTTCGAATGATCCGGTCGAAGCGCAACGTGCTGAGGTCGCGGCTGAGCAGTTCGCCCGTGAACCCCAGACTCTCGGGGGTCCACCGCAGGCGGGCGCCGGCGATCCTCTCGTCGAGGAACGATGGCAGGATCGCGCGCAACGCTGCACCCAACGGGCCGGGGAAAAGCGGGAGTTCGCGGCGCGCCGGAGTTGCCGAGTAGCCGACGAAGGCGTCCAGACCCGACCCGTCACTCTCCGTGGTTATGGTGCTCAGGGAAGTGCGCACCACCCCGGCGCGCACATCGAGCCCGTCCAGCAGCGCATCCCACGGACCGCCCCCTTCCCTGCTCCTGCGGCGCAGCGATATGTCCATCCGAGAGCGACTGAAGCCGGGCTGCCGCAGCCCCTCCAGCCGGTCGGCACGGACATCGCTGCGTCCCAGGAAGATGGGAGCCTGCTCCTCCTGCTCGTGGGTGAACGAAAGCGGCGCTTCCAGACCCCAGGACTGCGGGGTGAAGCGTGCCAGCTGCATCGTGGCCTGAACGTCGAGAGTTCGGTCGTTCTGGAAGGTCGGCGCGGCCTGGAGTTGGCGAAAATACCCGCCCCTTTGCCGGAAGGAGGCACGGGACTCCAGGAACTCGCCCCCGCGCACCTCCGCGTCGATGGCAGACACCAGACCCCCGTCCCGGATTCCGTTCGCGAGACGGAGCTCGTCGACCCAGACCTCGCCCGAGACCGGCACGCCGGACTCGTTCATCACACCCAGGCTGATCTCGCGTACCGAAGCGAGGTTGGGAGCGCGGCCCCTGTCCTGCAGCACGACCGCGTAGGTGGAATCCGCCGACCACAACTGCAGCGGCGGGTCCCCCGGCAATCTCGGCTCCAGGATGAGCCGCTCCTCGGCCTGCCGCCGCAGCGTGAGCCATTCGTCGAAGCGGATCACCAACTCGGGCAGCCAGTCTTCCTCGGCGGCCGTTCCCGGCGAGTCGGCGGGGTCCAGGCGCGTCCGGTACAGGTAGAAGTTGCCGTCGTCGGTCCCGAACTTGACGAAGAAATAGACGGGCGACAGCAGTCCGAAGTCGCCTCTGGCGGCGACAGCCCACAGGCGGGCCTCCCGGTAGGACAGGAAGTCGCGAGGTCGCTGCGGGAACCGGTTGTACACCTCCACGCGGTCGCCGGGGAAAACGTCCGAGAAGCTCACGGAAAGGGAGCGTTCATTGAACTCGACGCCCTGACCTCCGAACGCGATGGTGGGGTCGTCCAGCTGTTCGATGACTCCGGGCGGAGACGTGTACGCGTCCCCCACCGTGAGCTTCGAGACTGGACCCACCTCGACGCGTCCGTGAACCGACGCCGTATCGCCGCCCGTCCCGGTGAGGACGCCCGTCAGAGAACGTTTGATCCAGGTCGATCCCACGATCCCCATTCGGGCCAGAACGAAGGAATCGCGGCGCTTCCCGGCGACGGTAACCCGGAGGTGGCGCACCGCGCGCAACTCCGCATCGGTGATCACTCCACCCACGTCGACTCCGGCAGGATGGCGCAGAGGAACCCGGTAGAGCCGGAAGGCGGTGCCGGTCTCGTCCCTGTCCCGAACCAGATAGGGCGAGGACCCGTCCAGCGACACCACGAAGCGCCGATAGCGCTCCAGTGTGTCGAGGTTGCCGTCCTCGTCCAGGTCCTCCGTATCCGGCCGGCCGTTGCCCCGCGTGCAGTTGGCGTTCGGATCACCCAGCCGATAGACCCGTCCCCGCTCGGCAAAACAGTCCTCGACCCACACACCCCTCCCGTCGGCAAGCTTCCCCCATACCTCGCCCCGCCGGGGATCGGCCTCCTGATCGAGGATTCCCTGTCCCCATGGCACGTGCACAATCGGCTTGACTCCGTTCACCGCGCCAACCGTGTCGACGAAGAACGCGTCTTCGCTCACGATGCCCAGATCGAGCACGAGATGAAGGAAATCACCGTCCCGGGCGTAGAATTCAATGAAGTCGCTCTTGGTCAGGTCGGTGCCCGTGGGGCTCAGCACCGTCGTTATCGATGCCCATCCTCCAGTGCCCTCCTCATCGCCGCTTTCGGGCTGGAAGCGCACAAAGAGGCCCGGTTCGCGGATTGCGCTGCCCGTGATCCTGATCTGTCGGTCGATGTCGGCGCTGGGGTTGAAGCCCTGGAAGACCCCCAGGCTGTCTCCGCCCGCGCCCTCGTCGATCCAGGTGTGTTGCCAGGTCAGCGCGGCCACCGTTTCCGGCGACAGGATCGGCGGCAGTGCGTCTTCAGCGCCATCGCGAACCGTCGGACGGCTGCCGCGACGCCACTCCTGGCTCTGCACGGACAGCGGCCGGGCGTTCACTCCGTCGTAGTCGTCCACGTATACGGCACCCTGCGTGTTCGGATTCGGCAGCGACGCCGCCGTCTCCCCCGAGAGGTGCACGGACGACTCCGACCCCGCATCGAGGCCGGGAATCGCATTCAGCACGCGGGTCAGCATCGGTGCGTCCAGATTGACCGTGGCGTTCACCCCCCCGAGCCCGACCGCCCCGGCCTCCACCCCGAGCTGCGGACGCCTCACCAGCTCGTCCTCGCTCTGGTACAGGCCCACCAGGTTGACCGCCCCGTACCCGCCCAGATCGTAGCGCGCATTGATCCCGAAGACGGAGGTGGGCGCCACCTGGAAGAAGCTGCGCTGCTCCCAGGACACCTCCAGCACGCGACCTGGGTTGGCGGCCAGCAGCGCGTCCGGGTTCACCAGCGTCAGCTGTCCGACGTCGTAGTCGATCACGTAGTCGACGTCCCGCAACAGGGGACGCTCGCCAAGGGTCACGCGCTCCGTGTCCTCACGGATGCCGACGGCTCCCAATGCGAACGAAGACAGCAACCCTTCACCCGTGACCTCGTAGGACAGGTTCAGCCGGAACACCCCCCCGTTCTCGCGCTCGAACGGATCCGGATCCCGGTAGATGCGCTCGTTGCGGTTTGCCCCGAGAATCCGTACGACCTCCGTCGAATCGATCGCCAGACTTCGCAGCGGGGGTGGTCTCGCAAATGGTTCGAGCGTGGGGAACACGATGAAGGTCCCGGATACGGGCGGCTGGTCCTCGAACGAGTCGAGCGCGGGCCGGTAGATCTGGGACTGGTCGAGGCGATCCTTCGGCGATTCCTCGTCGAGTCCGAAAAGGCGCAGATACGTCAGGTCGTCACCGTTCGGGCGGCGTGCAAACGTACGGCCGGCGCTCTCTTCGCCGAGCGACACGGCCAGGTCGACGGAACCGGGATCGACGTCACCGGAAGACGACACCCGATAGACCTGATGCATCTCGTTGCGCCACGTGGGCCTGTTGGGCTGATGTTGTGCCGAAGAAGCCTTCAGCAATCTCAGCCGGGGCCGCCCGCCGGCGCGGTAGACGCGTTCGGGATTGTAGGTGCCGATCGTGTCTCCTGCGGCCGTCACGTACGTGACTGCGAGGATCTCGCCCGGACTGAGGGGAGACCGCAGCGCCAGCCACAACCCGCTGGGATGGACGACGTAGTCCTGACCCGGTTGCAGGTACCGAAACCAGGCCGACTCGGCGACCGTGTCGGCTCCAAGCCCGGCGTGGGCATCAGCCTGTATGTAGCCCTCCACCTGCTGACGCGCGTAGAGATCGATTTCGGAGCGGTACAGCTGGATGGGGTCGCTCCCCGGCGCCACCTCCGGCGGAGCGTCGGCCGGCGTCAGGGCGAGTGCGTCGACATGGGGGAATTCCCGGAACCGCATGGGGTCGAAGAGAAAGAAGAACTGCCCGTCCACGTAATCGGCGTCGTCGATGACGAGTGTGTCGGTTCTGGAAAAGCCTCTGCCGGAGCCCTCCAGGCGGAATCGTCTAGAGGTCACCTCGCCGCTCTGTTGTGCCCAAACCGACTGGATGTCCACGGGACCCGCCTGCAATGCCGCCTGAAAGCCGAAGTTGCCCGCGGGAACACCTTCGCGCAGGAAACGCGATGGAGGCAGATCCAGCCGCACGTCCCCCACCTCGAACCGCTGCAGCACCTCTCCGGGAAGGCCCTGGTAGTGAATGTTCACCCGGTTCGCCCCCTGAAACTCGCGGGTCTGATCGTAGTCGACGTCGACCAGGATGCGATCGGTGATCGTACCGTCGGCGCTCGCGGCGAACTGGATGTCCGGGTTGAGCTTCGGCAGCGTGGGAAGCTCGCAGGTCACCTGTACGGTTTCGTCGCAGGGGCGGAACTGCGTCCAGTCACCTCCGAGCTGTCCGCTCCCGCGCAGTGAGAAGCCGAGATCGGCGAATTCGTTCTGGAAGCGAACGGGATCCATGACGCGCCCTCCGGGCAGCGAGCGAGGCAGCGGCGGCGGAAGATCCGCGTATCCGATGGTGCGGCCGAGCGTTCCCAGGCGCGCCAGCGGTTCCTGATCCCAGTCGGGCCGTCCGGGCAGACGCAGCGAGACCGGCGCCCCGGGCACGCGGAGAGGAAGTGGCGCGGGAGGGCTTAGCGCCCCGCCGAAGCGCGCGACCGGTACGCGTGCAAGGCCCAGTCTCACTCTGGGCGGCTCCGGCGTGGGCGGTGACAGGAGGGATTGAAGGGGTTGGCGCAACTGCGGGATGATCCACAGGAGAGTATCCGCACGAGGCGGCCCGCGGTCCTGCTGGGCGGTGGCTTCACCGATTGGCGCCAGCAGCAGCCCGATAGCCGCTGCAGATACCCAGCCGCGGCCTCGGCCGGCGCGTGCCGGCGGCGCCCCACGGGCTTCCCCGGGCATCCCGCGCGGCTCACGCGCGCGGCGCCGGGAATCCCCGCCCGATCGGTTACATTTCATGGTTCAGGCCGCTGACACCCACGAATCGCCGGCGAGCGGAACAACCAACCGGAGGTCGACGGGCGTCCAAGGGGCGCCCATCGAAGGAAGCGGCTTCAAAGCTCGAGTCCAGCCGACCATGACAATTCTGACGCGCTACCTGATTCGCTCACACCTGGTTCCGCTCCTGTTCACCTTCAGCCTTGTGACGGGCCTGCTGTATCTGAACACGGTGACCCGGTTACTGGAGGATCTGGTCGGAAAAGGCCTGCCGACCGAGATCATCCTCGAGGCCCTAATCCTATCGTTCCCGCACACACTGGCGCTGAGCCTTCCCATAGCCGTCCTTCCGGCGGTTCTCTATACGTTCAGCGAGTTGGCGTCCGCGAGCGAGATCGTCGCGATGTCCGCCAGTGGCGTGCGGCCTCGCAAGCTCTTCATTCCGGTGCTTCTCCTCGGTACGCTTCTGGCCGGTATCACGTACACATTCAACGACTTCGTGCTGCCGGAGGCGAACCATCGGCTCAAGAACCTCCGCAATTCCATCCGCCAGAAGAGTCCCACCTTCCAACTCCGCGAGCGCGTGGTCAACCTCATCGAGGGAGAGAACGGGCTGGGTCCGTACTTTCTGAGGGTGGACGAAATCGACCCCGTGTCGTCCGAACTCACCGAGGTCGTCATCTATGATATGAGTCAGCAGGGGATCCGGCGCACAACCTACGCCACACGCGGCAAGATGGATCTCAACAGTACGTTCACGGACCTTCACCTGCGTCTTCACGATGGCCAGGTGTACGAGGTGGGCAACAGGGAGATCGGGGCCTTTCAGCAGACGGGCTTCGAGGAACAGCTGTACGTGCTTCGCGGCGTCGGGGATGTGTTCCAGGATATGGGCGGCGACCAGCGCACCGACCGCGAGATGTCCATCGCGCTCCTGCTCGACTCCGCTCAGGCCAAACGCCTGGCTCTGGACTCGATCCGCCAGGACTCGCGCCGGCAATCGATACGGGCCGTGGAGCGAGCCCTGGGCACGGGTCCGGCCGCCGACTCGGCCCAGGGCGACAACTTCGTCCTCGCGAAGTCGTTGCGGGGAGCCCAGGGCAACATGATTCCCTCCGACGACTTCTCCCGGACGGTCGCGCTGACCGCGCGCACCCACACGGCCCGCACGGCCGCACTGCGCAAGCGGGCAAGCCAATACGGCGTCGAGATCCACAAGAAGCTCGTCATCGCCAGCGCGTGTATCATCTTCGTCCTGATCGGCATGCCCGTCGGCATTCGCTTCCCCCGCGGCGGGATCAGCATGGTGATCGTCGTCTCCGCCACGGTCATCGGCGTCTACCAGTACGGCCTGACGACGGGCGAAGACTGGGCGGACCGGGACCTTGCGGCGCCTTTCTGGACCATGTGGGCGCCCAACCTGGTCTTCCTGGCGATCGGGGCGCTGATGGTCTCCCGCATGGGCAGATGGATCGCGTCTTCACGAGACAGCGGCTGGCGTGACCTGTGGCTGGCCGCAAGGCGGTCGGTCCGGACCGTGTTCCGGCGTCGAAGAAGGCCGGCCTGATGCGCATCCTGGACCGCATGGTGGCCCTGACGTTCATGTGGCTGTTCGCCGTGTTCGCCCTGAGCGTCCCCATCCTCTTCGTTCTCGGCGACCTCTCCGAGCAGCAGGGACGATTCCTGGACCGCGGGCTGACGGTCGTGGACATCGCGCACGGCTATCTGTACATGTACCCCCACTTCATGCTCTGGTCGGCACCGGTCGCCGCGCTCATCGCCGCGGTGTTCACGGTGCATTCCATGACGGTCCACCGCGAAATCCAGGCGGCGAAGGCCGGGGGCATCTCCTTTCATCGGCTCATCGCCCCGATCTGGCCGGTGGGCGCGGTTCTCACGGGTGCGGCCTTCTTCCTGGGTGCGATCGTTCCCGGGTCGAACCGCCGAGCCGCCGAGATCTTCGGGGAACGCGAACTGCGCAGGGAGTGGCGCCACGACTTCGTCTACCAGACCGAGTCCGACGAGACCCTGAGTGTCCAACAGTTGTTCACCACCACGAACTCGATGGACGGGGTCCTCGTCGAGAGCATTGACACTGACGGCTCGCTGCGGCACGTCTGGGCGGATCAGGCATACTTCGCCGACGACGGCTGGACCCTTCACCAGGGCTACCTGCGGGTGATCCATCCCGAGGGCCGGGAGACGTCGTACTCGTTCGACCGGTACAGGCCCATGGACCTTACCGTGTCGCCGGAGGAGCTGCTCGACGACCCCCCCGACGAAGAGGAGATGAGCTATCAGGAACTCGGGCGCAGAGCCGCAGCGGTACACCGCTCGGGGGGAGACCCGGGCGAGCTCCTTGTCAAAAAGGAACAGAAGCTCGCGATTCCGGCGGCGCTGCTGGTCATCATCATCTTCGGCGCCCCGCTTGCGACCACCGTGGAGAAGGGCGGGCCCGCCGTCGGCGTTGGCGTCTCGCTCGGTTCCACGCTCCTGTACATTCTGCTGATGAGACTCTTCGGAGCCATCGGGGCCACAGGAGGACTGTCTCCGCTCTGGGCGGCCTGGTCACCCAACATCCTTTTTCTTTCGGTCGGGATCATTCTGCTGATTCGAGTGCGCACGTAGCCGCGCGTGGCGCCGTGAGCCGCACCGGGCTGCCGCGCCTCAGCCCGACTGGCCTGCCCCCTCCCGGCCCACTCCCGCCAGGAAGGCCTTCGTCAGTTCTCCGGTACACACTTCCTCGACCGGACCTCGCAGGCGCACCGACCAGTCCGCCCCAAGGTCCACGTCCATGCTTCCACCCTCCATCAGGACGGTCGTCCGCCCACGAGGTACGAGCCCGGACTTCACCGCCGCGGCGACCGCCGCGCACGCCGAGGTGCCGGACGCGGACGTCGCCCCCACGCCCCGCTCCCAGATCCGGATCGCGATCTTCCCGCCGACGGGCGATTCGGCAAACTGGACGTTGGTGCCTCGCGGAAACGCCGGATGCGCGGCGATCAGCGGCCCGTAGTGTTCGACCTCACGCCGGGTCCAGCCCTCGCGCATCGCAACCGCGTGGGGATTGCCGACGGACACCGGCATCACCTCGACAACCGCGTCTCCGCCATCGGGTGCGGGCAGCCGCAGGGGGACCGTGTCCCCGCCCTTCAAACGCCCCGAGGCCAGGAAGGGGGGCCCGTCGGGGAACTCCACCCGGCCCATGTCCGCGCTCACGTCCCACACGCCCTCCCCATCGGGACCCGACACCTCCAGCCACACCTTGTCTCCGGCGACTTCCACCGGAAACCGGTCGGTGCGCCTTTGTCCCACGCGCCTCAGATACACCCCCGCGATCCGGAGCCCATTGCCGCTGCGCTCGAACTCCCGTCCGTCGGGATTGAACATGCGCAACATCGCCGGTGAACCCGCCTGTGCGCTCTCCACAACCACAAGACCATCGGCTCCGGGACCGCGATGGGGGTGACAGATACGCCGGATCAGAAGCGGCGTGAGCAGCGGGCCACTCCCCTGTTCAAAGACCAGGTAGTCGTTCCCGTGGCCGTGCGCCTTGAAGAAGCGCGGCAGGACGCGGATGGCCTCATGCAACTTTTCGCAGTCTCCTCTCGTCAAGCACCGTGACCGACGGTTCGGATGCCGAAACGGCACCGGGCCAAAGGCAACAAACGCAAGAGCATTTGAGCTGGGCCCGGGAGGGGTCGGCACAGGGGAGGGGATAAAATGGGACTGTGTGGCGTGGTGGAGAAGGGTGTGCGGGGGTGTTGGGGTGCAGTGGCGGTCGTGACGGCGGCGTCGGTGGCGGCACCGGCGGCCCTCCCGGGCCAGAGTATCGAGAGCGGGCGGTCGGAATCGGGGACCGGAGGGCGGGCGACCCCGCCCGCGCTCCAGGCACAACGCATCACCGGCCCGGCGCCGGTGATCGACGGATTGCTCGACGAGGCGGACTGGGGGACGGCGATGGTAGCCGGGGATTTCGTGGTCTTCGAGCCCAATGAAGGGATGCCGCCATCGCAGAAAACCGAAGCCCGGGTGCTCTACGGCGCCGAGGCCATCTACGTGGGAATCCGCGCTTTCGACGCCGCGCCGGATTCAATCGTCACACGCCTGGCGCGGCGCGACGAGCGACCCCATTCGGATTGGGTGGACGTGGTGATCGACAGCTACCACGACAAGCGGACGGCGTTCCGCTTTGGCGTCAACCCGGCCGGCGTGAAGAACGATTCCTACATGTTCGACGACACCAACGAGGACGACTCCTGGGATGCCGTCTGGGACGTGGCCACACGGACGGATGACCAGGGGTGGACGGCCGAGTTCCGCATCCCCTATTCGCAACTGCGCTTCGATGGTGCAGCGCAGCAGACCTGGGGGATCAACTTCGCCCGATTCATCGCAAGGCATCTGGAGCGCAGTCTGTGGGCACCGATCTCGCGGGGCGACGGGGCGCTCGTCTCGCGGTTCGGCGATCTCGTGGGATTGCGCGATCTCTCGCCCCCGACCCGGCTCGAGGTCCTGCCCTACTCCCTCGTGCGAATGGAGAGTGCTCCCGGCAGCGCCGCCGACCCCTTCCACGACCCTTCCGACTTCTCCTCGACGATGGGAGCCGACGTCAAGTACGGCCTCACCACCGACCTCACCCTGGACGTCACCATCAACCCCGACTTCGGACAGGTGGAGGCCGATCCGGCGCAGGTCAACCTGACCGCGTTCGAGACCTTCTTTCCGGAGCGCCGTCCGTTCTTCGTGGAGGGCTCCGGCATCTTTTCCTTCCGGTTCTCCGAGGGAGACGGGGACATGGCCAGCGAGGGTCTCTTCTACTCGCGGCGCATCGGCCGGCCACCGCAGGGGAGCGTCCAGTCGTCCGGCTACGTCGACGCCCCGGACAGGACTCGCATCCTCGGAGCGATGAAACTGTCGGGCAAGACCCGCTCCGGCTGGTCGCTCGGCGTCCTGCACGCGCTCACGGGACAGGAGGAGGCGCTCCTCGCCAACGACGGCGGCGTGACCAGCGACCAGGTGGTCGAGCCGCGCGCCCAGTACGGCATGGCCCGGGTGAGCAGGGACTTCCGCGAGGGCAAGAGCGCCGTGGGAATGATATCCACGTGGACGCGCCGCGACCCGGCCGGCACGGGCGCGCTCAATCTCCACTCCGGCGCCTACACGGGAGGGATCGACGCTCGCCACCGCTTCGGCAACGATCGGTTCATCGTCTCCGGCTACCTGCTCGGCTCCACCGTCAGGGGCTCGGCGGCGGCGATCGCCCGTACGCAGCGTTCCCCGGCCCGATATTTCCAGCGTCCCGACGCGGCACACGTCGAGTACGACCCGACGCGCACCTCACTGGGCGGTTGGGCGGGTTCGGCGACTCTGGCCAAGATCTCCGGGGGCTACTGGCGCTTCGCGACCGGAGCCATGGCTCGCTCGCCCGGTTTCGACTCCAACGATCTCGGTTTCATGCGGGAGGGGGACTTCGTGGCGCCGTTCGTGTGGGTCGGCTACCAGCACTTCCGGCCGACCGAGCACCTTCAGCGGTGGAACGTCAACTTCAACGCGTGGACGCCCTACAGCTTCGGGGGAGAGGCATATTCGAAGGGCGCAAACACCAACGTCAGCTTCACGCTCAACAACTTCTGGGGCGGCTACATCGGCGTCATGAGGCAGTCGGAGGGTCTTTCGAACACGATGTTGCGCGGCGGCCCGATGCTGCTGCGCGACCATTCGTGGGGAGGCTGGTACGGGTTCTGGTCGGATTCCCGCAAGCAATTGCAGTTCGAAGCCGGCAACAACTGGCAGGTCCGTCCGGAGAGCGGATCCTGGTCCTACGGGGCCGACGCCAGCCTGCGCTGGCGCCCGTCACCGCGCGCGACCCTCAGTGCGGGTCCGTTCGTGAACTGGAGGAAGGAGGACCTGCAGTGGGTCGGACGCTTCGGCGCGGAGGTGCCCGACTACATCTTCGCCGAGCTTTCGCAGACAACGGCGGGAATCACCGCCCGGGCGGACTGGACCTTCTCTCCCAACCTGTCGCTGCAGGTCTATGCACAGCCCTTCGTGTCGGCTGCCGACTACAACGCGTTCAAGCGCATCACGGACTCGCGAGCGCCAGCCTACGCGGACCGCTTCGCCAATCTGGGAACCACGGACGGGGACGATGGCAGCCTCCTGGCCGACATCGACGGCGATGGCACCGCCGAGTCCCTTCGCAACCCCGACTTCAACTTCAAGCAGTTCCGCTCGAACGTCGTGCTGCGCTGGGAGTATCAGCCCGGGTCCGCGCTCTTCCTGGTCTGGTCGCAAGGGAGGAACCACTATGCCCAGACCGGCGATTTCTCCTTCCGTGACGACCTGGGCACCCTGCTCGGCGAGCCCGGTCAGGACGTATTGATGCTCAAGCTGAGCTACTGGCTCGGATAGTCGGCGGGGACACCGCCGCGCCGCTCCGGCGGCCGGCGCAAAGGAGGCCGGAGTGGGTGCGTGTGGGCGCCCGCTTCGGCCTCCGCCCGCTTTCGGGAACTCCGTTGTGCCGCAGCGGCCCGCATGGCATCTTCCGGTGGAATCGACCCGCTCTGTCCACCAGCCGCGAGGACTGCCACGTCCGCCCCGCCCCGCTTCGTCGCGGTCGTCAAGGACGACTGCGAGACCTGCCATCTCGTCGCCCCGGTGCTCGGGCAGATCGTGGCCGCGGGCTACTCGCTGAAAGTGTGCTGGCAGGACGACGACGCCTTCCTCCCCGCCTCTCTGGCCACGGTGGACGACCGGGACCTGGAACGTTCGTTCCGCCTCGATATCGTGACCGTCCCCACGCTCATACGGCTGGAGGGTCAACAGGAGACCGGACGGACGGAGGGATGGAACGCGGCCGACTGGAGCACCCTGACCGGCTTGGAGGGGCTCGGCGAGGAACTCCCCGCTCATCGGCCCGGCTGCGGTTCCCGCTCGGTGGAACCGGGCGTCGCCGAGGCGCTCCGCGTACGCTACGGCGAGACCGGGATCCGTGCGCGCGAAGTCGTGATTGGCGACGCGGCCGACCCGGTCGAGGCGTGCTTCGACCGCGGCTGGACCGACGGGCTCCCCGTCGTGCCCCCGACCCCCGAACGCATCCTGCGCATGCTCGCCGGCACAAGACGGGATCCGCACGAGATCGTCGGCCGCGTTCCACCGGACATGGCCCCGTGTACGGTGGAGAAGGTTGCGATCAACGCGGTCATGGCCGGCTGCAAGCCCGAATACCTTCCGGTCGTCCTGACCGCTCTCGAGGCCGCGCTGGATCCCCGGTTCACACTGCACGGGGTTACCTGCAGCACGTGCTTCTCCAGTCCCGTCGTCATCGTCAACGGTCCGGTCGCGAAGCGTCTGGGCATGAACTCGGGCATGAACGCCCTCGGCCAGGGCAACCGCGCCAACGCGACGATCGGCCGTGCACTCAACCTCGTGGTGCGCAACGTCGGTGGCGGCCGGCCGGGCGAGATCGATCGCGCCACCCTGGGAACGCCCGGCAAGTACACGTTCTGCTTCGCCGAGGACGAGTCGGACGACGGCTGGACGCCCCTGGCCGTGGCCCGGGGCGTCCCCCCCGGTTCGAGCGCGGTCACCGTGTTCGCCGGAGACGGTGTTCAGGGCGTCTGGGATCAGAAGGCGCGCACACCCGCCGAACTGACGCGTTCCCTCGCCCTGGCGCTGAGCGCCGTGGGCCACCCCAAGCTGTGCGAATGGGTGCAGGCGATCCTCGTTCTGTCCCCCGAGCACTACGCCATCTACAGCGGGGCCGGATGGGATCGCGATAGGATCACGGCCAGCCTCCACGAGGCCCTGTCACGGCCCGGCACCGAGGTCGTGGCCGGCGTGGGCGGCGTCGCGGAGGGAATGCCGCGTGCGCGCCGAGCCGAACAGGTGCCCAAGTTTCATCCGGACGGCCTCCTTCTGGTCCGCGCGGGCGGCCCGGCCGGATTGATGTCCGCCATCCTGTCGGGCTGGCCGGGAGGACGCGACTACGAGGAATCCCACCCCATCACGCGAGAGATCAGCGAATGAACAACCCCGAAATCCGTCTGCACGACCCCACGTCCGAATCTGCTCCGGCCATCCGTCCCCGCCGCCCTCCGCTGCCCTCGCTGGCCGGCAGAACCGTGGCGCTGTTCGACATCGGCAAGACCCGTTCGGACGAATTCCTCGACTGCCTCGAAGCGCGGTTCCGGGTACTGGACGTCGCTACCGCGCGCTTCGCCAAGCCGACCAATGCCAAACCGGCCGCCACGCCGACACTGGACGCGATCGCGGCGGGCGCTGACGCGGTGATCGTGGCGCTCGCCGACTGAGGCTCCTGCGTATCATGCGGTCTGCATGACATCAGGATGCTGGAAGACCGCGGCGTGCCCGGTCTCCTCGTGGCCACGACGGCCTTCGAGGACGCGGCGGCGCATCAGGCGTGCTCTCTCGGCTTCGATCCCGCCGTCGTCTGGGTGGCCCACCCCGTACAGAACCGGAGTCCGGACGAATTGGAAGCGCTGGCCGCAGCAGCGATGCCGGGCATGTTGCGGCACCTGGCTGCGGACGGCGAGGACGGTCCTTGAGCCGGCGCTGGCCCCGTGACCCGCCCGCGAGGCTCGTGACCCGGACGCGGCCCTTCGCCGCTACGCGGGAGACGTGGCGATCAGGAGTACCACCAGCACGACCAGCGTGAGCGGGGTGCCCAGACGCGCATAGTCCCCGAAATGATACCCTCCGGGGCCGTACACCATCAGGTTGGTCTGGTAGGCTACGGGCGTCATGAAGGACGCCGAAGCGGAAAGCGCGACGGCGACTGCCGCTGCCCGCGCATCGATCCCGAAGTCGGAGGCCGTCGAGAGCGCGATGGGCAGGACAAGCGCGGCGGCCGCGTTGTTGGTGATGAAGGAACTGAGCACCACGGTGCTGATCACGATGCCGGCCATGGCGCCCTGTGGCCCGAAGCGCCCCAGAACGTCGTTGACAAGCTGGGCGGCCGACTGGCCGAGACCGGAGCTCTCGACCGCGGCAGCGAGGCCGAACGCGGTTCCGATCACGATGATGACCTCGAAGTCGATCGAGTCCTTGGCTTCGTTCGTGGTGAGGATACCGAAGCCGATGAGGACGAGCGCGCCCATCAGGGACAGGTGCAGGATGGGAAGAACATTCAGGCCGGCGCCGAGCACGATGACCGCCGCGACGCCCGCCACGACTCCCGCCTTTCCCGTCGGCTCCGGGGCCGCGTCTCCAAGGCGGGGCACAAGCAGAAAGTCGTTTCGGTGGCGCCAGCGATCGCCGAAGCCCCGGTCCGAGATGAGAAGCAGCGTATCGCCGGCGCGGAGGGGCTCCCGCGCAAGGTGGCCCTTGATCGGCTCTCCGGCCCGGTGGATGGCCACTACCGTGCCCTGATAGCGCGCCAGGAACTGGATATCCACGAGCGAGCGGCCCACCAGCGGGGATCCGGGCGCGATCACCGCCTCGAAATAGGCGTGGCGCGGGCTGCCCACCTCGTGGGGGAGGTGCGGCTGCTGGGCCGATGCGATTCCTGACACGTCGTGCAGTTCGAGCACCGTGTCCATTCCTCCCACCAGCGTGAGGAAATCACCGCCTCTGAGCACCGTCCGCCCCGAGATCTGCGCCGCTCCTTCGCCGTCGCGCTCGAAGTACACGATGACCGCCCCCTCGGGGAATAGCGTCCGGGCTTCGCTGACCGGCAGCCCATCGATGGGGCCGCCGGGCTCGACAACCAGGCGGACCGAGAAGCTCCGGCCTCCGGAGCGCACCTCCTGCCGCGGCGGCAGCCGGTCCGGCAGAAGCATTGGCGAGAGGACGATGGTGATCACGAGGCCCATCAGCGCCATCGGCAAGGCGAGCCGCGTCAACTCGAACATCGAGAAGGGATCATGCCCCTCCGCCTGGAGAAGACCCGAGACCACGAGGTTCGTGGACGTCCCGATCAGCGTGGTCATCCCGCCCAGGATGGCGGCGAACGAGAGCGGCATGAGGTAGCGGGACGCCGAGTCTCCGCGCCGGTCGGCCCATTCCGCCACCTGCGGGGCCAGCATGGCGATGATCGGCGTGTTGTTCAGGAAGGCGGACGAGGCGGCCACGGGAACCGTGATTCGGGCGAGCGCCGTGCGCAGACCTCGCGCCTTCCCCAGGGTCGCTCGCACCAGGGGCTGCAGCGCCCCGCTCTTTTCCACCGCCCGCGCCAGGATGTAGAGCGCGGCGACGGTGATGGGAGCCGGATTCGAGAACCCCTGGAACGCCTGTCCCGGACTCACGACGTCCGCCACCATCAGGATCACCACCGCAGCCCCGAAGGTGACCGCGGGCGATATGAGTTCGCGGGCGAGCACCACCACGGCCACCGAGACGACCGCGAGCGTAAGCCACCCGTCGGCGCTCATGGACCGCTATTCCCGGTGTGCCCGGTGTGTCCCCCGCCGGACCCGCGAACGCCCCGACTCACGCTGTCGACCGCCCGGGTCAGCCGCGATCGTACGCCAGGACCAGGGGCTCGCTCGGACCGCTGGCCACGATGGTGCGGGTCATGATCAGCCGGTCCCCGATGACCTCGAGCTGCTCGCGAACCCGGCCTCCACCCACGACGTTATAATCGATGCTCAGGATCGGGCCCTCCCAGGACACCTTTGTCCGAATCCTGTGTTCGCCCTCGCGCATTTCTACTTCGGTACCGTCCATCGGTACCGTGATGGTCGTGCCCGGCACCGGCGTGTACCCCAGTTCGACCGCGCTTGCGCGGAGCAACAGGGTCTCGGGCCGCCGCCGCAGCACCTCGATGGTCGCGCGCATGTCCGAGACCGACATGCGCCGCGATTCGACCATCCTCCGGTAGCGCCGCATCGCGCGGCTCTCGTTGCGGGCGATGTCCGCCACCGGCGCTTCGTCGGCCACGCCCTCCAGTTGATTGGGGATCTGGGCCGTACTGCTGGACTCGTCAAGCTCCCAGCGTCCCGAGTAGGCGGCAAAAAGCGCCTCCGCCTGTGCTCCGGCGACGGGCGGACCCCCGCCGCCGGACGCACACCCCCACGCGCCCGCCGCGAGCGCGGTGATCGCAAGAAGACTGCGGGTTCGGAGATTCATCGCAGGATCCTCGTGCCTGATTGCGTCGTTGCGCGTGGTCCCGTTTGCGAGCCGCACCCGGGCACCGCCTTCCGTGCCGCTAGTATAGCGACGGCTATTCCCGATGCAAGACGCGAGACCGCGTCCGGCGTGCTAGCCGAAGAAGAGGCCGAGCACGAGGTTCGCAAGCGCGAGCGTCACCGACCCGACCAGCGCCGCACGGAAATTCCTGACCTCCATCCCCCGGATCACGGAGCCCGTGACCATGAGTGCGAGGGCGTTGAGCACCAACAGTGCCGGGATCATGAGGATGCCCAGCGAAGGCATGAAGGCGCCCGCAATCCAGACCAGTACGAAGTTGACGAGCCCGAGCACCAGCGTTCCGAAAAGCGCCGCCTTGGCGTCGCGGACGCTGATCCCGTCGACCATTCTGCCAACCAGGAACAGCGCGGCGGCGTTGGCCAGCATATGGATCACGAATCCCAGCATTTTCTCCCCCCGGTGTGGTCCTGCCCATCTCGTGTCGCGCTCCTGCGCCTCATCTTAACTCTACGTGCCACGGCGCGGTAAGGTTCACCCACCACCCCGTTCGTCTCCGGGTCAAGGTTGCCGGACTCGCTCCAGGAGCGCTTGCGCCTCGTGAATCCGGCCGCCGTGAATCACGATCCGAAGGTCTCGCAAGGCACGAATGTCGCGCGTGGGATCCCCTCCGACCACGATCAGGTCCGCGATGGCCCCGTGAGCGACGACTCCGAGGCGGTCTCCCTGGCCCAGGGCCTCACCGGACTCGGAGGTCGTGGCCCTGAGAACGTCCACGCTGCGCATGTCCCCGTATCGCACCAGGGCCTCCATCTCGGCGAGGAGGCTGATGCCCGGCGGATTAATGGGAGCGTCCGTGCCCACGACGACCCGCCCGCCCGCCTCGACCACGCGTCGCGGCAACGAGGCCATGTCCCGTACCGGGCGCCTCGCCGCATCCAGGTCCGCCGGGCGCCGCGCCAACTCCGGGGCCCGCGGGAAGAAGGCCTCGACCCGCGTGTCGTCGAACAGCGAGGGGTCCTCCGCGGCAAGGAGGCCGTAGGCGCCGTAGATCCCGACCGTGGGCGTGATCGTCATGCCTGAAGCCGCAAGGAGGGTGACCACATCGCCGTAGCTGCGCGACAGCTCCGAGACCTTCGTCGAGTAACCGCGCCGGCTCGTGCCCCGCACATGTTCCACGCCGTCCGCGCCGAACGCCACCGCGGGATACAGCTCGTGGGAGGTGACCGGGACCCCGAGCGTGTGAGCCTCCTCTATGGCGCGTTGCTGGACGGGATCCGCCAGGCGCACATACGTCTTGACGAGGTCGTAGCCGAGAGCGGCCGCCCGCGCCATTTCGAGTTCCAGCTGCGCCGGGGCGCCCAGCGCGGGAGCGCCGGGATAGTAGATCCGGCTGCCGTCGACCGTCCCGCCCGTGCCGAACCACCTCGGGGCAGTGCGCCTGCCCGATTCCCCGGCCTCCTTCGCCTCGGCAATCTCCCACGGATCGCACGCCGGGCACCGCACCGAGGTCACGCCGTAGGACAGCCAGAGCCGCCCCAACTGCTCACCGGACGCGAGGCCTCCATGGGCGTGCATCTCGATCAGGCCGGGCATCAGGACCTCGTCAGCCGCGTCGATCACCCGGGTCGCATCACGCGTGGGGTCGCGGTCCGCGACCTCGACAATGCGCCCTCCCTCGATGAGGATGTCCACGTCCCGGCGCAGCGCCTCCGAGCGTCCGTCCCACATCGCTCCCGCACGGATCAGCACGGATTCGGGCGGCGCGGACCGCGACCAGGTGAGGGGGAGTGGAATGTCCTCGATGCGTCCGTCGAGCACGTCGACGCGCCGCAGACGGTCCGTGCCCAGGTAGACGATGGACCGCGAGTCACCCGTCCAGGTGGGATCGTCGGTCGCTTCGTTGGTAAGCCGTCGTGGCGTTGAGGTGGCGGGGTCGCCGTCCGCCTCGGTCGGGACCACCCACAGAACCCCGCCCGCAACGTAGGCCAGCCACCTCCCGTCGGGCGACCGGACCGGTCCGTCCGTCCCGCGCGTGCCGATCGAAGTATGCGCCGGAAGGTCCAGGAAGCGCTCGTGTTCCTGCGCGAGCGGGACTGTGGGGGAGCCATGAACGTGGCCGTTCCACGCCGGACCCTGCCAGGGCCGGGAGGCCGCCTGGAGGCCGCCGTCCGCGGCCTGGACCGGCTCGACCGGTATCACAACGGCGCGGTTCACACCCTCCCGGAACCGGTCCGCGTAGGGTTGGTGAACCGATGTGACGATGGACTGTCCGTCCGGGGACCACGACGGCCGGCCCGCGCCGTTCAGCCCCGACCTCAGCGTACGCACCGACCCCGTGGCCAGCTCCACCACGCTGATCCCGACCTGGTAGCCGGCACCCACGAATGCGAGACTGTTGCCGTCGGGCGCCCACGCAGCCATGGTCGCGCCCGCTCCGTCGGTGACCCGAACAGTGTTGCCGTCGGCCATGAGCCGGACGTACAGATCGGTTTCCCCGTCGCGGTCCGACGAGAAGGCAAGGCGCGAACCGTCCGGCGACCAGGCGGGATCGGTCTCGATCCAGGGGTCGTCGGTCAGCTGCTCCGTGCCGCCGCCGATGCTGTGCACCCACAGGTCACCGCGCGCCGAGAACGCGATGCGGCGGCCATCGGGTGACACTGCGGGCGACACGATGCCGCGCACCGGAAAGGTACCCGGCCCGTCCAGATCACGCGGGCGCCGCTCGTAGGGTGTGCGATCCAGAGTCACGGTGCCCGTGAAGGAAATGTTCGCGAGGCCGCTGCCGTCGTATCCGCGGCGGCGGACGAGGCCGTCGGCGGTGTAGACGAAGCCGCGCGGAGTGGCCGAGACGCGGAACGGAAAGACGTCTTCATCGTCGCCCGTGAGGACTCGCGGCCCGGTCCCGCCGTCGCCATCGTCCCCGCCATCCACGGCAACCGCATGCAGCACCGAGCGTCCCCCGCCGATCTCATTGTAGATCACCAGCTCTCCGCGAGCGTCCCATCCCGGTGCGTTGACCTGCCCGCCATCGGTGCCGGCCACGCGCTGCGGCGGGCCCCCGCCGCCATCCCACCCCTCCAGCACCCAGATCCCGGCCGCGTCCCCGCTTCCCGCCGCCGCGAATGCCAGTCGGCCACCGTCCGGCGAAAAGGCCGGACCATATTCGCTTCCCGGCGCCTCGGTCACCCTGGTCACGCCCCCGCCGTCCACCGCGAGCATCCAGATGTCGTAACTGCCCATCCGGTCCGAACTGAACGCGATCCTGTCTCCATCCGGGGACCAGTGCGGCTCGCGGTGGTCGAATGGACCGCGCGTGTGCTGGCGCAGCCCGAAACCGTCCGGCGCTACGCTCCACACGTGGTAGTTGCCGTCCCAGTACGCCTGGAACGCGATGCGCGTCCCGTCCGGCGACCAGGACGGCTGGCGCGCGTCACCCACCGGGTCGGTGACCGGCATGGCGCGGCCACCCTCGACCGGCATGACCCAGATCCGGCCCACCAGATCGAAGGCGATGACGGTGCCGTCGGGCGACAGCGCGGCCGCGATGTTGGTGCCCTCGGTCAGCGTCACCTCGATCGGCTGCCGGGGCGGCTCCTGGGCCCGAATGCCGCCGGTGGCCCCCACCACCGCCGCCGCAAGCGCGAGCGACGCGAACCGGCCGCCCCCGCGCGAATCTCCCCGGCGCACGGCCCCTACCTGCTCTCGATCCACGCCACCAGCGCGTCCTGCGGTACGATCAGCACGTGGCCCTGGGCCGGCAGCACCTCGTGCGTGACCTCCGCACCCGCAGCCTCCAGGAGTTCGGCCGTCGCCTGCGACCGGTCGACCCAGTTCCCGTCTTCCTCTCCCACCATCATCCACACGGGGAGGCCGGCGAACGGGGCCAGCGAGGCACCGCCCTCGTAGCGCCCCGGCATGGCGATGATCCCACCCACCCGGTCGGGCACCGCGAGCGCCGCGTGAAAGACCCCGATGCCTCCCGCGGAGGCCCCGGTCATCACGATGTCGTTCGCCGCTCCCACGAAGTTCGCGTCGATCCACTCCAGTACGGCGGCCATCACATACTCGCCGCCGTCCGACATGCCCGGACCGTACACCTCCACGCCGATGACCGCGTACCCCGCCGCCGGCGCCGCAACGTCCCAATAGGAGTCGATGAGCCCGAGCAGCAGGTCCGAGTCGCCCCTGCCCCACGGGAACGCCAGCACCACACCCCTGGGCGCGACCGAAGGGCGAATGACCGCGATGTTGACGGGCTCGCCCAACGCCGTCGTGAGTGTGACCCACTCCAGCGTCCTGGGAGCCTCGGGCCCCACGGGATCGTCGGCGCCACACGCGAGAACGAGCATCGCAAACGACGCCACAACCCGGGCGGCCCGCGCCCGGCCCCCTCCTTTCCCTCGCGCGGCCATCGCCCTAGGGAATCAGGTTCCGCCTGCCCGTGTTCCTGACGATGAAGAGGCCGTCGCCGGTGCTGGTCATGACCACCACGCCGCTCTCGAAGTAGGGGTAGTTGCTCCACGAGGCCCCGCCGTACGGCGAGTTGTCGAAGTACGCGATCTCGACCGGGTCGGTGCGGTCGGTGATGTCGAGGATCCTCAACCCCGCGCCGTAGTTCGACTGGTACATGAGGTTGTCGCGGATGTAGAGGTTGTGATCGGTATCCGGCGTCGACGCGATGTACTCGGCCGCGAGGATCGGCTCGTCGAGGTCCTCAACGTCCCAGATCAGCGTGCGGGTGCCCTCGACCAGCCCCTGCGGCTCGTCGCCCTCGTCGTTCATGTAGAAGAAGCGGTGGTCATCGGTCAGCCATCCCTGGTGCGCGTACGCGACCGCGGGGTAGTCCGCCATGGAAACCATGACGGGATTGTCCTTGTCCGTCACGTCGCTGATGCTGAGCGCCGTCTCGTTGGAGCCCAGGCAGATTTCGCGGCCCTGGTAGTCCTCGTCGGGGCCCTGGTAGATCACGCACTGCGCGTCGTGGGAGTAGCCCGTGCCGCGCCGTCCCGTCTGGCCGTCGAAGAAGCACCCGGCGAAGGTGGGCTCCGAAGGCTCGCTCAGGTCCAGCATGTGCAGGCCGCCGCCGCAGGTCTCGCCGCCGCCGCTGCTGCCCACCACGTACGCGAATCCGGTTCCTTCGTTGATCACGATGTTGTGGGCGCTGGCGATGTCCTCGTAGAGAAAGTCGGGCTCGAAGGTCACGAGCTCGCCGCCCACCTCGCGCAGGCGCCGCAGGTCGAATACCTGCACACCGTGCTGGCCGGCGCCGTCCGCCACGATGTAGGTATGGTCGTCGTGGACCTTCATGTCGCGCCACACGCTGCTGAACGAACCGGGCGTCTTGGGAAGATCCCCCAGCATGACCGGGTTGTACGGGTCGGTGAGGTCGACGAAGGCCGTGCCGTCGGTGCGTCCCACGATCGCAATTTCCCGCCCCGTTTCGGGATCGGTCCAACCCCAGATATCGTTGAGCCGGGCTCCGCGTCCGCCGGCCATCTCCTTGATCGGGAGGAAGGATATGATGTTGACGTTGTCGCATTCATAGCCCGCCGCGTCCCCCTCCACGCATGGGATCTCGTCGTCCATGCCCACGATCGCCGGGAGTCCCCGATGGTCGCCGATCACCAGGTCTCCGCCGGCCCACATCCCTCCGGCCCCGCGCGCCATGATGACCGCCCCGCCGGCCCGGCTGTCGATGCCGCCGGCACCGACCACCGCGACGTCACCGGCCACGGCCACCGAGCTGCCGAACGATGCGTTGTCGGCCAGGTCGTCTCTCGCGGACAGGGTCACCCCGCCCCAGCCCGACGCTCCGTCACGGTCGAAGCGGTATACCGCGCCCATCCGGGTATTTGCCCCGGGAGCGCCGACCCACAGCTGGTCGCCGTCGAAGCCGAGCGCGGCTCCGAACTGGTCCCGGCCGGAGCTGTAGAACGGCCGCAGGACTCCGCCCGGCACCCAGGCGCCCGTTTCCGCGTCCAGGCCGAACGTCACCACGGCCCCCGCGCCGCCCGCGGCGCCGGGCGCGCCCACCAGGCCGACCGATCCCCGCACCGCCAGCGCGGCTCCGAAGCCGCTTCGTTCGCCGAGATCGTTATCGGGATGGAGCCTGCCTACGGGCCCCGCCATCCCGGATACGGCGTCCACGGTGAATCCGTAGACCTCCGTCGGTGCGTCGCGGCTCGCCGCGGTGGTCACCAGTGTGGCGCCGCCAGCGAACGCCAACCCCGTCCCAAACCCCTGCCCGGCGCCGTCCATGGGCAGCACCTCGGCTCTGGATACCCAGTCGGCACCGCTTCCGGTGAACACGTGAACCGCTCCGGCTCCCTCGCTCGCTCCGGCCGCGGCGACGAGGACCATGCCCCCGTCGATGGCCACCGCCGACCCGAAGCGGGCGTCGTCACCGAGCTCGTCCGGCGACAGACGCGCGACTTCCGCCCACTCGCCCGCCTGGTTCCGCTGATAGATCATTGCCGCGCCACGCCCACCGTCCCACCCGGGAGCACCGATGACGGCCATGGAGCCGTCGGCGTCCAGAGAGCGGCCGAACCCGTCCGGCGGCGCATCGATGGGCGAGACGGTCAGCCTGCCAGCTTCGGTCCAGCCGTCACCCGAGCGGGCGTACACATACACGATCCCGGGCAGGGTCTGGTTGCCGGGCTCTCCGACAAGCACCTGGCCTTCCGCAACGGCGGCCACGCCCCCGAACTGCTGCGCCGCGGCTGGCGGAGCGGCCAGGAGGGCGTACGTGAGGAAGGCGGCGACCGCAAGGCTCAGGGCCGCCGCGGCGGGAAGTCGGTGGCGGTAGGGGGAGGTCATGACTTTGTGAATCCTTTCACATGCTCGCGTGGGCGAGCGCCAACTTGAAAGCGTACTGCCAGACAGTATGGTGCAGACTGCAGCCTGCGAACAGGTCTGCCGAGGAGCGATCCGCGCGCCGGGATGTCCCGCCTGCTACCCCAGCACCCGCTCCAGGTCCTCGCAGAGGTCGTCCGGGTCCTCCAGGCCCACCGACATGCGAAAGATCCCGTCGCCCGCGTAGGCCCGGTAGCTCTCCAGCTGCGCGCCGTCGAGCCGGAACGAGGTCTCCATCAGCGACGGCGTGTCCATCCAGAAGACCAGGCTGCGGTGATGCCCGAGCGAGACCGCGTAGTGGATCACGCGCAACTCGCGAGCCATCCGCTCGGCCAGCTGCGGACCATCGCCGGCCTGGAAGGTCAGCATGCCGGAGAAGTTGTCCATCTGGCGGCGCGCCAGCCCGTGCTGCGGGTGCGACGGCAGGCCGGGATACATAACCCGCGTCACTCGCGGATGGGACTCCAGGAACCGGGCGACCGCGAGCGCGTTCTCCTCGTGGGCCTTCATCCGGATCGGCAGCGTGGCCGCTCCGCGCATGATCAGCCACGCGTTAAAGGGAGACAGGACGCCCCCGTAGTGGATCCCGGCCTCGAGCCGCAGCGCGGCGATGTCCTCCCTGGATCCCAGTACCGCCCCTCCCACCGCGTCGCCATGGCCGCCGATGTACTTGGTGAGCGAGTGCATGACGTAGTGAGCGCCCAGCTCAAGGGGCCGCGTGGCGACGGGCGTGGCGAAGGTGGAATCCACGGCGATGCGGACGCCCGGATGCGCAGCGGCGACCCGTGCCACGGCAGCCAGGTCGGTGAGCCTGCAGATCGGGTTCGCCGGCGTCTCGAGCCAGATCAACCTGGTTTCGGGCCGGATCGCGGCCTCGACGTTGCGCGGGTCGGAGGTGTCGACGAACGAGACGCCGATCCCTATTCGCGGCAGGGTGTCTCGCCCCAGCTCCGCCACACCCGCATAGTTGGTGTCGGACATGACGATGTGGTCGCCACTCGCCAGCAGCGACAAGAGCAACCCGGTCGCGGCCGCCATCCCCGATCCGAAGCAGAGGCAGGCCTCGGCACCCTCGAGGGCGCAAAGCTTCGCCTCGAGCTGCGCCACGGTCGGATTCGACCATCGCGTATACAGGAAACCGGACTCCTCGTCGAGGTCGTGCGCGGAGAAGCCGGCCGCGTCCCGGGTCACGAAGGTCGAGGACATGACCAGGTTGGGCGCCGACGCCCCGGTGGCCGGGTCGGGGGACTCGCCCGCGTGGACGGCGGCGGTGCGGAGGCGGGTGGTGGGTGGCTTCACGGTCCGTTGCTCCCCGGTGGCCCGTGGAGCGACACCGGAAGTATCACGCAGTGAGTCATGCGGTCGAATGGATCCCGGTGATGAGGATAGACCAACCCCTTGACCAGGGTCAACGAGCCCTGCCCGACATTGCCCGGCCGCCATTGGTCGGGATACCGTTTCGTCGGTTCCTGCTCACCCCTGCCCCTGGCTGACCATGAGACATCGCGTCCCCGTTCTTCCGGCACTCGCCGTCGCTGCGGCCGCTCTGCTCCCGCCCGCCCTCTCCGCCCAGCAACCCCCCGTCACCGTCACTGCGGAGGACTACGCGCGCGCCGAGTCGTTCCTCGCCGGCGGAACCGGCGGCCTTGTCTTCGGCGCGTCTGTGCAGCCCAACTGGCTGCCGGGCGACCGCTTCTGGTACCGCAACACCACACCCGGCGGTGCCGAGTTCATCCTCGTCGATCCCGCCACGGGCACCCGCGCCCGCGCCTTCGACCACGAGCGTCTGGCCGCGGCCATCAGCGCCGCGACGGGCGGCGAGGTCGCGCCCCTGGAACTCCCCTTCAGCACCTTCGAGCTGAGCCCATCCGGCGACGCCCTCACGGTACAGCTGGGCGGGAGCCCCACCGGGGCGGCCGAGCGCTCGCCACGGGCAGGCGACACGCACCTCCGCTGCGACCTGGCGACCTACCGGTGCGAGGCCACCGACCCCGCACGGGAACGCGACCCGAGCGCCATCCCCTCCCCCGACGGCACGAAGGCCGCCTTCATCCGCGCCCACAACCTCTGGCTGCGCGACCTGGACACGGGCGCCGAGACCCCGCTCACCACCGACGGCATCCAGGACTTCGGCTATGCGACCAACAACGCGGGGTGGGTCAAGCGCGACTCCCCCGTTCTGCTCTGGTCCCCCGATTCGGACATGATCGCCACCTTCCAGCACGACGCTCGGGGGGTGGGCATGATGCACATGACCACCACGAACGTGGGCCACCCCGAGCTGGAGTCCTGGAAGTATCCGCTTCCGGGCGACAGCCTCATCTTCCGGATCAGCCGGGTGGTGATCCATGTGGGCGAACCGGCGGCCGGCCAGCCCCACCGCGTGGTCCGCCTGGCATTGCCCCCCGACCCGCATCGCTCTTCGACCACCGACCACGTCGCGGGCCGGGGCGGCGTCTTCCTCGACGTGGAGTGGAGCGCCGACGGGTCGCAACTGGCCTTCCTGTCCAACTCGCGCGACCACAAGCACGCCCAGCTGCGCGTCGCGGACCCCCACACCGGAGAGGTGCGGGACGTGCTCGAAGAGACCGAGGAGACCTTCTTCGAGTCGGGTTCGGGCGGAGCGAACTGGCGTGTGCTCAAAGCGTCGAACGAGGTCATCTGGTTCTCGAAGCGGCACAACTGGGGCCACCTCTACCGTTACGACCTGTCGACCGGCGAACTGATGGGCCGCATCACCACCGGCGACTGGAATGTGCGCCAGCTGCTGCGCGTCGACGAGGAGGCGCGGACGCTCTACTTCACGGGGACCGGACGGGAGGCCGGCGACCCCTACTTCCAGTACCTCTACCGCATCGGGATGGACGGCACGGGCCTGACCCTCCTCACCCCCGACAGCGCCAACCACACCGTGTCGCTGTCGCCCACCGGCGCGTACTTCGTCGACAGCCATTCGACCCCGGTCATTCCCCCGGTGACGGTCGTACGGGACGTGAACGGAAACGTCGCGGCCGAGTTGGAGCGAGCGGACATCTCCGCCCTCCTCTCCTCAGGCTGGCAACCGCCCGAACCGTTCACCGTGAAGGCGCGGGATGGGGAGACGGATCTGCACGGCCTCATGTACAAGCCCACCCACTTCGATCCGGCGCGGTCGTATCCGGTCGTCAACTACCTGTATCCGGGGCCGCAGTCGGGGAGCGTGGGCTCGCGGTCGTTCCGGGCCTCGCGGGGCGACAAGCAGGCGCTGGCCGAACTGGGGTTCATCGTGGTCGAGGTCGACGCCATGGGCACGCCCGGGCGCTCGAAGGCATTCCACGACGCGTACTACGGCAACATGGGCGACAACGGCCTGCCCGATCAGGTAGGGATGGTGCGGCAGCTGGGGGAGCACCATCCGTGGATGGACATGGACCGCGTCGGCATCTGGGGGCACTCCGGGGGTGGCTTCGCCAGCACGGCCGGGATTCTGCGCTACCCGGACTTCTACAAGGTCGCGGTCTCGCAGGCGGGCAATCATGACAACCGCAACTACGAGGACGACTGGGGCGAGAAGTGGCAGGGGCTGCTCGAGACCTACCCGGACGGCGCCACCAACTACGACAACCAGGCCAACCAGCTTGTCGCGGAGAACCTGCAGGGCAAGCTGCTGCTGGCGCACGGGACCATGGACACGAACGTGCCGCTCTATAACACGCTGCTCGTCGTGGACGCGCTGATCGCGGCCGACAAGGACTTCGACCTCATCATGCTCCCCAACCGGGGGCACGGCTTCAGCAGCGAGCCCTACATGATGAGGCGGCGGTGGGACTACTTCGTGCGCCACCTGCTGGGGGTGGAGCCGCCCGAGTACACAATCGGCGCGGGGAGACGACCGGTGAGCTGAGGGGCGCGGCGGATGGCAGGCGCGGGGATGATCCAGGCGCCGGCTCGGCAATCCCCCTGCTCAGCAGGTCAGGCAGCGGTGGCTGTTCGACGACCCCAGCTTCTCCAGCAGCGCCACGGTAGCCGGGCGCGGCGAGACGCGCTGCACCGGACCGTTGGCCAGATCCGCCACCGTCTGCCCCCGGCGGCTGATCGCACGGATGTCGGCGCCCTGCTCCACCAGGTAGATGATCAGGGGGTGGTCGCCGCGCGCGGACGCGTGGTGCAGAGCGTTGTAGCCGTTATGGTCGCGGGCATTGATGTCGACGCCGAGTTCCTCCACCAGGTACCGTACGGCCGGGAGCCACCCGTCGGGCGCGTGGCGGTGGGCGTTGCCGGCAAAGCCCTCCCCGTAGCCGACCCCGGAAGCCGCGTGGATGGGCCACACGCCGGGACCCCCCGCGGGGACCGGCGGCAGTCCCGAGGCGTCGGGCTCCAGCGCGCGCAGGGAATCGGCGACCTCCGAGGCGCGGATCAGGTCCTGGCGCACCTCGTCCTCCAGGCCGGCGAGCAGGTCGTCGGGGAATTCGCCCTGCTGCTCTTCACGCAGGTCGTTGCGGACCGACCTGAGTAGTGTGACTCGCGCGGAATCGTCCAGTTCGCTGTAGGTGGAGTCGGACGCCAACTGCGTCCGGTTCTGCTGCCGCAGGAACTCGTCGGTCGAGAGGCGGCGGCGGCGGGGCGGAGCCACAGTCGGGATCCCGGGGTCGGCCCCGTGCCCGACGAGCAGGCGCATCGCAGCGACATCGGTGGCGTAGGCGGCACGCCAGAAAGCGGTGGCCCCCTGGGTGTCGACCAAACCGCAGTTGCGGTTGCCGCACCCGCTGTATTCCATGTACCAGGGATGCAGCGTGAGGCGAACGTCGGGGTCCGCGCCGGCCGCGAGCAGCGCCTCCATCACGTCCATGTAGGTCGCCGTCTGCAACCCCATTTCCTGCGGCTGGGGATAGCGGGTGCGGGGCTGCCAACGGGCGTTGACCGCCGCCCAGAGCGGGGTGGCGCCGTTCAGCGCCGAGGCGATGTTCGGTTCGGCGCCCCGTTCGATCAGGGTAAGCGCCAGGTCGAACTGGCCGTTGATCGTGGCCATCAGGAGGGGGCTGGTGCCGTCGCTGGCACTGGCGCGGTCGATGTCGGCGCCGCCGTCGATGAGCGCGACCGCGGACTCGGCGTACCCTTGCCGCACGGCGTGCAGGAGGGCGGTCAGGCCGCCCTTGGCGTCGATGCGCCGGGGCCGGAAGTCGTCCTCCTCCTCCTCCTGGTCTTCGGGGAGCCCCTCCTCGTACACGGTGCGCGACGCCCGCACCGCCGTCTGGAACTCGGTGGGCGTCGGGGCCCGCGACCTGCCCGCCGTCAGCGCCTCGACCGCCTCGGTACGGCGGCGCCCCGCGATCCTGTCGAGCTCGGACAGCACCTGAAGGTCCTCCACCCTGCTGGCGATGTCGGGGTCGGCGCCCGCCGCGAGGAGCACGCGGACGGCATCGGCGCGGTTCATGGAGGCCGCGAAGATAAGCGGGGTCTGGCCCCACACGTCCTCGCGCGCGTCGGGGTCCGCGCCGCGGTCGAGCAGCGCGGCGATCAGCGGCGCCGAGCCCGCCGTCGCGGCGAGGTGGAGCGGCGTGGTGCCCGTGCCGGGCGCGGGTGCGGCCGCGTCCGCGCCGGCGCCCAGAAGCATCAGCGCGACGGCATCGCTGCCGGTTCGCGCCGCGATGTGGAGCGGCGTGTAGCCGCCGATCCGCGTGACGGGCTCGACAGCCGCCCCCGCGTAGAGGAGCATCTCGGCCAGTTCAGCGTTGCCGCGTTCGGCGGCCCAGTGCAGCGCGGTCATGCCGTCGCCCTGGGCCGCGTTGACGTCGGCGCCGTCCGCGAGCAGAGCCCGCACCGCCGCGATGTCGCCCGCCATCGCCGCGTCGGCGACGGGGGAGTCCGCGACCGGGGAGCCGGCCGCGCCGAGGACGCCGATCAGCGCCGCACAGCCGAGGAGGCCACCCGTCAGGCGTGCTTGCCGTGTCGCCATGGCCGTCATCCCTGCGTCGCCGCCGAGGACCCCGAGACGAGGGAGAATTCACCCGTGCTGTCTCCGAAACTCTCCATCTCCATTCCCAGACCGTTGAGAGCCCACAGCATGGCATTGGCCATGGGCGTGGCGTCGGGCGCCTCGAGGTGCAGGTTGCCCTCCAGCAGCCCGTTGGCGCCGCCCAGCAGGATGAGCGGGCAGCGGCGGTGGTTGTGCAGGTTGGCGTCGGCCATCGGCGAGCCCCACATGACCATCGTCTTGTCCAGCAGGCTGGCGTCACCCTCCATGCTGTTCTGCAGCTTCTCGAGGAAGTACGGCAGCTGGCCCACGCGGTACTGGCAGATCTTGTTGAATTCGAGGACCGCTTCCTCGCGCGCGCCGTGGTGCGACGCGGGGTGGAAGGGGCGGTCGGAGCCGCTCTCGGGGAAGACGCGGTTGTCGGCGTCGCGGCCGGTCTTGAAGGAGATGATCCGCGTCATGTTGGTCTCGAAGGCCAGCACCTGCAGGTCGAACATGAGGCGCATGTGCTCGGTGAACGAGTCCGGAACGCCTGCGGGTGCCTCTGGCAGCTCGCGCTCCTCGCCGCTGGTGTTGCGCGACTCGACGGCCGCAATCCGGCGCTCGATCTCGCGGACGTTGTTCAGGTAGCGGTCCATGCGCAGGCGGTCCGTGGCCCCAAGCTCGCGCTTCAGCGCCGCGATCTCGCCGGCCATCCAGTCGAGAATGCTCTTGCGCGACGCCCGCCGCGCGGCCCGTTCCTCGGGCGTGCCCCCCGCCCCGAAGAGCATGTCGAAGGCGACGCGCGGGTCGCGGATCATGGGCAGCGGCTCATTGGGCGAAGCCCAGCTGATCGTGTCGGTGTAGGCGCAGGAGTAGTTGTAGGTGCAACCGCCGGCCTGGTCGAGGTTCTCGATACAGAACTGCATGGACGGCAGCGGCGTGTTCTGGCCGAAGCGCTGCGCGTACATCTGGTCGAGCGACGTCCCAACCCAGATGTCCGAGCCCTGGGTCTGTTTCGGGTGCGCCTGCGTGAGGAAAACCGCGCTGGAGCGGAAGTGGTCGCCGCCGATCTCGGGCGTGGTGAAGGCCTCGGCCTGGCGGCAGTCGGTGTTGCTGACGATGGTGAGCCGGTCCTGGAATGGCCGCAGCGACGTGAGCGCGCTCTCGGGGAGAATCTCGAAGTCCTTGCCCGTGGTGGCCGGCGCGTAGAGGTGCTGAGTCGCGCCCCACTCGTTGCACCCGGCCAGGCCGTGCACCTCCTCGATGCACACGAGGCGGGTCGGGCCCTCGTCGGGGCGGTTGTGGGCGCTCAGCCGCCCGGCTGGGATCATGGCGTCGAGCAGCGGCAGCGCGGCCGTGGCCCCGAGGCCCCGCAGGAAGGTGCGGCGCGGGATGTGGTTGCCGGTGATGAAGTGCATCGTCGTCAGTTCTCCTTGGCCGTGTCGCGGGACGGGTCCGTCCCGTTTGCGGGCTGCTCCTCTGCCGTGGCCAGAGGGGCCCGCTTCATCCTGAACGCATCGCTCTTCACCACGCCGAGCACGAGGGAAGAGATACTGTAGTCATCGTCTTCGGCCCGCCGCACGATCTGCCGGATCGAGGGCTGGTCGTAGTATTCCACGCGCCGCCCCAGCGCATACGCCATCAGGTTTTCGCTGAAGGTGCGCACCAGCGGAAGCGGGCGCCTGAGCAGGGCGGCTGAGAGTTGGGCCGGGGTCTCGACCGGCGTCCCGTCGTAGAAGTCGCCGCGCGTGTCGACCGGCATCCCGTGTTCGAGCGAGCGCCATTTGCCGGTCACGTCGAAGTTGTCGAGGGCGAGGCCGATCGGGTCCATGAAGCGGTGGCATGACGCGCACTGCGGGTTCTCGCGGTGGATCTCCATGCGCTCGCGCGTGGTCAGCATGCGGCCGTCGCGCGAGGCCTCGGTCTCCTCCAGGTCCGGGATACCGGGCGGAGGCGGAGGCGGGGGCGTCCCCAGCAGCACCTCCATCACCCACTTCCCGCGCAGGACGGGCGATGTGCGGTTGGCCAGCGAGGTCAGGACCAGCACGCTGCCGTGGCCCAGCAGGCCGACGCGCCGGTCGTCGGGGTAGGCGACCTTGCGGAGATGGGCGCCGGGGACGGGCGGGAAGCCGTAGTGGGTGGCCAGGCGCTCGTTGACGAACGTGTAGTCGGCGCGGAACAGGTCGAGGATGCTCCGGTCCTCTTCGACCAGGTGGTTGAAGAAGGTCTCCGTCTCCAGCCGCATTGCGTCGGCCAGCTTGTCGTCGAAGTTCGGGAAGAAGTTGGGGTCCGGATGGACCTTGTAGAGGTCCTGCAGCCGCAGCCACTGGCTGGCGAAGCGGGCTCCCAGCGCGTGGGCGCGCGGGTGGTCGAGCATGCGCAGCGCCTGGCGTTCGAGTTCCCCGCTGTCGTGCAGACCTTCGTCGGCCGCGGCCGCAAGCAGCGTCTCGTCCGGCGGTGCGCCCCACAGGAAGAAGGAGAGGCGCGAGGCAAGGTCCACGCTGGAAATGCGGTAGATCTCTCCGGGCTCCACTCCCTCCGGCTCCCGCTCAGTGCGGAAGACGAAGCGCGGGCTCGCCAGCAGCGCCTCCAGCGCCATGCGCACCCCGGTCTCGAAGCCGTCCAGTCCGGCGCCGGTCTCGTAGAAGGTCATGAGCCCGTCGATGTCCCCAGCGGTCGCCGGGCGGCGGTAGGCGCGGCTGGTCAGCGTCTCGACGATTCTGCGGGCGCACGGCAACTCTTCCGCGGCCGACGTGGGACGACAGACGAAGATGCGCTGGCGGGTCGGATTGTCCGAGATCCCGGTCACGTCGTACGGGCCTCCGACGATCAGCTCGCGCACATGGGGAAGCGTGGTGATCCCTCCCCCGCCGGATCCGCCGCCCGCCATGGACCAGTCGTGTGGCCGGATCAGGTCCTCGTAGGGGCCGTCGAATCCGCGAATGAAGGCGGCCGACACCTTGCGTTGGCCGGCGCGCACGAAGATTCGCCCGGTGCTGATCGGCGCGGCGCCCCGCCCGTCGGCACCCGCCCCGGTTCGCGCGTGATGCAGCAGGGCCACGCTCTCGCCGTCGATCGATATATCGATGTCCTCGAAGCGCGAGTTGGCGCCGGAGGAGAATCCGAGCTCGAAGACGTACTCGCCGTCGGCGGGGAAGACGTGCTCGACAACGACACCGCCCCGGGTCCCGTACGGCGTCCCCTCCACGCGATCCCAGGGGTGCTGGGACGTGTACTCGGAGACCTTGTAGGAGCGGTCGACCGCCGGAGCCGTCCGGTCGCCGACCGCCCAGCGGCTGATCTCGGCGGCGGCGTTCAGGTACGACTCGACGAGGGTCGGCGACATCGCCTGCACATCGGCGATATTGTCGAAGTTGGCGCTCATCTGGTCGAGCGGGAGCCAGTCCCCGGCGTCTACGGTGAGGGCGAGCAGGTCGTGGACCGCACGCTCGTACTCGGCGCGGTTGAGCCGCTGGAAGGTGCGGTCGCCGGGGTCGGGGCGCTCGGCCGCCGCGCCGTCGAGCACCTCTTCGAGCCGTTCCACCAGGGCAACAAGCGTGTCGCCCGCGGGCCTGTGCGTTCCCGGCGGCGGCATCATTCCCGCGCGCAGCTTCCGCACCATGCGCTCGCCGATGTCGGCCTGGCGGTCCGCCTCTTCCACCACGAACCCCTCGAGCGACAGGTTGCCGGTCAGGCGGCGCTGGTTGTGGCAGCGGGCGCAGACGCGCTGAACCACCTCGGTGTGATCCGGCTCGGTGGCTTCTTCACGCGACTCCGCGAAGGCCGGCCCCGGCGCGCGCGGGACAAGCGAACCAGCCGGCCAGGCGCTCACGGCGCCACGCTCGTTCCTGCCGGTCCCATCCGGACCGGCGGCGACAAGGAGCGCGCCCAGCACCAGGAAAGGGACTCCGAGCGATCTTGTCATTGGGGCTCCACAGCTCATCCGGACGCTCCCGACGCGCGGGCTCGCCTTTGTCACGGGCACGCCACCTTCACACTAGCAAAGGCGTGCGGACCTCGGCAAGGCATGAACGCCAACGCGTGTACCCTCCTGTGTACAGAGGATTCGCGGTGTCGCGAGAGCGTTGACGATGATGGTGGCCCGGGCTAGTCTGGCCGTCGTCGATACGGCGCAAACGGCTCGGGCACGAAGGGTGGACTTGAACCGACGCACACGGAGGGCGGCCGCCGTCGCCCGGGAGCACTTCGGAATCGAGGGCGAGGCCAGCGCGCTCCCGGGCGAATTCGATCTGAACTTTCGGTTCTCCGGCTCCGGGCCGGACCCGGCCAGGCTACCGGGCGCTTCCCTGTTGGAGGCCGCTGCCGCGCCGCGGCACGACTTCGTCCTCAAGCTGAGCCCCACGTCCCGGCACGCAGTTTTCGACCTGGTGACGAAGTCCCTCCAGCATCTCGAAGGCGCATCGCTGCCGGCCGCGATTCCCCGGGTCGTGCAACCCGCGGCATCCGGACAGCAGGGCCCGGTCGTAGCGGTCGGCAACTTCAAGGGGGTGCCGCACCTCGCGTGCGCGCTTACCTGGGTTGCCGGGCATCCGTTCGCGGATGTCCGGCCGCGCTCGCTGCCCGTCCTCGAGGAACTCGGCGCTTTCCTCGCCCGACTGGATCTCGCGCTGTCCACCTTCGACCACCCCGAGCTGGGCCGCGCCTTCGCGTGGCGGATGGAGTCGGCTGCCGAGACGATCGCGTCGCACCTGCCCATGCTGCGGGACGGGCGTGAACTGGTGGAGGGGACCCTGGACCGCGCCACCGGCCTTCTCGACCCGTTGCGGGGAGCGCTCCCCCGCTCGGTGATCCACAATGACGCCAACGACTACAACGTGATGGTGTCCCCGTCACTGGATGGGACGCGGCTGTCGGGATTGATCGACTTTGGCGATCTGACGCGCGGCTGGCGCGCAGCCGAGGTGGCCGTCGCGGCGGCGTACGCGATGATGGAGTTGCACGATCCGGTGGCCGCGGCCTGCGCGGTCGCGTGCGGCTACTCCCGCGTCGCCCCGCTCGAGGAGGCGGAGTGCCGCGCGATCATCCCGATGGTGGCGCTGCGGCTGTGTCTTTCGGTGAGCGTCCAGGCCAGGCAGATGCGCGAGCAACCGGACAACGAGTACCTGGCTGTCAGCCAGAAGCCTGCATGGAGGCTTCTCGGTCAGCTCGCGGAAGCCGATTGGCGAGTGGCGGAATTCCGGATGCGAGAGGCGTGCGCGCTGGTCCCGAACCCGCACCTGGCGCCCGTGTTGGCCTGCCTGGATGATGCCGGGCCGCGCTCGCCCGTCATGGCCCCCGACCTGCTGGAGCGCCCTCGTCTGATCGACCTGTCCGTCGAAAGCCTGGACCTCCCGCACCTGGATTCGTGCACCACCGACGGTGTCCTCGACGCCTGGGTCGAGGACTCGATTGCGGTGGCCGGTGCGACCGTGGGAGTGGGCCGCTACGGAGAAGCGAGAATCCTGTACGACGACCCGGCTTTCGCGGTCCGGGGAGATCACGGCCCGGAGTCTCGCACGATCCACCTCGGCCTCGACCTCTTCGCTCCGCCGGGCACCGCCGTACGGGCCCCCCTCGCCGGAACCGTGGCGTCGGTTGCCGACAACGCTCGGCCGCGCGACTACGGCCCCACCGTGATCCTGCGGCACGAGACGGCGGACGGGCTCGGCTTTCATACCCTGTACGGCCACCTTGACCAAACCACGCTGGAACATCTCACGCCCGGCGCCAACGTCCAAGCCGGCGAAGTGATCGGCTGGCTGGGCGACGCGGCGGTCAACGGGGGCTGGCCACCTCATCTGCACGTGCAGATCATCGCCCTGGACCCCCTGTACGATGAGGGCGCGGCCACCCCTGCGCCCGGCGATTTCCCCGGCGTCGCCCGGCAGCGTCTCCGCTCGGTCTGGGAGTCCATCCTGCCGGACCCGACGTCCCTCGCCGGCCTGGCTTCCCTGGCCACGGACCGACCCGCCGAAGGCGCACCAGTCATCCCTCCGATTCCCTCTGTGCCGGATTCCGTCTTGCGATTTGCCGATCTAACCGCAAAACGCAAGACGGTTTTGGGTTCGTCGCTCAGTCTGTCTTATGCCCGGCCTGTCCACATCGTACGCGGCCACGGTGTCTGGCTCTACGACGACACGGGCAGGCGCTACCTGGATACGGTCAACAACGTGCCCCATGTCGGCCACGGCAACCGCCGCGTGGCGGAAGCGATCGCCCGGCACTCGAGGGTGCTCAACACCAACACCCGCTACCTGCACACCCAGATCGTCGCGCTCGCCGAAGAGTTGCTGGAGTACTTCCCTTTACCGCTCGAGGTGGTCTTCCTCGTCTGCTCGGGGAGCGAGGCCAACGAACTCGCGCTGCGCATGGCGCGGTGCCACACAGGCAACGACGGCGTGGTCTGCCTGGAGGGCGGCTACCACGGCAACACCGGCGCCCTGGTCGAGATCAGCCACTACAAGTTCGCCGGCCCGGGCGGCGCGGGGCCGGGCGACCGTGTGGCGGTCGCGCCGATGCCGGACACCTACCGCGGGCGGTACCGGGGCTCCGACAGCGGCGCTCTCTACGCCGACGACGTAGCCGAGGCCGCCTCGCGCCTGGCGCGGGAGTCGGGGGACCCCGGCGTCGCGGCGTTCGTGGCCGAGCCGATCCTGAGCTGTGGCGGCCAGATCGAGCCCCCGCCCGGCTACCTGCCGGCGGCTTTCGACCACGTTCGGCGCGGCGGCGGCGTGTGCGTCGCCGACGAGGTGCAGGTCGGCTTCGGCCGGGTGGGCGATGCCTTCTGGGCATTCGAGCTGCAGGGCGTGGTGCCGGACATCGTGACGCTGGGCAAGCCGATGGGAAACGGCCATCCCGTGGCCGCGGTGGTCACCACGCGCAAGATCGCCGATTCGTTCGCCAACGGGATGGAGTATTTCAGCACCTTCGGCGGCAACCCGGTTTCGTGCGCGGCGGCCCGGGCCGTCCTCGCCGAGATCCGGTCACGGGGACTCCAGGAACACGCGCGCCGGGTCGGCGGCCTCCTCCTGCACGGCCTGACCGAACTGGCCCGCCACCACCCGATCGTCGGCGATGTGCGAGGCCGCGGACTCTTTCTGGGAATGGAATTCGTCCGCGACCCCGAGTCGCGCGATCCCTACCCGGAAGCCTGCACCTACATTGCGAACCGGGCGCGGGACCTCGGCGTCTTCCTGAGCGTGGACGGCCCGAACCACAACGTGCTGAAATTCAAGCCCCCGCTCGTCTTCGGCGAGGCCGAGGCCGAGCTACTGATCGCCACGCTGGACGCTGTGCTGGGCGAAACGGCACTCGCGGTCTGACGAACCTCAGGGATGAAGGCGGCGGCGTGCCCAGGCGCCCGCACCGTCCCGCCTGTACGCGAAGCGGTCGTGGAGCCTCGCCCGGCCTTCCTGCCAGAACTCGATCCGGTCGGGAACGATCCGGAAGCCGGACCAGTGTGGAGGCCTGGGGACGTCGCGGCCGGCGTAACGGTCTTCCAGCTCCGCCACGCGGGCCTCCAGCACGGCGCGGCTCTCCAGTTCGCGGCTCTGGTCCGAGGCCCACGCACCGATGCGGCTGCCGCGCGGACGGCTGCCGAAATAGACGTCCGCCTCCTCCGGCGACACGGCCTCGACGTGGCCGCGAATCCGTACCTGGCGTCCGAACGGCTGCCAGTAGAAGGTCAACCCCGCGCGCGGGTGGGCGTCCAGCGACCGGCCCTTGTCCGACTCCAGGTTGGTGTAGAACACGAAGCCGCGCTCGTCGAATCCCTTGAGCAGCACCATTCGTCCTTCGGGCGTGTCGGCCGGCCCGAGCGTGGAGAGGCACACCGCCTCGGCTAACACGATCCGCGGATCGGCCTCCGCTTCGGCGAACCAGCGTTCGAACTGCTCGATGGGATCGGCCGCGAGATCGCCGCGCGCCAGCGCGTCACCATCCGGGACGGAACCGTTCGCCATGGGCTACCGGTAATCGGGCGCGGTCCGCCCGAGCTGAAAGGCCAGCGACTCGCCGAGTCCCTCGAAGTCGAAGCGAAAACCGTTCCGGGCGGCGGCCTCGGGGATTACGCGGGCCCCCTCCAGTAACAGGGTCTTCCCCATCTCGCCGAACATGCCGCGGACCGCCAACGACGGTACCGGAAGCAGCGTGGGACGGCGAAGCGTGCGGCCGAGGATGGTCGTGAAGGTGGCATTGGGGACGGGATGGGGGGCGACTCCGTTGACTGGTCCCCGCATCGAGGACGTGATGATGGCATGGAAGATGAGGCCGACCAGGTCGTCGTGGTCGATCCAGCTGACGTACTGTCGTCCGCTGCCCAGGCGCCCGCCGATCCCGACCTTGAAGGGCAACAGCATGGTGCCGAGCGCGCCGCCAGCGGGACTCAGCGCCAGTCCGGTCCGGAGCAGGACGACGCGGATCCCGGACCGCTCCGCGAGACGCGCCTCCTTCTCCCACTCCCTGCACAGGTCAGCCAGGAACCCCTTCCCCGGCTTGCTGGTCTCGACGAGCCGCTCGCTGCCCCGGTTTCCATAGATGCCGATCGCGGAAGACGATACCAGCACGCGGGGTGGTTTGCGCAGACTGTTGAGCGCACCGGCCAGCACGCGCGTCCCGACTACGCGACTCTGCCAGATCGCCTTCTTCTTTGCCGGAGTCCATCTGCCCTTCGACAGGTTCTCGCCCGCCAGGTGCACGACGGCGTCGACCCCCTCGAGACGGCCGCCCTCGATCCGTCCCTCCATCGGGTCCCAGTAGATCTCCCCCAGGTCACGGCGCGGCTTGCGGCGAACGATGGGCAGGACTTCGTGGCCGCCAGTGGTCAGGAAGTTGCACAGCGCTCTGCCAACGAAGCCGCCCGCTCCCGTGATTGCGACCCTCAGCAGCGGCCCTTCATGGGAGGCGTGCCGCCGGAGGTCCTGGACGAGACGCTGGTTGCGGAAGCGGAAGAGACGCTTCAACTCGCCTTCGATGGTGGAGCCCGCCAAAGCCGCGGTAGCGGGACCAAGGGGAGGATCGTACGTGATCCGGTCGCGCAGCACCGTGGCGCCGTCTCCCCGCGGTTCAAACTCGTGGCGATGCACCCAGGACCCCATCGGGCCCGATTCCTGCTCGTCCTGGAAGAGCCTGCCCTCGTCGTAGGCGGTATGCCTCGCCTTGAAGTCGATCTTGACCGGACCGCGCCGGACTCTCACATGGACGAGACCGCCGTCGTGGATGCCGCCTTCGCGAGCCACGACCCGCGCGTCCTCCCATGGCGGCATCAGGCGCTCGAGCGCGCCGGGCCGCATGTGCCAGTCCCAGACGCGCTCGACCGGAAACGGCAGCTCCATCTCGTGCACGAGCTTGGGCATGTGCGGTCCTCAGCGGCGTTCCGGCCGCCACGTGACGTCCCGTATCGCAGCGCGGATCGCATCCACGCCGGCGCCGGGGCCGCCGGGATCACCGAAGACCGCGGAACCCGCCACCAGTACGGTCGCCCCGGCCCGGACGAGCGCCGGCGCTGTCGCCGCGCTCACGCCACCGTCCACCTCGATGGCCACCTCGCCCGGCCGCTGCTCCTCGATCATTCTCCTCGCCCGCGCGACCTTGTCGAGCGACCCGGGGATGAACGCCTGGCCTCCGAACCCCGGGTTCACCGTCATGATGACGAGCAGATCGATATCGTCCAGCACCTCCTCGACCGCGGCGAGTGGCGTGGCGGGGTTCAGCGCCACCCCTGCCTTCCTGCCCATGCTCCGGATCTGCGTGAGCGTGCGCTGGAGGTGGACCGCAGCCTCGGCGTGCACGGTGATCACGTCGGCGCCGGCCTCGGCAAAGTCGCCGATGTAACGGTCGGGATCCTCGATCATCAGGTGCACGTCCACGGTGCGCGAGGTCACCCGGCGCACGGCGTCGGCGATGAGGGGGCCGATCGTGATATTCGGCACGAAATGCCCATCCATCACGTCTACGTGAATCCACTCGGCTCCGGCTTCGTCGACCGCGCGCACCTCGCTGCCCAGCTCGGCGAAGCGGCAGGCCAGAATGGATGGAGCGATCCGAATCACCGCGAGTCCTCCCCGGTCATGCGATACACGCCCGTCTTCCCCGCCACGACAGCCTCGTCGGCCATCTCGAGAAACAGTCCCGACTCGACCACGCCCGCCCGCCGCGCCAGCGCCGCGTCGAACGCGCCCGGATCGGGGATCCCACCCGCGAAGTGACAATCGATCACGAAGTTTCCGTTGTCGGTCAGGTACCTGCTCCCATCTTCGTTCCGGCGCACGACCGGCTCGGCCCCCATGCGCTCCAGCCACGGCAGATGGCTCGCAAACTCGAATCGGATCACCTCGACCGGCACGGGCGCGCGTTCGCCGAGCCGCGCGACCAGCTTCGTGTCGTCCACGATCGCCAGCATTCGCCGCGATGCCTGCGCCACCATCTTCTCCCTCAGCATCGCCCCGCCGAGCCCCTTGATGAGATTCAGCCGGGGATCCACCTCGTCGGCACCATCGACCGTGAGGTCGAGTGCGCCGAGCTCGCCGAGCGTCCCCAGCGGAATGCCCAGCTCGAGCGCCGCCGTCTCCGTTCGGATGGAGGTGGGAACGCCGACCACGTCCGAAAGCTCACCCCCTGCGATCCGGTCCCCCAGATGGAGGAGAAAGTGAGCGACGGTCGAACCGGTCCCGAGCCCCACCCGCATGCCGGACTCCACGCTGCCGGCCGCATCGAGCCCCGCCATGCTCTTGAACTCGTGGACGGTGGGCGGGTCGACGGTTGATGGAGTCAAGGCCTCACCGGATGACCGGGGTTCAAGGGGGTTGGTGAGACCCAAATCTACGCCATGCCGCCAAGGGGTTCCAGATGGACCGTCCAGGAGTGCTATACTTCATCTGTTTCCGCCTCCATCATCCCTCTTGAATCGAAGCCCCGGGAACCCTCACCGTGATCATCGTTGCCAGGAAGGACATCACCGCGGATCAGATCGACTACATCCGCGAGCGCGTCGAAGGCGCCGGACTTCGCACCCACATATCGATCGGAGAGAGTCGGACGATCATCGGCTGCATCGGTGACGAGGCCCGGCTGGCCAACCTGCCGCTGCTTTCGATTCCCGGGGTGCAGTCGGTGCATCCGGTCATGCGTCCCTACAAGCTGGCGGCTCGCGGCTTTTCCGCCGATCCGACCACCACGGTGCGGGTGGGCGACCACAGCTTTGGGGGACCGAGATGCCTGGTCGCGGCAGGCCCCTGCTCGGTCGAGGGAAGCCCGATGATGTTCGAGACGGGCCGCGCCGTCGCCGAATCGGGGGCCTCGCTCCTGCGCGGGGGCGCGTTCAAGCCCCGGACCTCTCCCTATTCCTTCGACGGGCTCAAGGAAGAAGGTCTGCGAATCCTGTCGAGCGTGCGAAGCGAAACGGGGCTTCCCGTCGTGACGGAAGTGCTCGACCCGCGCGACGCGGAACTGGTGGCCAGCTACGCCGACATGCTGCAGATCGGGGCGCGGAACATGCAGAACTTCTCACTGCTCCGGGAAGTGGGACAACTGCAGCGCCCGGTGCTGCTGAAACGCGGCATGTCGGCGACGCTCAAGGACCTGCTGCTCGCGGCGGAATACGTCATGAGCCGGGGCAACATGCAGGTCGTGCTGTGCGAAAGAGGAATCCGCACCTTCGGGGCCGAGACGCGGAATACCTTCGATCTGGCCGCCATTCCGTGGCTGAAGATGGAGACACACCTCCCCGTTATCGCCGATCCGTCGCACGCCGGCGGGCGCCGGGACCTGGTGGCCCCGCTGAGCTACGCGGCGCTCGCGGCTGGCGCGGATGGACTCATCGTGGAGGTGCACCCCGACCCGGAGACGGCCATGTCCGACGGAGACCAGTCACTGACCTTCGCGGAGTTCGCCGACCTCATGGACAGTCTGACGGTCTTCGCGGAGGCGGCGGGACGGTCCATGTAGCGTCGTGGGACGCGGGCAACCCGGGGTCAGGCCCGCCGCAGGGCCCCCGCCAGTGCCTCCAACTGGGCCTGTAGCGCGGCGCTGGACGTGCCCCCGCGCACGCCGCGAGACTCAATCGACGCGACCGGATCGAAGACTGCAAAGACATCCTCTTCGAAAGCGGGATGGACCGTGGTCATCTCCTCGAGGGTCAGGTCTCCCAGCCCCTTGTCCGCGCCCTCCGCGGCCCGCACCAGTTCGCCCACGGTGTGATGCGCCGTGCGAAAGGGCACTCCGCGCCGCACGAGATAGTCGGCGAGGTCGGTGGCATGGAGTTCGGCGCGGAGTGCCTGACCCATCCGCCGCGCGTCGAGCGTCATGCCGGCAACCGCCCCCCTGATCGCCGGCAACACCATAGCCAGCGTATCCACCGAATCGAAGACGGCTTCCTTGTCCTCCTGCAGGTCGCGATTGTATCCGGTCGGCAGGCCCTTCAGCATGGTAAGGGTGCCGGTCAGATTCCCGACCAGCCGCCCCGACTTGCCCCGTGTCAGCTCGGCCACGTCCGGATTCCGCTTCTGCGGCATCAGCGACGACCCCGTAGTGAAGGCGTCGCCCAGCCGCACATACCCGAATTCGCTGCTGGAGAACAGAACGAGGTCTTCGGCCAGCTGGGATAGGTGTACGCCTGTCATAGCCGCTCCGAAAAGCAGACGGACCGCCCAGTCGCGATCGGCGACTCCGTCCATGGAGTTCTCGGAAACACGGCTGAAGCCAAGGTCGTCGGCCAGCGCCTCGCGATCGATGTCAAAGGGACACCCGGCGACTGCGCCCGAGCCCAGCGGAAGGACGTCGCACTCCCTGCGCACGGCACCCAGGTGCTCCATGTCACGCACCAGGGGCCAGGCCCTGGACAGCAGCCAGTGGCCGGCCGTTACCGGCTGGGCCTGCTGCATGTGGGTGTAGCCCGGCATCACGACGCCTGCGCTTTCCCGAGCCCTGTCCGCTATCGTCGTAATCAGCGAAGACAGGTTCCCTCGCAGTCGATCGATCGCCTCCCTGCCCCAGAGCCTGAAGTCGGTGGAGACCTGGTCGTTTCGGGATCGGCCTGTGTGGAGCTTGCCGCCAACCGTGCCGATCTTTCCGGTCAGAAGACGCTCGACGAGGGTGTGGATGTCCTCGTCGGTGAATCGGGATGGGTCGCCGGCGGCCTCCAGGTCGCCCGCGACCTCGACGAGGCCGCGATCGATCTCGTGGGCCTCGGCGGAAGAGAGCAGCCCCGCCCGCTCAAGTCCGCGCGCCCATGCCCGGCTTCCCCGGACGTCGTGACGCCAGAGTCGCCAATCCACGTCGAGGGAGCGGTTGAGAGCCTCCATCTCGGGCGACAGCCCGTCTTCGAAACGCCCTCCCCAGAGCGCGTGGCCCGATCCCTCCACGGCAGCGGGCAGCCGGTCAGCCGCGCTTCGCGTGGACCAGTTCGGCGGTGGACGACTCCCTGCCGTTCCGGTCGGTCGGCCGGGAGGCGACCGTGTCCGAGACCGGCACGGTGGCGGCTTGCGCGGCCACGAGCCGCTGCGCCGCAACGGCGCGCTGCGGCAGACTGAAGAGCTTCAGGAAACCGGACGAATCGGCATGGGCATAGCCTTCGCTCGCTCCGAACGAGGCGAGATCGAGGTCGTAGAGGGACGCGGGCGCGCTGCGCGACAGCACCGTCGCCTGTCCCTTGAACAGCCGCACCCGCACCGTCCCCGTGACGTTTGTCATCAGCGAGTTCACCATGGCGTCGAGGGCCTCGCGCTCCGGCGTCCACCACCGTCCCTCGTAGACCAGGTCGGCGTAGCGCGGCGCAAGCTGGTCCTTGAGTCCCAGGCACTGCCGAGACAGCACCAACTGTTCGAGCTCCTGGATCGCGGTGAGGAGGATCGTGCCACCGGGTGTCTCGTACACGCCGCGCGACTTGATCCCCACAACGCGATCCTCGATCACGTCGGCCCGGCCTACACCGTGCTCCGATCCGGCCGCGTTAAGAGTCTCCAGCAGGGCCAGCGGCGAGAGCGCCTCTCCGTCGATTGTCACCGGAACACCCTTCTCGAACCCCACTTCCACGTCGAGCGGGACATCGGGCGCAGCGGCCGGATCACGCGTCCACAGGAACACATCGTCTCCGGGCGCGTTGGCGGGGTCCTCCAGGGGCCCACCCTCGTGGCTTATGTGCCACAGGTTCTCGTCGCGCGAGTACAGCTTCTCGTGGTCGACGCCCTCCAGCGAAATGCCCCTCTGCTCCGCGTACGCGAATGCGTCTTCGCGCGAGACAATGTCCCACTCCCTCCAGGGAGCGATCACCTGCAGGTCCGGGGCCAGGGCGGCAAATGACAGCTCGAAGCGCAGTTGGTCGTTCCCCTTGCCCGTGCAGCCGTGTGCCAGGCAATGAGCGCCTGTCCTGCGCGCGATCTCGACCATGCGGCGCGAGATCAGCGGACGCGCCATGGACGTCCCGAGCAGGTATTTCCGGCTGTACACCGCGCCTGCACGCAGCACCGGAAACACATACCCCGAGACGAACTCCTCACGCAGATCCTCGCCGAAGAAGGCCGAAGCCCCGGTCGCAAATGCCTTCGTCCCCAGCTTGGCGACACCGCCCCGCTGGCCCACATCGGCGGCCATGCATATGACGTCCGCCCCGTAGTTTTCCCGCAGCCAGGGCACGATGACCGAGGTGTCGAGGCCTCCCGAATATCCCAGCACGACTTTCATGGCTTGCTCTTCCCGCCGGCGGTTGGGGGACCGGAGCTACAGGGGCCGTACGTCTCCCGCCAAGGCCGTACGATAACAAGCGCCCTGCGCTCCGGGCCCACCCGCGCGGCAACCAGGTACCCTGGCCAGGCGTCACCGACGCCTCGAACCGGAACCGCGGTTCCTACCGCTTGTGAGAATGAAAAAAAATACCGCTATAGTGAATGAATATGCATAGAGCGGCTGGAAGTCAAGGCGCGCGGCCGCCCGCCAGCCTCCGGAGGGTATCCACCACGCGCTGGGCGGACTCGGCGTCACGCAGAATGATCAGTACCGTGTCGTCGCCGGCGATTGTTCCCGCAAGGCCCTTGAACTCCTCCCAGTCGATCCCGGACGCGACCGTCTGCGCGCCGCCGCTCAGGGTCCGCACCACGATCAGATTCCCCACCGCTTCCGCGGATACGAACAGAGCCGGGAGAATGGCGTCGAGGGGAGGTACGTGGTCCCACTCTTCGGGCAGGGTGTAGTGGGGTCTGCCGTCCGCCGCCTTGACCTTGACCAGGCGCAGATCCCGGATGTCGCGCGACAGCGTGGCCTGGGCTACCGGAAACCCCTGCGCGGCCAGAAGCTTGCGCAGCGCCTCCTGATGAGGCACGCGGGTGTGCCGGATAATATCGAGCAACCTGGCCTGCCGCTCGCGCTTGCCTCCCGAGGTCACGGTTGCAGGCGACCGCCGCGGTCCCTGGGCAGCCTCGCGGTCAGAAGTCGTACCTGACCCGCGCCAGCAGCATTCTGCCGATCTCCGGGGCCCCTACGAACTCCTGGTGCAGGTTGTTCAGCAGGTTGTTGGCCGTCAGCGAAACATGCGTGCCGGGCTGGAAGGGAAGCCTGTATCCGACCGATGCGTCCACGACTCCGTACCCGTCCACATCTCCGATGTAGACGCCGGAGTTCATCGGAAATGCCGTAGTCATCCGCATCCGCGCACCGAAGGAGAATCCCGAGGTCTGGTCGTCGAAGACGAATCCGACCGACCCTTTGTGGCTCGGGGCGTTCAGCGCGATGTCGTCCGACGTGGTGCAGTTGCCGTCTTCGTTGAAGTCGAAGCACTCGTCACTCTGGAAGGAGTAGTTGGCGCTGATCCTGAGGCGATCCGAGGCCAGGATGTCCGCGGCAAGGTCCGCCCCCCAGAAGTCCACCTCCCCGAAGTTGCGATAGGTCACCAGCAGATCGGGCGCATCGACCTGGTCGGGGACAATGGTGCCCAGCGGGAGCTGAGCCACCCCCTCGACGATCGGTTTGAGCTGCTCCAGGGTCACTATGCCGGCCTGAATGAGCGGCGCCAACCGATGAGCGACGAAGGCCGTGGTGCTCTCCGGGTCGAAGAAAACGTTCGGGGTCACGACGCGGAGCGGGCCGACGAAGTTCTCCACCCGGCTGAAATACACGTCGGCGGACAGCCGCACCCGGTCGCTGATCAGGCCCTTGTATCCGACCTCGTAGGTGTTGTTGATGGTCGAGGTGAGATCGGCGATGCTCTCCACGGGAGATGAGTCCAGCGGGAACGCGTCCGCCGGATCGATGGCCGCCTGGTTCAGCCGGCGGAGCACCGTGCCGATCACGGGATCACCCGGCAACGCGCCCGGACTCTGCAGAAGATTCTTCAGAAGATCGGCGAAGGGCACGAAACTGGGAGGGAGGATCGAAGGCAGCGCCTCGAGGAGTGCTGGCCACAGCGCCGCGGCGTGCGCCGGCAGGGCCTGTCCCGGTACGAAGGGTGAGCGCATGCAGTACGACATGAGCCCGCCGGGGCACTGGGCGCTGAAGGTGAAGCCGCCGGAGGGCACGCCAAGGGCGCGGATGTTGTAGCTGAGGGGCAGCGGAGAGAGCGGGATCTGCGCGGCGATGATGTCCAGGAAGAGATTGGTGGTGGACGGAGTCGCGAAGGCCCGGTTGTACGTGAAGCGGAAGTTCTGGTCGTCGGCGGGGCGGAACACGAGCGCCGCGCGCGGTGAGATGTTGACGTCCGTGAGGCGGTTGTGGTCGTCCAGACGGATGGCCGTGACCAGGTCGATCCGGTCGCCGAGCGATGTCTCCGAGTGCAGGTAGGTGCCGACTTCGGAGATCATGTCGTCGTCCTCGTTCCGCCCGAAGATCGTGCCTCCGGTGCGTGGTTCGGTCCGCTGCCAATCGACGCCGTAGGTGAAGCTCTGCCAGGATCCCAGGTCGAATCCGTATTGGAACTGCGCCGCCATGGTCCGGGACTGGTCCACCACCGCGGCGCCGGTGCGGAGGCCGAAGGTGCCGTCCTGGGCCGGCGCATTGGGGTCGCCCCCGGAATCGGTCATGTTGAGGAAGCCCTGGGCGAACAGACGGCCCTTCGACAGGCGTGCCTGCGCGAAGTTGTACGTCCAGTTCTTCACCTGAAAGGCCCCGATGCCGGTCATGTCCACGCCACTGGCCAGGACGCTGGTTCCGCCGTTGAGGATGAAGGACCCGTCGCCGGCGAACCGGAAGTCGAGGCGGGCGTCGGCGGAGTAGCGCTCCGCGTCGTAGTTCCGAGTGCAGATGCTGCATCCGGCCATGCGGGCCTGCGCCTCGCCGGGATCGTCGAACTCCCAGTCGGTTCCGCGCTGGTGCTGGCCGGAGATCTTCAGCCCGAAGCTCTCGGAGGGGGAGTGGGACGTGCGGAACTGGCCGTGGAACAGCGACCGCTCGCCGCCGGCCAGCGAGATCGTCGTTCCCTGCCGGTCGATCGGCGAGGACGTGATGATGTGCATGACGCCGTTCGACGCGTTGGGTCCGTAGAGCGCCGCGCCGGGCCCCAGCGAGAATTCGATCCGGTCGATGTCCAGGTCGGTCGTCGGGAGCATCTGGTACGCGTTGAATCTCAGCGACGGAACGCGCGCGTAACGGTTGTCGATGATCGTCAGCAGCGTTCCGGAGAAGACGTTGTTGAAGCCGCGCGCCACCACGGTCCCCTGGGCGATGCCCGTCTGGACCGCGTCCACCCCGGGAAGCGTCTTGACGTGTTCGGCCACCGTGACCGCCGCGATCCTCGCCACATCCGCGTCCGAAACCGTCGCAATGGAGGCGGGCGCGTCGAGCGCCTTTTCCTGGCGGCGCGAGGCCGTGACCACGACGGGGTTCAGCAACAGCGCCTGGGACCGGATGGAGATGTCCACGTTCGCGGTGCCCCCGGCCTCCACCTCTACGCCGTCCACCCGCGTGGTCTCGTAGCCGATCACGGTCACCACAACGGAGTGCGTCCCGGCCGCGACCGTCAGGCTGAACCGGCCTTCCGCGTTGCTTCCGACCGGTCCGGCCGCACCCAGCGCCTCGACCGCCGCGTTCGCGACGGGTGCGCCCGTTTCGGCGTCCGTCACCTGGCCGGTGATCGTGCCCTGTTGGGCCTGGGCACTTGCCGGAACGAAGATCGGCGCGATGACAATAGCAGCAGATGCGACAACAACAAGACCGTTTAACCGTGATCGGATTCTCATGGGGATCAATCCTCGTGTCCTGGGTCGCGTGCGGCGGGATCCGCCAGCCGGCATCCCGTGGCCGGGGCCCGAACGGCTGCCTTGGCGCAGGGCGTCGTCTGGCCCAAACTACGAACTCGCGCAGGTAATGACAAACCCCGGCGGCGCACGAATCCGGGAGAGAGCATGAACGCCTTGCTTGACGGGAAGGACTTCGAAAACGCCAGGCGGCGCGTGACGCCTGTGCTCCATCGGACGCCGGTTTTGTCGTTTCGCACCCTGGGCGACAGGATCGGCGCGCCCGTGTGGCTGAAGTGCGAGAACCTGCAGAAGACGGGCTCGTTCAAGGTACGCGGTGCGCTGAACTCGATCACTTGCCTCGGCGACCGCGAGCGTGCGCGGGGAGTGGTGACCATTTCAGCCGGGAATCACGCGCAGGCCGTGGCGTGGGCGGCGCAGCGAACCGGCACCCGCGCGGTGGTGGTGATGCCGGAGCGGGCGTCCCGCACCAAGGTCGCGGCCACCATCGGGTACGGCGCAGAAGTCGTGCTGCACGGGACGGCGGCCGACGCCTTCCGCGAGGCGGGGCGCCGGGCCGAGGAGGACGGACTGACATTCCTCCATCCGTTCGACTCGGCCGCCGTGATCGCGGGGCACGGCTCCACCGGTCTCGAAATCGACGAGGATCTTCCCGGCGACAAGACGATCGTGGTGCCGGTGGGCGGTGGGGGGCAGATCGCGGGGATCGCCGGGGCGGTGGCCGGCGCGGGAGCACACGCGAAGGGACCGGCGGATCGCGCGTCGACGGTGCGCATCTTCGGCGTCGAGCCGGAGGGAGCTCCCTGCATGCGGCGCAGTCTCGATCAGGGGCGCGCGGCGCGCCTGGACGCCACGGACACAATCGCGGACGGGCTGGCCCCTCCCATGGCGGGGAAGCTGAACTATCGATACGTCGCCGAGTTCGTCGAGGACGTGGCGCTCGTCGCCGACGCCGAGATTCTCGCCGCCATGCGCCTGCTGCTGACCCGGGCCAAGCTCGTTGTCGAACCCTCCGGCGCGGCGGCGGTGGCCGCGCTGATGTACGGGCGCGTGCCCGTGGAGCGCGGCCGGACGATCGTCGCGCTGGTCACCGGCGGCAACGTGGACGACGACCTGCTCGTGCGGGCCCTGCGCGAGGGTGCGCCGTGGCCCTGATTCGTATCGAGGACGCGGTCAAGCGGTACGGCGACGTGCTGGCGCTGAACAACGTGACGCTCAGCGTCGACAGGGGCGCCTGCCTTGCGCTGGTCGGCGAGAGCGGGTCCGGAAAGACCACACTCCTGCGGGCGATCAATCGTCTGACGGAGCTCGACAGTGGCCGCGTCACGGTTCGCGGCCGACCGGTCGGCACCATCGATCCGGTGCAACTGAGGCGTTCCATCGGATATGTGCAGCAGGACGGCGGGCTGATCCCGCACTGGACGTGCCTGGACAACGCAGCCCTGGTCCCTGCGCTGCTGGGAAACCCCGACCCCGCGGAGCGCGGCCGCGTCGCACTGGGCGCCGCCGGGCTGGATCAGGCCGTCTTCGCGAGCCGGTATCCGCGCGAACTGTCAGGCGGTCAGCGCCAACGCGTAGCCATCGCGCGGGCGCTGGCGGCTGACCCCGACATACTGCTCATGGACGAGCCCTTCGGGGCCCTCGACGCGATTACCCGCAATGAAGCACAGGAGTCGTTTGCCGCACTGCGCGAGTCCGCCGGGGTAACCGCGGTTTTCGTCACCCACGACCTGCGCGAGGCGCTGCGCGTGGCCACCCGGATCGCCGTGATGCGCGCCGGCGAAGTGGTCATGGAATCGGCCGCCGGCGAGATCGTGCAGGACGCGACGGGCTACGCGGCAGAACTGCTCGAGAAGTCCGGAGTGGTGCGGTGAACGGGCGCCGGCGGCCGGCAGCGGCTGTTCTCGCCGCCTGCGCGGTATGGGCCCAGATGGCTGCCGCGGACCCTGCGGCCGGACAGACGACACCGATCGTTGTCGCGTCCAAGCCGTTCGCCGAAAGCTACCTTCTGGCCGAGGCCTTCGCGCAGGTCCTCGAGTCGCACGGGTACGCGGTCGACCGCCGGCCGGGCTTTGCGTCCACCGAACTGGTGTTCCAGGCCCTGGTCCGCGGCGATGTCGATGTCTACCCCGAATACACGGGCACGGGGCTCGCGGCGATTCTGGGAGAGACGGCCGCGGGTGGCCCGGCCGAGGTGTTCCGCAGGGTCAGCGACGCCTTCCTGTCACGCTGGGACGTGCACTGGCTGCCCCCGCTGGGCTTCGAGAACACATACGCGATCGCCATGCGCAGAACGGCGGCTGACTCCCTGAATCTGCGCACGCTGACTGGACTGGCGGACGCCGCGCCGAGGCTTGCCGGCGGCTTCTCCCCGGACTTCATGGGGCGCGCCGACGGACTTGACGGGCTCACCGCCGTGTACGGGATCGAGTTCCGGGAAACGCGCAGTCTCCTGCAGGCGGTCAAGTACCAAGCGCTCGCAGAGGGCGCAGTGGACGTGATCGACGCGTACTCGACGGATGGCGCGATCTCGCGCCACGACCTGACCGTACTGGCCGACGACCGCCGCTTCTTCCCTCCCTACGACGCAGCGCCCCTCGTGAGCGGTGACTTCTACGACAATCGTCCCGAGGCCGTCCTCGCGCTTGCGCGTCTGGCAGGGCGAATCGATGTCGAAGCCGTGCGGCGCGCAAACGAGCGCATCGAGGTCGACGGCGCGCCGGTCGCCGAGGCAGCTGCCCGGCTACTGGCGGACATCGGGCTGTCGAATGTGGGCCTCGAAGACGCCGAGGACGATCGCACCCGACCGGGCCGCAGCCCGGCACGAAGCATCCTGGTTGCACTGCCCGCATACATGTGGGCCGAGCGCACGGAGCTTGCCGGGCAGATCGCCCGCCACCTCCTCCTGGTTCTCGTGTCGCTTGGCGCAGCGATCCTGGTGGCTCTGCCCGCCGGAGTGGCGTTGGAGAGGCGGCGTTCGATCGCCGAGGCCGCGATTCGGACGGCGGGCCTGCTTCAGACCATTCCGGGGATCGCGCTCCTCGCCTTCATGATCCCCGTGTTCGGGATCGGCGTGGCGCCCGCGGTCGTCGCGCTCTTCCTCTATTCCCTCCTTCCGATCCTGCGCAACACCTACACGGGCATCGTCGAAGCCGCGCCCGACGCGGTCTCGGCGGGCCGGGCGCTGGGTATGACCGAGGTGCAGCTGCTTACGCGCATACGAATGCCGCTGGCGGCACCGGTGATCATGGCCGGCGTGCGCACGGCGGCCGTCATCAACGTCGGCACGGCGACGCTGGCCGCCTTCATCGGCGCGGGCGGGCTCGGCGACTCGATCGTGGCCGGGCTCGCGCTCTCGGATCCCGTGATGATTCTGTCCGGCGCGGTCCCGGCGGCGATCCTCGCCATCTTCGGGGACTGGACCCTGGCTCGCGCGGAGTCGCTGGTAGCGCCCTCCGGCGTGAGGTCCTAGCTTGACCGCCGACTCCAACCGACGGAGGTGACCACGGTGAGTGCGTTGCGCCGGTATCTGCTGCCCGGCTTCGTCTTTCAGTCGGTCGTGATTGCCGGCGGTTACGGCACGGGCCGGGAGCTGGCCGAGTTCTTCCTTTCGCACGGCCCGCTGGGCGGGATTCTCGCCATGGCCCTGTCCACCGCCGTCTGGAGCGCGGTGTGCGTCGTGAGCTACGAGTTCGCGCGTGTGTTCCGGGCGTTCGACTACCGGAGCTTCTTCCAGCGGCTGCTCGGGCCGGGATGGATCGCCTTCGAGGTTCTCTACCTCGCGCTCATGATGATCGTCCTCGCGGTGATCGCCGCAGCCGCCGGGGCGATCATGGAGGAGACCTTCGGACTGCCCTACCTTGCGGGCGCCATCGGCATTCTGACGCTCGTCGGTTTCCTGGTTTTCGGCGGCAACCGCATCATCGAGCGTGCCTTCGCCGGCTGGTCGGGCGTGCTGTACCTGGTCTACGTCATCTTCTTCATCCTCTGCATGCGCAACTTCGGCCCCGCGATCCACGCGTCGTTCGCCGCCGGCGCGATAGAAGGAAGCTGGATCATGGGCGGCCTCCGGTACGCGGGATACAACCTGGCCGTCCTCCCCGCGGTCCTCATCACGATTCGCCACCACAAGAGCCGCAGGGACACGCTGATCGCGGGGCTGCTGACCGGGCCGATCGCGATGATCCCCGCCCTGCTCTTCTTCGTGGCGATCGCCGGCGAATATCCGGAAATCGTGGCGGCGACCGTCCCGGTCAACTACATGCTGGAGATCCTGGGCTCGCGCGGCTTCCAGATCACCTTCCAGGTGATGCTCTTCGGCACGCTGGTCGAGACCGGAGCCGGAATGATCCACGCCGTCAATGAACGGATCGCCCAGACGTACGAGGAGAGGGACCGGCAGCTGTCCCCACGAACGCGCGTCATCGCCGCGCTGGGAATGCTGGGTCTGGGCGCACTGATCGCGCAGTTCGGCCTCACCTCGCTGATCGCACAGGGCTACGGCCTGATCACCTATGGCTATCTGGTCGTCTTCGTCGTGCCCGTGCTGACCTGGGGCGTGGTCCTCATCCGCCGCCGGCGCGCAACCGCCGAAACCGCCTGATCGCGACGATTCCCGCAGCGGGGCCGAAGCCGAGGAAAGCGAACGCCCAGGCCCAGCCCGCGATTCCGGCCACCACCGGCACGGCCTGGATCGTGGCCGCCGCGAGGAGGAATCCGAGGCAGGTCTGAAGCGTAAGCGCGGTACCGGCCGCACCGGCCGGCGCCACCTCGGTGACCAGCGCACTGAACTGGGCGGAATCGGCCACCACGAAGAAGCCCCACACCAGGGTGGCCGCGGCGACCAGGATGAACGCCTCCCCGTAGAGGAACCCGATCGCGACGCAACACAGTCCGCTCGCGGCCATGCACTGGATCACCAGCCGTTCCCGCCCGATGCGGTCCGCCACCCATCCACCCAGCACACACCCCAGGCCACCGGCGGCCAGGGCCCCGAAGCTGGCGAGCTCCACCCAGTCGTGTCCGGAGCCGGCCGCCTCGCTGGAAGCCGCGAGGAATACCGGAACCCACGCCCACATCGCGTACAGTTCCCACATGTGCCCCAGGTAGCCGCCGGTGGCCAGCCGCGTCTCGCGGTGGCGCAGCACCGTACCCACGAGGCCCCAGGTAAAGGGACGCCGCGAGAAGGGGAACGGACCATCGCGATAAAACAGCGCCACCATGGCCGCGCCCAGCAGCGCACCGATCGACGCCCCGATCACGACCTGTTCCGGACCGGCCTCCGGCAGCGCCTTCAACAGGTACGGTGTGGCCTTCCCGACAGTCAGCGCGCCCACGATGGTGCCGATCGCCAGTCCACGCGCCGATCGAAACCACGTGGCGGCCATCTTCATCGCCGGAGGATACACGCCCGCGAGGAGGAATCCGGTTGCGAAGCGCAGCCCCACTGCCTGGCCGAATCCGGCGGCCAGAATCACCGACGCGTTGGCAAGGGCCGCCAGAATCGCGGCGGCGGCAAAGTAGACACGCGACGGCACGATGTCGGCCAGGTTGAGAACGGCGGCGACCGCCGTGCCCGCCACGAACCCCAGGTTGACGCTGGTGGCCAGCCATCCAATCTGGCCGGGCGAGAGATCCCACCGCGCGCCGAGGTTCTCGGACACGGCCGTGGCGGTGAACCACAGGGACATGCCCAGCAGTTCGGCGAAGCCGACCAGGGCGAGCATCCTCCAGCGGCGCGGATCCGAATCCCCGGCCTCGTGCCGCTGCGTGCTCAACCGGACCTGCTGCCCCGGGTCACGGATGGTCGAATCGCGAGCCCGCCGGCGGACTCACGGGGCCGTGTCGACCAACTCCATTCCATCCCGCAACATGGAGAGGCCGGCGGGATGCAACACCACGTAGGCCGTGTCCCCCGGGGCCAGACCGCACTCGAGCAACGCCTCGCGGAGGCGTCCCATCTCGGGCCCGTTCGGATCATACGACCGCCAGATCACCGAGGCCTCGTCCACGCCAGCCGGGTAAACGAACGGGATCTTCGCGGACTCGTCCAAGCCCACGCCGAGGTGCTGGGCAACCGCTCCCGAGATCTTCTGGCTGTTGCCCCTGAGGTGATGCTCCCCGATCGTGAAGTGGAGCACCGGACTGCCCTCGCGGTTCCATACGACGTCCCGTGCCTCGCTCAGGCGCTGCACGGGCGTCGTCGGCCGGTCGACGACCTGGACCATTTCCCCGACGACCCGGAATTTCCTCGTGCCGATGTAGTTTCTGACCGTAGCCGGAAGCACGTCGAACCGGTCGGGGATCTCTGCAACCAGGGATGCCACGCTGACCTCGCCGCCACCGTCGCTGATCCGCTTCATGATCGCCTCGACGACACCTTCGTAGGGTTCGTCGGTCCATTCGGCGAGCCCCCAACGATCCTTGGTGAAGCGCACAAAGAGCGGGTCCGACGACAACAGGCTGGAGAGCGAAGAACCGTCCGCGAGCCCCGTGACCTCGGCAATCGTCTCCCGCTGACAGGGTCGGTCCAGCTGCTGCAGGGCCACGAAAACACGTGCCCTCCGCGTGTCGCGGATCACGAGGCTCCGGCCGATCCGGACGAGCCGCGCATTGTGCACCAGCGCATCCCATTCCGGGGTTTCGTCTCCCCCGACGACCGCGCGCAGAGCTCGCTCGTCGACGACCCCCGCCTCGTTGGCGAACCCGGGCGCGAGCCGGCGCGCATCGTCGATCAGCGCCCTGTAGCGCTCGTCCCCCACAACGCCGTCCAGTCTCTCGTATCCGCCCGCCGACATCACCGCAACCTCGGCGGCGATTCTCAACTCGGGAGGCGCATCGCCAACGAGCAAATCGAGGATCCTGTCGAATTTCTCCGGTCGTGCAGCCGACCCCACGGCGCCCCGAAGCCAACCAACCGCCCTGGCGACGGAACCGGCCACCCGCAGGTCCACCGCATGCCGCAGCCGGACCTCCAGTTGACGGGCACGCTCACGGCTGATCCCGAATTCATTTCCCAGCGCCGCCAGCTTCTCCGGATTCCGGGCGTATGTCCTCTTGAGCGCAATCCGCTGACGCCTTTCGTCAAGACTCTGCAGCGCGCCTGCGAACTCCTGCCCTATCTGTATTTCGGAGCGCAGCGCCGACGCGGATTGGGTGAACTCGATCTCGCCGGCGACGTTTCCGAGCCCGCTTTGCTCCAGAAGCGAGGTCCAATCGAGGGTCGCCAGGTCGGCCACGGTGTCGGCGCCATGAAAGAGAACCGCGCACGCCAACAGTCGGTCCATGGCGTCATGGTAATCGGCGCGGGTCGGCTGGGTCATTGGGTTACCGCACTCGCTATGGTCGCGCAATTATCACACAATCCAGGTAATCCATAGCATACTTCAGAACGATGACGTGCGTCAACTGGCGTCCCCAGCATCGCGGGCTTATCCTTTCCGCTACCATGAGCCGGCGCACAGCTGTTCGTACTCACACGTTCACCGAGTCCGTCATTCGCGACATGACGCGGGTCGCGCGCCGGTTCGATGCCATCAACCTGGCCCAGGGCTTCCCCGATTTCCCCGCCCCCCGGCTTCTCAAGGACGCCGCGTGCAGGGCGATCCAGAGCGACGACAATCAATACGCGATCACGTGGGGGACCCCTGCGCTCCGCACCGCCCTGGCGCGCAAGTACGGGGAATGGTATGGGATCGAGGTGGACCGTGAGCGGGAGGTGACAGTTACTTGCGGGGCCACCGAAGCAATGGCGGCGGTGATGCTCGCGACCATCGATCCCGGCGATGAAGTCGTCGTGCTGGAACCATTCTACGAGAACTACGGGCCGGACGCGGTACTCTGTCAGGCGAGACCCGTCTTCGTGCCGTTGTCGTTGCCGGGGTTTCGCCTGGATCCGGATCGGCTGCGACGGGCGTTGAGCCCCCGGACGCGCGCGATTGTGATCAACACCCCCAACAACCCGTCCGGACGGGTGTTCGACAGCGAGGAGATCGGGGCGGTTGCGGAGCTCTGTATCGAGAATGATCTCCTCGCCATCACGGACGAGATCTACGAGCACATCGTCTACGAAGGAGGGCACGTCCCCATGGCCGGACTGCCGGGAATGCGCGACCGGACGATCATCATCTCCGGACTGTCGAAGACCTTCAGCGTGACCGGTTGGAGAGTCGGGACGATTGTCGCGCCCGCCAACCTGACCGACGCGATCCGCAAGGTGCACGATTTCCTGACGGTCGGTGCTCCCGCCCCGCTCCAAGCGGCGTGCGCAGCGGGCATCGATGGTCTGGACAGCGACTACTACGAGGGCATCGCCCGGGACTATCTGCAACGCCGTGACGTGCTCTACGCCGGGCTTCGGGAATCGGGCTTCGCCTGTCGGCCACCCGAGGGTGCCTACTACATCATGGCCGACTATTCGGAGCTCAGCGCTCTGGACGACACCGCGTTCAGCACGTGGCTCGCCAGGGAGTGCGGCGTCGCGCCCGTGCCCGGATCGTCGTTCTACAACCGGCCCGAGGACGGGAACGGGCTTGTGCGTTTCGCCTTCTGCAAGAGGGTCGAAACGCTGGAGCGCGCAGTCGCGCGGCTCCGCCGATTCTTCGCCTGAGCCGGTCGGAGATCACGCTCGTTTTCACGCGCCGTGAAACATCTTCGTGCCGCGGGCGTATCTGACCACCGTGCGGCGACAGGATCCGGCGGGGTGCCGGGATTGGAGTCTGCCGCCGGGGTGCCGGGAGCGTCAAACGGCCCGCGCCCGAATCCAACGTCCGATTCAGGAGAAAACGGAGAATCGATATGCAGATCAACACCGGATGGACCCGTGCCGCAATGGCGGCAGTACTCGTGGCGGCCAGCGCCGCCGCAGCTTCCGCGCAGACCACCGCCAACGTCGAGGTCGGCGAGATCGAGGCGCTCGAAATGAGGGCGCAGGAGCACCTGCAGGAGGTCGGAGACTGGGGCCGCGCGGCCTCGCTGTTCCGGCGTGTAGCCGAGCTTCGTCCGTCCAGCGACCCGGCGGCGGTGCAGGACCTCATTCAGGCGGGGCGTCTTTCCTACTACCACGGTGACGAGGGCGATGCCGTGCGTGACTTCGAAGCGGCAGGCCAGCGCGCGCTGGCGCTCGGCGACGTGATCGTGGCTGCGAACGCGTTCGTGGACGCGGCATGGATCGCGGAGGCCAACGGCCGCAGCGCAAGGGCGCTAAACCTCGTCGGCAGGGCCCGGCTGCTCGCCAATTCCCCCCTGCTGCCGGACGAGATCCGGGACAACTTGCAGAATCGCTGGGTGGAGACATCGCTTCCGGCGGCGTCCACCACTTCCGGAGCGACGCAGTAGCGCGCGCGAAGGACAACGCGCCGCCGCGGAGCGCGGCGGCCGCTTGCATGCCGAGCGGGGCGTCTTCACGGAGGCGCCCCGCTTTGGCATCCGAGTGTTTCGGCCGGCGCGGCAGCCCCCTAGTCGACCGCTGCCCGCAGGACCTGCAGCGGTGTGCCGCCGCCGCTCCCCCGCCCGGTTGCCAGACCCGTCAACACGGTCAAGCTCACGACGGCCAACCAGATTAGAGCGGTCACCCCGACGGCAGGGCGATAGTCCAGTCCGAAGAGACCGACGGTCAACAGCCAGCTTGCCCCGATCGATAGGAAACCGCCGGCCAGCCCCGCGAGTGCGCCAAGGGCGACGTATTCGCTGAGAAGGATCCGCCGCACCTGTCCGAGCCGTGCCCCGAGCGTCCGCAAAAGGGCACCCTCGCGCCGGCGCTGAGCACGCGTGGAAGCGATCGACCCGGCCATCACGATCAGCCCCGCGGCCGTGCAGATCCCGGCCAGGATCCGGATGGCGGCGACCACGTGCGAGAGAACCGTCTCGATCGTCGCCCTTATCGTCGCCAGGTCCAGCACCGTGACGTTCGGATGCTCCCGGACCAGCGCCTCCTGAAACCGGGCCCTGTCATCGTCGGCGGGAACGCTGGCCAGCATGATGCTGGTGCGCGGCAGCTCCTCGAGCACGCCGGGCTCGAAAACGACGAAGAAGTTGGTGTCCATGCGGGCCCAGTCCACGCTGCGCAGGCTGCCGATCACGGTGCGGATCTCGGTCCCGGCCACCATCCACGTGATCTCGTCGCCCACGCCCACCCTGAGATCGTCGGCCAGTTCTTCCTCCACCGACACCCGGCCCACCTCGCGCTGCCGGCCTTCCCCGCCACCCCACCACTCCCCCGCCACCACCGCTTCGCTCTCCTTCAGCTCGGCGCGAAAGGTGTTGCGGTACTCCCGCCTGAGCGTCCACCGTTCCGGCCGGCCGTCGTCGAGGCTGTCGGCCAGGATGTCGGTCACCCGGCGGCCGTTCAGCGCGGTCAGCCGGGCCGTCACCATGGGAGTGACTTCGGGCGCCCCCTCCGAGTACCGGCTCAGCAGCGTCCCGACCGCGGCCTCCTGGTCCGGCTGGATGTCGAAGAGGATCATGTTGGCAGCGCCGGGGCCGCGCTCGAACGACAGCTCCCTCACGAGGTTGCGCTGCAGCTGTGCGATCACACCGACCACCAGCACGCCGAAGCCGAGAGCCAGCGTAACGGCGACGGTCTGGTTGCCCGGGCGAAAGAGGTTCGCCACTCCCTGCCGTACCGTGTAGTCGAATCGGCGCGGGAAAAACCTGCGGGTGCCGCGGGCAAGACCCTGCGCGACGCACCAGAGCAGACCCGTGATCACCGCCAGGCCACCGGCGAAAGCGAAGCCGACCTCGGACGACGGAGCTTCCAGGAGCGTGAGCGCAAGGACCGTCGCACCGAGCGCGAGGGCGGCCGCGATCCTCGCGCGGTCCCGGTGCCGCACACCCTCGGCCACCACGCGCAGGGTCTGCAGCGGAGAGACGTGCCGCACTTCAAGCAGCGGCAGAAGCGCGAAGATATAGGCCACCCAGGTGCCTACCGCGAGCCCGAACAGGATCGGGCTGCCGGTGATGGACGACTCGACCTCGACAGGCAGCACATCCCGGATGAGGAGAGGGAGGAGGCGCTGCACCGCGATCCCGGCCGCCACCCCGAGCACGGAACCGAGAAACCCCATCCAGACCGACTGCAGCACGTAGGTGGCGAACACCTGGCGGCGCGTCGCCCCCACGCAGCGCAGTACAGCGATGGAGGTGAAATTGGCGCGCACGAACACGTTGACGGCACTGCCAACGCCGATTCCTCCGAGCAGCAGCGCCGCCAGGCCGATCAGTCCCAGGTAGTCGGCGAGGAAGTCGGTGGACCGGGTGAGGGAGCGGGCGTGTTCCTCCGGCGTGCGAAACGATACCCGCGTGGCGCGCAGCACCGGTTCGTGCGCTTCCTCGATCTCGTCGGGATCCGCCCCGTCGGGGAGCCGCAGGTAGACGTAGTGCCTGGACAGGCTTCCCGTTCCCAGGAGTCCGGTCGCCGGGAGCCGCTCGTGCGCGACGAACACGCGCGGGCCCGTGGCGGTCTGGAAGCCGACGTCGGTGGGCAGGCCGGCGACCGTGCCCGCGACCACGAAATCGGCACTGCCCAGGCGTACGACACCGCCCGCGCCGATGTTCATCTGCGCCAACAACGCAGGGTCGACGAGCACGGCGCCCCCTGCCAGTTCTCCCCACAGCCCCGGCGGATCCGTGGTGACCCGCCCATGGTAGGGGAACCCGGGCTCCACGCCACGCAGTTGCACCAGCCTGGTGCGGCCGTTCTCCTCGGCCAGCGCCATGGACAGGAGACCGGTCACCCGCGCCGCCTCGGCGCCGCCGGCTACCAGCGAGTCGACGATGGCCGTGACCGAGTCGGGCAGCGGACGGTTCGCCCCGATCCGGACATCCCCGCCCAGGAGCGTGCGGTTTTCCGCCTGGATCGAACGCACGACATCGTTGCGAAAGGAGTGGAGCGCCACCAGGGCGGCCACTCCGACCGCAATCGACGCCATGTAGACGCCGAGACGGCGCAGCGAGGCCCGCCACTGCCGCCGGGCCATGCGGAGGGGGAACCCGCCCATCCTACCCAACGTCCATGCGCCCCTGCTCCACGACGCGGCCTCCTTCAAGGCGTAGGATCCGGTCCGCGCGGGCCGCGAGCTCGCCGTCGTGGGTGACCAGCACGAGCGTCGTACCGGCGTCCCGGTTAAGCTGTTCGAGCAGCGCTGCGACCCGCGCGCCGGTCTCGCGGTCCAGGTTCCCTGTGGGCTCGTCCGCGAAGAGGATTCGGGGACGGTTGGCGAATGCACGGGCGAGGGAAACACGCTGGCGCTCCCCTCCCGAGAGCTGGACCGGGTAGTGATGCGCGCGGTCGCCGAGCCCGACGCGGTCGAGCAGCGCCGAGGCCCGCGCCGTGCCGTCGCTCCCCGCCAGTTCCAGCGGCACCAGCACGTTCTCGAGCGCGGTCAGGGTAGGAAGCAGGTGAAAGGTCTGGAATACGAAGCCGACGCGGTTGACCCGGAATCGCGCTCGCTCATCTTCAGTGAGCGCGTCGAGGTCCTGACCATCGATGATCACCCGTCCGGCCGTGGGTCGGTCGAGCCCTGCAAGGAGACCCAGAAGGGTGGTTTTCCCGCTCCCAGACGGTCCGGCTACCGCCACGAACTGGCCGGCGGAGATCTCCAGTTCGACGCCCTTGAGCACTTCCAGGGGACGGCCGCCGCTCCTGAATGTCCGGGTCAGCCCACGGGCTTCGATCATCTTCCGCGCCGTCCTTGTCCTTTCATTGGCCGCTTCGGTGGCGACCCTGGCGGCCTGCCGGGAGGACGCAGACCTTCCCGGCACCCCGCCGACAGCAACGCCTCCTGAAGCTGGCGAACGGGAATCGGCGGGTACACCCCGGGTTGTCTTCATCGGCACGAGCCTGACCGCCGGGTACGGCCTGGACGACCCCGATCTGGCGTTTCCGGCCGTGCTGGGACGACGCATGACCGCCGCCGGGCAGCGGTACCGTGTGGTCAACGCGGGCGTCAGCGGCGATACCTCGGCGGGCGGGGGGGCACGCCTGGCCAACCTGCTCGAGCAACATGGTTCCCGCCTGGCCGTACTCTTCGTGGAGCTCGGAGCCAACGACGGACTGCGCGGCCAGAGTCCCGAGGCGCTGCATGATAATCTCAGCCGGATCGTTCGGGAGACGCGGCACCACCGTCCGCACGTCGGCATCGTCCTGGCGGGAATGCGCGCCCCCACCAACCTGGGGACTGCATACACCGAGGCCTTTCGAGCGGTGTTTCCGCGGATCGCCGAAGAAAACGAGGTGCTGTTGATCCCGTTCCTTCTCGAGGGCGTGGCCGCGGTCCCGTCTCTCAACCAGCCGGACGGCATCCATCCCAACGCCGAGGGACACCAGGCGGTGGCCAGCCACGTCTGGTCCCTGCTGGGCGGATACCTCGCCGCCCGCTGCAAAACGGACGGGGCCTGCTGAATGCTGCGCACAGTAGCGCGCCCGGGGGTGATCGTTGCCGGCATCCTCGCTCTGCTGGCCGCCGCGTTCCTGATCGTCGGCATCCTTCTTCCGGGGACCGTGGATGTCCGGCGAACGGTGGAGATCGGCGCCTCGCCCGAGACGGTATTCCCCTTCCTCGACAATCTCGAAGCGTGGACGGAATGGACGCCCTGGGGCGAAGTGGATTCCGAGCTCGACGGCCCCGTAGCGGGCACCGGCGCACGGCGCGTGTGGGACGATCCCTCGCTGGGGTCGGGATCGCTGACGCTGGTGCACACGCAGCCGCCGGCGAGGGTGGACTACCTCGTCGAAATCGAGGATGCAACAATCCGCTTCGAGGGAACGATCACAATCGAGGCCGCCGAGCCGGGATCGCTGGTCTCATGGACCGAGCGGGCCGACCTCGGCTGGAATCCCATCCTGGGGTGGACGGCCCTCACAATGGACGAATCCCAAGGCCGCCAGCTGAGCGAGAGCCTGGAACGGCTGAAGCGACTCGTCGAAGAAGCCGAAGAAACCGGGAGCGGGTCGCCTCCCTAGAGTCTCTCCAGGGCCACGGCGATGAGTTCGTCGTTGGACCGGGTCTGACGCATGACCCGCAGCAGTTCGTCCATCGCATCCGCGGGATGCGAGGAGGACAGCTGGCGCCGCATCGCCCGCGACAGCCTGAGCGCCTCCGGCGACAGCAGCAGCTCCTCCTTCCTCGTCGCGGAAGCCCGCAGATCGATGGCCGGGAAGATCCGGCGGTCGGCGAGTTCGCGGCTCAGCACCAGTTCACTGTTCCCCGTGCCCTTGAACTCCTCGAAGATCACCTGGTCCATGCGCGAACCCGTGTCGACCAGCGCGGTGGCGATGATCGTAAGCGATCCGCCCCCCTGATCCTCCTTGATCAGCCGGGCGCTCCCGAGGAACCGCTTCGGCTTCTCCAGCGAGTTGGCGTCCAGTCCACCCGAAAGCGTGCGCCCGCTCCCTTCTTCGACCGTGTTGTGGGCACGGGCCAGACGGGTGATGGAGTCGAGTATGATGACCACGTGATTGCCCGCCTCGACCCTCCGGCGAGCGCGCGCAAGTGTCATCTCGGCAACCTGGCAGTGGCGCTCGGCGGTCAGATCGAAGGTCGAAGCGATGACCTCGCCGAAGCCGCACATCTCCATCTCGGTGACTTCCTCGGGCCTCTCGTCGACCAGCAGAATCATGAGTTCGCATTCCGGGTGGTTCTTGACGACACCCTCGGCCACGGCCTGCAGGATCGTGGTCTTCCCCGCCTTGGCGGGCGCGACGATCATCGCCCGCTGCCCCTTGCCCAGCGGGCAGAAGAGGTCGATGACCCGATTGGTCATGTCCGGTTCCCCCGCATGCACGCGGTCGCACTCCAGGCGGAGCTGGTCGCGCGGGTGCATCGCGCTCAGCCGGTTGAAGTCGGGCCTGCCGGCGGCGGTATCCGGCGCATGTCCGTTGACCAGGTCCAGATAGCGCAGCGGAGGGCTCTTTCCATTGCGAGGACGGCGCCCCACAATCCCGGCCAGTTCGTCGCCGGTGCGGAGACCGAACCGGTGAATCAGGCGCGATCCGACATAGATGTCGTTCTTGCCGGGGATGTACCCCTCGTCGGGTCTGCGAATGAACCCCGACCCACTCGGGAGCACTTCGAGCACGCCGAGGACTTCCCCGGGCTCTCGATTCTCGTCGTTGATCTGCACTTCCTCTTCCTCCTGTGGGCGCCGGCCTCTCCTGCGGCGCCCGCGCCCTCTACCCCGTCGTCCTCTTCGGGGTGGTCTGTCCTCTCGGGATTCTGTGGGGGCTTGTTCGGTCACGGTCGTCACGCCTTGCAGAGAGTACGGCTCCAATTGAGCGAGGTGCGCACCCGGTGTAGCGCGGGCTGCGGACCCGGTCGAACCATGCCCGTCCCCCTTGGGGGCAGTTCCGGGAAACACCACGGGTCTTGACCAGGGGCAGGAACTGCGGGTCCGAAAAACACCCCGTGCGGGCACTCCATCACCTCCATGCCGAGCACGGTGTCGGTGCAATCAAGATTGACTCCGGGGGCCGTGCTTGGCAAGGGTGCCACCCGAAACGGTGTCTCGGACGGGATCGCACAAAGTCCACTTGCGGGCCGAAACCGAGGTGCCACAACTTGAAACCGGACCGACCGCGAACAGGCGTCCGCGCCGCCCGCGCTTGCGGTTGAGGTGCGGCGGCCGGGCTCACCGACACCAACGAGGAGAGCCTTGACTCGTTCTTCCAGTACGCAGCCAGCACATTCCGGGACGCAAAGGGCCTCGCACGGCACCCGACAATCCTCTTCCCGCGAGCACCGCGCCTCGTTTGCGGGCAACGTGGGCAAGCTCGTCCTTACCGCCGCGCCCCTGCTCGCCTTCCTGGTATTGCTGATGCTGCATCGGTGGCTCTTCGCATGACACCCGTCCGCCGAGGGTGTCGTGCCATGTCCCCGGGGCTGGACAGGCCGCGGCGAACTGCGGTCTCTTCCCCGGTCAACCCTTGTCGGGACAAGGGGTTAGTCCGATCTTTCGTTTTGGCATGATCGATGCATCTCGTTAGCCGCGATTCCCTCTTACGCGGAGGCCGACTTATGCAGCACGCAAGAGCGATACTCGTGGCGGCGGCGATGCTTGCGGGGCCGGCCACGGCCGGTGCCCAGGTGACGAATCACGTTTCCTGGCAAATGGGTCTGGCCGCGGGCGGCCATCCGTCCTGGACGGCTCCCGGAATCGGTCTCGCCTATCAACCCGTCGGCCTGGGCAGAGGGATCAGCTTCGGACTCGGGTTGGGCGTGTCGTTCGGCCTTGGCATCGGGGTGTACGACGATTATTGGGGCGGGTACCGACACGGCTTCCTGGGGCGCTCGCACTGCTGGGACTCCTACCTGTACGATCCGTTCCTGTACGATCCATTCTTCGATTGCTGGGGTCTCGGTCCATTCGGCTACAGCCCGTTCGGGTGGGATGGATGGTACAGCCCCTGGTGGAGACCCTACGGATTCCTCGGTTGGCCGTCCCACAGGTATGTGGCCCAGCACTACTACGCCTGGGCCCCGGGCTGGTCATACGGATGGGCGCCGACGTGGTCCTATGGGTGGGCGCCAGGCTGGTCGCGCTACACGTACGGGTTGTACGGGGGACGGTACTGGGGATTCGGAGACTGGTACCGCGACTGGGCGTACCAGCCCCGGCGCCACTATGCATCGCGCGGCTACGGCGGCAGGTCGCCCCTCTTCGGCCCCCGATTCAAGGAGCCCCCCGTATACGTGACCGACAACGGTCCGGAGAGGCCCGTGGCCACCCTGAGGCCGCGGGGACCGAATGGAGCGCTGGGCGATATCGACTCCCGGCGCGGCGGTAGCCGCATCGGGGACGGGGCTGCCCAATTGCGGGGCACGGGTGTACGCACGGCGCGTCCGCGCAACCAGCCCGGAGCCAGAACGGCGACGCCGCGCCCATCCACGCGCGGCACCCCCAGCGCGACCAGAAGACCTTCGCCGATCCGCAGCACGCCCCCGAAGGTGACGAGACGTCCGGAAGGAATTACCTCCCGCCGGCCGACGCCTACGAGGCGACCGACGCCTCAGACGCGTTCCGGTCCGTCACGGAGGCCCCAGCCCGCTGCCCGGACGCCGACTCCCCGGCGCATGCCGACCACGGTGCGCACGTCGCCTCCCAAGCGCCAGCCGGCCGTCAGGACCGCACCGAGGCGTCCCGCGATCAAGTCGACGGCACCCCGGCGCTCGCCGCCCAAGGTGCGGTCTTCGGCCCCGCGCCGTTCACCGCCCAAGGCGCGTCCGGCGCCGCGACGTGCACCCCCTAAAGCGCGCCCGGCGCCCCGGCGCTCGCCGCCCAAGGCGCGTCCGGCGCCGAAGCGCCCCCCAAAGGCGCCGGTCAAGCGAAGCGCCCCGCCGCGGCGACGCGGGGGATGACCGGCTCTCCATCCTTGACCAGCGACCGAAGCGGACTGGATCCCACCCAATAGCACAGTTCCACGACATCGCTAACGTTCCATAGTGCGAAGTCGGCGCGCATCCCGGGTGCGAGCACACCCCGGTCGTGGTCCAGTGCCAGCACCTTCGCAGCGGCAGCCGTCCATCCCAGCAGCGATTCTTCCGGGGTGAGCCCGAAGAGGATGCACGCGAGGTTCATCACCGCGCCGACATGGGTGATCGGTGAGGAGCCGGGGTTGGCGTCGGTGGCGACGGCGATTGGCACGCCGCTCCGACGCAGGGCGGCGACGGGCGGCCTGCGGTCCGCCCCCAGGGTGTACGCCGCGCCGGGAAGGAGGACCGCGCATACGTCCGCCTCGGCCATGGCGCCGACCCCCCGCCGCGACAGGTACTCGAGGTGGTCCGCCGAACGCGCACCCACCGCGGCTGCCAGCGCGCCTCCCCCCAGGTCGGTGAGCTGGTCGGCGTGGAGACGGCCATGAAGCCCCTCCGCGATCCCGGCTTCGAGGATGCGGCGGCTTTCCGCGGGGGTGAATGCGATGTCCTCGCAGAAGACGTCGATGGCCGTGGCGTGGCCCTGTTCCAGCGCGGCGGGCAGGATGCGGTCGACGACGAGGTCGACGTAGTCCTCGCGGCGTCCGGCGTATTCGGGCGGGAGCGCGTGCGCGGCGAGCAGGGTGGACACGATGTCAGCCGGGAGGTGGCCGGAGAGGCCTGCGGCAACCTCGAGCATGCGCAGTTCGGTCTCCAGATCCAATCCGTAGCCGGACTTGACTTCGATGGTGGTGACGCCCCACGAGCACAGCTCGCGGCCCCTGGCCACCGCGCCCGCGGTCAGTTCATCGTTTGTCGCCGCCCGGGTGGCGCGCACCGTGGACATGATGCCGCCGCCGGTTCTCGCGATGTCGGCGTAGGACTCGCCGTGGAGCCGGCGCCGGAAGTCCTCCGTGCGGTCGCCCGCGAAGACTATATGGGTGTGACAGTCGATGAGACCCGGGGTCAGCCACGCGCCGCCGCACGCGACGACGTCCCGGACCATCCGTCCGTGCGGGGCCGGCAGTTCGGCTTCCCGTCCCAGCCACGCGATCCGTCCCCCGGCGACCGCGATCGCGCCCTGCCGGATCACGCCCAGGGACGCATCGGTCATGGTCGCGAGGTTGACGCCCGTCCAGAGTCGGTCCCAGTGCTTGGTGGGCATGTGGCGGCGGTCCCGTGATGGTGGCTTGGCAGTCCGTGGATGGTGCCGGGGGGATTCTGTCCACGGACTGCTAGATTGAGCGTCTGGCGCGGGATTGTCGCACGGCTGCGCGCCGTTCCGCAATGCGTACGAACGACGAGCCGAGGAGCACGGTGGCCGAGAGCACGCTGAATGCAAACCCCGGATGCCGAGCCTGGCGGTTCGACCGGATCCTGATCGGGGACGACTGGCAGCGTGACGTGGAGGTCCGGGTGGATGGGCGCGGCCGGATCGCCGGGGTGACGACAGGGGTCGAGGAGGTGCGGGGCGAAACGGTGACGGGGTGGGCCGTGCCCGGAGTCCCGAATGTGCACAGCCATTCCTTTCAGCGCGCGCTGGCGGGGCTGGCCGAGGGACCCGGGCCCGATTCGTTCTGGAGCTGGCGCGAGGTCATGTACTCGTTCCTCGCACGCCTGACCCCTGACGACGTGGAGGCGATCACAGCGCAGCTGTACGTCGAGCTTCTGAAGGCCGGCTTGACGTGCGTCGGCGAATTCCACTACCTCCACCACCCGCCCGGGGGCGGTGTCTACGACGATCCCGCCGAGATGAGCCGGCGCGTCCTGGCTGGCGCACGGACGGCGGGGATTCGCCTGGTGCACCTGCCGGCCGTGTACGAGTCGGGCGGCTTCGGCGGCAGGCCGCTCGCGCGCGGGCAGGAGCGGTTTGGCATGGACCTGGAGGGCGTGGCCCGGTTGCATGAGCTGCTGCGGAGCGAGGCGCGGGACCCCTGTGTCTCCCTGGGGTGGGCGCTGCACAGTCTGAGAGCGGTATCGCCGGGCTCGTTTCGGCAGGTGGCGGGACTCCTCGCCGGTAGTGCCGGAGACGGAATCGCCCCCGTGCACGTTCACGTGGCCGAACAGCGGCGGGAGGTGCGCGAGTGCATCGCCGACCGGGGTGCGCGCCCGGTGGAGTGGCTCCTCGATCACGCGCCCGTCGACGAACGGTGGTGCCTCATCCACGCCACGCACGCGACCGGGGCGGAGCTGGCCGGCGTTGCGCAGAGGGGGGCGGTGGTCGGTCTGTGTCCAACCACCGAGGCGAATCTCGGTGACGGGCTGTTTCCGCTCCGGGCCTTCACGGCGGGGGGTGGCGGCTTTGGCATCGGCACGGACAGTCACGTGTCGCGCAGCCCTGTCGAGGAACTGCGCCTGCTGGACTACGGACAGAGGCTCCGGTCGGAGAGCCGTGCCGCGCTGGGGGATGCTGGTGAGAAGGGGGATTCGGCGCCGGGCTCGGAGAGTACGGGAGGCGCGGCGCGGTCAGGCGCGGGTGGGGCGCTGTCGGGCGCGGAGGGCGCGCTGTCAAGCGCGGAGGGCGCACTGTCCGGCGCGGGGGGCGCTCTCCTTCGGCACGTCTGGCGCGGCGGTTCCCGGGCGCTTGCCGCGGACTGCGGGAGCATCGAGCGCGGGATGCAGGCGGATCTGGTGGTGCTCGACGCGGATCACCCGGCGCTGGTGGGGCGCCTCGGCCCCGCCGTGCTCGACTCGTGGATCTTCTCCGGAACCGACAATCCGGTGCGCGACGTGATGGTCGGGGGAGACTGGGTGGTGAGGGATGGGCGTCACTCGCGCGAGGATACGGTTGGACGCGCGTATGCCCGGACCGTGCGGGGGCTGGCAGCGGGGGGCTGAGGCGGGCGGTGGGGGGGACGCCCCCGCGATGTCCGCCGCGTTACGCCATCGGGATCCGGATCCCCTTCTGGCGCGCGGTCGCGACGGCTTCTTCGTACCCCGCGTCCGCGTGCCGGGCCACGCCGAGCCCGGGGTCGTTGGTCAGCACGCGCTCGATCCGGGTCCGCATCTCGGGCGTGCCGTCGGCGACGAGCACCTGCCCCGCGTGCAGCGAGTCCCCGATGCCGACGCCTCCGCCGTGGTGGAACGACACCCAGCTCGCGCCGGACGCCGTGTTGAGGAGCGCGTTCAGGACCGGCCAGTCCGCCACGGCGTCGGTGCCGTCCTTCATCGCTTCGGTTTCGCGGTGGGGCGAAGCCACCGAGCCCGTGTCGAGGTGGTCGCGTCCGATCACGATCGGGGCGCTGATCTCGCCGCTGGCGACCAGATCGTTCATGGCGACGCCGAACGCCGCCCTTTCTCCCTGCCCCAACCAGCAGATCCGCGCGGGGAGGCCCTGGAACGCCACCTGTTCCCGCGCCATCCGGATCCAGCGGCAGAGGTGCTCGTCGTCGGGGAACATCTCCAGCACCAGGTCGTCGGTGCGGTGGATGTCGGCGGGGTCACCCGAGAGCGCTACCCACCGGAACGGTCCCTTGCCGATGCAGAACAGCGGTCGCACGTACGCAGGCACAAAGCCCGGGTAGGCGAACGCGTCCTCGAAGCCCGCTTCCCGCGCATAGCCGCGGAGGTTGTTGCCGTAGTCGACCGCCACGGCGCCGCGCCCGGCCATCTCCACGATGGCCTCGCAGTGTTTGCGGATCGATGCCATCGCGTGTAAGCGATATTCGGTTCGATCGCGTTTCCGCAAGACGGAAGCCTCATCGATCGAGAAACCGTAAGGCACATACCCGTCCACCGGGTCGTGGGCCGAGGTCTGGTCGGTCACGACGTCGGGTGTCATGCCGCGCCGGATCAGCTCCGGGAGCACGCCGGCGCAGTTGCCGACCAGCCCCACCGACAGCGCTTCCCCCGCCCCGGCCGCCCCCATCACCCACGCCAGCGCCTCGTCGAGATCGTGCGTCATGCGGTCGCAGTAGCGGGTCTCGATCCGGCGCCGGATCCGCTCAGCGTCCACCTCGACGACCAGCACCGCGGCCCCGTTCATCGTGGCCGCCAGCGGCTGTGCGCCGCCCATGCCCCCCATGCCGCCCGTGAGGATCCAGCGCCCGCCAAGCGATCCGCCGAAGTGGGTCCGCGCGATGGCGCCGAAGGTCTCGTAGGTGCCCTGCAGGATGCCCTGCGTGCCGATGTAGATCCACGACCCCGCGGTCATCTGGCCGTACATCATGAGCCCCTGGCGCTCCAGCTCGTGAAAGTGCTCCCAGGTGGCCCAGCGGCCCACGAGGTTCGAATTGGCGATCAGCACGCGGGGGGCGTGGGTGTGGGTGCGGAAGACGCCGACGGGCTTGCCGGACTGCACCAGCAGGGTCTCGTCGTTCTCGAGCGCCTCCAGCGCGGCGACGATGGCGTCGAAGGCGGCCCAGTTGCGCGCGGCCCGGCCGGTGCCGCCGTAGACCACGAGTTCGTCCGGATTCTCGGCCACTTCGGGGTCCAGATTATTCATGAGCATCCGCAGAGCCGCCTCCTGGACCCATCCCTTGCAGGTGGGCGTGCCGCCGCGGGGAGCCCGGACCGTGCGCGCGCCACCGGTGATCGTCGTTGCCATCTGCACTGCCTCCTCAGGGTTGGCGGTTTTTGTCGTCGGGATCGGCGGCCACGACTTCAGGCTCTGACAGCTCGCCTGCGCGAACCAGCGCCGCAAGCGCTTCCAGATCGGCGCTCAGCGGCCTGTCGTCCGTGAGCCGCGGGAGGTGGTTCCGCACCGTCGCCAGCGCCCGCTCCACGCCCTCGCCCGCGCGCAGCGGACGGTGGAACTCCACGGCCTGGGCGGCGCACAGGAACTCGGCCGCGAGAACCACCTCGAGGAGCTCCACGCTCCGCCGAACCTTTCTGGCCGCGGCCATTCCCATGGAGACGTGATCCTCCTGGGAAGCGCTGGTCGAGACCGAATCCACGCTCGCGGGCGTCGCCAGGACCCGCATCTCGGACAGCGCGTCGGCAGCGGTTACCTGGGCGATCATCAGCCCCGAACGCGTGCCGGGCCGGGTGGTGAGGAAGGCGGGCAGCCCGGAGAGGTCGGGATTGAGCAGGCGGTCGATCCGTCGCTCGCTGATCGCCGCCATGTCGGCGGCCGCGATGGCGACAAGGTCCAGGCACTGGGCCACGATCTGGGCGTGGAAGTTGCCGCCGCTGAGCACGATGCCGGGCTCCGGTCCACTGGCGGCGGGCTCCGCGGCGGCATCGGCGTCCACTCCCGGCCGGTCCGGCACAGGTGCGCTCGGCAGGACAAGCGGGTTGTCGGTGGTCGAATTCGCCTCGGTCGTCAGAATACGCCGTGCGTAACCGCATGCCTCCCTTGCGGCGCCGTGCACCTGCGGCATGCACCGCAGCGAATAGGCGTCCTGGACGCGCGGGTCTCCGGTGCGATGCGACTCGCGGATCCCGGACCCCTGCAGCAGCGCCCACAGCCGCCGCGCGGTCGTGATCTGGCCCGGATGCGGACGCGCGGCGTGTATCTCGCGGCGGAAGGGATCCGGCGTGCCCTTAAGCCCCTCCAGCGACATGGCTCCGGCGACGTCTGCCGCGTCGAGCAGGCGCGCGAGCCGACAAAGCGCGAGGGCCCCGATTCCCGTGGTGGCCTGGGTGCCGTTGATCAGCGCCACCGCCTCCTTCTCGGCGAGGTCGAGCGGCTCGGCCCCGACCGCACGGAGCATGTCGACCGCGTTCCCCAGCTCCCCGTCCAGTTCAGCCCGGCCCTCTCCGGTCAGCGCGAGCGCCACGTGCGACAGGGGCGCGAGGTCGCCGCTGGCGCCGACCGAGCCGAGTTCCGGCACCTCCGGATGGACGCCGTGATTCAGAAGATCGAGCAGCCGCTCCACGACGACGAGCCGACAGCCCGACTGCCCTCGCGCCAGCGTGTTGGCACGGAGCAGCATGATCGCGCGCACCTCCGCCACCGGCAGCCGGCGACCGACACCGGCGGCATGGCTGCGGACCATGTTGCGCTGCAGGGCGCGCTGGTCGGCCGGGGAGATGCGGACGTCGGCGAGCCTGCCGAACCCCGTGTTCACGCCGTAGATCGGCCGATCGCCGCGAAGAAGCGCTTCCAGGAGGGCGCGCGAACGGCGTACACTCTCTGCCGCGTCGGGATGAAGGCGCACCGGACGTCGATCCCGCGCCACGGCCTCCAGCTCCGCCAGCGTCAGCGCGTGTCCGTCGATCGTGATCATGGGGGGCCGCGGCGCTCCTGGTCGTACCGGCGCGCGGGGCCGGATGCCGGCGCGAGGCTGGTGTCGTCCCAGTCGTCCTCGAGCTCAACCCCCAGGCCGTCGGCCAGACGATTCACATAGTTGTAGTAGGACACGACCTGACAGATGTCGAGGATGGCAGGGTCGTCAAAGCCGGCATCCCTCAGCCGGTCCACGTCGCCCGCGTCCATCCTGCCCGGATCCCGGGTAAGCTTGACCGCGTAGCCGAGCATCGCGGCGTCCGCCTGGGCCAGCGTGCCCGGACGCCTCCCGCGCGCCAGCGCATCGGCAAGATCGGTGTCGCCGGTGAGTCGACGGAGACCCGCCCCGTGGTGTTTGATTCAGTAGAAGCAGTCGTTCTCGGCCGAGACGGCCACTGCGATCATCTCGCGCTGGACCCGCGACAGCGGCGACGGACCCGCCATCAGATGCCGGTAGAGGTCGTAGTGGTGCTTCATCGTCGGCGGATTCAGCGAGTGGATGCGCAGGATGTTGTCCAGCCGCCCCCGGGAATCGGAGTATCGGTCATAGAGCTCCGCGAGCAACTCGCCGGCGTCCGCGCGCGCGACGTACCTGATGTGTGCCATGTGTTCCGGTTCCTGGTCCAGGTTTGCCGGTCGTGGAATCTATCTTCAGCTTGTTGGATCAGCCTACACCCGGGAGAAACCGATGTTCAAGGTGATGACGAGCCCGCGAGCAGTGCGGCGTGAGGACCGAGAGTACGGCGGCACAGGGCCGGCAAGGCGCGCGCGCAGGCCGTTGGCGGGGCTATTGACCGCGGCCGCGGCGCTGTCGCTTTGTGTGGTTGCGGGTCCCGCCGTTGCCCAGGACGACTTCGGTAGCATGGTCGCCGTGTCGGGGGAGGTGGTCGTCGTCGGGAAGCCGGGCGTGGCACGCGGACCGGCCACGCTCTACCGCTACGAGAGATCGGCGACGGGCGCGTGGACGCTGGCCGGTACGATGTCGGTGCCGGGGACGGCGGCAGCGGGACAGCAGTGGTCGCCGTCGCTTGGGTGGCGGGACGGGCGGCTGGTGGTGGGGGCGGGGGACCCGGACGTGCGGTTCGGGGCGCATCTGTTCCAAGATGCCGGAAGTGGGGGCTGGGGACACGAGACGAGTCTTGAGTTGGTGGATATGCCGACGGTGGAGGAATTGACAGAGCCGGAGCCCCCGGCGGGCCCCGGAGCGGCCGCGGTCGACTTTGCGGGCATCATGCGCATCCTGCAGCCCGCGCCCCGAACGGTCGCCGCGCAAGGGGACCGGGTGGCGGTGGCGGTGGCACGCAACGGGACATCCCCAACCGCGTTGCACATCTTCACCCGGCACCCTGCACGCGGATGGGAGCCTCCGACCATGATCCAGTTCCCGGCAAACCGGGTGGACGACCTCGGGACGCTGGCCCTGGACGGCGACGAGCTGCTCGTTTCCTCCGTGGGGGCAGACGGCGGGGGCGCGGTGCAAGTGATGGTTTACGACGGGGACCAGTGGGGCCCTCGCACCCCACTGCAACCGGATTCTCTGGACGCCGACGCGGGTTTCGGCGCGTCTATCGCCCGCGCGGGGGACCGGCTCGTCGTCGGCGCGCCCGGGTCGGGGCAAGGTGCGGGTGCCGTGTATGCGTTCCGGCGGGGAATGGACGGCGGGTGGGAGAGGGACCAGATCCTTCGTCTGCCGGATCCCGGGAACACGGAGCCCGCATCGGCCTCTGAGGCGCCTGACCCTGCCGCACCCACCGCGCAGGAACGTCCCGTCGGGGCCTGGCGCTTCGGCAGCACGGTGGCGATCCTGGGCGACGAACTCTGGGTCGGCGCGCCCGGGGCCAAGGCCGGGGCCGGACAGGTTCACCGCTACGAGCTGCGCGAGGGCCGCTGGGAGCAGGCCACGCCCGTGGAAAGCACGGCCGGCCCGGGAGCCGCCTTCGGGGCCGCGCTCACCCTCGGGCCCACCGTCGCGGTCGTGGGCGCCCCCGGGACCGACGGAGGCTCGGGCGCCGCCCATGTCTTCACGCGGGAGCCGGGCGGCGAGTGGTCGGCCACCGCCGAGCCCCTTCGTCCCGGCGACGGCCTCGAAGCCGTCACCGACGGTGAGGTGCGCTGCGCCGACGGCGCGGCGGCGGGCTTTGCGTGCGATGGCGTGGATCTCCTCGCCTTCCTGCCCACCTCCGCTCTGGGCGGCGCACCCGGCGAGCGCGTCAGCGACGTGTGGGGCTGGGCCGATCCCGCCACGGGCCGGGAATACGCGCTGGTGGGCCGTTCCGGGGGCGCTGCGATCGTCGACATTACCTACGCGGCCTCCCCCCGGTACATGGGAGTGGTCACCGCCAACCCGAGCGGCGCGCGCGACCTGAAGGTCTATGCCGACCACCTCTTCTTCACCGGCGACGGCGCAGGCGACCACGGCCTCGTCGTCTTCGACCTCACGCGGCTGCGCGATTCCGGCCCGGACCCCGTCGAGTTCGCCCCGGACGCGGTCTACCGAGGGATCGCGAGCGCCCACAACCTCGTCCTGGACCCGGAGAGCGGATTCGCCTTCGCGGTCGGAGCGAGCGGAGGCGGCCAGACGTGCGGCGGCGGCCTCCACATGGTCGACGTGCGAGATCCGAAGTCCCCCGTCTTCGCCGGCTGCTTCACCGACACCGAGGGGCTGATCTACCCGGGTCGCACCCACGATGCCCAGTGCGTGGTCTACCGCGGACCGGACGACCGCTTCCAGGGCCGCGAACTCTGCTTCGCGTCCAACGAAACCGCGCTCAGGATCATCGACGTGACCGACAAGGAGGCCCCGGTTCCGGTCGGCACGGCCACCTATCCCGGGCTGGCCTACGTGCACCAGGGCTGGCTCACCGACGACCAGCGCTACTACTACCTCGACGACGAACTGGACGAACTGGTCGGCACGGCGCCCGCCACTCGGACCTTCATCTTCGACGTCGCGGAGCTGGACGACCCCATCCTGGTGGGAAGCGTCGACGGTCCCACCGGGGCCACCGACCACAACCTGTACGTCAAGGGCGACCGGATGTACCAGGCGAACTACCAGGCGGGCTTCCGGCTGTTCGACATCAGCGACCCCGAGGCGCCCGTGGAGATCGGCTGGTTCGACACCACGCCGTACGAAGGGGATCCCCCCGGTTTCGTGGGCGCGTGGACCGCGTATCCGTACTTCGACAGCGGCACGGTGGTGGTTACCAGCATGTACGAGGGCGTGTTCCTGCTGAGGCCGGGGCCGAGACGGCTGATTCCGTAAGGGGCCGGAGACCGGCGCCGCCGGGGGGCCGGACACGGCGGCGGCGGGGGCCGTGCCCCGGCGGTCCCGCCGAAAAAGGATAGAGGCGCCGGGCGGATTCGAACCGCCGAATGGAGGTTTTGCAGACCTCTGCCTTACCACTTGGCTACGGCGCCGACAGGAAAGGGGCGTCCGGCACCGGCCGTCGCCCCTCCCGGCGATTCGGCTGTCAGGGTCACCCGCCGATGTCCGTGGCGAGGCATCCCTGGACCGGACTGCCGTCGTCAGAGCGGGAAACCGGACTCGAACCGGCGACCCCCACCTTGGCAAGGTGGTGCTC